>DEXK01000020.1:91161-188624 GCA_002364085.1 Balneolaceae bacterium UBA3186 | reverse complement strand
TGTACTTTTGTACCGACAAAAGTACCAAAAACTCCCGACAAGAATTATTGGCGCGAACTCCATTACATCGACTAATCATTACAAAAGGTCTTCGTTCTTACTGAACACATTCACGAATCAACCTGAGTGTAATGATTGCTCCTTCGGAGCCGTCGATTTCATTACGTTCTTGGATCGCCAATAATTCTAAAGGTCGGTGTAGTTGGAAGTATTTATGAAAGACTGACATATTTTAAAAATAGTCGTCTTTCTAATAAACCAGGTCTATTTTTGTAAGTTAAATCTTTAAATTTAAGTGGGAAGACGAATAGCATTTATTAAATTCTATCCATGAAAAAGAAACTTAGCATTACCCTTCTGGGAATAATCATTCTCTACGGATTATTACTGATTCCCGACAACTCAACCATCAACATTGAAAGCGAAGGTAATTCCACTCCTTTTATCTGGGATCAGGATGAACGATGGGATTTTCTGGAAAGTAAATTTACTGAAGCAAAAGCAGATAAAGAGATAATTACACCCGGAGTTATTGAAGCTCTTATATCTGATCTGTTCTCAGTTGTTGATGAAATTGAAAAAAGAAAACCCGAACCGGATGATGTTATTTTCGACGAACTCCTTCTGAGTTTCTTTGAGTTGGCTCCGGTTATTGCTGCACAGGAATTACAAAATCCTGAGTTTTTTGAGGTATATAACAGAGCACGAAGAGTGATCAAAGATCTGTCTGCGGAATGGGATATATCAGAAAAAGAAACCAGAGATATTCTTTATAAAACGCTGTATGGAATGCGCGCAACAGTAGAAGAAGTTTTATTGCAGTCAGAAGGGCCTATTGATCCGGTTTTGTATGTAAAAGAAGAGGAATCACAAACGCCGTCTACAAATATTTTGGGAATAAAAGTTCACAGTGGAGATCTATTGGTATCACGAGGAGGAGCGGAAGTTTCAGCACTTATTTCAAGGGGAAATGATTATCCAGGTAACTTTTCGCACGTTGCTTTGATCTATGTAGAGGAAGGAACCAATATTCCTTATTTGATAGAGGCACATATAGAA
Source organism: Balneolaceae bacterium UBA3186 (assembly GCA_002364085.1). Classification (GTDB taxonomy): domain Bacteria; phylum Bacteroidota; class Rhodothermia; order Balneolales; family Balneolaceae; genus Balneola. The sequence goes on along the minus strand of DEXK01000020.1, from coordinate 187,565 downwards.
CGAGGTGTTGCTATCGCTACGCTGGAGGAATACATCAAAGACCGAAAGCTTCGGTTTATGGTTTTGCGCCCCAGAGCTGATCTTTCTGAAATGCAGAAAAACCCAATGCTTCCTCATATTGCTGCTAAAGAAATGTTTGAAGAAGTTCAGCAGCGACACATTCCTTACGATTTCAAAATGAACTTTTATGATCCCGAAGCTATGTTTTGTTCTGAAGTAGGATCATATGCTTACAAAAATAATGGAATTCAGTTGTGGGAATCGGAATCAACCATATCATCTAATGGAGTTGTGAAATTACTGAACACTTTTGGGGTCGAGAATTTTGTAACACAAATGCCGTCAGACTTGGAGTACGATCCCCAACTTTCCGTAGTGGCTGAGTGGAGAAGTGCTGAAAGCTTGTTCGATGATCATTTATATAACGCGGTAATAGATGCCATGCTTGTGTGTACCGAACAAGGAGAAGAGATAGAATTCAATCCGCTGATGCTTCCTTTTGCAAGGATTATGAAAGGAAACAGTTGGATCAAAAATCAGTTTGAATCGGAAGGACCGATTCCTGAAGGAGTGAGTGCAACCCAAGCGTTGAAAAGCGACGCCTTTATACAAAGACATAAAGAGTTGAAAGAGAAAACCTCAATAGCTGTTGATTCATTTATCGAAGAAAACGGATATAAACCGCCGTATTGGGAATTGGTTAAATTAGCTGAGAAAGAATCTGGTTGTAAGAATTAGAAGTATAATTATTGACAAGAAATAATGTCAGAGAAGAAAAAAGTACATCTCGTATTAGGTTCCGGAGGAGCCAGAGGAGTAGCACATATCGGAGTTATAGAGGAACTTGAAAAAGAAGGCTATGAGATCATAGAAGTAATAGGTTGTTCAATGGGGGCGGTTGTAGGAGGAATTTACTGTGCAGGTCAGCTACCGGAATACAAAAAATGGATGCTAAGCCTCACCAAAAAAGGAGTTTTTGATCTGTTGGATTTCACATTTACTTCTCAGGGGTTTGTAAAAGGTGAAAGATTGTTCGGAAAACATATAGAGGTTACCGGACAACAGAAAATAGAAGACTTTAAAATTCCTTTTACAGCAGTTGCAACCGATATGAAACATCACAAGGAGGTTCATTTTAAAGAAGGAGACCTTTTTAAAGCATTGAGGGCCTCAGTATCCATTCCCGGGATTTTTACTCCCATTGTTGATGAAGAAAAGGTTTTGGTTGATGGAGGTGTTTTAAATCCGTTGCCTATAAATCTCGTCAATAAAAGAGAAGATGCAATTATTGTTGCTGTAGATATAAACTCAAAAACAATAGTGGAAGAACTGTTAGTTAAGGAAGAAAAAAAGCAGAGAAAAAGATATTGGTTTGAAAGTATACTGCCGGATTCAATTAAAGAGTTAACAAAAAGCGAAGAGAAGAAAATAGAATCTTTTTCTCTGTTTGAGCTAATGGAAAGCACATTCAGCTTTACACAAGACAGGCTTACAGAATTAATGATAGAACATTACAAACCGGATATTTTAGTCGAAGTACCAAGAGAAACCTGCGATACATTTGAGTTTTACAAATCTAAGCAGCTTGTGGAAATAGGAGCCAGAGCTTTCAGAAATGCATTGGTTAAATTTGTTTAGCTCAGTTTAGTCGGAATAAAAAACTTTACAGAAGAAGTAATATTTAGTTTATTCATGTGAGCATTAATAAGATGGGCTGCAATGTATGAAATTGAATTCATAAAACATGATGAAACAGAAATACTGGAAGTTGTAGCAACCGGAAAACTAAATTTAGAATCCGCAATAGAAATCAGCTACAAAGGCCGGGAAAAAGCACATAACCTTGGTTATAAATTATTAAAGGATTTAAGTAAGGTTGAGTTGGATGCCGGTATATTGCAGGTTATGGAGTTTTTTGATCCAAAGAAAAATGAAAAGCTAAATATTAAACACAAATACGTGATAACGGCTCTTTTTGTGGAAAGCTCAAAATTATATTATTGGAAATTCTGGGAAACGGTTGCCAGTAATAACGGATTGGTGTCTAAAATTTTTGTGGATAAAGAGAAAGCTTTTAAGTGGCTACAAAATAAAGCAGAAGAAATACAAAAATAGCATTATGTTTTCTTCATGGCTAAAGAATACATCCTATCCATAGATCAGGGAACAACCAGCTCCAGAGCAATTCTTTTCAATAAAAAAGGAGAGGTTGAACATGTTGCTCAAAAAGAATTTAAACAACATTTCCCAAATGATGGCTGGGTAGAACATGATCCCGAGGAGATTTGGAACTCCCAAAAAGAAGTAATTGAAGAAGTCGTTTCAAAATATACCGAAGGCGGGAAAACAATAGCCGCGATAGGGATCACAAACCAAAGAGAAACTACCGTAGTTTGGGATAAGGAAACGGGAAAGCCGGTTTATAATGCTATTGTATGGCAAGACCGAAGAACGTCAGATTACTGTGATGAGCTCAGGAATGACGGATGGTCAGATAAAATTCAGCAAAAAACGGGGCTCGTTTTAGATAGCTATTTCTCAGGAACGAAGCTTAAGTGGATTCTCGATAATGTTGAGGGCGCCCGAGAAAAAGCAGAAGAAGGCAAACTTGCTTTCGGAACAATAGACTGCTGGTTGATATGGAATCTTACTAAAGGAAAAAAGCACGTTACGGATATTACAAATGCTTCACGTACACTTCTTTTCAATATCCATGACAAAGAATGGGATACAGAACTTTTGGAGCTAATGGACATCCCGGAAAATGTGTTACCAAATGTTTGTTCTTCGAGCGGAGAAATTGCAGCGGCTGAGCTGGATTGCTTTGAAAAAGGAATTCCAATTTCAGGAATAGCCGGAGATCAGCAAGCTGCGCTGTTCGGACAAATGTGTCTTGAGCCCGGAATGCTTAAGAATACGTATGGAACAGGTTCTTTTATCATGTTCAACACGGGAGAAAAAGCGATCACTTCTGAGAACAACTTGTTAACTACAATTGGTTGGCAAATGAACGGTGAGACGACCTATGCTTTGGAAGGTTCAATATTTATTGCGGGAGCGCTGGTTCAGTGGCTAAGAGATGGTTTGGGAATTATTAAATCATCAGCAGATGTGGAAAAACTGGCTTTGACAGAAAAAGATAATGGAGGAGTATATCTGGTTCCCGCGTTTGCAGGACTTGGCGCCCCGCATTGGGATCAAAAAGCTCGCGGAGCCATGTATGGGCTAACGCGTGGAGCAACAGCCGGACACATAGCAAGAGCCGCGCTCGAAGGAATCGCATTTCAGGTGAAAGATGTGCTGACGGCAATGGAAGCGGATTCAGGAATTTCAATTAAAGAGCTCCGGGTTGATGGCGGAGCTTCTGTAAATAAAACACTCACGCAGTTTCAGTCTGATATTCTTGGAATTCCGATCGTGAGACCAAAAGTAACGGAAACAACCGCACTAGGAGCCGCATATTTAGCTGGCCTGGCTGTTGGCTTCTGGAAAAGCACAGACGAGCTACAAAAGAAATGGGAAATTGATGCAAGGTTTGAGCCGGAAATGAAAACATCAGAAAAAGAAAGACTGTTAGAAAAATGGAATCAGGCGGTGGAGAAGAGCAAGAATTGGGTTGACTGAATTAAGAAATAGAAAAGAAAAATGTTTTATCTAGATCCGATGGTCTCCGTCGGATCTAAATTGATTAAACTTAGTAAAGAAGAATGTTACAACGCAGAGCGTAGTAACAAGGCTAATTAGTATTGTTTCAAGAAAGATCGTCATCCCGAATTTATTTCGGGATCTTATGTAAGGGCTAAATTTAATTTTCTATCTAAAATTTGAATAACCAAAATGAATCGTACCGAATCACTTAATCATCTTAGAGAATACAACGATTATTGGGATATTCTGATAATTGGGGGAGGAGCAACAGGCTTGGGTTGTGCTGTAGATTCAGCAAATAGAGGCTACAAGACTCTGTTGTTGGATATGGCTGATTTTGCCAAAGGTACATCCAGCAGAAGCACAAAATTGGTTCATGGAGGGGTTCGGTATTTACAACAAGGTGATGTCTCTCTGGTTATTGAAGCTTTGCATGAACGAGGCTTACTTATTCAGAACGCTCCGCATTTGGTGAGTCACCAATCGTTTATAGTTCCAAGTTATGAATGGTGGAATGGTCCGTTTTATGGAATAGGTATGAAAGTGTACGATGCTTTAGCAGGAAAGCTGGGTATCAAAAAATCCAAAACACTTTCAAAGGAAGAGGTTCTGGAAAAGATCCCAACACTGGAACCGGAAGGACTGAGAGGAGGAGTAATTTATTATGACGGCCAGTTTGATGATTCGCGTTTGGCTATAAATTTAGCTCAAACAGCAGCGGATCTTGGGGCGACTCCGGTAAATTACATGAAAGTAAATGAATTGATAAAAGGAGATTCAGGTTTTATTGACGGTGTAGTTGCCAGAGATCATATATATGGAGAGGAATTTACGATCAAAGCCAGAGCGGTTGTTAATGCAACGGGAATTTTTTCTGATTCTATACTCAAAATGGATGATCAGAAACACGAAAATATAATTCAGTGTGCACAGGGCATTCATTTGGTGCTGGATAAAGAATTTTTACCCGGAGACGCTGCTATAATGGTTCCTCATACAGATGATGGACGAGTGCTTTTTGCTGTTCCGTGGCACGGAAAGGCCCTTGTGGGTACAACAGACACTCCAATCGACAAACCCGCTTTAGAGCCAATAGCATTAGATGAAGAAATAGATTTTATTCTTAAACACGCGAAAGAATACTTAACGAAAGACCCAACCAGAAAAGATGTAAAGAGTGTTTTTGCAGGATTAAGGCCTCTTGTGAAACCGCCGGAGTCAAAGTCTACATCTGAAATATCCAGGAGCCACCACATTCAGATTTCTGAATCCGGATTGGTTACTATTGCCGGTGGAAAATGGACTACTTACAGAAAAATGGCCGAAGACACGATCGATCGGGCGGCAATGGTTGCGGGGGTGGAATTCAAAAAAACAAAAACAAAGAATCAACGTATTCACGGTTGGTTAAAAAATGTGGACAAGAAAGATCCGTTAAGTGTATATGGATCAGATCGGGTTGCAATAGAAAAAATAATGGAAGAAAATGATTCTATGAAAGAAAAGCTGCATCCGGGTCTTCCATATATAAAAGCAGAGATTGTTTGGGCAATAAGAAATGAGTGGGCGCAAACATTAGAGGATATTTTATCAAGAAGAGTAAGAGCTTTATTGCTTGATGCAGAAGCCACAATGGAAGTTGCACCAAAGGTAGCAGAGATAATGGCTGAAGAACTCGGAAAGGACAAGAAATGGCAAAGACAAGAAGTAAAGGAGTTTGCTGAAATCGCAAAAAATTATATTATCAATTAATGGAATACCAAAAAATACTTGATGATATAAACGCAGAGCTGAAAAGAGAAAGCTTTGGAGGAAAAGTAGCTAATTATATACCCGAGTTAGCACAGGTTGATCCTGATAAATTCGGAATCCATCTAAGTACTCTCGATAATGGGGATTATTTCATAGGATGTAATAAGGAAAGGTTTTCCATTCAAAGCATAAGCAAAGTTTTTGCCCTGACAATGGCGTACCCAATGTTGGGCGAGAAACTGTGGAAAAGAGTTGGTGTAGAGCCTTCGGGAAATCCATTCAACTCTTTGGTTCAATTAGAATATGAGTCGGGTATACCAAGAAACCCGCTTATAAATGCCGGAGCATTAGTAGTTTCAGATGTGTTGGTTTCTAATCTTAAGAATCCTAAGCATGACTTTCTTAGGTTTGTCCAAAAATTAGCAGGTAATAGCACTATCAGCTATAATGAAAAGGTTGCTGAATCCGAAAAAGATACGGGCTATAGAAACGTGGCATTGGCGAGTTTGATGAAATCGTTCGGGAACATTGAAAACCTTGTGGAAGAGGTTCTGGACTTTTATTTCTATATGTGTTCAATTGAAATGAGTTGTAAAGAACTCTCGCAAACTTTTTTGCTGTATGCAAATCATGGAAAACATTTTGTGAGCAAAGAACGAATTCTGAACGCCTCTCAATCAAAAAGATTAAGTGCAATTTTACTCACATGTGGGTTTTATGATCAGGCTGGCGAGTTTACTTTTAAAGTTGGTCTTCCCGGAAAAAGTGGTGTTGGCGGAGGAATTGCTGCTGTTTTTCCAGAACACTATAGTGTAGCTGTATGGAGCCCAAAACTAAATAAAGCCGGAAATTCGGTTTTAGGAATGGAGGTTCTGGAAAGGCTTACAACAAAAACAGGATTGTCTATCTTTTAATCTGTTCACATGAAAAAAATCATTCAAAACCGAAGCTGGAAGTTCCTTTTACTTGAATTGTTGGTTGTATTTATTGGGGTTTACGGGGCCTTCTATTTAACAACCTTAAGAGAAGAAGCGGTGGAAAGAAGGAACAGAGTCAATTATTACGAAACGTTTCTGTTGAATCTGGATGATCTTTATACTAAAGCTGTTTCTGCAAAAGAAAGAGTTGACAGTTTAAGAAATCAATTAGCCACAAATCCGGATTCTGAAATATCGATAAACAGATCTATCGATTTCACGAATAACATGCTGATAGTTAGATCGGGGTTTGAGTCGGAAAACTTTACAACGATTGGAAAAGATTACCTGGCAAGTCTTGACCGAGGATCGAATCTGATCTCTGTGATTGAAAAAGAGTAGATATTCTGGAGTCTGAAACAAGGAAGTTTTTGATCTACGGAGAAGGAAACGAAGAGCAATTTAAAAAGTGGTATTCTGAGGAACTAGAGGTGCTTTCCAATTATTTAGAGGCTCTTCAGTTCACAATATCAAAAGGGGCGGTTCCTGAAACCAAAATTATGATTAAGCAACTTGAGGATGAATAAAAAAAGCCATCAAGAAGATGGCTTTTAGAATTTAACTCAAAGAAGAAATAATTTGCTCAAAAATCTCATCAATAGTACCGATACCATCAATTTCTTTTACCACACCTTTTGTGGCATAGTGGCTTTGAACCGGCTCTGTTTCTTTGTGATAAACTTTTAAACGGGTTTTGATCTTTTCTTCGGTATCATCAGCCCTGCCTTGTCCCCGGGAAAGAATTCTGGAGATAAGTTCTTTTTCGGGAACGGTAAGTACCACAAAAGCGTCAACAGCTTTGTTTTGATTTTCAGCAATTAAGTCAAAGGCCTGGGCCTGAGGAACTGTTCTGGGAAAACCATCTAAAATAAACCCAGTGTCATATTTTGGGTCTTTCAGTTCATCGGCAACAAGGTCAACTACGGTTTCATCTGGCACTAATTGCCCGGAATCCAATATAGATTTCACCTTAACACCCAGCGGAGTTTGATTTTTAATCGCAGTTCTGAAAATATCACCTGTTGAAAGGTGAGGAATAGAGTATTTGTCTTGAAGCAGTTTAGCCTGAGTACCTTTTCCTGCTCCCGGAGGTCCAAAAAGAATAATATTCATCTAAATAAATTTAGTTTTATAAAAGAGAAGTTCGGGCAATACCTTCTTGCCCTTACCGGTTTCTTAAAAAAGCGAACGTTACTTCTTTTTGCCTTCTGGGCTACGCTCCTTAATACGAGCCGCTTTTCCTCTTAGTTCGCGCAAATAGAATAGTTTAGAACGTCGTACACTACCACGTTTCTTAACCTCTATTTTTGCAATAAATGGAGAGTAAAGAGGGAAAATACGCTCAACACCAACATTACTGCTTATCTTACGAACAGTAAACGTTTTGTTAGCTCCGCTTCCTCTTTCGTTCAAAACAACACCTTCGTATTGCTGAATTCTTTCCTTTTCTCCTTCACGCACACGGTAGTGAACATTCACTGTATCACCAGCGGTGAATTGAGCGATGTCGTCATTAACTATCGTTTGTTCTACAAGTTTTAACTTATCCATGATTCTGTTTATTTGCTGACTAATCAGCCGTTAATAATCTTTCTTAAATTTTTCGTACAAATCTTTTCTTCGTTCTTTTGTTCTTTTCAGAGATTGCTCTGTTTTCCACGCTTCAATCTTTTTATGATCACCGGAGCAGAGAATTTTGGGGACTTCTAATCCTTTAAACTCAGCCGGGCGCGTATAAACGGGTGCTTCCAGCAGTCCATTCTGAAATGAATCACTTAAGGCGCTTCCTGCATCACCAATAACGTTGGGTATCAATCTAACCAAAGCATCTGTAATTACCATAGCGGGAAGTTCTCCGCCAGAAAGCACATAATCACCAATAGTGTATTCTTTGGTGATAAGCACATCTCTAACTCGCTGATCTATTCCTTTATAGTGTCCACATAAGATCATCACATTTTCTTTAAGCGATAACCGGTTTGCTTCACTTTGATTGAATTGCTCACCATCCGGCGCTGTAAAAATAATTTCATCGTATTTCCTTTCAGAAGTAAGATGTTCAATACAGCTAAAAATCGGTTGAGGAGTTAATACCATTCCTGCGTCGCCACCATAAGGATAGTCATCGATCTTATTATGCTTGTCTTCGGTGAAATCCCGAAGATCATGAATAAAGATCTCAACCAGTCCCCTTTCTTTGGCGCGATTCACAATGCTATTTTCCAGCGGCCCTGTAAGTAATTTAGGAACAGCAGATATGATATCTATTCTCATTTCTAAAGTCCCCCTAGTTCTTCCAGGTTTTGGCAGATGACGGATTCTTTCTCAATATTTTCTTCAACCACATAATGTGGTACAAGAGGAACGAGAATTGTTCCGGTTGATGTAGAAATATTTAATATGGACTGCATGGCGTTATCAATGATGTTCATCACAACACCAATATGCTCACCATTTATATCATATACATCAAAATGAAGTAAACTTACTTCATCATCTTTTCTCGGGATTATGTTCTCGGCGAAACCAGTTTCCAGATATACGCCACTGTTTTTTAATCCTTCTGCCGCTGAGCGATCAGCGATATGTTCAAATTGTACAAAGAACGAAATTTCATTTCTTTTTTCCTCGGCTCGAATGTTTGAGATTCTGGCCGGGAAGTAATCTCCCCTTTCATTCCGCAAATATACAACCGTTAGTTCATTCAGAATATCCGGTGCGTCAAACTCAAAAATGATTTTAACTTCGCCGTCAAGTCCGTGCGAGCGGTCAATTCGCCCGATCAAAGTAAAGGGTTGTATATTGGCTTCCTGATTCATGGGAGCCGGATTAAATTATCCTTCAGATTGTTTGCTTTCCCAGGCTGCAAGAACTGTTTTTCTAGACTCGTCGTCAGAAATAAATCCTTTTAATGCATCCATATCAGTGTTGTTGATATGATCGATGGCATCTTTTGCAGTCATAGCAGAGGAAGTTTCAGTAGAACTAGCTTCAGCTTTCGCCTCTTCAGCAGCTTCTTCTTTTTCTTCTTCAGCCGGAGCTTCATCTTTAGTTTCTTCAGCAGGAGTTTCTTCCACAACCGCTTCTTCAGTTGCAGGCTCTTCAGTTGCTTCAGCAACTTTTTCTTCTACTTCTTCAGCAGCTTCTTTTGCCTCTGCTTCAGGAGCTGCTTCTTCTACAACTTCTTCTTCAGCCGGTGCTTCGTCAGTAGTTTCTTCTGTAGCAACTTCTTCAGTCGCTTCAGTTTCAGCTGTAGCTTCTGTTTCTTCAGTAGCTGTTTCTTCGTCAGAAGACTCAGATTCTAATTCAACAGCTGCTTTTGCTGCTTTTTTCTGAACCTGATCTTTAAATTCTTTTTCTTCAGCAGCAAGAATGTTCTTGTACTTATCTTTGCGAGAGTCGTTACCGTCTTCTTTAGAGTCGCGGTAAGATTTCCATTCAGCTAAAGCTGCTTCGATCTCTTCTTCGTTTTTACCCCACATCATCAAGTGGCGCTTGTATAAAACACCTTCGTTTCTAAGGATCTTGCGAACCGTGTCTGATGGTTGTGCTCCGGTATCTAACCAGTAAAGAATGCGGTCTTCGTTGAGTACCACTTCTTTTTTCTCTGTTACGTTGTCATAACGGCCAACTTGCTCGATGATTCTACCATCGCGTGCAACTTTGCTGTCAGCAACTACAATATGAAAGATAGGTCGTTTTTTACGGCCTTTCTTTTGAAGTCTAATTCTAATCAATGTTGTTCTCCAGTGAGTTGTATATATATAATGTTACTTACCAATCGGTAAATTCTTTAATCCATGAAGAGCCCGGCCCATTTTTCCCATTTTGGACATGGTCTTCATCATTTTTTTCATCTGTTCGAACTGTTTAATGAGATCATTGATCTCACGGACAGTAGTGCCAGAACCGGCTGCAATTCGTCTTCGACGAGTCCCATTTAATATTTCCGGATTCTGACGCTCCTCCGGCGTCATTGAATAGATAATAGCTTCAATCGGTTTGAAGGCATCTTCATCGATTTCGTTGTTATCCAATGCTTTGCTGGCGCCGGGGATCATAGAAACAAGATCGGAGAAATCTCCCATCTTCTTGATCTTTTGAATTTGCTCGAGGAAGTCTTCAAGATCAAACTTATCAGAGCTAATACGGCTCTGAAGTCTCTTGGCTTCATCTTCATCAAATTCTTTTTGAGCTTTTTCAACGAGCGATACCACATCTCCCATACCAAGTATGCGCTGTGCCATACGGTCTGGGTAGAATGGGGAAAGAGCATCCAGCTTTTCGCCGGTACTCACAAATTTGATCGGTTTATTTACAACGGTTTTTATAGAAAGTGCAGCACCACCTCTGGTGTCACCGTCTAACTTGGTAAGAACTACCCCGTTATAATCGATCCGCTCATTAAACTCTTTTGCTGTGTTAACCGCGTCCTGACCGGTCATCGAATCAACAACAAACAAAATTTCATGAGGATTTACGGCTTTCTTAATTTCCGCAACCTCATTCATCATCTCCTCATCTACATGTAAACGTCCGGCAGTATCAATGATAACGGTATCCATTGCCAAACTTTTTGCCATGGCGACAGCTTCTTTAGCTACGCGAACGGCATCTTGTTGTTCAATGGAATAAACCGGCACATCAATTTGGGATGCCAGAGACTTAAGCTGGTTTACGGCAGCAGGGCGATAAACATCGGCGGCAGCAAGAAGAGGATTCCTTTTATGCTCCTGCTTTAGGTAACGGGCTAACTTTCCTGCAAAGGTAGTTTTACCGGAACCTTGTAAACCTGCAATAAGAATTACAGTAGGTGGGGTGTGGGCAACTGCGATATCAGATTTTTCGCCACCAAAAGTTTCAACCAGTTCATCAAACACGATCTTCGTGAATTGCTGTCCCGGGTTAACGCTGGTGAGCACATCTGAACCGAGTGCTTTTTCCTGAATTTCTTTCGTGAACTCGCGAGCAACCTCATAGTTAACATCCGCATCCAATAAAGCACGACGAATTTCTCGTATAGTTTCAGCGATATTTACATCGGTGATACGAGCTTCGCCTTTCAGATTCTGAAAGGCTTTATCTAATTTTGAGGATAAACTATCAAACATTTTTTTGAACAGGATTATTCGCTTAGTTCAGAGCCGATAAAAATACGAGTTTATTCTTGGGTTATCAACAGTAATGTGGATAAAGTTTTTCTGGCCATTAAATAATGAGCAAAGGAATGCGGAATGCAGAAGTATTGAGCTTTAATCGGGTTCAAGTCGTCCTGTTTAGGAGATGCCAAGCCGAATAAAAATAACATTCGCGGTACATTTATTAGGATAAGAAGAACATTTTATAGAAACTGAAAGAAGAAAAAAGTTTATATATTCACTTTTCATATTTTTTGTTCATTTTGAGCATCATTCAACAATTGAAAATGCTTTCTATAAAACTTTATAAAATTAAGAACACGAGCTGTCTAAAATCGGCTTTTTATCTGTTGTTCTTGCTGGTTCTAGCATGTGATACAAAAAAAGAAAATAATATAATTCAGGTTAAGGGTGTTCACGAATTTACTTTAAGTGATGAAACCCAAGAACACTTAGTGAGCATTTATACACAGGTGGTTGACAATCCGGTTAGAGATGAATTGCTTTTTACAAATCACAGATCAGAAGTTGGGGTAGTAATTACTGATTATGAAGGAAACTTTATTGAGAAAGTTGGAAAGAAAGGAAGAGGGCCAAAAGAGATAGAAAGTTCAAGAAATTTTGGAGCGAAGAATGAAAAAAAGGTGGTGATTTTAGATAAGGCTCAATCAATATTTAAAGAATATAATCGGGAATCAGGAGAGGTTGAGTTATTTACTTATCCAGTGAAAGACGGTATTTCAATTACATCCAGAAATTTAACTTTTTGTAGTGAAAAGTGGTTTGCGGGACTTAATTTGCTCACTAAGCCCGCTCTTACTACAGCCCCAACCATTGCGGTTTTCGATACTAGTTTTGTGTTGGTAGATACATTGGGAGGATACGATCCTTTTTTTGCAGGAAGAAAAGATATACTACAAGAAACTACATATGATTTAAATTGTGAAGAAAGCGTAATCTATACCGCGCAGGGTAAAACGCCAAATATTCAGGTGTTTTCAGTTGAAACAGGAAAAAAGCTTGGGTCGACTTCAAAAAAACCATCATCATTCAATATTTCAGATACTTTTATTCAGATGGTTTCAAGCCCACAGGAAATGACAAAATTTTTATCTGAAGAACAAAGTATAAGTCTTCATGTAGCACATAACGATAATCTCCTCTTTTTAATCTTCAGAAATGATCATGGAGTTTATAAAAGAATAAGGGTATTGAATGAAAGCGAACACTTTGTGGCTGTTTACGATAGAAAGAACTTAAAATATATTGGGGAAACTAAATTAGATGGAGCAATACTTGGCTCTACTAAAAATGGTTACCTTATCATGTTAAAAGATGAGAATGAAATGAAATTTGAATTAATAGATGTTTCTGTAAAGCCATCTAAATAGTTAAAGACAACACCTGCTCCCATTAAAAGTACTTTTCGGGCAAGTTGAGTTATCTATAATCCGAACCCGGTGTATTCTTGAAATCAGGCTCTCTCCATGTGTTATAGCTGTTCTTAAGAAGGAACAGAAACACCGCCCAATCAATCAAAGTGATCGCCCAAACCAGAAGGCTGGCGTTGGTGTCGACTATTATAAAGTAGTTGATCAAGAAAGGGGTGAGAACTAAGACCAGAAAGGAAATAACCCAACCAAACTTTTGTAATTTGAATAAAAGCCAAAGCAAATAAGGCGTTGAAATGGCGGCCATAAAAATCCATGCACGGGCTACGCCGTCTGGATTCAGATAAGCAACAGAAGGAGTTTTCGAAGAGGTTTCGGCACTCATCAGCTTATCAAGTTTATCTAAGTGATAATTTCTTTTAAACTTTAATGACATATGTCAATGATAGTAAAAATGAAACAGAGTTCAATATTCGGTTTCATTCCCACTATCATTTTAGCTTAAGAATGATGATTTTCACTCATCACATAAACAGAAAAGAAATTTTAGATAATGAGCGAAGGAAACGGATTACTTAAAGGAAAAAAGGGAATTATTTTTGGAGCGCTGGATGATCGAAGTATTGCATGGCGCGTTGCATTGGCTTGTGACAGAGAAGGAGCAAAAATGGTTCTTTCAAATGCACCGATTGCATTAAGGTTGGGAGCGCTGAATGCTCTTTCCGAAGAAATAGATGCACCAATAATTCCTTGTGACGTTTCAGATGACGATGCGGTTAAGGAGATGATGGAGAAGGTAAAAGAAGAACTCGGAAGTGTTGATTTCATTCTGCATGCCATTGGGATGTCTCCAAATATCAGAAAGAAAAAGGAATACACGGACATAAATTATAAATGGTATCAGCAGTCTCTTGATATTTCTGCAGTGTCTCTTCACAGGGTGCTACATCATGCAGATGAAGCGGGAATCTTGAATGATGGCGGAAGCGTGATCGCTCTTTCTTATATTGGTGCACAAAGAATTTTCAGTAAGTATTCTGATATGAATGATGCAAAGGCGCTACTCGAGTCTATCGCCAGAAATTATGGAAGTCGATTGGCTCACAGAGGAATCAGAGTGAATACGATCTCTCAGGCGCCGACTAAAACGTCAGCTGGTTCAGGAATCAAAGGTTTTGACGGCATGTATACTTTTGCAGAGAAGTTAGCCCCAATGGGAAATCCTTCTGCAGATGAATGTGCGGACTATTGCGTTGCAATGTTCTCGGATTTGACCAGAAAGGTAACCATGCAGAATTTGTTCCATGACGGAGGCTTTGTAACGAATGGTATTTCTGAAGAAATGATGGAAGACCTTGCAAAATTATATTCGGGAGACGAAGAATAAAGAATATCTGACGCTCAAGTCATTCGGCGGTGTAAACCGGAATCTCGATCTATTTAAAAATCCAGATCTCGGGTATGCGCTGCGAGATGACTTAAAGTTAGAAAAGTAGTTTGGAATAGAATTAGTAGCCTTTGCGTAAGATCCTGATCCGCCAACTGGTGGACAGGATGACACTTATTGAAAGAATTAAACAATAAACCATGCCTGAAATAATCCTTGGAATAGATCCCGGCTCCCGCTTTACGGGGTATGCTGTGCTCACCGAGGAAAAGGGCAAATTGGTTGCGCTCCGTTGCGATGTATTAAAAATGTCGCACATGGACGATCATTCCGATCGCTTAAAATATATATTCGATCAGATCTCCGGGATCATTAAATCAAACTCCCCAACTGCTTGCGCTGTTGAAACCCCGATCTACGGAGTTGATCCGCAGGCAATGTTGAAACTGGGCAGAGCTCAGGCGGCTGCGATATTAGCCATAAAAACCAACAACCTGCCTGCATTTGAGTATTATCCCAAAGAAGTAAAAAAGGCAATAACCGGGAATGGAAATGCCAGTAAGGACCAGGTAGCTTTTATGTTGAATAAAATGGTTTCGCTTCCTGATGAAAAGCTTAAGAATGACGCAACGGATGCTCTTGCGGTTGCCTGGTGTCATTATATGAAAGGAAGGGGCTTGCCCGGAGCAGTAAAAAAGAAAACACATCAAAATAATAAAAAGTCGGATTGGGCAAGTTTTGTTGCGGATAATCCGGACAGGGTGAAGGGCTTATGATTTCTTTTTTAAAAGGATTTGTAGAAGAGTTGGAAGATAATAAAGTATACCTTGATGTAAGCGGTGTTGGTTATGGGGTTGAGATATCTACGCAAACAAGGGCTCATTTAAAAGAAGGCATAGAAGTAAAGCTATTGATCTATCATCACATAACAGATGCTGATCAGCGATTGTTTGGCTTTTACGAGAAAAATGAAAAACAGCTCTTTGAAAAACTGATTACTGTAAAGGGTGTTGGACCAAAGCTCGGGATAACCATTGTTTCAGGATTATCGGCCGAATCCTTGATAAGGGCAATAACATCTAAAGATTCCGCGGCGCTTTCTAAAGTTCCCGGAATAGGTAAAAAAACGGCAGAAAGAATAATACTTGAGCTTAAAGACAAGCTTGGAGATGCGGGGGCAGTACCTGAATCTTCGGCACCAAAAGGCGCAAGTGTTGCAGAAGAGGTAGCGTCGGCTCTTGAATCGCTTGGATTCAAAAAAAGACAAGCAGAAGAGGCTGCTACAAAGGCGCTGCAGGAAGAAGATGTGAAAACAATTCCTGCGGCAATTAAAAAGGCCTTGAGTTATTTGAATAAATAGAGATAGTTAGCTGAATCAGAAGAATAGAGCCCATTTTTTGTCTTTTGAATAAGCTGTTGTATGATTGATAACAATTTCTTCATTTTATATTAATAAGATACATTAGTACCATTACTCTATTACCTGTCTAATTAACCCAATACGTAGTGGCAAAACAAACCATTCTTGTAGTTGACGATGAAATAGATCTTTTAGATCTGATAGAATATAACCTCAGAAAAGAAGGCTTTAACGTTCTAAAGGCAGAAAACGGAGAGGAAGGGATAAAAGTAGCTAAAGAAGAAAATCCCGATTTGGTTCTTCTTGATATTATGATGCCAAAAATGGATGGGATGCAGGCGGTAGAGGAAATGAGAAAAGATGACGCGCTTAAAAAAATTCCCGTCATCTTTTTAACCGCTCGTAGTGATGAAAAAACAGAGGTTGAAGGGCTAAATAAAGGCGGAGACGATTTCATTACCAAGCCAATTAGTACCACAAAACTGATCTCCAGAATTAAAGCCGTTCTTCGTCGCTTCGACGAAAAGGAAGAATATCAAAATATCCTGGAAGTACATGACATCACCATAGATCGGGATCGGTATATTGTAAGTAAAGATGAAGAAGAATATCATCTGCCAAGAAAAGAATTCGAATTATTATTCTATCTCGCCAGCAGAAAGGGAAAAGTGCTGGATAGGCAAACATTGCTAAATAAAGTTTGGGGAGATAATATATATGTGGTTGATCGAACAGTTGATGTACATGTGCGAAAGATTCGAGAAAAACTTGGAGATCATTATATTGAAACGGTTAAGGGTGTAGGGTATAGATTTAAAGAATGAGGGGTTCTAAAAAGAAAAAAAACAAGCTTTTTAAGCTGGGCTTCCGGGTCGCTTTATATTCTTCTATAACGACAGGAGGGGTTGTTTTTCTGGCGCTCATTTTTTTTTCTAAGCAGAATTTAGAATGGATATCAATATGTTCTGCAATAGCTTTAGTTCTTGTTTTTTTTATTACATACTTTTTTAACTATAAGCTTCAATACCACCGTCTGGAAAAGCTTGAAGAAATATCCCGAAACATATCAAAAAAGAGATTCGAAGAGTATCAGGATATAACAACGAAGCATAATGACGAGATAGATTTTTTAGTAAAGCGCTTTGTTAAGTCGAGCAGAACGATCGAGAGGGAAATACAGCGACTTAATAGAATAGAAAACTACAGAAAAGAGTTTATAGGTGATATCTCTCATGAACTTAAAACACCGATTTTCGCTATTCAGGGGTTTGTTGAAACGCTTCTGAATGGAGCACTTGAAGACGAAGAAGTAAACCGGTCTTTCTTAAAAAAAACAATGAGAAACGTATCCAGGCTTATCTATTTGACCAAAGACTTGATGGAAATATCAAAGCTTGAAACAGGAGAGCTAAAGTCTGATATAGAGCCGTTCTATCTTTATGAGGTTATTCACGAAGTACTGGATAGCTTGCAGCATAAAGCAGAAAAAGACGATGTAAATCTTGAGCTGAAGACTTTCGATAAAAACTTGCAGGTAAAGGGAGATAAAAATCAGATCAAGCAAGTTTTAATAAACCTTATAGAAAACGGTATTAAATATAATATCAAAGGCGGAAGCGTTAAAATAGTACTAGAAGAGTACAAGAGGGACAGAGAAAGAGTTTTACTAACAGTGAAAGATACCGGAATAGGAATAGACGAAGCGGATTTGCCACGGGTTACGGAACGGTTTTTCAGAGTAGATAAATCAAGGTCTAGAGAGCGGGGCGGAACCGGGCTGGGTTTAGCAATAGTAAAACATATTATAGAAGCTCACCGAGAGCAACTCTATTTTGAAAGCAAGGTTAATGAGGGCACGGCGTTTAAGTTTACTCTTCGAAAAGTTCATTAATAAATTCATACCTTAGAGTCATAAAGATTAAAAAAAGAATCAGTACATGGTTTATGCCGTTATAATGGCCGGAGGATCCGGAACTCGATTTTGGCCAAAAAGCACAAAAAAATACCCAAAGCAATTTCTGAGTCTTTTTGGACAGGGAACAATGATCCAAAATACGGCGGAAAGAATTAAGGAGATCATCCCTCAAGAACGAATTCTTGTTGTTACTAATAACGATTACGTTGATATAGTTAAAGAACAGCTTCCCAAAGTGCCCGACACAAATATAGTGGGCGAGCCGGTTGCAAAGAATACGGCTCCGTGCGTTGCAATTGCTGCAGAGCTTTTAATTAAGCAAGATCCGGACGCTGTTATGGTTGTGCTGCCGGCAGATCATCACATAACGGATCCGGAAGAGTTTAGAAAGATCTTGATTACGGCAATTGCAAAAGCTGAATCAGGGGACGAGTTAGTGACGATAGGAATTAAACCTGATCGACCCGAAACGGGTTTTGGTTACATACACGCAGACAGAAGTAAATCGGAAGAAGTAGAAAACAACAATATAGAACGTGTATTGGCTTTTAAAGAAAAACCAAGTGAAGATGTAGCACAGAAATTTCTGGACTCCGGAGATTATTACTGGAACAGTGGAATGTTTATCTGGAAGGCAGAAACAGTGTTGAAAGAATTTGAAAGGCAACTGCCTTACATGTATGAGTTAACAAAAGTCGCCTCTCAGGATTTATACACAGACCTTCATAAGGCTTCAATAAATGAGTTTTATCATGATTGCGAATCAATTTCTATTGATTATGGAGTTATGGAGGGCGCTAAACGAGTTTTTGTTGTGCCGGGCGACTTTGGTTGGAATGATGTAGGAAGCTGGACGGCAGTGTATGAGCTTGGAGATAAAGACAACGATGGAAATGTAACTCAGGCGATACACGCTAGTTTTGCCGGATCGCAAAACAATTTAATCGTATCAGGCTCTGAAAAAATGATTTCTTTAGTGGGCTTGGATAATGTCGCTATTGTTGAAACTGAAGATGCAATATTGGTTTGCAATCTTGAGCAGGCTCAGGGAGTTAAAGAAATCGTAGAACAGTTAAAAGAGAGAGAGGACCTTAAGGGGTTTCTTTAATCTATATTAATCACTTGCTGATCGAAAGCTAGTTGAATGTGCCCGGGAAGTTTATGATTGCTGGCTTCATGATCAACAAAGCTGTTCATGTGAATTAAAAACCCACGGGAAATTTCCAGTTCATTTATAATATCTACAGCTTCTGGTATTGTTAAATGAGTTGGGTGATCCGGTTCCCAGCGCAGACCACTTAATACAATCACTTTCGAACCTTTTATTAGCTTCTTTGTGTCCGGTGGTATCTTTTTTACATCGGTAAGATAACTAAGGTTGTTAATTCTAAAACCAAGAATTTCTAGATCTCCATGGTTACAAGGAAGGGGTGTTATCTTAAGGTCCTTAAAGGTTACTTCTTCAGAAATTTCCAATAGATCAAGCGAAGTTGACCCGGCATATTTGTTTGCTCCAAAAAGGTAATCAAAGCGAGAACGAATGGATTTAATACACGAGGCAGAGGTGTATACCGGGAGGTTGTTTTTTTGGACGTAATTATAAGAACGAAGATCATCCAAACCGCTAACATGATCCATGTGCTCATGGGTGATAAGCACACCATCAATTCTTTTTATTCGCGAGCGGATGCTCTGAATTCTGAACTCTGGTCCTACATCTATTAGAAGAGAAGCGGAGCCTGATTGAACCCAAGCAGAACAACGTGTTCTGATATTCCTTGGATCAGAAGAAAGGCGATTGGCGCCAAACCCTCCGGCTACCGGCACGCCCATTGATGTTCCCGTTCCTAAAAAGGTAAGTTTCATTAGTCAAAATCTAGTTCATCGCCGGAAGAATGAGGCGAAAGAGCCAATCTGTCCCACAGAATGTTTAGCTCTTTTTTTACTGCAGGCTTAATATAAGTTGTGCTCAAATCAACATCGCTTAATATTCTTGCGATAGTTCCAACTTGAGATTCTATGGGTTTGTTTTTGTTTACAATTACAAGCATATCTCCTTCTATGATACAATTGTTTCCCCGAAAAGAACCGCGCTCTTTGCGTAATCTATAACCACATTGTTCTAAAAGGTGCTCTAATTCTAAAAGAAGTTTGTCCGCTTTCAAAGAGAAATTCCTAAAGTTAATCGGTGATAGGTAAGATCATAATCAAAATCGTCTACGTCAAGGTCGTAAGAAGAGAATTTATAATCATATCCCAAACTTAATCCTTTGTTACCAATAAGACTTAGAAAGTTGAGGCGTGTTCTTAATAAAAGGCTTTTATTAGACCCTCCGAAAAGCCCTCCTTTGGAGTTGCTAAATCCGTACGCCGGTATGCCTTCTATCACGAAAGAAAACTGTTTAGAATTGGTGAAAGAAAGAAATGCCCCTGCACCAAAAGCGACCACGGTTTGGCTAAAATCGTTGTTTTCTTGATCGTTTCTAACGCTAACTAGATTAGAATTTAAACCGAATGGAATTCCCGCTTGTATATTTTGGCTTCTTACGAATGATAACCGGTTTAGATAGTCTATAGAGAGATTCAAATATTTTTCTTCATCCGCACCTGTTAATCCATTTGCAAAGCTTAATGAAGCATTAAGCGCCGGATTCTCAAAAATTAAAGTAAGAGCAGTTGACTCAAAATCCAGCCTTTCGGAAGGAGTTAAACTTGAGTTTTCACCGGTGAAGTTAAAATTTACCGGGCTAAGGCCCATTCTGAAATAGGTCGAAGAGGGGTTTCTGGGGTCGGATGCCGTCTCACCAACGGAAAACATCTGAGCAAAAGTCTGATTGGGAACAATTATTAAAATTAATAAAAGAAAAAATGATTTCATGGGAATGAACTTAATTAAATCTACCTTTAAAAGGTAAACGATAAACAAAGGTTATATTTCATGAAAGAACTACTAATTTTTTTACTGGTTACAATGTTTGGAAGCTTTACTAATGATCGCGCATCTATTTATGAGTTTAAAGTTGAGAATATAGACGGAAAGGTTGTTTCTCTGGAAGAATATAAAGGGCAAGCGGTTCTAATAGTAAATGTTGCTTCGAAATGTGGATATACTCCTCAATACGAAGGCTTGCAGGCTCTCTATGAGGAATTCAAAGACGATGGCTTGGTAATACTGGGTTTTCCTGCTAATAATTTTAAGGGTCAGGAGCCCGGCTCTAATGAAGAGATTAAAGAGTTTTGCACGTTAGAATATGGTGTTGAATTTCCGATGTTTTCAAAAGTATCAGTGGTAGGTGATGACCAATCAGAACTATTCCGCTATTTAACTTCACTGGACAACCAAGACTTTTCAGGAGATATAAAATGGAACTTTGAAAAGTTTTTGATTTCAAAAGATGGTGAGTTAACCAGAAGGTTTAGAAGTAAAGTAAAACCACAAAGCGTAGAGTTGGTAAAAGCAGTAAAAAAAGAGTTGGCTAAATAATTAAAAAAGATTTCAATAAATGGTTGACTTACTTTGGAAATCAACCGTATATTTAGGGCTCTCAAAAAGGTCCGGTAGTTCAGTTGGTTAGAACGCCTGCCTGTCACGCAGGAGGTCGAGGGTTCGAGTCCCTTCCGGATCGCAAACCCCTCACATAAAGTTTATGTGAGGGGTTTTTTTGTTTGTATATTTTAAGCTAAATAAAACAAGGCTAGACATGTCTTCTATTTATCCATCTTACGACGTTATTGTTGTAGGCGCAGGGCACGCAGGAAGTGAAGCTGCCGCAGCGGCTGCTCAGCTCGGTTCAAAGACCCTGTTGATTACAATGAATCTCGAGGCGATTGCAAAAATGTCTTGCAACCCCGCTATGGGAGGAATTGCAAAGGGGCAGTTAGTAAGAGAGATAGACGCTCTAGGTGGTTTGTCGGGAATAGTTAGTGACGCTTCAGGCGTTCAGTTTAAAATGCTTAATAAAAGTAAGGGACCGGCAATGTGGAGCCCCAGGTGTCAAAGCGATAGAATGCTTTACGCCCAAAAGATGAGGGAGCTACTGGAAGAAAAAGAAAACTTATTTTTTAGACAGGATAACGTTGTAGACCTGCTTTTCTCAAAGGAGGATAGGGTTGAGGGTGTTGTAACCCAAACTGGACAAAAATTCTATTCTAAAAGCGTAATCCTTACCAGCGGAACTTTCTTAAATGGGCTGATTCATATTGGGGATAGTAATTATGGAGGCGGGCGCTCAGGCGAAAGGGCGTCTGTAGGAATTTCATCGGCATTAGAAAACAAGGGTTTTCATGTAGGTCGTTTAAAAACAGGAACGCCGCCCAGGGTTGATGGAAGGTCAATCGATTATTCTAAACTAGAAGTCCAAGACGGAGATGAAAACCCAACACCGTTTTCCTTTTTGACTGATGAGTTACCGGCTAGAGAAGATCAGCTTACCTGCTGGATTGGCTATACAAACGAAGAGGTTCATGAAGTTCTAAAAAAGGGCTTTGACAGGAGTCCAATGTTTAACGGAAGAATTAAATCTACCGGGCCTAGATACTGTCCAAGCATTGAAGATAAAATTAACCGTTTTTCAGACAGAAATAGACATCAGTTATTTTTAGAGCCCGAGGGCTGGAATACATATGAGATGTATCTTAATGGTTTTTCAACGTCTTTGCCTGAAGATATACAATTCGAGGCATTGAGAACTATCCCTGGTTTTGAAAAGGTGGTGATGCTTCGCCCCGGATACGCAATAGAATACGATTATTTTCCTCCACACCAGATTAAAAGAACTCTGGAGACTAAGAGGGTTGAGGGTTTATACTTTGCTGGTCAAATAAATGGAACAACCGGATACGAAGAGGCTGCCTGCCAAGGTTTGATGGCCGGGATTAATGCCGCTTTAAAGGTTCAAAATAAAGAGCCCTTAATTTTAAAAAGGTCAGAGGCTTATATAGGCGTATTGATAGACGACCTTATTAATAAGGGTACCGAGGAGCCTTACCGCATGTTTACATCTAGGGCTGAGCACAGAATTTTGTTAAGACAAGACAACGCGGACCTGAGACTGACAGAGATCGGATATGGAATTGGTTTGGCAAGCGAAGAGCGCTACCAAAGGGTTATAGCCAAAAAAGCACAGGTAAATAAACTTCTCGATTTGTTATCAGAAATAACAGTGAGGCCAGAGGTTTTAAATACAAAGCTAGAAAAGCTTGGTACATCGGGACTAAGTCAGCCTGTAAAAGCAGAAACGGTGCTTGCCAGGCCGCAAGTATCTTTAGTTGACATGATAAGCGCTGACCGCGGATTGAAAGACAAGGTGGCTGAGATCACGAAAAATGAACTCGTGCTTGAACAGGCAGAAATACAGATCAAGTATTCCGGCTATATACAGAAAGAATTCGAAATGGTAGAAGAGCTTGCCCAAAAGGAAAACACCCCGATTCCGGAATCACTGGACTATACAAGAATAAAGAGCCTTTCATCCGAGGGTTTACAAAAAATGTCAAAGATTAGGCCAGAGACCATTGGTCAGGCCAGCAGGATAAGCGGTGTTTCAGCAAGCGATGTTTCTGTGCTCATGGTATACTTAAAAAGTTAGGTTTCACGTGAAACACTCGGCCCGGCACATAACAAAAGAAGAGTTGCAGAGAGTTGAGTCTGTTTACTTGCAAAACAGAGCAAGTCTTGAAAGTTACGCCGATCTCTTGCTTTGGTGGAATAAGAAGATCAATTTGGTAAGCCGGGGTGTTTCACGTGAAACAATTCTGCTACACATTAAGCATAGTTTGTTCGTTTGTCTGGTTGAAGGGTTTGCAGATGTAGATTCTTTGTTTGATACGGGGTCGGGTGGCGGGCTTCCTGGTGTGCCTCTTGCTTTATGTTTTGAAGATAAAAGATTTCGAATAAATGATATTGTAATCAAGAAGGTCTTTGCAGTCAATGATATGATAAGCAAGCTGGAGTTAACTGATAGGGTTAGTGGTGATGCGGGCGACGTGTCTGGAGCCCTGGTTGAAAAGAATTCTTTTGTGATAACAAAACATGCGTTTAGGTTGGATCAGTTATATTCTTTAATACATACAAAACCATGGGAAAAGATCGTCTTCTTAAAAGGTTTTGAAGAGGCTCTTGAGGAAGCTGAGAAAATTGAAGACAAGGTGTCTTTAGATGTTATAAGGTTAGACTCGGGCTATATGGACTCTTTTTATAAGGGCAAGGCTGTAGTTTCATTAAAAAGGGGGCGCGATGAATAGCTCTGAAAGAAGGCTTAAGCTCATGCTAATGCTCCAGCAAAGTAAAGATAGAAAAACTGTGCAGGAGTTTGCGGAGTATTTTGGTGTAAGTAAAAGAACTATATTCAGAGATTTCAATGCCTTACAGGAAATTAATGTTCCAATAACCTGGGATAAATATAGTGGATATGGGGTTATGCCGGGTTTCAAGATTCCGCCGCTAATGTTTTCGTCACATGAGCTGGCAACCATTATTGTGGGTTTAAATTTTGTGAAGTCTCAGGTAGACGCTAGATTAGTTGAAGACGCTAAGGGCGTTGAAGTTAAAATAAAAAATGTACTTCCGGATGAGCTAAAGAGTTTTATGGAGTCTTTACAGAATAAGACGATAGTAGACCCGTATTTGAAATTCGGATCAGAAAAGAAAGAGGGAGGTAATTGGTATAAGATAAGTAGCGCGATCTCTCAAAAAAAGAGGATCCAATTTCTATACGAAGCAAAGTCTGGAGAAAAAAAAACAAGGAAAGTAGACCCATATCTTTTGGTGTTTTATCAAGATCATTGGAACATGATCGGCTTTTCTCATCTTCGTGGGGATTTTAGAAATTTCATCCTTGACAGGATTAGAAATATAGAAATTTTGGAAGAAGGTTTTGAGCCCAAAAAGGAAAAGAGCGTAGAGGACCTTATTTTTAGATTTGACGGCACATCGGAAAAAGTGAAGGTAATGCTAGATAACGAAGTATATAAGCGGTTTAAGGCGAATCTGCCGGCTAAAAATTTTAAGAAATTAAAGGAAAATGCAAAAAAAATTAAAGTTTCCTTTGAGGTCGATAATCTTGCATTTGTAAATGAGTGGCTACTTCAATATGGAAATAAGATCAAAATTATTTCTCCGGACGAGCTAATTTCAAAAAGAAAGTCGCTCCTTAAAGACATGTTGGAAAAAAATTAGTAGGCATAAAAAAAAGGCTCCAAAAAATTTGAAGCCTTTTTGAAAATCAAAAATGAAAAGAAGAACTATACTTCTTCCTCTTCTTCATTTGCTACTCTGGTTACGGCAGCGATATTGCCTTCGTCGTCCAGCCTCATAATGCGAACACCTTGAGTATTTCTACCCATTGTTCTGATTCCTGAACAACCCATTCTGATCACTTTTCCTCTTTCTGTAATAATCATCAGGTCGTCTTCGTCTGTTACTTCTTTAAGAGCAATCAGATTTCCGGTTTTCTTGGTAACCTTTAGTGTTATTACGCCTTTTCCGCCACGAGACTGCTCTCTGTAATCATCTACAAGAGAACGCTTACCAAAACCATTCTCTGATATGGCAAGAACAGTGGCTTCATGGGTATTTCTAATGACAACCATATCAACGATCTCATCATCCTTTCCAAGATTCATACCGCGAACACCGGAAGTGTTTCTGCCCATTTCTCTTGCTTCAGATTCGTGGAATCGAATAGCCCGGCCATTTCTATTGGCAAGAATAATATTACTATCACCGTCTGTTAACTCTGCTCCAAGTAAAGAATCGCCATCTTTAATATTAATAGCTATGATTCCATCTCTTCTTGGTCGAGAGTAAGCCTCAAGAGAAGTTTTCTTGATCTGACCCTCTTTTGTAGCCATAATGATGGAGTGTTTTTTTACATACTCTTCATCATCAAGAGTTTTAACTGGAACAAATGCTTTAATGTGATCATCTTTATCAATTTCGATAAGATTTACAATTGCACGTCCGCGAGCTAAACGACCACCTTCCGGTATCTCATATACTTTCAGCCAATAACATTGACCTTTTTCAGTAAAGAATAATATGTAATTATGATTGGTTGCAACGAATAAATGTTCCACCCATTCCTCATCTCGAGTTGTGGTCCCTTTCATTCCTTTTCCACCTCGACGTTGTCTTCGGTAACCACTAACGGGCATCCTTTTAATAAAGCCTTTATTAGAAATAGTTACTACAACATCCTCATCGGCAATCATGTCCTCAATATTGAAGTCATCCGCAGAATAGACTACCTGAGTTCTTCTTTCATCACCGTATCTTTCTTTGATATCCTGAAGCTCTTCTTTGATGATATTGAATTGAATATCTCTGTTGGATAGAATCTCTCTGAAGCGTTCAATCTTTTCAACTATTTCTTGGTACTCTGTATCAATTTTGTCTCGCTCGAGTCCAGTCAACTTTTGAAGACGCATTTCTAAAATTGCTTTCGCCTGGATATCAGTAAGAGCAAATTTCTTACGTAGTTCTACATTTGCTTCTTGTGGATTTTTAGATGCACGTATTGTTTTAATAACCTCATCAAGATTATCTAAAGCAATTTTTAAGCCCTCTAAAATATGAGCGCGGGCTTCTACTTGGTCAAGGTCATAGATAGTTCTTCTGATAACAACATCAACACGGTGCTCTACATAATGAGAGATCAGCTCTTTAAGCCCCATTACTTTAGGGCGGCCTTTTACAAGGGCTAAACTTATTACTCCAAAAGTAGTTTGCATCTGTGTGTACTTATAAAGTTGATTAAGTACAACACCAGCGTTCGCTGATCTCTTAAGGATAATAACAACGCGCATACCCTCACGATCAGATTCGTCGCGAATTTCTGAGATCTCAGTTATCTTCTCATTGTTTACAAGCTCAGCAACTTTTTGAATAAGGGTACTCTTGTTAACCTGATAAGGAATCTCAGTAATAACAATTTGTTCTCTTCCGCCGCGTAACTCTTCTGTACTGGCTCTGGCTCTTAGAGTAATTTTTCCCCGACCAGTTTCATAAGCTTCTTTTACTCCTTCATATCCATAGATAATACCAGCTGTTGGGAAATCCGGAGCAGTAATATGCTCCATCAACTCCTTGGTTTCAATCTCTTGGTTTTCTATAAAAGCAGTAATTCCATCTACAACCTCTGTTAGGTTGTGTGGAGCCATATTTGTAGCCATTCCAACTGCAATACCAGAGGAGCCATTAATAAGTAAATTTGGCAGAGCCGCAGGCATAACTGTTGGCTCTTCAAGTGTATCATCAAAATTGGATTGAAAATCTACGGTATCTTTATTCAGATCAGTTAATAACTCTTCAGCAATTCGATCCATGCGAACTTCAGTATAACGCATGGCAGCTGCGGAATCACCGTCAACAGAACCGAAGTTACCCTGCCCATCAACGAGGGGGTATCTCAAAGAGAAATCCTGAACCATTCTTACGATGGTGTCATATACAGCAGTATCACCATGCGGGTGATACTTACCAAGAACCTCTCCAACAATACGAGCACTTTTTTTATAGCCACGATTATGGAGCATTCCAAGATCGCTCATTCCAAATAACGCCCTTCTGTGTACAGGTTTTAAGCCGTCACGAACATCGGGAAGCGCACGAGAAACAATCACCGACATCGAATAATCGATGTAAGATGATTCCATTTCGTCTTCTATAGTAATAGGTATAATTTTTTCTCTAGCCATATCTTAAATAGTAAATCCTTTTAGTTTTGTCTCGGCTTAAATATCAATTTTTGCGTATTTGGCATTTCTTTCTATAAACTCTCTACGAGGAGCTACATCATCACCCATCAAAGTAGAAAACATACGATCTGCAGACGCGGCACTTTCAACAGTAACTAATTGAAGCGTTCTTGTTTCCGGATCCATCGTTGTTTCCCATAGCTGACTTGGATTCATCTCACCCAAACCTTTATAGCGAGAAATGTCGAATTTACGACGTCCTTTTTTGAGCTCTTTTACCATTTTGTCTCTGGTAGCCTCATCCCAGGCGTACTCGATAGATTTTCCAACGGTGATTCTATACAAAGGAGGAGTTGCAATATACATGTGTCCGTTGTCGATGAGCGGGCGCATATAACGGTAGAAAAAGGTCAGTAATAAGGTCCGAATATGAGAGCCGTCAACATCCGCATCCGTCATAATTATGATCTTGTGGTATCGAAGTTTTTCAACTTCAAAGGCTTCATCGCCATGTCCAACACCGGTTCCCAGCGCTGTAATCATGGCTTGAATTTCCTTGTTCTCTAATATCTTATTGATCTTAGCTTTTTCTACGTTAAGGATCTTACCACGAAGAGGCAGAATAGCTTGAAAACTTCTGTTTCGGCCCATTTTTGCAGATCCGCCCGCCGAGTCGCCCTCCACAAGGTATACTTCACAATGTTCCGGGTCTTTGATGGAGCAATCTGCTAATTTTCCTGGGAGTCCACCGCCACTCATTACACTTTTTCTTTGTACAAGCTGTCGCGCTTTTCTGGCGGCTTCTCTGGCTTCAGCAGCCAAAACCACTTTCTCTATGATCTTCTTTGCTGTTTTTGGATTTTGCTCCAGATATTCATTGAGTTGATCGTAAACAGTTACTTCAACAGCACTTTGAACCTCTGAATTTCCAAGTTTAGTTTTGGTTTGACCTTCAAACTGAGGCTCAGCAACTTTAACACTAAGTACAGCAGTGATTCCTTCTCTGAAATCTTCTCCCGAGATAGAGACCTTGCTGTTAGACTTAATAATCTTATTCTTCTCGGCATAATTTTTTAAAGACCGGGTTAA
Organism: Balneolaceae bacterium UBA3186; assembly: GCA_002364085.1. Taxonomy (GTDB): domain Bacteria; phylum Bacteroidota; class Rhodothermia; order Balneolales; family Balneolaceae; genus Balneola. The sequence continues at coordinate 159,212 of DEXK01000020.1, read as the reverse complement.
AGCTCTTCTAAATCCGGAAACGTGTGAGCCTCCTTCGCGAGTATTAATATTGTTCACATAAGAGTGGACATTTTCTGCATAGGAGTTATTGTACTGCATGGCAAGTTCCACAGGAACTCCCTCAACCTCTCCTTGAATAAAAATAGGTTTGTCCATATGAGAATCGCGGTTTTCATCAAGGTATTGAACAAAATCACTAACGCCGCCTTCAAAATGAAAAACTTCCTTTCCGAGCTCTTCGTCTTCTTCTCGTTCATCAATAAGCTCAATGGTAATTTCTGGATTAAGAAAGGCAAGCTCTCTCATTCTGTCAGCTATTATATTGAACTTGAACTCAACAGTTTGAGTAAAAATAGTAGGGTCAGGAAGAAAAGTAATAATGGTACCGGTTTTATCAGTCTTTCCTTCTTGAGAAAGCTGCTTGGTAGTGATCCCTTTTTCGAATTCCATTTTATAGATCTTACCATCACGGTGTATCTCTGCTTTAAAAACAGTTGCAAGCGCATTCACACAACTTACACCAACACCGTGAAGCCCACCGGAAACCTTATAACTGTCTTTATCAAACTTACCTCCAGCATGTAATTTAGTTAGAACAACTTCTACAGCAGGAATTCCCAATTTCGGATGCATGTCAACAGGGATACCGCGACCATTATCCTCAATAGTCATGGAGCCGTCGGTATTAATTTTAACAATTACGTGGTCGCAATGTCCTGCGAGAGCTTCATCAATAGAGTTATCAACTACTTCGTTAATAAGGTGATGCAAACCTCGTTGACCCGTATCGCCAATGTACATAGCGGGTCTCTTTCTTACCGCTTCAAGACCCTCCAAAACTTGAATATTCGAAGCCTTGTAATCGGTAGATTTATTATTCGCCATAAATAAGGGGTGATAGCTTGATTAGATGTGTTATTTGATAGTCGAAAATAGTGCTTAAACGGGCAAAATCAAAAAAAGTGAAGAGTTATATCAAAAAAAATAGAGATAAAAATTCTGAAGCAAAATTCAACAAAAAATAAACGCGGTTTTAATGTGGATAATTGCAGAAAATTGTGAATAATTCGGTTTTTTGATAAAAATAGTATCAAAAACGTTGATGTTTGGAGATAATAGCTCTATCTTTGGCGTCTATTTCTCAATGAAAAATCAATTTATTATAAGATGTCGCGAAGAGACGATATTACCGGAAAAAAAGCTATGAACGGTTACCGTTCATCTAAGTCTAACAATAAGACTAAGCATCGCTTTAATTTGAATTTACAGAAAAGACGCTTCTACATTCCTGAAGAAGATAAGTGGGTTACGCTTAAAGTTTCTGCTAAAACATTACGTACTATCAATAAGAAAGGTATTACTGAAGTTTTAAAAGACGCTCGTCGTAATGGAACCCTGTTAAAAGAGGTATAAGAAAATGGCAAAAGGAAACAGAGTTCAAGTGATTTTGGAGTGTACTGAAAAACCTGGTTCATCTAGATATGTGACCACAAAAAACAGACGTACGCAAACTGAGCGCATGGAACTAAAAAAATATAACCCTGTTTTGCGTAAGCATACAGTTCATAAAGAAATTAAATAATCTGAGACAGAGACATGGCTAAGAAACAAGTATTCGGTTCAGACGCACTAGCAGCTAAAGCGGCAGCACGCCGTATGGCTAAGGTTATTATATCTACTAAAAATGCGAGCGGTAAGTATTCTTATCGTGAAGCAATGGTAGATCAGGATAACGTAAAAGACTTTATCCAAAGCAATAAGGCGTAATTACGTTTAAGAAAATTTAAAAAGGTTACGCAAGATGATTGTGTAACCTTTTTTTTTGCTTAATTTCAACGGATTAACAAAATAAAATGGCTTTAAAAGAACAAATTCTCGAAGACCTGAAAACAGCAATGAAAGCTAAGGACAAAGACCGTTTACAGGTTCTGCGTTCATTGAAAGCTAAGTTTCAGGAAAAAGAAATAGCAGAAAGAAAAGATGGGGAAGCTACTTTAACCGAAGACCAGGCAATTGCTGTTTTGATGAAAGCGGCTAAGCAAAGGAAAGAGTCTATAACTCAATTTGAAGAGGGTAATCGAGAAGATCTTGCTGAAAAAGAAAAGGCTGAGCTGGTGATCATTGAAGAATATCTCCCGAAAATGCTTACTGAAGACGAAGTACGTGAAGTAGTCTCAAAAAAGATCGCAGATCTCGGGGCAGAAGGTCCTCAGGATATGGGGAAAGTTATGGGACCAATTATGGGGATGTTGAAAGGAAAAGCTGACGGCGGCTTGGTAAGTAAAGTTGTTAAAGAGGAGCTTAGCAACTAATGAATACGGTGGATATAATAATCGCCATCCCTATTCTGTATTTTGGTTACAAAGGTGCCGTTAATGGCTTTGTAAAGGAAATTCTCAATATTGTCGGAATTACTCTAGCGATCTTTCTGACTTTTAATTACATGGATGCATTCGGAGATATCATCGCACCATTTTTTGAAGATACCCCGGAATATATACCATTTGCATCAGGCGTAATTTTGTTTCTGGGAACGCTTATTATAATCGCTGTTATTGCGTATCTAACCAAGAAATTTCTGGAAGCAGTTAAACTAGGAGCGGTCAACAGGGTTGTCGGTGCTCTTTTTGGAGCGCTCAAAGCCAGTATGATCGTAAGTGCCGGTCTATTGCTAATCTCAGGATTTAATGTTCCTGCTGAAGAAACCAGAGAAGATTCACTACTTTATGATTATATAATTCAGGTTGGGCCCGCTGCTTATGAAACCATTGCATTCATTTATCCCGGAGCGGAAGGGTTTACAGAAACCATTCAGGAAAACATCAACAAATACAATCCGGCAGAAAACCTGCCCATTTTAAAAGATAATTAACAATGTCATTTCCAAGTGTTGAAGAACAATTAGCAATCATTAAAAGAGGAGCGGTTGAAATTGTTCCTGAGCAAGAGCTGATTGAAAAACTCAAGAAATCTAAAAAGGAAAACAAGCCGCTAAAAGTTAAGTTAGGCGTTGATCCTACTCGCCCTGATCTGCATTTAGGTCATTCTGTGATCTTAAGAAAAATGAGACAATTTCAGGACCTTGGGCATGAAGTGATTTTGATTATAGGTGGCTTTACAGCAATGATCGGTGACCCAACCGGACAAAATAAAACGCGACCACCACTTACTGTTGAAGAAGTAAATGAAAATGCTCAAACTTATATAGATCAGGCTAAAAAGATCCTGGATGAAGATAAGCTTACACTAACCAATAATAATGATTGGTTGGGACCAATGGACTTTATGGATGTAGTTCGTCTCTCTTCGAAATTGACCGTTGCAAGAATGATCGAAAGAGATGATTTCTCAAAACGATTTGAGAATAATGAGGCTATTTCATTACACGAGTTTCTATATCCATTAGCACAAGGGCAGGATTCTGTTTACCTGAAATCAGATATAGAATTAGGTGGAACAGATCAGAAATTCAATTTATTAGTAGGCAGGCAGCTTCAAAAAGACGACGGACAAGACCCGCAGGTTTGTTTGATGATGCCACTGTTGGTTGGGACCGATGGTTCAGCTAAAATGTCTAAATCTTATGATAACTATATCGGAATAGATGAAGCCCCTAACGATATGTACGGCAAAACTTTATCAGTTCCTGATGAGTTGATCTACACCTATTTTGAACTGGTTACTGATATTGCAACGGAAGATCTTCCTGCGATCAAAGAAAAAGCTGAAAAAGATCCGCGGAACGCAAAACATGATCTGGCTTATACAGTTGTAAGAATGTATCATGGGGAAGAAAGCGCAAAAGCAGCTAAAGAGCACTTTGAGCAAACAGTGATCAAGAAGCAGGTTCCGGACGATGCACCCGAATTCGAATATAATTCCGGAGAAGAATTAAGACTACTGGACGTTATTGGAGATACCGGCTTCTCCCCAAGTAACGGTGAAACAAAGCGTATGATGAAACAGGGTGGAATCAGCCTGGACGACGAAAAGATTAAAGACATCAATCATACCATTACGCTGGAAGCGGGACAGGAAGTGGCGCTTAAAGTTGGAAAACGGAATTTCGGAATCATCAAGGGTAAGTAATTGATCAAGATAAGTTCTTACAACGTAAACGGAATAAGAGCAGCACATCGAAAAGGGTTTCTTGACTGGGTTGAAGAGTCATCTCCAGACATTATTTGTATACAGGAGTTAAGAGCAGATGAAACTCAGATTCCCGAAGAAGTAAAGGGACTTGGGTATCATCAATTCCATCATATAGCCGAGAAAAAAGGATACTCCGGAGTATCTATTTTATCCAAAGAAGAGCCAATTAACATTTTTGAAGGGCTTGGAACTGAATGGATCGATAAAGAAGGGAGAGTATTAGTTCTCGAATTCGAAAATTTCTATGTTTGCTCAGTTTACGCTCCTAGCGGAACAACGGGAGACATTCGGCAGGACATGAAATATAAGTTTCTGGAAGATTTTTATAAGTTCGGAGAGTCTTATCTGAAAAAAGGTAAAGAAATTGTCTTTTGTGGAGACTTCAATATTTGTCATGAAGCAATAGATATCCATAATCCTGAAAAGCAGAATAATACGTCGGGATTTTTGCCTGATGAAAGAAAGTGGGTCACAAGCTTTCTGGAGCTTGGCTATGAAGATGTGTTCAGAAATCTCCATCAAAACGTGCCGGATCTGTATAGCTGGTGGAGTTACCGTGCAGCCTCGAAAGAGAGAAATAAAGGCTGGAGGATCGATTATCATTTAGCTACAAAAGGACTGGCGTCCAAAGCAGTTGAGGCAGAGATTGAAATGAAATGGGATATTTCAGATCACGCTCCTGTTTCTGTTGTTTACGACGTGTAGTTAGCGCTTATCTGTTTTCTAAAGTTTTTAAGATAATTTCCTTAAACATTGAAATTCCGGTTTCAATAATTTCATCCGGAAAGTCATAGTCGGGATTGTGAAGCGCGGGAGTGTCGGTGCCTGAACCTAAACCAAACATAGCTCCGGGATATCGCTGAGTAAAAACTCCAAAATCTTCTCCGAACTTAAATGGGTGTTCTCTTTGATTTAGTTGGAAACCCCTCTCCTTGGCCGATTCTTTTATTATTGTATTGCAAAAAGGATCATTTTTTGTTGCGGAGAAGTAATCAAACCAAAGCATTTCATGTTTTAGAGAATGCTTCAGCGCAACATCCTGAGCGATGGGTTCAATTTTTTTCATTAAAGCGTTCATTTCATCAGGGGTCCATGTTCGGATCGTCAAATGAAGCTCACCATCTGCCGGCGAGACTCCATAGTCTTTCGATCCCATCGAGCTATACACAGGTGTAATTAAAGCAAAATCTTCACTATTAATATCATTGACCACAATATCATTATAACTATTGATAAGCTCTGCGAGGGCTAATGCCGGGTTCAATCCGTTTTCCGGTTCAGCCGCATGAGATTCTTTACCGTGAAGAGAGATGGAAACACTTTGTACAGTAGAAGTAAATTCTGAACCTGTTGTTACGATCTGATGCATTGGGAATCCCGGAAGATTATGAAGCGCATAAATGTAATCCGGAATGATCTGTTCAAAATTCTCGTCGGCCAGAATACCGGGAGCTCCCTCTCCGGTTTCCTCTGCCGGCTGAAAAAGAAGAACTATTCTGGCGTTTTCTAGCGGGGCTTCTTGTAACCATTCGGCAAGACCGGCAACAATAACCATATGACCGTCGTGACCACATTTGTGAGACACAGAATCTGTGACGGAGCGATATTCAAAAGTATTAACTTCCTGTATAGGTAGAGCGTCTAATTCGCAACGGATCATGATCGTTGTTTCAGGGTCGCCGTAATCATAAACAGCAGCTACTCCAGTTGTTCCTAATTCTGAAATTATTTTGGTAGGTTCAAAAGGAGTCAAAAAATTTACTATACGTTGAGCCGTTTCAAATTCTTTACCACTCAGTTCGGGAAAACGATGTAATTCTTTTCGTAAAGACGTGAGTTGAGAAAGCATTAAGTAGGTGTATAAAAGGTTTATGATTGTATAGAAAGAACTAAAAGCCTCTTTTATTAGTTCGTATATTTAATATATTTGACGCATGCTAAATAATTTAATGTGAATCTATGCCTACACACTTCAGCGGAACAAAAGAACAAAAAGCTACGCTCAATACCTTTATAAAATTGATGAGGGCAACCGAAAGCTTAAACCAAAGGTTGTGCAGACATTTATCAGAAGCAAATCTAACCGTGAGCCAGTTTGGCATTCTGGAAGCATTATTACATTTAGGAGCTCAAAACCAGAAAGAATTAGGGAAAAAATTATTAAAGAGTGGAGGAAATATAACTCTGGTTATAGATAATCTTGAAAAAAGCGGATTGGTTTCAAGAAAAAAAGATCAAAATGACAGAAGGGCATTGATCATAGAATTAACAGTGCAGGGAAAAAGCTTTATTGAGGATTTTTTTCCAAAACACTTAAATAAAATTTCTGAAGAGTTTAGTATTTTGGACGATAAGGAAAAGGCGGAATTAGGCAGGCTTTGCAAGAAAATTGGAATGAAGGAAGAATAAATTTCGTTATTATAAAAGAATTTTAAAACTCCATAAATCCCTCAGGGAGTAAGTCATGAAAAGCTTGCTCCCTTTTTTATTCGCTGATCTATTGATCAATCTGTTTTTAACTAAAGGATAATCAAAGCTGATCTTCAAGTTGCCCGATCTGATCTCTGATCCTTGCAGCTTCTTCAAATTCCATGTTTTTAGCTGCATTAAGCATTGTTTTTCGTAAGTGCTCGATCAATTTATCTTTGCTTTCAAAAGTGATCTCATTCATTGCAGGGCTGGCTTTGTATTGTATTCCATCATCAGCAACCTTAATGGATTCCAGATAATCTTGTTGGGCGGCTTTTTCTGCTTCCTGACCAAAATCCATGCTTTTATTTGAAATAAGCGATGGATCAACCAAGGGCTTTAGCTCTTTGACAATCGTTTGTGGAGTTATACCATGCTTTTCATTGTATTCCATCTGAATCTTACGCCTACGGTCGGTTTCATCCAGAACCTTTTGCATGCTGTCAGTAATTCTATTGGCATACATAATGGCTTTACCACCCACGTTTCTTGCTGCACGACCAACGATCTGAAAAAGAGATGTTTCTGATCTCAAAAAGCCTTCCTTGTCTGCGTCCATGATAGCAACCAAACTCAATTCAGGAATATCAATTCCTTCACGAAGAAGGTTGATCCCAACAAGCACGTCAAAATCACCGCGGCGGAATTTATAAAGCACCTCAATTCTTTCCAGAGCATCTAATTCACTGTGCATGTACGCCGCTGAAACACCCACATTTTTGAGATATTCGCTGAGCTCTTCACTAAGTCGCTTGGTTAGGGTAATAACCAAAACACGCTCTTTCTTCTCAATGCGCTGTCGGATCTCTTCCATCAGATCATCTACCTGATTATCTAGAGGACGAACTTCCAATTCAGGTTCCATCAATCCGGTTGGGCGAATCAATTGCTCTGTAAATGCTCCTTCACTTTTCTCTAATTCATATTTACTTGGAGTGGCGCTTACAAAGATCACTTGTTTAACGAGGTTTTCCCACTCATCAAAAGTAAGTGGACGATTATCCAAAGCAGAAGGAAGTCGGAATCCATGATCAACTAGCTGCACTTTTCTGGAGCGGTCGCCCCCATACATTGCAGAGATCTGAGGAATGGTTTGATGGCTTTCATCCACAACGGTAAGAAAGTCATCCGGGAAATAATCGAGTAAACAAAAAGGTCGCTCTCCGGGCTTTCTCGCACTTAAGTAACGGGAATAATTTTCAATTCCGGAGCAGTAACCGATCTCCTGGATCATCTCGATATCAAAAAGAGTTCGTTGCTCAATTCGTTTTGCTTCCAGGAATTTTTCTTCGTCAATAAGAACTTTGGTTCTCCATTGAAGCTCTTCCCGGATTTGTTTGATGGATTCTTCCAAACGGGATTTTGTAGTCACATAATGGGAAGCAGGATAGATCTTAAATTCATTAACGGTTTCTTTGATATCACCAGAATCAACATCGAATAACTGAAGTGATTCGATCTCATCTCCCCACTGAGAAATCCGTAGTCCCTCATCAGAATACGCCGGATATACATCAATCACATCCCCACGAACTCTGAAAGTTCCACGCTTGAATTCATTATCATTTCGGTTGTAATGCAGATCAACCAGATCGTATAAAAGAGTGTTTCTCGGAATCTCCATTCCCGTTTCCAGAGAAACGATCAGCTTGGCATATTCAGATGGAGAACCGATACCGTAAATACAACTAATGGAAGAAATGATCACCACATCACGCCGACCTGAAAGTAAGGAGCTGGTTGCGCGTAGACGAAGGCGTTGAATTTCTTCGTTGATGGAAAGATCTTTTTCAATGTATTTGTCCTGAGCCGACATATAAGCTTCCGGTTGATAGTAATCGTAGTAGGAGATAAAAAACTCTACACGATTGTCCGGGAAGAAATCACTTAGCTCTCGGTATAATTGAGCTGCCAAGGTTTTGTTATGACTCATCACCAATGTTGGGCGTTGCACATTTTCAATAACGCTGGCAACAGTTCTGGTCTTACCTGACCCTGTAATACCTAATAAAGTTTGAAATTTATCACCGGCATTTAACCCTTCTGTAAGCTCTTTAATTGCAGCTGGTTGGTCACCGGCCGGACTAAAAGGGGAATGTAATTTAAACTCTGACATCAATGGGTATTTAGAACGTTAAGCAACACACAAGTTACGCAAAAATAGGGAGGATTCGTTCCGTAGTTATGAATTGATTTTAACGGCAGATTAGATTTTACTTAATTTTTTGACCTCCACTGTCTCCCCCTTGGATAAGGGGAAGGACTCGTTGATATAGTATTAGATTGTTTTTTGGAATTAGGGGCCGGAGGAAGAAACCCATCCCTGTCCCTTCCCTTCGTTGAGGGAAGGGGACTTTAATATTAAGACCTAAACTAGTTTAAGAGTTTCCCTCCCTAAAGTTAGGGAGGGAACAAGGGTGGGTCAGTGCCGGGAAATTGTTTTAACCACAGAGTGCACAAAGGTTTTTTGGTTTAGAATCGCGATCAGATAAATCTGAACAATTGATCTGGTCATTCCTGCGAAGGCAGGAATCTGGATCGATATTAAGGTTACATCCTTATAAATCAATCCAGATCTCGGGCATACGCCGCGAGATGAAAATTCATTTAAAACCACAGAGGGCACAAAGATTTATGGAAATAGTTTATTACATATCGGCATTCTTTGTGATTGAAAAGAAACTCCTTCCCTTCGCTGAGGGGACTTTAATATTAAGACCTAAACTAGTTTAAGAGTCTCCCTCCTTAAAGTTAGGGAGGGTCAGAAAATGGATAAGAAGATCCTAAATCTCCCTTCGAAGGGAGACCGATCGAACACTTGTGTTAGATCAGAGGGATGTTGTAGGGTTTCTGAGCGAGTAAACCCCACAACATCCTCCGTCCGCCAGTCGGCGGACACCTCCTTCAAAGGAGGATTATTCCTGCTTCGCAGATGCATCCAAATCACACACCCTTTTCGGTCTTAAATACTAAGAGCGAATTAATTTAAGAGTCGGGAAGGCTTGACTTGTCAATGATTGGGAGATCACTTCGCTTTGTTCGTGAATGAATGGAAAATAGAGTTAAGAAGTAGAGCGATCAAACTGCTATATTAGCAGCGGAAAACAAGAAAAATTTAGAATGTCAGACAAACAAAAAGCACTAGAAGGATCCCGGAAAAGGATAGACGAAATCGATGAACAGATCCTTGATCTTCTATCGGAACGAGCAGAGGTTGTAAATGCAGTCATCAAAACAAAAGTTGAAAACCAGTTGCCGGTTTTTGTGCCGAAACGTGAAGATGAGAAATCAGCGTCGTTCAAAAAAATGGCTCAGGAAAAAGGGATTGATCCTGAATGGGCTGAAGATTTTTTAAGGATGATCATGACCTCATCCCGAGATAAGCAATCCCAAGATAAATTTCCGATCGCTACCGCTGAACCCAAGCATATCTTGTATATCGGCGGTGAAGGAGGGATGGGAAAGCTCTACAAAAAGATCACAATTCAAACAGGGCACAAAGCCTATTCTATCGATAGATCCAACTGGTATGAGCTTGAAGAAATAGCTCCAAAACTTGATATGGTGATCGTTACTGTTCCCATCAAGATTACAGAGCAAGTGATAGAGCGGTTGAAAGGAAGGCTATCAGAAAAAACCATTCTGGCTGATTTCACCAGTAACAAATCTTCACCAATTGAAAAGATGCTGGAATGTCACGAAGGACCGGTAGTCGGATTGCACCCCATGCATGGGCCGGATGTTCAAAACCTGAGCAAACAGTTGATGGTGGTTTGTCCCGGAAGAAATGCAGAGGAAGCAGATTGGTTTGTAGAGCAATGCGAGCTTTGGGGAATGCGTGTAATTAAAGCGGACCAAAACAAGCACGATCATGTAATGCATATGGTGCAGGGACTCCGTCACTTTGTGGCGTTGCTTCACGGATCCTTTATGGAAGAATATGACCTTCGTCCAAGCGATATGCTTGAATATTCCAGCCCTATCTACAGGGCCGAAATGATGATGACAGGACGAATTTTTGCACAAAGCGCAGAGCTTTATGCAGACATCGTTTTTGCCAATGAAGAACGGCGCGATCTTCTTATGAAATTTTTTAATCACCACCAGAAACTAGCTGAATTAGTTAAGAATAATGACCGAGAAGGTTTTATTCGTGAGTTTGAAGGCGTAACCGACTTCTTCGGAAAATTCGCGACCCAAGCGTTAAACGAAAGTGGTTATTTGATAAACAGGCTGGCGGATAGGTTTGCGTAAAGAAAACCCATCCCTGTCCCTTCCCTTTGAAAAGGGAAGGGAACTCAAATATCAGAAAGAATTAATTAAAGGGTTTCCCTCCCTAATCTTAGCGAGGGAACAAGGGTGGGTCTTAAAGAAGAACGATCTGCACAACTTGAAATAAGATTCGATATTTTATCTAAATAATCTCACTGAAAACCATTTTTCCGAATGTTCGAAAACAAACCCTGGATCTACGATCATGATGAACCGTTAAGCCGTTATTCTTTAGGACAAGAAGGTAATAATCCATTGATCTGCTTCGGGGTGAATCCAAGCACAGCTGTTCCGGGAAATTTAGATCCGACCGTGGCTTCCGTTGCCAGATATGCAAAAGAAAAAGGGTACGACGGTTGGATCATGTTCAATCTTTATCCGCAAAGAGCCACTAATCCGGATAAAATGCATAAGCGATTTCAAAAATCCATTCACGAGAAGAACATCTCTGCAATTGCCGATCTTTTGGCGGAGCTACCAAACGGATTAGACGTCTGGTGTGCCTGGGGAACGCTGATCGAAAAGCGACCATATCTATCCAGATGTATGAGAGACATCGCTGAAGTCCTCAAACAAAATAAATGCAGATGCTTTACCAGAGGAAACATTTCCAAAGCGGGACATCCACACCATCCGCTGTATCTAAGAAAAGAATCGCCAATGGATGTGTTTGATCTGGAGGGGTATTTAGAGCTCCTCAGCGATTAATCCGAAACCGATCGCAATCCCAATATTGTTTGATGGTGATTCAAATTTGGGTTTATAAAATGAATTATTGATTCCAATTTTATTCCGTAGGGGCGAATCGCGATTCACCCCTACGATTGGGTTTTTACCAATAATTTCGTGGATGTGATTTGTTTTACCGCGATCATTTTATACCAACCAATAATGTTGGAATCAACATTTTACGTCGGTGTTTACGATATAACGCCAGGTTTACAATCCTTTGTAGGAGCGATTCATGAATCGCCCCTACGGTTGGGTTTTTACCAATAATTTCTATAATTCCATGGATATGATTTGGCATAACAATGTGTTCATGAATAATGGTATAAATAAATCATTTATAAGATGGGATTGCTTCTTTTCAATACAGAAAATAAAATTTCCGAAACTAATTTTAGATAAGAACTAAGTCTTCATCTAGGTGTTTAAACCATGGATCTAAAATTCAACAAAATCAGTAGTATAACTCAATAAAAAGTAGTTAACAAAAATTTAATAGAAAAATTCCGACTAAATTTTATTACTATGCGACGCCAAGGACCTTTATGTGTAATCTCCAAAATATGGTTGGGGAGCCACCACCAGTGAACCGTAAAATCGCTGTCACCACGTTCAATAGGAACGGCATAAACACATAACTAAACAATCACATCTATGGTAGGTTTACTCAAGGGCATAACTACGCCAAAGAACAAGAATATCGCTTTAAGCTTTATAACCATTGCGATAGTGTTAATGAGCAATTCCTTAGTTGCTCAAAACCAAACGATTGGAGCCGGCCTTGAAGGACAGGCGTTGATCAATTTTCTTCAGCAAAACTATACACCAACACAGACTTTAGGCTACGACACAGCCAGAGACACAATGTATGCGAAAATTGATAATAACAACGGCTTTTTAACAGGAGTGTATACAGGATTCACGATCAATCTAGATCCGAATAACGATCCTAGCACGGATGCATTCAACAAAGGTATAAATGCAGAACATACATGGCCACAAAGCAAAGGGGCAGGTAACGAGCCACAACGATCAGATTTACATTCTTTGTTTCCTGCTAAATCGAATGTGAACAGTGCAAGGAATAATGATCCATTAGGTGATATTCCGGACAACCTTACAGATACTTGGTATTTCGAGGGTCAATCTCAATCTACAATACCGACAAGTAACATCGATTTATATGCAGAGAACTTTGGCAGCACAACTTTTGAGCCAAGGGAACAACACAAGGGAAATGCAGCAAGGGCTGTATTCTATTTTGTAGCGATCTATCAGGGAGTAGCGGATCAAGCTTTTTATGATATTCAAAAAGACGATCTATATCAGTGGCACTATCAAGACGAAGTAGATGCAGCAGAACTAAACAGAAGTAATTTGATTGCAGGGTATCAAGGAAATGAAAATCCTTTTGTCTTGGATACTTCATTGGTGAGAAGGGCTTTTTTTCCAAATGGAAATACAGGAGGCAACGATACTACAGCGCCGGTTATCTCCTCGGTTCAGGCGGTTAGTGTCGGAGAGAATTCCGCAACGATCACTTGGAGCACAGATGAGCTGGCTAATTCAACGGTTGATTACGGATTGACTACAAGCTACGGAAGCACTTTATCAAGCGGGAGCTTTACCACCAGTCATTCCATACAGCTTACAGGACTAACAGCATCTACAACATATAACTACAGCGTAACAAGCGCAGACGGATCTTCAAATTCTGCGACTTCAGGCAACTTTAGCTTTACTACAACAGCGAGCGGAACCGGCGGAGCAAATACGATCTTGTTTACTGAGATCTTTTATGATACTCCCGGCACTGACAGCAATGAGGAATGGATAGAGCTTTATAATGCAGGAAATGCAACCATTGATCTTGGCGGATATACCATAACAGATAATAATGGTACAGGATCTTCATATACATTCCCGGGCGGGACCACGATCTTACCTCAGTCGTTTTTAACAGTAGCTTCTAATTCAGCTGGGTTTAATGCGATATATGGGTTTGAGGCTGATATTTATGGATCGATTCCGGCATTAAATAATTCCGGAGAAGCGCTCCTGTTAACGGATTCTCAATCCAATTTGATCGACGCTGTTGCATGGGAAGGAGGCGCTAGCGCTGGATTGCCTTCCGGTTGGGGAAGTAGTTCTGATCCAAGTGCAGCAACAGGAGAAACTATATATCGATTGAACGCATCAGGAGATACGGACTCGTTCAGTGATTGGGCTACGGCTGTCAACAATGGAGATCCTCAGACTCAAGCTTCTGCTCCGACTATTGCGAATGTATTATTCTCAGAAATATTTTATGACACTCCGGGAACAGACGGAGAAGAAGAGTGGATCGAGTTATACAACACAACATCACAACAAATTGATATTTCCGGATTTACGATAACAGATAATAACGGAACAGGGGCGGTATATACGTTCCCATCTGGCACAACTATAGATGGGCAAGCCTATTTTACAGTAGCAAAAGTAGCTATTGGGTTTCAACCGCTTTACAATAGTGACGCTCATCAGTATGGTAATATCCCGGACCTAAATAATACAGGAGATGCCTTGCTGCTGAAAGACAACACGGGATCTTTAGTTGATGAAGTTGCCTGGGAAGGCGGCGCTTCAGCGGGTGTACCATTGGGATGGGGAACAGGACCCTCGGCGGCAACAGGAGAAAGTTTATTCAGAAGCTCGCTAACTACGGACACTGATAGCGATGTGGATTGGAGTGTAGCAACAAATAACGGAGACCCGGCAAGCATCCCTCTTGCAGATGTTACAGGTCCGGTGATTTCAGCAATCCAATCTTCAAATATTGGAGAAACGGATGCAACGATCACCTGGACAACTGACGAGGCAGCCAGTTCTCAAGTGAATTACGGCATAACAAACAGTTACGGTTCTTCAGCCGGATCAGGAGCCTTGGTAACCTCACACTCTGTGGCACTGACGGGTTTGAATTCCGGCACGGAATATTTTTACCAGGTGGTATCAACTGATGACTCAGGAAATACAACCATTCAGGAAACATTTACCTTTACTACAGACTCTCCGCCTGTATCAAACGTAGAGGATATTCTGATCTCAGAAGTATTTTATGATACTCCCGGAAATGAGAGCAAAGAAGAGTGGATCGAATTCTATAATACAACATCTCAGGAGATCAACCTGAATGGATGGACATTAACAGACAACAATGGTACCGGTCAAACGTATACTTTTTCAAATAAGGATAAGATAGCCGGAAACTCATTTCTAACGCTTGCTACAAATAGAAAAGAGTTTCGAAAGTTATACGGAAAAAATGCAGATGGGTATGTGTCGTTACCTGCGTTGAATAACGGAGGGGAGGCCTTAGTACTTAAGGATGCATCAGGAACCGAAATAGATGCGGTTGCTTGGGAAGGAGGAGCTTCAGCGGGGCTTCCTGCAGGATGGGGAAGTTCTTCATTACCGGCAGCTGGTGAGGGGTTCAGTATATACCGCACTGATGTTGGAAGTGACTCAGATACCTATTTAGACTGGGCAACTTCTACTGACCTGGGCTCGCCGACGACGCAAGCGGATGGAACATTTGCAGCTAAATCGCTAGGTGCATTTGAAGAAATAGCTACAAAAGAACTGCCGCAGGAAGTATCGATCACAAATTACCCCAACCCATTTAACCCAAGCACTCAAATAGCTTTTAGCTTACCGGAAACGGGATTTGCAAAAGTAACAGTGTTCAATACATTGGGACAAACGGTCGCGGTACTTGTGGATGGAAACATACAAGCCGGTGAGCATACGGTAACATTTGATGCATCGGCTCTATCGAGCGGAGTGTATTTGTATAGAATACAAACGTCATCAACGCTGATCACTAAAAGAATGCTATTAATTAAGTAAGCAAAAATTATAGTATAGAAAAGGCTCCCAAGTGGAGCCTTTTCTATTTAGGCAGGAAGGTCCTAAGGTCAAGATGAAACCGATCTTTATTCCAGTTCATTGGATTGTTTTTGATGTATTCCCGGATGTGACATAATGATTCTTCATTTCGGATGATGTGATCATAATAACCCCGTTGCCAGATTTTTGCGCCCGGTGTTTTGCGGATTTGGTTGATTTGTTTTGCGGTATTCATTTTATACCAACCAATAATTTTTGGAATCAACATTTTACGACGGTGATTACGATATAATTCCGGGTTTGCGTTCCTTTGTAGGGGCGATTCATGAANNTCATGAATCGCCCCTACAAAGGGGATTGTATTAACAATTTCAATGATAACATGAATATGATTAGGCATAACAATATGTTCATGAATAATGGTATTTGGGTATCTGGTGTCAATTTGTTTCAAATAATTTGATGCAACCACCCCACATTCATTCATATGCATTTCCCCATTGATCACACCTCCGAATAAACATTCTTTTTGGTTGGTACAAATGGTGATGAAATAAAATCCCGGGCTGGAATAATCATAACCCTGCAAACGCATGGATCGTCGGTTTGGTAATTTCTTCTGATTCATGATACACAGTTAGACGGGTTGAGACGACATTCCTTACAAAAATATCCAGATGATTTTTCTAGATGATTTATTGGGTTCAATTCCATGTAGGTGCGAATCGCGATTCGCCCCTACATGGAATGCGTAATGGCCACACCGAATGTGTATACAAATTCGGACTCACTTTTTGTTTCCTGTTCCCAAAACCTGATATTCCTTTTTACCCCAAAACTCATTGTTATATGATCCGATATTTATTTGTTCTCCTGATCTTCATTTCCGCATGTGCTCCTGATAGTAAACCACCCATAGAATGGGGAGAATCGCCCTGGCCGGAAATTCGGAAGGAACGCATTAATACGTTGTTGCCACAAGCCATGGAAGCAGCGGGTGTTGATCTTTGGATCGTGATCTGCAGGGAAAACAATAACGACCCGATCGCCGATCACATCGGGGGAGAAAATGCAGGCGGAACTGCGGCTTTTCTGTTTTACAGAGACAGCGAAGGCTTTCATTCCAAGGTATTTTCACCATCCGGAGAATCCACGGCGCTGGATGAATTAGACATTCACGACGAAGTAATTCCGGTTGAAAGAGGGAAGTCGGCGGTAAGCATGGCGGTGGAATTTATAAAAGAAAGGGATTTTAAAGCGATCGCGATAAACTCGAGCACCGGCAGCGCTCAGGCAGATGGATTGAGCTACACCCAACGAATGAATCTGGAAAACCAACTTGGTTCTACATTGAGTAAGCGATTGGTTTCTTCGGATGAACTGATCTATGAATGGTTGTCGGTAAAATTACCGGCGGAAGTAGATATCCTAAGAAAAGCAGCTGAACTGACCGCTGCATGGGAACTGGAAGCCTACGAAATGATAGAGCCGGGCGTGACGACCGATGCCGATGTAGCCGCTTTTCTGGATGCAAAGATGGAGGAATACGGAGTGGGCGAAGCGTGGAACCCAACCCAAAATCCGAATGTGAATTCCGGACCGGATCGTGGTCATTCTCATGCGACCGATAAAGTAATTATGGGCGGAGATGTAATTCAGACAGATTTCGGGATCAAATTATATGGTCGCTGGGTGAGTGATATCCAACGGTTTGCATATGTGCTGAAAGAGGGAGAAACAGAAGCTCCGGAAGACATTCAGTTCTATTGGGAATCTGCCAAAGCCGGAAATCGCGCGGCATTCAATGCCATGAAGCCCGGAGTAAAAGGAGTGGAAGTAGATGCGGCTCAAAGAGCATTGATGAAGGCCAATAATTCCGAATATGTGCCGTGGAGCACAGGACATCCGGTAGGATATGTAGCTCATGATGTAGGACCAAATCTGGGAGGATCGCAGTCGCCGAGTGTACGTCCGGCTGCGCAAAAGCTCTTAAAAGAAGGAATGGTCTTCGCATTCGACGGCTTCCACGCTTGGACCTTAGAATCAGGCGGAACCAAAACGATCAGCGTGGAAGAGATGGTAGTGATCACCGAAAACGGCACGGAGTATTTGATCGCCCCGCAGGAGGAGTTGGTTTTGGTGGCTTGCTTTAACTTTTAAAAGCGATATTCTAATCAAAGTTACACATTAAAAAGGCTAGTACTTTAAAAAAAAAGAAGAAGTGGGTACATTGAATAGGAAAGATTACGTCAAATTTTTAGGTGATATTCTTCCAATAGACTATTAAATAAAGGAGTATGCATATAAAGATCTCTAAACCAAAGAAGGTTAATGCACAACTTTATTACATTGCAAAAAACAAAAGCTAAAATGAAAAGAATTGAAGTTGCTGCTGGAGTGATATTTTGTGAAGACAAAGTACTATGTGTTCAGAGGCCAAAAAATAAACTTCATTACATATCAGAGAAATTTGAATTTCCAGGAGGGAAAATCGAAGAGGGTGAGACAAGAGAAGAAGCACTAAAGCGCGAATTATTTGAGGAATTGAATATTTCTTCTAGGATTAGATCCCACTTTCTAACAGTTGAGCATAAATACCCAGACTTTGAATTAACGATGCACAGCTTTAAATGTGAAGTCGAGTCTCAAGAGTTAATTCTTAAAGAACACATAGATCAAAAATGGTTGAAAATTAACGATCTTACAGCACTTGATTGGGCAGCAGCGGATATTCCTATAGTAGATAAACTAGTTTCGAATGGATGATCTGACCCAAAGCTTCAAACATAGCTTACATACCGGTTTTATTGATAAAACAATTTTATCAGATTCGAATTATCAGCCTGAATTACTTATCAATCAAAAGAACCCACCCAAAAAGGTGCTTTCAACGATTCTTCATGAGCTTGAAAACTGTAATCAGTTTTTTATATCAGTCGCGTTTGTAACAACAAGTGGAGTTGCTGCAATAATCAACAAATTAAAGGAACTCGAACAGCGAGGAATAAAGGGTCAAATACTTGTTTCTCAATATTTGAATTTTACACAACCTGAAGCTCTTAAAAGACTTCTGAAGTTTAAAAATATAGACCTTAGAATAGCTACAAGTGGAAACACCCATACCAAAGGATACATTTTTAAGAGCAAAGACTATTATAATCTGATTATTGGTAGCAGTAATCTTACAGCACAGGCTTTATCTACGAATAAAGAATGGAATATTAAAGTTTCTGCACTAGACGAAAGTGGCATTGTCGAGAAAGTGCTTCGTGAGTTTCATTCTGATTTTAAAGAGGGAACTCCCGTAACAAGACAATATATTATGTCTTACGAGGAAATCTATCATAGTCAATTTCTTCTAAATCGAAAAAGTAAACTTGAAGATATAGTTGAGTCTCAACTACTGGTCAGCCCTAATTCAATGCAAATAGAAGCATTAGAAAACCTACAAAAATTGAGAGATGAGGGGAAAAATAAAGCGCTAATCATATCAGCAACAGGAACAGGAAAAACTTATTTATCAGCATTTGATGCTAAAGCTTTTAAACCAAAAAAATTACTTTTTGTAGTTCATCGATTGACCATTGCGAAAGACTCACTAAACACATTTCAAAGTGTTTTTGGCAAGGATAAAACTATGGGTTTGTATTCGGGAAACAGGAAAGACTTGGATTGTGATTTTGTGTTCTCGACTATTCAAACCATTTCGAAAACTAACCATTTAGATAACTTCTCGAAAGACCATTTTGATTACATCATAATTGATGAAACTCATCGATCGGGCGCGGATTCATATTTGCGCTTAATCGAGCACTTTGAACCTAAGTTTCTTTTAGGAATGACTGCTACTCCAGAGCGGACAGATGGCAATGATATATTTAAAATTTTTGATTACAACATTGCTTATGAAATAAGATTAAGCAGAGCAATGGAGGAGGAAATGCTTAGTCCTTTTCACTACTATGGTGTTACCGATTTAACTATTGACAACATAGAAATTGATAAAAAAACGGACTTCAATTATTTAGTCTCAAGCGAACGTGTTAAACGGATTATTGAGCAGGCAAAGTTCTATGGTAGTGATAATGGGGTTACGAGGGGGTTAATCTTTTGCTCAAGAAAAAAAGAAGCAATAGAATTGTCTGCATTATTCAATTTGAATGGATTTAAAACAATTGCTTTAACAGGTGATAATTCTGAAGATGAAAGAGCCGATTCAATTGAAAGATTAGAGTCAGATAATCTAACTGAAAAGCTCGATTACATTTTCACTGTGGATATTTTCAATGAAGGGATTGATATTCCAAAAATCAATCAGATCATTATGCTGAGGCCCACAGAATCAGCGATTATTTTTATTCAGCAATTAGGAAGAGGGTTAAGAAAAGTTGATGGCAAGAACTATTTAACTGTTATTGATTTTATTGGTAATTATGAAAACAACTACCTCATCCCCATCGCTTTGTATGGCGATACTTCATATAACAAAGATTCTTTGCGGAAATTAATCACTGAAGGCAGCAGGATGATTCCTGGCGCTTCTACCATCAATTTCGATAAAATTACCAAAGAGAGAATCTTTCAATCTATTGATTCTTCCAATTTGCAGTTGTTCGCCGATTTAAAAAAGGATTACAATCTTTTGAAATTTAGGTTGGGTAGATCTCCAATGATGATGGACTTTATTGAGCATGGTTCACGCGATCCTTTTTTGTTCGTGGACTACAGTAAATCTTATTACAATTTCTATTTAAAAGTTGAGAGATTAGAGAGCTTAGAATTATCCAAGCAACATGAAAAGCTATTAGAGCTTTTTTCTAAAGAGATAAACAATTCAAAACGAGTTGAAGAAAGTCTTATCCTTAAATCATTAATTGAATTAAATGAATTATCGGTAGATGATTTAAGAGATATGATCCTTCAGCAGTACGGCTATTCGATAACTGAAGAAACCATAGAATCTTGCATCTCTAATTTGAATTTTAAGTTTATTAGAAAAGAAGAAAAAATCCTTTATGAGGAGGGAGGGAAACTTCATTTTTATGAGGAATTCTTAGGCGTTTTGAAAAACAGAAAATTTAGAGAGTTTCTATTAGATTCAATTAGTTATTCTATCTATGCTTTTAATAAATCTTATAGGGAAGAAAACTATAAAAAAGGACTAATTCTCTATAATAAATACAGCCGTAAGGATGTATGTAGATTGCTTAATTGGGAAAAAGATATTAGTAGCACGATATATGGTTACAGAACAAAGAATGGTGTCACTCCGTGTTTTGTTACTTATCATAAATCAGACTCAATAGATAACACTATTAATTATAACGATCATTTTATTGACCAATCTACATTTGCGTGGGAGTCAAGATCAAATAGGAAAATTGGGAGTAAAGAAATTAGGGAAGTGAGGAACTCCAGCCGCATTTTACTATTTGTAAAAAAGGAAGATGGGGAAGGAACAGATTTTTATTTTATGGGAGATGTTTCAATAGTTCCGAATTCAATTCAACAAAGTACTATGAAGGATTCTAATCTACCGGTTGTTCATTTTAAATTTAACCTTGAACAACCTGTTGTTGATAGCCTATATCAATATATAACGACCGACAAAATAAAAACATTTGACGAAGAGTCTCCCTCCGAAAACAAGGAAAGAAAAGCTACTATTGACCCAATGTTAAAAGAAGAATTGAATAACCCAATTCCGTTATATGATTTTTATGCAGCAGCAGGGTCGTTTAGTGAAATGCAATTAGAAAAAGATTTTTCCTTAATAGAAGGCCCAGAAAATATGAATTCTAATATCGATTATTTTGCGTGTAAAATAGTCGGTGAATCAATGAATAGAGTTATTCCAAATGGCTCAATCTGTTTATTTAAGGCATATACTGGAGGAAGCCGTAACGGGAAAATTGTTTTGGTAGAAAATATGGATATTCAAGACGAAGATTTTAATTCCTCTTTTACCATCAAGACCTATTCAAGTGAAAAAGTAGTTTCGGAGGAAGGTTGGAAACACTCTTCAATTGTCTTAAGACCTAATTCATTTGATGATTCTTATAAAGAAATCAAAATAAATGAAGAAAACTCAGCTGGTATGAGGGTTGTAGGGGAGTTTGTTAAAGTTTTAGCTTAGGTATATTCGTAAGTCAATTAATACCATTTTTCATGGACTTCTTTAAATCTTTTATTGTGAAGTAAAACAGCCTCAATCGCAGGATAATAATTCGGGTTATCAGGTAGTAAGATCTTTTTACCTTTTCTTTCTTCCAATCCTGAAATAATATTATCCGGAATATCCAGGTATTTTGAAATCTTTATCTTATAATATTCATCAATGGTTAACATAAAATTGTCAAACATCCAATGATGTGATTTACAAAGCGAAAGCCCGTTTCTGGGATCATCGTTTTTATAATCACTCCATGGAATAATATGTGCTGCATCAACCAGTGAATTACCATTAGGAGTTATTATTCTATCACCACAAATCGCACATTTATCATTAAAATTATTACGTATAACTCTTGAGAAACCTTTGCTTCGTATGGGTTTATGTACGGTGCTGAATTTTAATGGATTATCATTATGATCTAAATAAAAGGGATCGGAGACCATACCTAAGAGAGAGTTGGAGTATGAATAACTCTTAGTAATGAGTTCTTGAGTTTTAGTAAGTCGTATAGCAATTTCATCTGAAAAATAGTTCTCAAAAAGGAGAAACCGTAGCTTTTTATTTTCTGAAGGGTCAGACATTATTTGAAACATATTCTGATCTATTTCAAATGATTCAACTCTTTTTAAAAGCGCTCCAAGAGACGGTGAATAAGTGAATTCATTTTCGCCCTGCTTATATATAAGTTTCCAGAAAGGCTCACTTTTCATGTGATAAAGAGGAAGAGCGATTGAGGTTTCTCTTTTTTCATCAAAAAGGTTTTCCCAGTAATCGAAAAAAGTTTCTCCTATAGAATCACTGAATTGAAAATGGCTTGAAATAATCCAACCATTTTCAATTCCATCCATAATAGATAGCAACAGAAGAGGTTTATGAGGAGCGCCAGTCTTAGTTCTTTCATCCCAAATATTAGGATTGATATCCCGATTTAGGCTTATTAAAGAATCTATGATCTGTGATGAATTCATAATTTATTTAACCACCAAAACAACCTTCCCAATATTCCTACGCTCCTCGATGTAGCGATGGGCTTCGCCGGCTTCTTCGAGGGTGAAAGTTTTGTCTACATGCGGTCGAACCCAGCCGGTTTCTACGCCATCCAGAATAGCTTTCATCCATAAAGCGGCTTTATCGGATTCATGCCATAAGTGGCCGAGGTTTACGCCATACACACCACGGTTTTTATCTAGCAGAGAAAGTGGTTTAAAGGTGGGCATTTTCAGCACCGTTTTTATGAGTTCATACTTGGCTCTCAATCCACCTGAGGAATTTATACTGGCCACAGAAATTCCAAACATTCCCAACCGACCGGTAGCACGTAGTGCTCTGTAGCTTTTCTTCCATTCGTCGCCGCCTAACGGGTCGGTGATCAGTTCCACTCCACGTTTACCGGTGAGTTTCATGAGTTCGTCGTACCAATCCTTGTTTCTGTAATCGATGGGGTGATCCAACCCGCGTTCTTTCAGGAATCCGTGTTTACGTTCGCTGGCTGTTCCGTAGGTTGTGGCGCCAATGTGTTTGGCAATATCCAGTTGAGCTAAGCCAACTCCACCGCCCGCATTGTGAATTAGAACGGATTCTTCTTTTTGGAGTCCGCCCATGGCAACCAACAACGCCCACGCCGTCAAATAAGTAACCGGAATGGAAGCCGCTTCTTCAAAAGAAAGCGATGCCGGTTTTTCATACACTTGTTTTTCTTTCAACACTACTTGTTCCGCCTGGCCTTTGAATCGGCATAAACCGATCACTTCTTTGCCGATCCAGCTTTTATCAATTTCCGAGCCAACTTCTGTAACGATTCCCGAGACTTCATAGCCCATCACACACGGCGTTTTTGGTCCGTCGGGATATTGCCCCTTTCGGGCGAGGATATCTGCGAAGTTTAATCCCGATGCTTTTACCTGAATGAGGAGTTCGTCTTTGTTTGGAGTCAGATCAGGCACTTCCTGAACCTGCAGGACATCATAACTTCCGGTTTTGGTATAAACGAGTTGGCGCATATCAAATGAATTTTGAGTTCATTTTATTATAGCCACAAAAGCACAGAAAACGAAAGGGATAAACCACGGAAAGTGAATCACAGAGGACACAGAGGGTTTGGGAATAGTTTTAACCACGGGGCGCGTGGGTTTTGGAGGTAAGAAGCTTAATTATTCTCTGCGGTTATATGTTTTGACCTCTTCTGTCTTCTCCTTGGATAAGGAGAAGGACTCGTTGATGAAATGTTGAATATGATTCGGAATTCCCCTCCTTATGAAGGAGGGGCGAGCTGGCCAGGAAGGAGAATGTGAGTAGAATTCGGGGAGGTCGGTGAAGGCAAGGCTAATAATTTCAGCCACTTTCTTATTTATTAAGATTTGGTTTAATTATTATATGAATATCAAAAATCCTCGACTAACATTAGATCAAAGAAGAGAGCTTAGGAGAAATCAGACTAAAGCAGAAGAAATTTTATGGAAAGAAGTTAGAGCTCGAAAACTTGGTGTAAAGTTTAGAAGACAATATGGAATAGGGCCATATATTTTAGACTTCTATGCACCGAGTATAAAATTAGCCATAGAAGTAGATGGTAGAATTCATTTAAAAAAAGAAGTTCAGATCAAAGATAGAAATAGAGATGCTTTTCTAAATAGAAATGAAATTCATGTTCTAAGGATAGAAAATGAGGAAATAGAAAACGAACTAGATAAGGTTTTATCTAAGATAAAAATAGAACTAAAATTACTAGACAGTAAATAATACAGGACCTCTTCTGTCTTCTCCTGCACCAGGAGAAGGACTCGTTGATGAAATGTTGAATATGATTCGGAATTCCCCTCCTTTATGAAGGAGGGGCGAACTGGTCAGAAAGAAGAATGTGAGTAGAATTCGGGGAGGTCGGTGAAGGGAAAGGTCATTTAAACCACAGAGGACACAGAGGGTTTGGTAGTTCTCGGTGTTGAAAAGAAACCCATCCCTGTCCCTTCCCTTCGTTGAGGGAAGGGGACTTTAATATTATATCTGATCTGGTTTAAGCGTCTCCCTCCCTAAAGTTAGAGAGGGAACAAGGGTGGGTTAGAAAAGGCCGGGAATTGGATTAACCACGGAGAGCACGGAGGGTTTGGAGGAAAGTATTTTGTCTCTGTGGCCTCTGTGGTTATCGTATATAAGCTGTTGAGTTCGGTTCGGAACTCCCGTCCAGTTGTAGTGGTTAATGAAACATTAGAATTGAAGGGAAAGCTTTAAAGTCTTGAAGCTTTTTAACATTAGGTAAATCTCACTACTATATCATAGCATAAAGGGGTAAACTTATACGATTAAGGTACAATTAAAGAGTAAGGTTAAAAATGGGACAACAACAAATCCTGTTGATTTTAGTGGTAACTGTGATTGCCGGAGTAGCAACAGTGGTGGCAATTAACACAATGTCCAGTACATTACAGCAAAACAATATTGACGCTGTTCGGGTTGATCTGTCCGTAATAGCGGCGCAGATGCAGGCGTATTATCAAAAACCAAGAGGCATGGGCGGAGGAAGTAAATCTTTTGTAGGCGTAACATTCGATAAGATTGCGTTTCAAACAGACTCAATAGATGCTACCGGAATGATCGCACGAAATGGTAATGCAATATTTAACATCGAATCAGCGACTAATTCAATGGTCGTATTAACAGCGCAACCGTCAACAGGACCGGTCATGGCTTTTGACAACCTCTCTAATTCAGAGATTACCCAACGGGCAGAAGTTACCCTTTCAGGTGTTGTAATGCGGTATCAGGTCGAATAAAAGTAATAAACCACAGAGCACAGAGCACAGAGGATTTGAGGGGAGCAAGGGGAGCAGAGAATTGATACGAAGATTCTAAATCTCCCTTCGAAGGAGGATTTTTAAAACCCCGTACATAAGCTAGCAAGGGCTTCAGCCCTGCGTTTGTATGTTTAATCTCATTAATAGGTAACCGGTCGGACTAAAGTCCTCTCTGGTGAACTTGATACTGAATGTTGGTTGAGCATCAGATTTAGTCAGGTACATCAGCCAGGGATTTATCCCGCAGCGGGTTAAGAATTGATCGGATAAATAAACCACGGAGTACACAAAGGTTGTGAGATGAAGAAGGTTAATTATTCTCTGTGTTCTTTGTGGTTAGGTCAAGTTCTTGAAACAAATTATTTAAAACGGAAGATCGTCATCCATATCATCAAAGTCTTTATCGAGCGTAAATCCTTCGGTGCTGGGCGGTGGTGGAGTTTGTTCTTGTTGTGATGCCGAACCCTGTTCAACTTTCCATGCTTTTACATCAGTATACCAATTGCCTTTATATTCTCGGCTTTGGATGTCAATAGAAACGGTTACTTCTGCATTCTGCTGAACGGCTTGTGTATCGATATTTTCACCCCATTGAGTAATGCATATTTTACGGGGATATTTGCCGGGAATTTCAAGAATAAAATCTCGCTTTCTCCAGGTTCCGTTTTTTCCTTGGCCAGATTGTTCTTCTAAAATTTGTATAACTCTTCCCTGTAATTGCAGATCCATTTTGATGTAAACTGAAGTTTATAATTTTCTGTTTGAGAAGATAAATGTTTAAATAATGGAAGGCGAACAATGATTAATTATATTAAAAAAGAGTTAGTACGCGTCCAAAAGAACATCCTCGGTTTCTTTAGCGAATAGAATTTCGAAACAAGTACCGTCCTGAGATGAAATGGACAGATCAGCGTCAATTTGTTGGCTTAGATTATGAATAAGGGTCATTCCCAATGAAGCTGATGAGTCATAATCTTCTGAAAGTCCGATGCCGTTGTCCGAGATACTTATAAGAATAGTATTACCGGGTTTTATTTTTACTGTAATTTTAACAGTCCCGGGTTCATTATTTGGAAAAGCATGCTTGAAGCAGTTTGTTATAACTTCATTAACAAAAAGAGCGGCAGGGATAGCCTGGTTGATATTCAGCTGAACGTCGTCATATTCTTCAACTAACGAGATATTTGAGTTTTCCTGATAAAGAGACTGTGATATAGTTTCGATAAGACTGGTTAAATATTCGCCAAACGGAATTTCCAAAAATGATTCTGATTGGTATAGTTTCTCATGAATCATTGCGATGGTTTTGATACGCAATTGGCTTTCATTGAGAAGTGAGCGGGCAACTTCGTCATTGGTTTTATACTTCTGTAGTTCCATTAAGCCGGAAACAACAGCCATATTATTTTTAACCCGATGATGGATTTCAGCAAGCAGAATATTTTTTTCTTTTACGGAGCTTTCCAACTCTGTTCGGTTGATCACAGACTCAGTTATATCCATAATAGAGGCCATAATTGCTTCCTTACCATTTATTGTTACAATGCTTCCGTAAACATCACAGTAAACAATGCCTCCGTTTTTATGATGCATTCTGCATTGATAATGAACATGGTCAATAAGACCCTTTTTTCGGTCTTCAATACTTTGTTTTACTTCTCCTATGTCGTCTTTATGGGTGATCTTAAAAAGGTCTTCAGCTTTAGTAAGTTCGTCTTTTTCATAACCTATTATCTCACAATAACGCGGATTTATATATACGATGTCACCATTCTGAATCAATACAAAGCCTGTAAAAGACTTCTCGGTGAGTAATCGAAAACGCTCTTCTTGCTCTTCTAACGACTTTTGTACAGACATGCGCTGCGTAACATCTAAGGCTGTGCCAAATAATAGCCGCTCTCCGCTAACATCTATTATTGAAGGATAAAAATGAATGAAAAGCTCTTTTCCGTTTTTGTCGTATGCCCGGCAAAGTTGGTCGGAGGAATCGAGCTCACCAGAGTTAAATTTCTCCATTTTTTCAAAGATTATATTCCGATCACTTTCATGAAGGAATTCTAAGTTTATCTCTTTACCTATCAAATCTGACGGCCGGCCCCTAAACATCTCCGCATATTTTCTGTTTACATAAATGTATTCCCCTTTTGAAATAATGAAAATTCCAACAGGCGAGTGCTCTGTGAGCTTTCGAAAACGTTCTTCTGAAAGGTTGAGTGCACGTCGGGCTGCCACTTTTCCGGTTACGTCCTGTATGGTGCCCTGAACAACGATGCCATTTACCGGGTGATCGTAAACTTTGGTTGATGCAGTAACCCAGCGTTGTGCACCATTTTTATGAACAATTTCGATGACAGCGACATCATCAAGGTCATTTTTAATACGGGCTTTAAGCCGTTTATATAAACCGGGCAACGAATTTTTTGGAAAAAACGGAGCATATTTTTTGTTGATGATCTCGTTAGGCTTATATCCGGTTATTTTTTCAATATTGGAGCTTATGTAAGTGAAAACTCCTTCAGCAGTCATGGTAAATAAGCTATCATGAATATTCTCAATAAGTGTTTCAAACTCTTTGTTTTTATCATCTAGCTTTTGTTGAGTTTTTTGGCGTTCATAAAATTCTGACTTCCATAACTGGGTTTGTCTTTTTACTTCTTTACGAAGCATTATAAGCCAAAGAGAAACTGCAATTGAAATAAGCAAAAGCCCAATAAAAAAGTACTTTAGAAAAGGGAAGTAGGGCTCTAATAAAGTATGTTCCGGTTGAATTAAAAAATCCTTCAGATCCAGATCTGAAGAAACCAAGCCAGCTTCGGTGTAATAGTCAGCTATTTTGTACCATCTTTCCGGGTTCATATAGCCATAGGGCACCACCTCAGGTATTGCCACTTTCCATGTTCTTTCAGCTTCTGTAGTTAAAACTTCTTTCGTCATTCCTCTATCAACTACACCGGGTAATTCTGAAATATATTCTACAATTTCATCTTGATTATTTCGAGCATATTCCCAACCCAGCTTTGTTGCTCTTCGAAATTTTTGAACGATCTCGGGATTACTCTTCAGAAAAGATGCACTTGTAAATAAGACGTCTCCATAGAAATCCACTCCATACATGGAGGGGAAAATCACGTCCAGCTCTAGTCCGTCGTTTTGCATTTTGGGAATGTCTACGGTGTAGTAAGCATGAATTGCGTCAATACTGTCGTTACTTACAAATTCTTCAAAACTATACTCTCCCTGATAAATATTAAGGTCTTCAACAAAAATTCCTTCTTTAATAAAGATTGCTTTAAGCTCGCTCAACCCGATTAGAGAATTTACCATTATTACGGAATTGGCCAGTTTTGACAGCGAGTTGGTATGAGAAGGATTTTTTATCGCTATGGCAGCAGGAGAAGATTGGAAAAAAGCATCAAGCGCAACAACCGGGTCTCCATTCGCATAATTAACAAGCAACTCAGAATCAAAAATCCCAAAATCGGCATCTCCTGATAAGACTTTATCTACCGATTTTGAGGAAGGACTGCCTTCATTAATTTGAACATGTAATCCTTCCTCAGCATAAAAACCTTTTAAGTTCGCGGCATAATATCCGGCAAACTGAAATTGGTGGTACCATTTTAACTGTAGTACGACGGTCTCTTCTTGTTGAGCAGACGAACCGGTTTCCTGAGCTATAATTTGCAAGCTGAAACAGGAAAAAATAAAAGCTGAAAAAAGAAATTTTGAATAAGAAGCCAACGTCATATTACTCCTTTAGTGCACAAGAATTAATTATTCATTACTAAAAACAGCAACAGCAAAGCAGTATAAAAACAAATATATGCCTGCTTTTTCTTTATAACCCGCAAGTGAAAATTTTAAATAACGGGCAAGATCCTATCAAAGACCTTTCTGAACCCAGATCGTGCTTTTAACGGCCTTATTATCAATAAAAGTAGAATAAAAAGCGAATGGTATTAAAAAAATAATCTGTAGCAATGGTCTGTAAGGCTCCGAAATGGTATTATAGACCAAATTAATACCATGGCTTTAAGATTACTATTAACCGGCATCCTCTTACTATTTTCTCTGTTTGAATTGTGGGCACAACCTTTGTTCAAGAAGACCCGCTATTCTACAGATCAGGGTTTGTCTCACAATACTGTTTTGGGAATAACCATGGATGAACGGGGCTTTCTGTGGATAGCTACTCTGGATGGTTTAAACAGATTTGATGGTCTTCAAATGAAAGTTTACCGCCCGGATGAGAAAGATTCATTGTCTTTGTCGGATGGATTTATACACGGCATTCATCAACATGAAAGCGGAAACCTATGGATAAGTACGCGGGATGGTGGAATCAATATTTTTGAACCGGTAACAGAAACATTTAAAGGCTTTAAACCAGATGGGGCAAACCTTCCGGACAGACAGATCAGTCTGCTTTATGAGGACAGCAAAGCCAACTATTGGGTAGCTTTTTTTGGACACAGTACAGGGATACTAGATACGGAAGCGAGTATCTACTATCCGGCAAATATTGTTGATGTTGAAACAGAAAGAAGAAGAACGTCCGTGAATTCATTTTTAGAATTTGCAAACGGCAGCATGCTAATGTCTACTTTAGATGGGTTATTTTTCTTACCAAAAGAAGAGGTCAGGAAGTTTATAGAAGACCCCACTTCAGATCAGGCTATTTATGCGATCCCAATTGAATTCTCTGATTCAAATCCATTTCCCAATACAGTAAATATGAAAGTTGATTCAAAAGGGAATCTTTGGGTAAATCATGTTACAACGGGATTGGAATTGATGTCGCCTGAATTTATTCCCCAATTCTTGAAAGAGAGCATAGAAAGTGGAGTGGTAAGAAATACTGCTGATAATTTGGTTGTAGAAAGAGATGGGTTTTTGATATCAGGCTATCTAAGTAACCAGCTTTTGTTTGTAAACCTGGACACCGGTGAGAAAACGATCTCAAAACTAGACCCGGGAATAAATTTGCAGGGTGCTACATATCTTTATGAAGATCCGAAGGAGGAACTTTGGGTGTTTACCTGGGGTGGCGGATTCTATAAGCTGGAACAAAAGAAAGGAATAACTCTCATTAACAGCCTGACTAACCCCGACGAACTAGAATCAGATTTTATGCTTGGTTTTGAGGAAGATGAGAGAGGCTTTTGGATAGGAACCGGAGCGGAAGTTTCGTTTTTTGAAAAGAGTTCAGGAAAAATACATGCTCTTAATGACAAACTAATAAATACAAAAGTGAGAGGAGCTTGGGGACTGGAAAAAGAAGCCCTCGGTCTTTGGATCGTGACTGTAGAAAGAGGGTTGGTTTTCATTAGCACGAACGAGCTTCAAAAGAATTCAAGGGTTGTAGCTCGGCGATTTACAAGTGATAATAGTTTCATCAAAAGTAAAAACTTACATACTGTTCTGCGAGATTCCAGAGGCTGGCTTTGGCTGGGTTATGAAGGTGATGGCATACAGATTATAAAAAATCCGAACGAATTAATTGCCGGGAATCCGTTAAATATAGAGGAACTGACGTCTATAAAAAGTGATGAAGATCTAAGTATTTCATCAGATCATATTCGGGTATTTTACGAAGACAGGGTAGGAAATATTTGGATAGCCACCAACGACAAAGGGTTTGATAAAATTACGATCCAGGACAATGAAATTGAATCCATAAGGAATTTCAGTTCCGATCCTGATAATGAAAGCTCGATTCCGCATAATGACGCCAGAAGTATTTTTCAGCAATCAGATACAACTTTTTGGTTCGCTACATACGGTGGGGGAATAGCACAATGGAATTCGGTTACAGACAAGATAAAAAGGTACACGACGAAGGAAGGCCTTCCGAATAACAGTACCTATAGTATTTTAGGAGAGAAGGATTCTAGGTTTATTTGGACTAGTACAAACTCCGGGCTGGCGAGGCTGGATACAGAAACAGAATTATTTGAAGTTTTTACAGAAGAGGATGGTTTACAAAATAATGAGTTCAACACCGGGGCTTACCTACCTTTAAAAGATGGAAGATTGTTATTTGGTGGTATTAATGGTTTTAACATTATAGATCCTGAACAACTCAAAAAGAACGATCGAATTCCTCCGGTGTATATTACAAGAATAAATCTTTTTGATGAGCCGCTATCAACGGACACTTCTGCCACAGCTCTGAAGAATATTAAATTACCCTACGATCAAAACTTTCTTTCTTTTGATTTTGCATCACTGGATTTCGAAAACCCGTCTCAGAATCAATTTGCGTATAAAATGGAAGGAGTTGATGCCGATTGGGTGTATTCTGGAAACCGGAATTTTGCGGGTTATCCAAACCTGACCCCGGGCGAGTATACTTTTATGGTAAAAGCATCAAATAACGACGGGCTTTGGAATGAAGAAGGAACGAGTTTAAATATAACAATTGCTCCTCCGTGGTGGCAAACGGCCTGGTTCCGGTTTTTAGCGGCGCTCGTTGTATTAACAGGTGTTATTCTGTCAGTACGCTATTTTTCGCAAAAGAAACTCCGAGAGCAGATCAGAAAAATGGAGATAGAGAATAAGCTCAGGAATGAAAGAGAAAGGATATCAAGAGATCTGCACGATCATGTTGGTTCACAACTTGCCAACATTATGTCGGGTTTAGCTTTAGCAGATAAATACAATCAAATTGATAATAAAGAGAAGTCATCTTCTTTGATGAGTTCACTGAAAGGGGACGCCGAAGTTACCATTAAACAATTGAGGGAAACAATTTGGGCTTTGAATCAGAGCGAACTTGATCTGGAGACCTTCAAAGACCATATTCAAAACTACTTTAAGAGCCAGACTGCTTTTGCAGAGTCTATGGCATTCAATTATGAAATTTCAGGGAATCAGAAAACAAAGCTTTCATCTACACAGGCGTTGAATCTTTTTAGGATCATTCAGGAAGCATCTCAAAACACATTGAAATATGCCGAAGCTGAAAATATTGATATTAAGTTATGCCAGGAAAAAGAAATACTGTCCGTTATAATTAAAGATGATGGCTCGTTTAAAGGGAGTAAGAGCTCTTTTAATGGAGGATATGGTTTCGGTAATATGAAAAAAAGAGCACAGGAATTAGGAGGAGAGATTTCAGTAGAAACGGATAATGGAACAGAGATCTTTGTAAAAGTTCCTTTATAATAAATACCAAATTCGGGGTATAGCTAATAACTCTTTTAACTATGATATTTCTGAAAAATACAGACTATGGAAGGTAAAGAACTGGGTGAGAAAATTAGGGTAGCCATTGTTGAAGACCATGATATTTTTCGGAAAAGACTGAAAGAGCTTTTGGGTTTTTATAATGAGTTGGAGTTAGTTTTTACGGCTGATTCAGGAGAAATGTGTTTAAAATACCTGAATGAGTCGGAACAAGACAAAATCCCAAATGTAATTCTGATGGATATTGAATTACCAGGAATTTCGGGAATAGAGGCGACTTTTCAGCTCAAAGAGAAATATGCCGACATTGATATTATCATGTTTACGGTTTTTGAAGATGACGAACGTTTATTTGAATCTATTCAGGTAGGCGCTACAGGATATTTGCTCAAAGACACCGCGATAGATGAAGTAGTTTCATCATTGAAGGAAGTGAGAGAGGGAGGCTCGCCAATCACGCCTTCAATAGCTAGAAAGTTGATCGGAATGGTTTCGAAGCCTGTCGATGAGAGCACTTCAAACTCTGACAATGATTTGGTTCCTTTTGACTTGAGTCCGGCTGAAATAAGAATTCTGGAACAGGTAATAGATGGAAAAACAAATAAAGAAATCGCGGAGGAGGTATTTTTGAGCCCCTGGACAGTAAAAACTCACATCAAGAATATCTACAAGAAGATGCATGTTAATTCACGGGCAGCTGCGGTAAGGTTGGCGCTGAAAAGAGACATCGTATAAAACTACTGGTCTATAATACCCCATTCGGGCGATTTATTAGCAACTGATTAATAGTGAAATTTATAACACAGCAATTTGGCTAAGCTGTTTACTACTAATTAATCAGAATCAAGATGAAGAAATTAACGATACTATTTATAGGGGTACTGTATTTTTCCTCGCCACTTTTTGCACAGTCAAAAACAGTTAACGACTGGATCGAATCACAATATATAAATGCTTCACATAAGGCTTTTATCTATCAAGTGTCACCACAAACAAGAATGCTTGATCATGAAGTGTTAATTGCCGGGATTGAAGAAAAGAATGCTTTTTTAAATGAATTCAATCAACTTAAAAGAAAGGGGGCTTTTGTAAATAATCCCGACACGACGTGGAGATTTGAAGAGCATAAAACGCCGCAAGATTCTATGTATCGCCCTTCATCTTATGGACAGCTTTGGTATGAAGGTGATGTTGCTTCAGGAGATTACTTATACAGTAATGAATCGTATAAATGGCATCCTGATAGTTTGAGGCTTTTTCCGGATAGGCACAACTATAGTAATGTAAAAGATGTCGGGAATGATACATCAGAGACGGTGTATTACAGAAATTGGGAGACAGAGCCATATTACGGAAGCCGAACAGCGTATATCCAAGAGCCTGCTGATGGTGCTGACTACGAAAGTTTTTCCGAGTATTATGACCAAACAAACGGATGGTTTAAATATTCTCGAACATTGAGTTATAAAAATGAAATGGGTTGGGATACATTAAGAATTCAAGAGAAATACGACACGAATTCTATGGAATACTATCTTGAATCAGTGCAGAGAAACATTTCAAATGAGAATTATCAGCTGAGTTCATACAAATACTTCAATCAGGACTCTTTGATGACCATACAAAACTGGAGTTATGACTATGTACAATTTGGCGAAGGTGGGAGATACATTTATCAGGTTTATAAAAACTGGAACAGCAACAAACAAGCGTTAGAAGGAAGAGATAGTGTTCATTTCGTCTATGAAAATGAATTTATAGAAGGGCGACAGTTTGAGTGGAGAGATACCGTTTGGGCTGCTCAAGGTTTGTATCGGACTTTTCAAAATCCTAATGATGAAACTGTAGTAGATAGCATAATATATTACAGCGTCTATTCTGACAGCCTGGATCAAAACGGAGCTCCAGCAATTGATGAACCGATCATTCGTACCGAATTTGAATACGACATCAATGGGAATCAAATAGAAGTAAGAACATATAGTCTTATTGAGGGAATATTAAGCCTGACGAGCAGAACTGTAAGAACCTGGGAATTAATAGGAGAATATTATGCAGTTGTTCGGCAGGATACATACTCCAGAGATTTTAATACTGGTGAACTTTATAAATCCGGATTCTTTGAGCGCTTTTATAATGAAGAGGGTTCAAATACAGGCGATCGAAATTTTAACCTTAACGCTGCAGGAGATACGACCTATGGTAGAGGGAATGAATCGCTTACTCTTGAGGATGGAACCAGGGTTTATGTTACTCTACAATGGGATTTTAATTTAAAAGAACTGGTTCCACAGTACTACAGGGCATACCCAAGATCTTTTTTTGGCGAAGGCGGGTATTTGAATCAAAGCACTTATGTTGATCTGATCACAAACAGCGGAACCAGAAGCATAAACGTAGGTGGGAACTATCCAGGAGTGTTTAATGACGGACCTATTCCTATTTCCTTAGGAGATACAGTTTCGCTTTTTGTAAGCGCAATAAATATGGATCTGTCAAAAGCGGATGTAGCAATAACTAATATGCCAACAACAGCAACGTTTGATTCTGAAAGCAAAAAGTTTTGGTGGGTAGTAGATGAAGAAAAACCCGGACCGATGACATATACTGCAACAAATAAAAACGGGAGCTCAGAAGTGGTAGTATATTTTGTGAATACAGATGCCGAGGACGGAGGAAATACAGTCAGCAATGAAAGTGCTAACTTCAATCCAAAGGAATTCACTCTTGCTCAAAACTATCCAAACCCATTTAATCCAAGTACAAATATTAGTTTCAATTTGCCTCAAGCATCTGATGTGAGTTTGAAAGTGTATAATATGCTTGGACAAGAGGTTGCAACACTGATAAACGAACGAATGGCAGCCGGGGCACAAATCGTGACTTTTGATGCAAGTAATTTATCAAGCGGAATGTATATCTACAGAATACAAGCAGGCGAGTTCAGTAGAACAAAAAAGATGATGTTGATCAAGTAAGAGTTTAAAATTTGAGGGGTAAAAGGTTAAAAGGATCAGGTTTAAATATCTGGTCCTTTTTTATTTCATGCGATTAAACTTTAATCCTGATATAACCCAATTTGGAAGGTTTTTTTTAGGGTCTCTTTTGGTCATGTCAATAAACCAACCCAGCTTTTTCATGATGGGGACTTTATGCGTTTCTACAAACTCGATCAATGTGCCATCGGGGTCTTCAATGTAGGTAAATCTTCCGGCCGCTTCTCCCATATCAAAACTCTCGGCACTATCAACGGTAAAAGGAAAGCCTTTTGCAACACACTCTCTTTTGAGGGCATCCATGCCTTGTACATCAAAACAAAGATGGATAAAGCCCAAGTCGCCCCAATATCGGTCTTCAAATATTTTTTTAGGGTTACGACGTCCATCTTCACTTTGAATGAGTTCGATCTCAGTTGGACCAAACATTTTACTGAAGCCACCTTTTCTGGGTTTAGAATGTCTGAGTAAGACTCTTCGAAACTTAGTTTGTCCGGATGGGAGGCCATTCATGTCTTCAAAGATGTCCGTTTTGTCGTAGACAACTTCATCATAACCAAGAATATCAGAATACAATGTTCTCGCTTTATCAATGTCAGAAGAGCCAATGATCGCTCCTGAAACACCACCGGTAAGTCGGCGTTCCTTCGTTTTGAACCAACCCAATCCTTTTACAACGTTAAAAATATTTCCGTTTAGGTCTTCAACAAAAAAATTAAGATCTCCCGAGGGGTTTTCTTTTAATGGCGTAAGAACTTTCAGGCCGGCTGCAGTAAATTGTTCATATGATTTAGCCACATCATAAGATTTGATCTTACAGCAGTTTATACCAAGATCACCCATCTGCAATTCAAAATCGGCCGCGACGGGTTCACGGCTTGTGTATTGCCAAATTTCAAATCCACCCCCACCGCGCATACTTAAAGTAAGAATTGCGGTTCTGTCATGAGGTTTTCCTCCGGTGTAAGGTAACATCAGGTCTGCTGTAGCAGAATCTTCAAATACTTTGATGTCCATTCCAAAATAATTCTTATACCATTCGGTGGCTTCATGAACATCAGGGTTTCCGATTCCAATTTGTTGTATGCCTGCAATTACTTTTTCCATATCTATCGGTAGAAATACTGTTATTTTAGCTAGAAACTACGAAGAAATTCTTTGAACCCCGAAGTGTTATAATTGGCCATTCCACGACGTTCCATTACAATTTCTCCGGACGGGGATATAACATAAGTGGTAGGCACAACTGAAGAATCATAAGTGCCGGGTTTTCTGCCATTCAGGAAGTAAACCGGAAAAGTATATTCTTTTCTTTCCAAGTAGCTTCGGGCTTTTTGATGATCTTCATCAAGAGAAACCATCACAAACTGAATAGTATCATTTTCAACGGACTCGTAAAGAGCCTGAATATTGGGCATTTCTGCTATGCAAGGCGGACACCAAGTTGCCCAAAAGTTTAAGAATATTGTTTTCCCTTTAAATTCTTCGAGTTCGAAATCATTTCCATCCAAAGTTATAAGAGGGATGTTATAATTAGCTTTTCTGAAGTTATCATTTTTTTGTTCGGTATCAGGGCTCATTAACCCGGTCCAGAGCAAAACGCGCTGAAGGTTTCCGATAA
Organism: Balneolaceae bacterium UBA3186; assembly: GCA_002364085.1. Taxonomy (GTDB): domain Bacteria; phylum Bacteroidota; class Rhodothermia; order Balneolales; family Balneolaceae; genus Balneola. The sequence continues at coordinate 121,928 of DEXK01000020.1, read as the reverse complement.
CCGGAACATGAAGTCCCGAGAAATAAAGAACACCGACAACTCCCAGAATTGCCCCCCATTCAATAAGTTCGTGGTTAACAGATCGCTTCTTTTTAGGTTTTGTTTCTTGCTTCATAGAAAATTGTATATAAAAAAAGCCCCGATCATTTAAGAACGGGGCTAAAAGGTATAAATTTAAATTTACTTATAAGAGATATTTAGTTCTACTCTTCGGTTTTTAAGTCTTCCATTTGCTGTTTCATTAGTTGTAATGGGTCTGGTTTCTCCATAACCAACAGCGTTAATTCGAGAAGCACTTATGCCACCATTAACCAGATATTGTTTTACAGCTTCTGCGCGCAATCTGGAAAGTTCAAGATTATATTCATTATTCCCGCGGTTATCGGTATGTCCTTCAATACTCAATCTAAGATCTTCATCATCACTCATTATTTTAATAAGTTCATCAAGATCATCTAATGAAGTAGCGTCAATATTAGCTGAGTTGGTAGCAAAAAGAAGGTTTTTAAAGATCACATCCATTTTCAGCTTCACATCAGCGCTCACTTCTGGGCATCCTTTATTTGGTTTTATACCTTTTAATGTTGGGCAATCGTCTTCCTTATCGATAATGCCGTCATTATCAGTATCCGGGCAGCCTCCGAACTCAGCAGTTCCTGAGAATGCAGGGCAAAGATCCACTGAATTTTTGATGCCGTCGCCGTCATCGTCTGGACAACCATCAGTTGTTGCAGAACCTTTTACGTTCGGACACAGGTCATTGCCATCAGGAATTTTATCACCATCTGAATCAGCACAACCTTGAAATTCCAATGAACCGGCAATATTTGGGCAAGCGTCTTCAAAATCTACAATAGAATCACCGTCTGAGTCAGCACAACCTCTGTTTACAGCAGATCCGGGAACCTCAGGACAAAGATCTTTTGAATTTATGATCCCATCGTTATCATTGTCTGGGCAGCCATTGGTGGCAACACTTCCTGGAATTTGTGGGCAAGCATCTTCTTTATCTTTAATACCATCGTTGTCAGAATCTTTAGCTCCTGAGAGGCGGAATTTTAAACCAAATGAAGCAACAAAAAAATCATCATGATTCTGTTCGTCTAAACCTGTGACTCCATCAATGTGGTCATTGAAGGTACGGTTATAAGTTCCCTTTAATTCAAATGAGAGACCTTCAGAAACAGGAATATCAAAGCCAGCGACAATAGGAATGGCAAAAGAAACATTATCATCTATACTTTCTTGTTCCCCAAAGAAATAGGTTAGACTTGCACCAGTTCCAACAAAGGGTTGAATCCAAGAGTCTTCTTTTAGCACAATACCATTAGCGAGATTAAAATGTGCAGTGAAATTATTATTTAAAAAATACTTACTAAAGCGATTAGATCCATAATCCGTATCTAACAATCCATAATTTAAAGCATAATTAAAGTTGAAAGATTTATTTAGGTATTGATGAACTCCGATACCACCGGATACATCTTTAAGAATGTCAAATGCGGTCATTTCATTTCCAAGGTCGCCATCATATTGATGATTCCCCACATTAAATGAAAGCCAGGTTTTGTTTTCGGATGTTTGTGCATTGACCCCAAAAGAAGAGATTCCAATCACAAGAAGGAATAAGAATAGCGTTTTTTTCATTGTATAATTCGTTAGTTGTTTCTTGAATTACACTTAATTTCAGGATTTTAGTTCCTACTTATGGTTTAAACCTTCTAATATTAAAGTAGTTTATAAGAGTAGGAAAGGTATAAAGTTGGTCTTTCAAAATGAGGAGTGCTGAATTAACTCTCTTAAACCAGTACGCATAGGTATTCGGAATGATCTTGTTTTGAACTTTCCTTTCAATAATGTAGCTAGCCTCAAAGTTGTATATGAAGGTCGAGTTACAATTGATGTATAATTATTGACGGAGTAAAAAAACTTCTACAATAGCTTATATAAAGGAAGATATCTCATTAATCGATTTCTTTTTAATATCTGGGACCTCAACACCTTCTGCAGGATAACCAACCACCAAAAGCAAAAAGGGTTTTTCATTTTCAGGTCGGCTCATTACTTCATTTAAGAAACCCATCGGACTTGGAGTGTGAGTAAGGGTTGCCAACCCTGCATTATGCAGCGCAGTGATTAACATTCCGGTTGCAATACCAACCGACTCTTTCACATAGTAATTTTTTTCTTTGTTGCCGGAATCGTCCAGAGCATAACTTTCTGAAAAGATACCGATCAAATAAGGAGCTTCTTCAAGAAAGGGTTTGTGTTCATTGGTTGCAAACTGTTCCAGATCATCCAACCAATCTTGTGGGGCGCGTCTGTGATAAAAATCATGTTCTTCATCTTCAGCTGCGGCGCGCAACTTTTTCTTTATATCCGCGGATTCTACAACGGCAAAATGCCACGGCTGTTTGTTTGCGCCATTAGGAGCGGTGCCTGCTGCTAAAATACAATTCTCTATAACCTCTCTAGGGACGCTCCTGGTTGAAAAATCCCGTACAGTTCTACGTCTTTTAAGATCAGCATAAAAACTTTTTGCCCGATCTTTCATTTCTTCAACAGGATATTCTATATAATCGCTATGTGGTAGAAATTGATATTTTTTCATTTTCGAATATTGATAGGAGTTATTTTAGAGATGGTACGAATTATAGGGATTGGAGAAAGTAAAGATTTTATAACAGAATCTATTTTACAATGCTTCCTTTGGCTAACCACCAAGGCAATGCTTCCACAATTAATCGACCGGCTTTTACAGCAGGGTCGTTACTCGCTAATTCAATAGCTTTTTCTTTAGTGGCTACTGCGTAAAGAGAAAAACCTTTGATCTCACCCCCGTCTCCACCCGGACCGTTTAGAACAATGATTTCTTTTTTGTACAAGTCTGCAAGATAGGCAAGATGTTCACTTTGAATTTTAGAAGCTTCTTCTTCAGATTGGTTACGAACCGGCCCTTCTTTTAAGAAGACAATGAAATACTTTTGCATGGTATAATCAGTTCCTTCCCAATTATACTTAAACGTTTCCGGAGCATCAGTGTTGGTATTAGTATAATCTTGGGCTCTCAATCCTGCAGTAAACAGAATCAAAACAAAAATCAGACTGATATTTTTCATAGCGGATTATTAGTTGTTTGATATTCTGAATAAACGAAATCTCTCCATTCTTTTAATTCAGATAACCGTTCATGATAGCGTTCTCTGAGTGGAAGTTGCTGGAGTGAATTGATCAAAAGATCCGCTTCTGGAAAGGATTCATTGACCACAAGTTGTTCTATCATTTCTTCATAAATATCGAACCAATGTGGGCTTATGGGATCTTTGATAATTAAGGCAGAGGCTTCAGAAAGATAGTTAGTTCTTCTTTCAAGCTCCATGGCTTTTGATGTAACAATCATTTTTGTTGGAGTGCTTAACAGATCAAGTTTATTGGTTGGGGGTAGTATGTTTTTATATCTGGCGGATAAAAAAGCATTCCAATTTATGGAGTCGGAACGTAATTCATATGAATATTTAAAGTTTCGGGCGCTAGTAGATTCAAGCCGGGGTTTTAACTCTGATAATAGTTCTTGAGCTGAAGAAATGTCTCCGATTAGAAAGAGAGCATCGGCTTTTAAAAGCTGGAGAGTCAAAAGACTATCTGAAGAATCAAATGCATATAGTGCAGTTGCATAATTACTTTGAAGCAGTTGTTCTCTCAGCCATTCTCTTTTCACAAGTTTATTATTGGAGTTGAGTTCGTAAAGTTGTTCAATGGTTTTTAAAGCATTTAAAGAATCTGTCTTTGAGAGATGGAAATTGTAGTTATCCCATAACTCTTGCTCCTTGGTAAATGCATGAGGGCATTGCTTTTGAAATAGCGATCGGCGACTGAAGATAAATTCAGAGATTTGCCGATCTACAGAATCAATTTCTACAGTTTCTAAATGGTTATGCCACCCATTAACAAGTTCATCAAAAGAAACAGGATAGGAATTATCAAAGTCGTTCGATGGATACGCTTTTTTGAGCGAAGTAACCGGATAATTCTCGAGAAGATAATTAACAAAAGAACCAGCTGTAGTATAACTGATTGATGAGGCAGAGCTGTAAAATCCCGAATTAGAGAGCGCTTTTTTCATTTCTTGAGAAGAAGGAAAAGTTGCATCTGCTGTAATAATTTGATCTAAAGTGGTTTCGAGAGAAGCGTCTTTTGCAATAGCATCTGCAACGCCTTCGATCATACCAATACTCCAGCTTCCATTAAAGAGAGTATTTCCGAATTGTTTAGATATAACATGGACCAACTCATGTTTTAAAACTCCTTCCAAATGCTGCTTTGCAATATGAAGCTGATCTTGTGACAACCAGATCGGAACATAGCTTGTAAACTTTGCTCCAACTAGTTTTTTCTTTTGCCATGCATTGGAATATATATAGCTTTCTATTTTTCTGTTGGCAGGCCAATCTATTTCCAGAATGTTAACGATCTGCTCAAAATGAAACTCATGGCGAAGCGCCCAAAATTCTACTTCTTTGTCTGTAAAATTTGTCTCTTCAAAGTAGAGATTGAAATGCTCGGTTTGATAGTGTGTAGAAAGTTCCTTTTTAAGGGTTTGGTGAGGAGTTATCACACCCATTTCATCCAGGTTTAAATAACTGAACAGTAAGCAAACCAAGGCTAAAAAAGTGATAATTTTATGCTGAGTAGTCTTTGTCCAATTTGGAAGTATCCATATAAGGATTACCCAGAGCACAGTAATCCAGCGAAAGAAGAGAAGGCTGTCACTTATCCTAAGTGTTTCATCATAAATTGGCCCTGGCCAGGTTCCCCAAACATGATTAAAAAAGTAGACCTGTGGAAGAGTGAAGAATTCGATGATCCAAATCACAAGACTGCAAAAAATTAAAATGGCTATAGAGAAGAAGACCGGCGCCGGGAAATTCATTTTTCTTACTAACCTTCCTATGGATGCGCCAAAAAATATACTTGGAGCGGGAAGTAAAATCCAAAAAGCAAAACCATCAAAAGTTAAACAGCCTGAGAATAGTGCGTTTATAAAAAGAGGTATTGCAATTACATAAATAAAGCCGGTTAAACATACCGTTTCTTTAAAAGGCTGGGTATTTTTCTTTGCCAATACGATTGTGGCATAAAAACAACCAATTATAGACGCAATAAAGGCAGACTCAAAGTGCAGGTCTCTTAACAGAGGGAAAAACAAAAACAACAAACCCAGAAGTAAAGGGAGAAGTATTTTTAAAAGAGTTTTCATTGTTATCCAACCTTAAGTTCTGCAGACCAATAAACCCAGTAAATTAGAACAAATTGTAATGGGAGCCTGATCAGCGTTAGCCAAGTATATAAACCCCACCCTTGTTTTTGATATGCTTTTATAAACATGTCGAGATTTGCAGGAAAAATAGCAATTAGAAGCAGGATCAAACCCCAACCGGCATATATTTTGGAAAAAGAAACCATGATACCAATTCCGCCAAGTACCTCTGCAACCCCACTCCAAAAAACCATGGCGCTATGATTAGGAATATAATTGGGCATAATCTTTATGAAGAAGCCGGGATTCACAAAATGGTAGATACCAATTGAGATGAAAAGGATTCCGATAATAATGGTATGTGTTGAGGGAGCAATAGCCATTAGGTTTGTTATTGATCTTGGATGATAATCATTCAAAAGCATGTACGCTGTAACTTTTTTCAATATCACGAGTCTAACAACTGAGGTCATGAAACATCAACAAAAGAAAACCGTACTGAGACCAGAACAAAATCGGAGTTTAACCATGAGTAGAGCAAACAGATTTAAATTACAAGTAGCAGTATCAATGACATTCACATTTGTGATAATGTTAACTGCAGTGAAAATGGGATGGGCACAATCATCTAACGACGCATATCAAATAAAACAATTTGCAGTAAATAATGGGGTTGAAATAAGTGTTGAAACATCGGGAGGAAGTATTGATGTAATTGGAAAAGACACAGATGAAGTAACCGTTGAAATGTATGTTCGAAAAAGAAACCGATATATACAGGCAAATGATGAAGATCTTGAAGGGTGGGATATAGAAATATCAAAGAGCAATAATAAGGTTACGGCATACGCTAAGAGAGAAAACTCTAGAAACTGGAATTGGAACCGGAATTCGTTGTCCATTTCATTTGTAGTCTACACTCCTAAAAAGTCTACAAGTGAAGTAAGAACGTCAGGAGGCAGTATAGAGTTAGCGAATTTAGAAGGAAAGCAATCAGGAAGAACAAGCGGTGGTTCCATAAGAGCGGAAGCAATTAACGGAGATTTAGATATCAGAACATCCGGAGGTTCAATTACTCTATATGAAATTGCTGGGAAAACGGAAGCCAGAACAAGCGGTGGCAGAATTAAAGCTGAGAATGTAGATGGAGATCTGGATGTTAAAACGTCAGGAGGGAGCATCTCTCTCGAAGGAATTTCGGGAAGCGTTGATGCAAGCACAAGTGGTGGATCAATAAACGCAGATATAACAGCTCCAAGTGAGTTTATTAACCTGCGAACATCCGGAGGTAGCATAACAGTAACTGTTCCGGAAGAAAATGGTTACGATCTTGATCTCGACGGAAACAGAGTAAGAGCAGAGTTAAAAAACTTTACCGGAGAATATGAGAAAGATGAAATCAAAGGAACGGTAAACGGTGGTGGAGTAAAAATAAGAGCTAAAACTTCCGGTGGTTCAATTCGACTTAACTACAGATAAGAGTTTCATATCACACATACTATTGTTAGTTATAAAAGGTGAGGGTGGATAATCCTCACCTTTTTTTATTTACTTCATTTTATAGATAACACCATTTTTCATAACGAAAGTGACGTTTTTAAGCTCGCTTATATTCTCAAGCGGATTGTTATTCACAGCAATAATATCGGCTATTTTTCCGGCTTCAATAGAGCCTAGTTGATCTTCCATACCCAGCAGCTTTGCAGCATTGATAGTAGCTGTTTTAATAGCGTGACTTTCAGACATTCCATAATCGACCATGATCTCGAATTCACGAGCATTTTCACCGTGTTTGCTAACCCCGGAATCTGTTCCGAAAGCAATATTAACCCCACCATTTAAAGCTCTTTTAAATGAGGCTTCAACAACGGGAACTACTGTATTAATTTTATCGATGATAGCAGGTGGGATTTGATCATTTATTGCCAGTTCATCTCTAACAGAAATTCCGGCTAATAAAGTTGGAACGAGCCAGGCGTCATTTTCTAAAAATAATTTTACTGATTCATCGTCCAGATAGGAGCCATGGTCAATAGAATTCACACCCGCCCTTAGAGCCGCGTTAATTCCATCTGCAGCATGAGCATGTGCAGCCACTTTTCTTCCAAGACTGTGTGCTGCATCAACAATGGATTTCATTTCTTCATCGGTAAGTTGTTGGCTTAATCCTGCTGCGGTATTACTTAAAACCCCGCCGGTTGCGGTAATTTTAATAACGCCCGCTCCTTGTTTAACTCTTGCACGAACAGCGCGGCGACAATCATCTGCTCCGTCACAAATGCCAACATTTTTATCTAGTTCAAGGATCTCTACCCTGTATCCATGTGAATCACCATGACCACCTGTAGCAGAAATAGCGCCTCCGGAATAGACGATACGAGGGCCTGTAATTAGCCCTTTAGCTGTTGCTCGTTGTATCGCCCCAATTAATTCAGCATCAGCACCTAGATTCCGTACAGTTGTAAAGCCGGCATGTAAAGTTCTTTTTAAATAAGGAAGAGATTTAAAAGCAAGATCTTGATCATTTAGAGTAGTCCATTCATGAGGATTTGCATCAGGATCGCGCTCTCCGGTAACATGCGTATGCATATCAATAAACCCAGGCATCACAAATTTATTTTTTAGATCGGTTATTTCAACCCCACTAAAACCTAGTTCGGACGAGGTTTTATAACCCGAATATATACTTTCAATAGCGCCGTTACTAATAACGACCGTTTGATTTGAAAGGGGTGCTTCTCCGGGAATAGCAAGCAGGGTGCCGGCGTGTATAATTTGAATTTTATTCTGAGCAGCTAAATTAGCAGATACAGATAAAAAGAGTGAAAAACAGAATAAAGAAAAAAGTAAAATACGTTTCATAATAGAACTATGAGTTTTTAAGAATCACCTAATGTATTGATTGTAAAGCAAAGGGAGAAATAAATAAGGAGGGATGAAATCACTGACTAGAAATTTTTGTTGATAACAATGCCCAAACAAAGAAAGCAAAACATTATATTGAAGGTTCGATTTTAATAACGGAGAATATGTCCAGCAAAGAAACGGCTACAGTTGAAGCAAAAGAGAAAGCTCTTGATAGACCAATAATTATAAAAGGCGCAAGGACTCACAATCTCAAGAATATTGATGTAGAAATTCCCAGAAATAAACTTACAGTTATAACCGGGGTTTCGGGTTCAGGGAAGTCCAGTTTAGCTTTTGATACTATTTACGCGGAAGGTCAACGGAGATATGTAGAAAGCCTTTCCAGCTATGCGAGGCAGTTCTTGGAAAGAATGGATAAACCTGATGTGGATTTTATGCAGGGCATTTCTCCTGCAATGGCGATTCAGCAGAAAACCACATCCAATAATCCCCGTTCAACAGTTGGAACAACTACTGAGATCTATGATTATTTGCGGTTGTTGTTTGCCAGGATTGGAAAAACAATATCTCCTGTTTCCGGGAATCAAGTAAAAAAAGATACTCCAAAAACTGTAATTGAAGAGATATTCAAGGCGATGGAGGAGGGAGATCGTTTTTATGTATTGTACCCCATTCCTCAACATGAAAAAAAGAAGCTTGATGAAGAGCTGAAGGTCTTAAAAGAAAAAGGCTTCACCAGACTTTTAAACATAAATGACGAAACTATTTTAGAGCTTACTGATGATGATGTTAATACAAAGAAAATCAAACAAAAAGATTACAGGGTTCTTGTAGATAGATTAGTTCTAAGAGATGATGAAGCAACAATTACAAGAATTGCAGGATCACTTGAAACAGCTTTTCAAAATGGAAGCGGAAGATTATCCATTAAAAAAAGGAATGGAGAAGAATTTCCTTTCAGTGAACGATTTGAATTAGATGGAATCGAATTTACAGAGCCAACTCCACAAATGTTTTCATTCAATAATCCTTTTGGAGCATGTCCCAAATGTGAAGGCTTTGGTAAAGTATCAGGGATTGATGAAGATTTGGTTATTCCGGATCATGAGAAGACTATTAGAAATGGTGCTATCGCTCCTTTTACCACTCAGAAGTTTAGCACACATTTAAGGGACCTGATAAAAGTAGCATCACAGGAAAAATTTTCAATTGACACCCCGTATTCTGAGTTGTCTAAAGAAGTTAAAAGTATCATCTGGAAAGGAAAAGGTGACTATATCGGGATCTGGAAGTTTTTTGATATGGTCAAAGATCAGGCTTACAAGGTTCATATGCGTGTTCTGTATTCAAGATACAGAGGTTATAGCCGTTGCCCTGAATGTGAAGGCTATAGGGTAAGAAAAGATGCTCAATACGTAAAAGTTGGAGGGATGCATTCCGGAGAAGTGTCAGAGCTCACAATCGGTCATGCCAAAGATTATTTTGAAAGTTTGGAACTAACAGAATTTGAACAAGGTGTGGCAGGGCAAATCTTGTACGAGATCAGAAAAAGATTGAAATATCTTGATGAAGTAGGGCTAGACTACCTTACACTGGATAGGCTCGCAAATACACTTAGTGGAGGGGAATCACAAAGAATTAGTTTAGCAAATGCTCTAGGTAGCTCTTTGATAGGAAGTATGTACGTTTTGGACGAACCGACAATTGGTTTGCACCCCAGAGATAACGACCGGCTGATCAAAATTTTAGAATCACTCAGAGACATCGGAAACACAGTGCTAGTTGTAGAACACGATCCCGAAATGATGAAGGCTGCAGATAATGTAATTGATATCGGGCCGTTTGCTGGTGTACACGGAGGGGAGGTAGTTTTTGAAGGAGATTTCGAAAATTTACTAAAATCGGGTACGCTTACAGGCAAGTATTTGAGTGGAAGAAAAAAGATAGAAGTTCCAAAAAAACGCAGAAAAGGAAATGGCAGATCTATAAAACTGGAAGGAGCAAGCGAACATAATCTAAAAAATGTTGATGTAGAATTCCCCCTTGGAAAAATGGTTGTAGTAACCGGAGTATCAGGCTCAGGAAAATCTACGCTTGTTCATGATACAGTCTATGCCGGTATCCAAAAGCACATTGGATCCTACAACCAGAAAGTAGGCCGTTTTAAGGAGCTTTCAGGCATGGCAAGTGTGCATAACTTGGAAATGGTGGATCAAAGCCCAATCGGCCGCTCATCCAGATCCAATCCGGCAACCTATACCAAAGCTTTTGACGGGATTCGGGATGTATTTGCAAATACCAGACAGGCAAAAATAATGGGATACACTCCGGGGCACTTCTCATTTAACGTTCCGGGAGGAAGATGCGAAAACTGTCAAGGTGAAGGAGTTCAGAAAATTGAAATGCAGTTTATGGCAGATATTGAGCTTAAATGTGAAGTCTGCAATGGAGCTCGATTCAGAAAGGATGTACTAGCTGTAAAATATCGCGGAAAAAGTATCCATGATGTATTGATGATGCCGATTTCGGAAGCAATAGAGTTTTTTGTAGATGAAAAGATCATCATAAACAAGTTACAACCATTGGAGGATGTAGGACTTGGATACTTGAATCTGGGCCAAAGTGCCACCACTCTTTCCGGCGGTGAAGCTCAGCGTGTAAAACTGGCAAGATTCCTGACCAAACAAAGCAGTGAACACACGGTTTACTTTTTCGATGAACCTACAACCGGATTACATTTTGAAGATGTAGCAAAGTTGCTGGAAGCCTTCAATGAACTTGTAAATGCAGGCCATTCTGTAATTATTATTGAACATAATTTGGATGTTATTAAGTGTGCAGATTGGATTATTGATGTTGGCCCGGAAGGGGGGTTTGCTGGCGGACAAATTGTTGCAGAAGGCACCCCTGAAGACATTATAACAGTAAAAGAGAGTTATACAGGGCAATACCTGAAGGAATATTTGTAATTGAAGTTTATTAATAATTGGAACCAATAAATCTCTAGCGAGTTTATTGGTGTAAACAAAAAATTATTATGAACATGATTAAAACAATTACAAAAGCACTATCAATTATATTATTAACTATAGGACTTTCTTCACAAGGAAAGGCTCAATCAATGCCTGAGTTTGGAGTTAAAGGAGGATTGAATTATTCCACATTTAATGACACAGAAGATGTCGAATATAAGACCGGATTCCTGGTTGGAGCGTATGCTAATTTTAAGATTCCGTTGAGCCCTGTTTCTGTACAGCCCGAAATTCTCTTCGCTCAGTACGGAGCTAAAGCAGAAAATGCAGATTTTCAGTTTAATGTGAATTATGTTCAGATTCCGGTTCTGCTTAAATTCGGATTTGAAACTCCCGGAGCACAGCCTAATGTATACTTTGGGCCATATATGAGCTTTAATACCAAAGCAGAAGTAGCTAACAATGATGGCTCATTTAATTTGGAAGACGATGCAAAAGACAATGAGTTTGGTGTTATTGTTGGTGCAGGGATCGATGTATCAAAATTGAGATTAGGTTTAAGATACACTGCGGGTTTAACCAATGTAGCAGAAGATAATTTTAATGATTCGGCAAAAAATGGTGCTATAGCGTTAACTGTTGGTATCGCATTCTAAACAATAAATTCACTATTATGAAGCAGCTTCAGATTACAGAAGCTGCTTTTTTTATGCGATTTATTTTATGAGGAAATATCTACTTACTTTTTTATTGATAATTGTACCATTGCTCTTGTATGCCCAAGAGAACCGCTTCGGGATAAAATCTGGAGTTGCAGTTTCAAGCATGTCACAACAAGAAACAGAAATTGGGAATGTAACCATTGACTGGGGAGTAGTTACTTCCTATCAAACCGGAGTTTTTTATAATAGAAGGTTAAAAAACTCTTTGTTGTCTTTTCAGTTCGAATTGGACTACAAAAAACTAGGCACGGACTTTAGTGTAAATGATATTGATGGAAGAATAGATCCGTCGTCCAAAGCAAATTACGAGTTCGAGCATATTGGTTTTTCTATACTGCCTCGAATCGACCTTTTTCCGGATAAAAAAATAAATCCGAATTTCATGATTGGAGGGATCCTTGAGTTTAATAAAAGTTCGTCTGTAGTTTTTACTACAGATATTCCTGATCCGGACAGGTCTCTGGAAAATTTCTTTTTTGGTGGCGACGCTAAAGAACACACAGAAGACTATTTATTTGGCTTTGCCATGGCAGGAGGGATAGAATTTGCAACAGATCCTGTTATCATAACTCTTGAAGGCAGATACACCTCTTTATTTACCCCGGTATTTAATGAGGGTGTAGAAGAACTTCCTTTAAACGGACAAACTTATATTATTAAAATAATGGAAGACAGCAGGCACAATTATTTGAGTTTTCTAATTGGCTTCAACTTTTATTTTTGATTAGTTAGTACTGAAGGTGTAAACTCCATTAAATTCATCTAAGAGCTTCATGTTTGGCCGATTACTCTCACTAAATTGGAAAATTTTTGTTTCGAACCTCAACAAGTTTCAACTTTTGTTGCTGATCGGGTATATAATGTTTCTTGGCATCATGACAGTAAACCTTGTTGGGACGGCAATAGTTGTAATTCTGCTGGATACAGATCCATGGATGAAAACTCAAATTCCCTGGCTCACACCAGAGATCTATACTTTTCTTTTATTAGTTTTTGCGAACTCGTATTGGGTTATGCACTTTTCATTCACAAACCTGAGGCTTTTAAACATAGCTGAAAACCGAAAACTTTTAGGGTTTGGTTTTCCTTTGAAACGCCTTTCTCGCTATTTGATGATCATTGGCTTTTGTCATCCCGTGAATATCATTTATAATTTTACCTGGCTTGTATTTTTGATGATACAGGTTTCCCATTTTTATCAGGTACTGATTGGAGTTGCAGCTATTATATTTAACTATGTTCTAATCTATTCAATTAAACATCGTTTTATTAAGATAGTAGAAAGAAAGTTTATAGCAGTAGTTGTTGGGTTTTTGTTTTTGATTTTTGGACTTTTTCAGGCGGTATCACTTTTTGCAGAAAATTCTCAGGAAATATTTGTTCAAATTATACCCCGGGTAGAAACGCTGAATACATTTCTTTCATGGAACCCAGGAGGATTGCTGATTCAAGCTGTAAATGTAGAATACGGTTGGATAACGGCGTCTATTATTTTTGGATTTTTAGCTTTATTAATTGGTTTAATTCTTATTGACCATTTTCGAAAAACCTGTGAAGGGCTGATAAATCCAAGTATAAAAAAGGCTGAACAACAAACGAGCAAATTATGGTCTTTTCTCAGACGTGTAATGGGAATAAACGCAGGAAAGTATTATTACTATGTAATGATTCATCCATATAACAAACTCCAGTTGTTAACACTGGCAGTTGTTCCGGTTGTGTATGTTCCTCTTTTATTACAAGTTAAATACAGCGCTGCACAAACAATTTTGATTCCAACAATACTTGCAGGAATTCCAGTAGCGTTGCTGGCTATGGGAATGGCAAATATGTATGGATATGAGAATAGAGAGTTATTAATGCATTTGCAGTTTCCAATTAAATTGGAAAAACAGCTTAAAGAAAGGTTTTTAGGAGTGATTATCTTTCCCTTGTTAGTATTTTATTTAATTACGATTCTTGAATTATTGCTTATTCCTCAAATTGTTGGGGTGTATAAGATATTTGTTGCAAATACATTCTTTTTCCTTTGCTTTATGCTACTCTTTGTATGGAGCTCGTACTATCAATATCAAAAAGCCACATACTCTTCGTTCAGTTATAAACATCCGATAATACCTCAAAAAGTAACGTTTGTGATTTCATTTGTAATTTTTTCTATGGGTTATCTGATTTTTGTTCCGCTTGATAACTTAGAATGGTATAGAATTACTATTATGAGCGTGGTTATTGTAGTAATAGCAGTTTACCTTTGGAGGCACATGAATTTTCTGGTTAATCTGTTTAAAAAACAGATATTGACCCGGTTATGGACAGAATAATAAACTATAAAGCACAAATTAGACATGCTCCCAATTCACCTTGATCTCGGTTTTACTCAGATCTATTTTTACGAAGGAATTTACTTTTTGATCTCCATAATATTGGGTGTTTGGTGGGCAAAAGTACGTGTTGAAAAATATGGTGGGAAGACAGAAAAGTTTGAGGGACTCGTTGTCTGGTCTATAGTTGGGGCGTTAATAGGTGCTCGACTTTCACATTATGTTTTCTGGCAGTCAGATGTGTTTTTTGAAAATCCGGGAGTAATTTTTAGTCCAACAGGAGCTGGAAACAGCATAACAGGAGGTTTAGTAGGCGGAATGCTGGGAGGCTATTTCTATGTAAAAAGAAACAATATGAACTACTGGGAGTATTTTTCACTTCTCTCTCCGGGCGTATTGTTAGGGCAGGCAGTAGGAAGAGTTGGATGCTTTTTAAACGGCGATGCCTATGGAACGGCTACGAGTTCTTTTCTTGGGGTTCAGTTTCCAAGATACGCAACTACCGTTCCGGACTTTGAAACAGAATATCGACTTTCGAGCCCGGCTTGGGAATCTACCGCGGGCCTTCCTGGTCAAACAGAAACGTTAAGTGCGCCGGTTCACCCAACTCAGCTGTATGAAATGTTTGGTGATGTGGTTCTGATTTTGATCATACTCTGGGTGTTCAAGAAGATCTGGGACACTGATAAAAAGTCCCCACTTATTTTCTTTATACATACCGGAGGCTATTCTTTGCTAAGATTTGGATTGGAGTATATCAGGGCAGATAAAGAAGGAATTACCATGTTCGGAATGAGCAATCTCCAGATAGCTTTGCTACTTTATGGCTTATTCACGATTGGTTATGCTACAAAATATTATCTCGATAAACGTTCAAAAACAGGTAGCGCATGAGTTTAGCCGTATCAATTAGAGGTCTTACAAAAAGCTACGATGATAATATCGTTCTTAAAGAATTAGATCTGAGTATCCCAAAAGGATCGATTTTTGGATTAATAGGTCCG
The DNA here is from genome assembly GCA_002364085.1 of Balneolaceae bacterium UBA3186. Lineage (GTDB taxonomy): Bacteria > Bacteroidota > Rhodothermia > Balneolales > Balneolaceae > Balneola. The sequence continues at coordinate 106,784 of DEXK01000020.1, read as the reverse complement.
AATGGCGCCGGAAAAAGTACGCTGATCGGGGTTCTTACAGGATTGCTTTCTTTTGATGAAGGCTATATCACCATTGATGAAATGAATTTTGTGGACGAAAACGAGGAGAAGATCAAAAAAGAAATCGCCTCTGTTCTTCAACCGCCATTGCTGTTTGAACAATTTACAAGTATTGAGTTCATTGAATATGTTTGCGAGATCTACGAAGTAGAAAAAAAGGGCCTAATTGAAAAAGCATATTCATTAATGGATTTTTTTGAGATTAAAGATTTTGCCAAAACTAAGATTCACAAACTATCTTCCGGGAGCCGCAAAAAACTCGCCTTTGTAACAGCGGTTTTAACCGAACCAAAAGTATTAATGTTGGATGAACCTTTTGAAGCCGTAGATGTAATTTCTATCGACAGAATGAAAACAATTCTTCGGAAACTGAAAGAAAAAGGGGTTACCATGATCATCACAAGTCATATACTTGAGGTGGTAGAGAATTTGTGTGATGACATTGCAATTTTACATCAAGGAAGGATCATCGCTTATTTAGATTCTGTAAGTCGAAAAAGCCTCAAAGAACATTCAACTCTTCATGAAATATTTTCGGAATATGTAAAGGTAGAAGGGAAAGATGATATTGTGGATTGGTTGTAGAATAGTTGTAAGATGTAAAATTTGAGACATAAGATTTAGGAACATGAATCAAGATCGACTTATAGCAGTGGCTATGTTCTCGTTTTCAGGAGGGTTGGTTTGGATTTTGTTTATAATTCTTCTTGGAGAAAGTCCTTTTAGTTGGTTTAATCTGACTGGACTTATTTCTTCAATAATTGCACCGGCAGCAATTACATATTTAATGTCACCAAGGATTTATAAGAAAGAACAAAGCAAAAGAACGAAGGTATTGGCATCATTTTATGGCGTAGGAATTACTTTTTTAAGTTTCTTTTTAGGATCCGCAATATTCTTTGGTTTCGATTTAATTCAAGCAGAAAACGCTTTAACCTTTAAAATGATCCAAGAGCTAATAAGCGTAGTACTAATGGGGTTTTTAATTGCTACTACACTTATGAGCCCAGGATACATATTGGGCGCCTTTACTGGGATTATGTACGTGAAGTATCTTAATAGGAAAGAAGCAGAAATTTAAATACAGATGGTCTGATTCCGCGGGCTCTGCGGCGGAACTCAACTCTCGAATCAGAAATTAATCATGCAAACACTTCAAGACAGTTTTTCTCAATTCTTTGAGCGGGCTCTAAACTCCGCACCGACCATTATCAGTGGAATAATTGTACTGATAATTTTTATAGGATTTGGTTTACTCGCCAGTAGGGGCTTGAAAAGGTTGCTCGGTGCCAGAGCTACATCCACAAAAAAACTTCGTCTTGTAATGAGGCTTACCCGCTGGGGTTTTTATCTTATCGGAGCTGTTATAGCTCTACATATTATGGGGCTAACCAAGGCTGCATCGGGAGTGCTTGCTGCAGGAGGAGTGCTAACGGTAGTTTTAGGTTTTGCTTTCCGTGAGATCGGAGAAAACCTCCTTGCTGGTCTGTTTATGTCTTTCAGCCGTTCTTTTGATGTAGGGGATCTGATCGAAAGCAATGGGATTCAAGGAATAGTTAAACAGATCAATATCCGAGACGTGCATGTACGCACCGGAGATGGAATTGATATTTTTATTCCGAGTGCCATTATTTTTAAGAACCCACTGAATAATTATACGCGAGATGGGCTTCGCCGATCCAGCTTCAATATTGGAATTGATTACGGTAACGAGCCAAATAAAGCGCTCGATTATTTAATGGATGCAGTCAAATCAGCGGAGGGAGTTCTTGAAGACCCAAAGCCTGCTGTAATTATATCGAACTTTGCTGACAACTATATTCAAATAGAAGTACAGTTTTGGATCAATACCTTTTTAAAGAGTAGCGATCTTCAGCAGATCAAAACAAAGGTGATGAACGCCAGCCATGCAACACTCAGAAAAAATGGTTTTACTTTCAGTTCGGAAGTAAGCACGGCGATAGAAATGTTGAACAAGGAAAGCTAAATTAGCACACTCCTCACCTAAAAGGATTATTCCTGATTCGCAGACGTATCCGGATAACGCAGACTTTTCCGTTTTAAATAGTAGGGAGAATTTTCTAAAAGCATTACTACTAACAGAACTAAGAATCTTAACGAAAAAAATGTTTTATTAAAGGAAATCAAACCTTGGAGAATAAGATGAAAAAAGTAACAGGATTTATTTTAGCAGTACTCTTAACTACGTCTTTTTCTGTAGCACAAAACGCAGCGGATGGAAGCAAGCCGCAGGGAGAAAATTTAAAAGTACCTGATGGCTGGGAGTGGAGATTCGATAAAGCAGGCGCTGACATAGAAGTAAGCTCCGATTCAGAGTCAGCGGATGTATTTTTTGTAAATATGACTCCGGGTTGGCACATAACTACCGGGCCTGCGGGTATCTACTATCATTCAGATAATAAAACAGAAGGTGACTTTACACTTGATTCAAAGATATATTTGTTTGATACAAAAGGTAGAAACAGGGAGGCTTTTGGCTTGTTTATAGGAGGTCAAAACCTTAAATCCGATGATCAAAGCTATGTGTATTTCCTTCTAAGAAATACAGGAGAATTCTTAATAAAGAAAAGAACAGGTTCAGAAACTTCAACAATTCAAGGATGGGCAAAGGCAGAGAGTATGAACATGTTTACAGATGAGACAGAGTCATCGGCAGAGAATAACCTTCAAGTGAAAGTTTCAGGCAATACTATAAGCTTTTCATTGAACGGAAAAACGTTGAGCACCTTGGAAAAAGGGGACCTCAATACGAATGGGTATTTTGGCTTCAGAGTTAATCATAGTATAAATCTGCATATTTCAAGTTTAATACTTACTAAGTAAGCACAATTTTTTTAGGGGAAACGCGTACAACAAAAGGATTGAAGCACATCATTATTCAATGAGAAAAAGTACCCTTTTACTATTCCTGTTTCCGTTAATTGCATGTTCCTCATTTATTAATGAAAATGATGGCTATGAAGTTGCGCTTGATAAATGGGAAGAATCTAAATTTTCTCACTATGAATTCAGATATGGCTTGGCTTGTATCTGTCCACAAACCAACCCTTCGCTAATAGTAGTATATGCAGATACTGTTTATCAGGTTTTAGATCCTGAAACCCGCGACTCACTAATGGTACAAACAGCAGAAAATATGTTTGAGTACGCAGGAGATGTATATAGAAGTTCTTATCGAACTATTGATGAACTTTTTGAAATAATAAAAGACGCTCGGGCCAGAGACGCATATAAATTGTATGTAGAATACGATGAATCAAAAGGCTTTCCCATATCAATTGACATTGACTATATAAAAAATGCCGTTGATGATGAGGTTTTTTACTCTGTATCTGAATATCAGGAGTACAGAGCAACGATATTTTAATTATATCCCTAATTCGCTTTTAATAGCATCAAGCTTAGCTTTTTCTGATGCAGTGATTTTTCCATCACAAGCGGCAATGGCTTCAAGTAAATTGTACGTTAGTTTTTTGCCGTCGTCAGAGAAACTTCTGTTGATATGATCTACAGCTTCTTCCGCCATTTTTTTAACATCATCGGTTCCCATGCCGGCTATTAGGCTAAGAGTTTTGTTATACGTTTCCATGTCATACTTCATATTCTCAAGAATACGTTTAACAGCTTCTTTTTCAGCATAGGAAATGCTTCCATCCGAACTTTCGATCCAGAAAACTAGGGTATCAATAGAAGTTTCATCATTAAGTGCGTAAGTGCTCATAGTATTTTTTTAGAATTCGTTTGATAATAACGTACAAATTTTTTCGAGAAGTTCCTTTTTCTCTTCAGAAATAGAATTCTTCGTGTTTGAATCTATATCAATTTGTGCAACAAATCTATCTTTTTTCATTATAGGGACAACAATTTCAGACTGTACATGTATGCTGCACGAAATATAATTGTCTTCTTCAGTCACATCTTGAGAGACAAAAGTTTTATGGCTTACTGCAACTTGCCCACATATACCTTTTCCAAAAGGAATAGTTGTATGATCGGTACTTTCGCCAACATAAGGTCCTAGCTTAAGCTGGTTTTCGACCTCAGGGTCAACTATATAAAAACCAACCCAATCGAAACCGGGCACATTATCTTGAAGATGTTCACAGATGCTAAACAATTTTTCATCAAGAGAAATGTCCTTTGAAAGAACTCTTTTTATGAGGGGCAATAAGGCCTCATTCAGTGATATTGATTCAGTTGTTGTCATATTTTTATTATAATAAAATGAAGATATAAGAATAAGCGTGATAATAAAGTTAAGCTTTGATAAAAGCATTGTTGAAATACTAAAAATTTGATAAAAAGGTGCGTATCTTTAGAGGAATATGGAAGAATTTTTTAAAGACATCATCCCTTTTTCAACTCAGGTAATGGGGGCAGGAGCACTGCTGGTAGCGAGTTTTACTTCGTTATTCTCTGTTGTGAACCCATTAACGGCAATGCCTGTTTTTTTATCTTTAACAGATGGAAATTCTGAAAAAGAAACAGCACGTACAGCTCGGAAGGCAAGTATTTATATGTTTTGTGTGCTCATTACTTTTTTGTTGATCGGTACATTCATTCTAAGCTTTTTCGGAATTTCCTTATCCGGGATAAGGATCGCAGGAGGTATCATCATTATGCGCGCAGGTTTTTACATGATGAACCCCGAAAAAACCGGACGAAAATTGTCAAAAGAAGATCAGGAAGCAGCTAAGGATAAGGAAGATATTAGCTTTAGTCCGCTGGCAATGCCGCTACTATCAGGCCCCGGAAGTATAGCCGTTGTAATTGGGTTTGGTTCTCAGGCAACAAGCATTGTCGACTATGTTGTTACGGGAGTAGCAGTATTGTTAACGGCATTTCTGGCATGGGCCATTTTAAGAGTGGCTCCTTGGTTAAATAAACTGATCGGCAAAACCGGAATGACGGTAATTACCCGCTTGATGGGATTTATTGCATTGTCGATAGGTGTTCAGTTCATAATTAACGGGATTGCAAAATTCTTTGGCATTGGGTAATGAATTTTAAGCGACAAATAGCTTATAATTTTTGGGCAAATAAAAGAATTTTAGAGGCTATAGGTGCATCAAGTAAAACAATGAAAGACGAAGAACTGTTAACGCATTTCGGGCATATTCTTCATGCACAGATCATTTGGTATAATAGAGTTCTTGAGGTTGATGAAAAAGTTGATGCCTGGCCAAACCTGACTTTCCAAGAGTGCCAAAACAAACTATTCGGAAAAGCATCCATAGACTTGAATAATATGGCACAGAAAGCAAGTCAGCTATGCTCTTATACAAACTCTAAAGGCTTGAGCTTCGAAAGTAAAGTTTCAGATATTATTCAGCATGTCATAATTCATGGGCAACATCACAGAGCACAAATAGCGTTGCTACTAAGGCAAAAAGAGGTCTCTCCACCAGCAACAGATTTTATTGTTTTTACCCGTCAGAAAGATCTCCAATAACAGAAAGCATGTCTTTACTTAATTCAATTTTGTATTTATTTGAGGAAGGTCCGTTTTCTCCGTCTAGATGGATATAGTGTAGGTCTGTAATTTTGAACTCGGCCTTTTCAAATGAAATTACTTCACTGTATTCAGCAGAAAGAGATCTGCCAAAACTTAGCAGAATAAAAGCCATTCCAAGTTTGAGTCGGCTGTAAGCGGGCACAACCACCATCTCAAGAACTCCATCAGAGTTTAAAGATTTCGGGGAGATCAAATACTTTCCACCTTCAACAGCTCCGTTTGCAATTGCAATCAGCCAAACTCTTTGATCAAAATCAGATTCGTCAACGGTTCCGTAAATACGAACTGGTTGCGCGGTAAAAAAAGCTTTTAATCCGGATAAAGTGTATTTCATCATCCCTTTAAGGAAGTTGAATTGAGATGCATAGTAGTTTGTCAGCCCATCAAAACCAATACCTGTAGTATTAATAAAAACCTGACCGTTTATTACTGGTATATCAATATTAATTAGCTGATGTTGAAGAATTACTTCCAAATAATATTCTATTGATTGCCTGGGCTTTAAACCAATGGCTTTTGCAAAATCATTACCGCTACCCACAGGAATCAATCCCATTACTGCATTCGAACAATGAACTCCTCGGGCCACACTTTGTGCAGTTCCATCTCCACCACAAGCAATAACTACAGATGAGCTTAGAGCCGACCTTGCGGCTTCGGTTGTAAGTTCGATTGGGGAAGAAATATATTTGATCTCACAATCGGGAAGCTTTTTATAAATGAGACTTTCTGAAGCTTTAATATATTCTTCAGCCCTTGAAGAGTTTGATCTACAATTAACAAGTAGTGTGTAATTCGCCAAAAAATCCCGTTTTTTGAGTGCTGATTAAGGGAATATAATCTTTAATAACATTATTGCGATTTCTAAGTTAACTTCTCTCCCTCAATATTTAAACAAACGTACAGTACTCTGGAAACTATAGATCGAATTTTATCCGAATTTTCATCCTTCATGTGGGGAACACCGCTCGTTGTTTTATTAGTTGGTGGTGGATTATTTTTTCTTATTTATTCACGCTTTATTCCTTACCGATATTTCTTTCATTCTATAAATATCCTTCGCGGGAAATACGACGACCCAAACGATCCGGGGGACATCAGTCATTTTGAAGCTCTTGCAAGCGCATTGGCAGCCACAGTTGGGTTAGGTAATATCTCCGGTGTTGCAGTAGCTATCGCTATCGGTGGACCGGGAGCTGTTTTCTGGATGTGGATCAGTGCCATTGTTGGTATGGCTACGAAATTCTTTACCTGTACTCTTTCCATCATGTACAGAGGAAAAGACTCCAATGGGGACATTCAAGGTGGAACCATGTATATGATCATGGAAGGACTTGGGAAAAAATGGAAACCCCTCGCAGTACTTTTTGCTGTTGCAGGATTATTTGGTCCGTTACCGATCTTTCAGGCGAATCAGGTTACTCAAATTGTGAGAGACTTTGTGTTGATTCCAAACGGATTGGCTGATGCTGCTAATCATTTTAACACAGATCTTATCAGTGGAATCGTAATTCTAGCGATTGTTTCTCTGGTAATTTTTGGAGGAATTAAACGTGTTGGCAAGGTTGCTTCCAAAATGGTTCCGGCAATGGTGGTTATTTATGTGGCGTGTGTGTTGGTGATCATTGGAATTAATATTGATATGCTTGGAAGTACATTCGCTTTAATTTTCACAGATGCTTTTACAGCTAATTCCGCAATGGGTGGCGCACTTGGTGCATTGATCGTAACCGGAGTTAGAAGAGCGGCTTTCTCAAACGAGGCCGGAATTGGTACGGCAACTCTTGCCCACGGAGCTGCAAAAACCAAAGAGCCTGTTCGGGAAGGCTTGGTTGCCATGATGGGACCGTTCATTGATACATTAGTTGTTTGTACCATGACAGCATTGGCTATTTTAGTAACTGGTGTTTGGCAATCAGGAGATGAAAATGGGATCACTCTTACGGCATCTGCGTTTGAAGCCGCGCTTGGACCTTATGGCGTGTACTTACTAATTTTCTGTGTGTTGATATTCGGGTTCAGTTCGCTGTTCACTTATTCGTACTACAGTACAAAATGTCTTGGATTCCTGATCGGTGCAGACAAGCAGAAATACTTCAATTTCTTTTATGCAGCGGCTATCATCTTCGGTTCTGTAGCTACCATTCAGGCAGTACTTAACTTCACGGATGGAATGTTCGCGCTAATGGCAATTCCAACGATGACAGTAGCCATTCTGCTTTCACCAAAAGTAATGGCAGCAGCAAAAGATTATTTCGGAAGAATGGAGAAGAAAGAGATCTTGTAGGTTTATAGAGAATGAAAATAATTCACAGGCTTTTAACCGAGCCTGAAGGCTCTTCTGGCTTAAAATCCTTGTTTATAAAAGAAAATAACTAAACTCTGACAGGATTTAACTTCAGAAAGGTTTTTAAGCCTATGCTCAAATAACCCTGTCAGGGTTGGAGAATGAAACTGTAAAAAGCTTTTACCACAATTTTAAATCCCATCAAAAAGCGGTTACTTTAGGTTTAGATGTTAACCTAACTACAAACTAATGAAGCGACTTTTTCTCTTATTCCTAATTCCCGCATTCGTAATTTCACTATTTAGCGAAGCGACTGCTCAAACTCCTACTATCAAAGAAAAAACCAAAGATCTTAAGGTCACTGAAGGTTATTTCGATTATTACTTCGATGAAGCCAATGACAAAATGTGGCTAAAAGTCGATAAGCTGAACGAAGAATTTCTACATGTAAATTTCCTGGCTGCAGGTGTTGGTTCGAATGATATTGGATTAGACCGTAGTCAAGGTGGCGGACAAAGAGTTGTGTATTTTGAGAAGCGAGGATCAAAACTGATGCTGATCCAGCCAAATCTGGATTATGTGGCAAAATCAGACAATGAACTTGAAAAGAAATCCGTAAGAGAAGCTTTTGCTTCATCCGTAATTCATGGCTTTAAAATTGAAGCTGAAGAAGATGGTTCTTATTTGATCGACCTTACTCCGTTTTTGATGGATGACTCGCATAATGTTTCCGGAAGATTGAGAAGCATGGGGGAGGGTTCTTACAATCTGGATAAAAACAGATCTGCATTGTATGCTGAAGGAACATTTAACTTTCCGATGAATACTGAATTCGAAGTAATGCTCACTTTTGCAGGGAACCCAACAGGAAGATATTTACGGTCCGTTGCTCCGGATGCAAATTCTATTACTGTAAGAACGCACCATTCTTTTGTTCAACTTCCGGATGATGATTACGAACCAAGAGAATTCGATCCTCGTGGGGGATTTTACGCTACTTCTTATCAGGATTATGCAACGCCGATAGATGAACCATTGGTGAAAAGATTTATAAACAGACACCGATTACAAAAGAAAAATCCGGGTGCTGCAGTAAGTGAAGCTGTAGAGCCGATCGTGTATTATTTAGACAATGGTACACCGGAGCCGGTTCGCGGAGCGCTACTGGATGGCGCGAAATGGTGGAACCAGGCTTTTGAAGCAGCAGGATATAAAGACGCTTTTCAGGTTAAAGTACTTCCGGATGATGCGCATCCATTAGACATTCGATACAACGTAATCAACTGGGTTCACCGCTCAACTCGTGGATGGTCGTACGGTGGTTCTGTTACAGACCCAAGAACAGGCGAGATCATAAAAGGAAATGTATTGCTGGGTTCGCTTCGTGTTCGTCAGGATTATATGATCGCTCAGGGATTACTGGCACCGTTTGAAGAAGGAAATGAAGACGATCCGCGAATGTTGGAAATGGCTTTGGCAAGAATTCGTCAGCTTTCGGCACATGAAATTGGTCATACTTTGGGAATCTTTCACAACTTTGCGGCAAGCGTAAACGGTCGTGAATCTGTAATGGATTATCCGCACCCAAAAGTGGACATCAAAAACGGAGAATTGGATCTTAGTGATGCGTATGATGTAGGAATAGGAGACTGGGACATTGTAACCATCAAATTTGGTTATCAGGATTTTCCGAGTGGCATCAATGAAAAGGAAGCGCTTAACAAGATCTTAGAAGAAGCACATCTTGATGGATTGAAATACATTTCAGACAGCGATGCGCGACCACAAGGAGGAGCTCATCCTTATGCACATTTATGGGAATACGGAAACGACCCGGCTACACAGCTGTCGCATATTTTAGAAGTTCGTAAGATCGCTTTAGATAATTTTGGCGAGGCTAACATTAGAAAAGGAACTTCAATGTCTGAATTAGAAGATGTACTGGTTCCGATCTACTTATTTCACAGATACCAGCTTGAAGGAACTGTTAAGTTGATAGGTGGATTGGATTATTACTATAAGCTTCGAGGCGACAATCAGCCAAATCCGAAAATCGTTGACGCAAAAACACAGAGACAGGCACTTCAGGAAATGTTGGGCGCAATAGATCCAAAAGTATTGGCAATCCCGGAAAATTTACTGGATCTGATACCAACAAGGCCCGCAGGGATTTCTTCATCCAGAGAATTATTCAGAGGAAATACCGGGCCGAGCTTAGATGCTTTAGGAATAGCTGAAACAGCCGCAGATTTACCGGTTAGCTTGATCTTAAACCCTCAGAGAGCAAATCGTTTGGTGGAATATGGGGCCAGAGCAAACAATCTTACTCTTCAGGAAACCATTGAAGAATTATTGGAAAGCAGCTGGAAAAAGAAAAAAGAGAGAGGATACCTAGGATCAATTCAGGATGTTGTGAATGCTGTTGTAACCAAAAATTTGATCGAGCTTCATGCTTCAGGTCAGTCGAACCCGCTAACCAAAGCGATTGTAGCATCTGAGTTAGTTAAGCTTTCTGAAATGTTATCAGAGCGATCAAACGATGCAATGGCATTACATGCAGCAATGATGATCGATAGTTATTTGGATGATCCTTCTGAATTTGAATCACCAAGAAGCCTTCCGGCTCCTCCGGGCTCACCAATTGGTTCCGGACCGATGTTTTATTGTGAGTTCTAATAGATGAGAGTATTTAGTAGTTAGTATTGAAAAGTGAAGTTCAATACTAACTACTAAAATCCATGTGCTAGCATATGAAAATAATTCCGCCTGAAATATTATTGGAAGCCTATGCTCAAGGGATATTTCCGATGGCGGATTCAAGAGAAGACGAAGAAGTAGAATGGTACTCCGCCCGAAAACGAGGAGTAATTCCTTTGAATGAATTTCACATGACAAAAAACGTTATGCGAATCATTCGTCAGGATAAATTTGAAGTGAGAATAAATGAACACTTCAGAGAAGTAGTAAAGTGTTGTGCTGATAGGGAAACTACTTGGATCAATGACCTGATCTTAAACTCCTACGATATCTTAAACCAATCAGGAAATGCTCATTCTGTAGAAGTTTTTGAGAAAGAAAAACTGGTAGGAGGATTATATGGAGTTTCATTAGGTGGTGCATTCTTCGGTGAAAGTATGTTTCGAAAAGAAAAAGAAGCTGATAAAGTAGCTTTGTACTATTGCCATCAAATTTTAAAGAAGAACGGGTTCACCCTTTGGGATTCTCAGTTTTACACAGAACACCTAGGTAGATTCGGCTGTAAAGAAATCGAAGCAAAAGAATATGAGAAGCTGCTGGAAGAAGCACTTAAGATTGACGCGAAATTTTCACTTTAAATGATTCAGCGAAATCAGAAGGCAAATCAAAACAATCATCGAACAAAAAAGCCGTACCTGGATTCACCCAAATACGGCTCTGATATGATTATAACCTATAATCTGATTCAATATTCAGTAACTACTACTTGTTTTAAAGCTTCTTCTCGCGTAATAGAACCTTTATCCAGTTGATCTAATACAGATTTCTTAAGCTGGAAGTCAATGCGCTCAGGAATATCCTTATATCGCCCTCGTACATTGACAGTTGTTAAAATGTATTGATCAGGTTTAACTGAATTAACAGTTCTTCCATAGTCCACTAAGTATTCTTTGATATTACTTTTTAGCTGAGAATAAGCCTCGTTAACTTTGGCCGTAAATTCGGCTTCCTTTTCTTCTGCTTCTTTAGCATCAGGAGCATCTCTTGAATCGGTTCTTATATAGGCTCCGGTTACTGAAATCCCGGTAACCCTTCCAAAAAATCGATCATCAGTTCTATAGCTGGCGTCTATATTAAAAATGGCACCAAAGTTATCAAGCATTAAGTAATTTACGTTTCCACTCAAACGGAACGACTCTTCTTCTTGATCCCGTAACGCTGTTTCGAAAATATTACCCATTACTTTAAGATCCAGATATTCTTTGTCCTTAGTTGAAGCGGTCTTTACTTTACTTGCAAAAGCAGATTCATTGATTTTTCCTGATCGGTAATCGTCCAGATCTTTTTTGGCTACAGAGCCCGAAATAACAGGAAGCTTCTCTGTTTCTTTACGATCTACTTTACCATTTGAAGAGGTGTATACGAGTGCAGGGAAAGAGTTGCGTGAATTTGAACCATAAATCACCATAACATTTTCTGTAGACTTTAGCTGCCCGATGGTTGAGGCGTAATCCTTTAAAAATTCAGTAATTCGGTTTTTTACGCTTTCTTCATCCACTTTTACATCATCATCTGAAGTACTGTTGGTGCTGTAGCTATAGTAAAATGAGTTAGAGCTACCTTGACCATCTGATGATTGAGAAAGAACGAATGAGGAGCTGGTTTGTACATTAAAAATAATTCCATATCCAGGTAGATATGTTCCTCGAACATTTCTGGAGCCTCCTGCAAAATCGGCTATATAAACAGCTCTGGAAGATGAATTTCCGGAATAAGTTTTAAACATCTCTCCTAGAATATTCTCCATTATCTTTATGTCACGATTCATTCGGTTGGCGTCAAAGCTTTGAGCCCAAGCCAAAGGGGTTGTTAAGAGTATAATTAAAAGTGTAGGTACTATTTTTTGTATTCGTTTCATGGTTTTTCCTTGTTTAATTTCCATAACTAACAGTTTGTATTATTTCGCCTAATACCTGTTCGTTTTGTCGAAAACGAGTAAACGTGTTTTCTTTAAGATCTTCTAAGCCGGAGCTGATAAGTTGTAAGTCGTTCGTCCTTTGACTTTCCAAATAGGAAGCAAAGCTTGCAAAGGTCTCTTCCAGCTGAATATTTTGTTGTTCTTGTGCATCAGCAACTACTTGCTGAACCAAGGCTACATTATCACGCTGAATTTGTTGGATAATTTGTTCTACCTGAGCAGCGGAAAAAGTTTTTTCAGTTATAGGGGACTCGCCAAATCCCAACTGAATTCCGGAATCTGAGTAATTCACATTCAAGCCTGTTAAAGCCCCTGTTACGATAAAAACGAAAGCAAGTACAGCTACACCAAAACCAGCCTGAGCAAAAGCGTTTCTGGGAGTTAAAGCAGTAAGTATATTTTGCCAAAATCCTTCAGAAGATCTTTTCGTCGGTTCCATAATAACGAGCTGTTCAGCAGGGTCCTGAACCGGAAGATGATGGAGAAAAGACTGAGTTTCTGTGAGTTCTTCAAATTCTTGCTTCAGATCATCATGTTGGTTGATGAAATCCAGAAGTTCAGACTTCTTAGCCTCATTCAGTTCACCATACATGTAATCCATTAAGAGTAATCGAGCTTCTTCTTTATTCATAATTGAACACCTCTTTATTGATATTCCAGGAGTCGAACGTCTTTTTCAGCGCTCGTAATCCATAATACATTCTTGACTTTACTGTGTTAATTGGTTCATCTAAAATTTCTGCTATTTCGGGAAATGTAAGTCCTTCATATTCTTTCATGATCACCACTACACGTTGATCATTCGGTAACTGAAGGAGTGCTTTGTGAAGGAGAACCAAACCTTCATTTCGCAATACATTTGAATCTGCTGATGACGCTGTTTCTGTTTGAGGAGCTACTTTTAGTGTTTCATAAGAGGTAGCTCTTTTCCTTCCAACTCTCTTTAATTCATCCAGACAAAGGTTGTTTGCTATCCGATACAGCCAGGAACTGAATTTGTTTACGTCATCCAGTGTATCCAGCTTTTGGTACGCTTTGATGAACGTTTTCTGAGTGATCTCAGCAGCGTCGTCACTGCTGGCGAAGTAGCGATATGCAAAGTGATGAATCTTACCTTGCCATCGACTAACCAGCGTATTGAACGCCTGATGATCTCCCCCCAGAAAATCCTGAACTAATCGTGCATCTTCCATTTTATCGTGTTGCAATTTCCTTTTCCCGAAGTTGTTTTCGGGTATAAGACGAGTATATTTTCAGATTAGTTTTAATAAAACCCAAAAAAAACTAATATTGAATCCATGTTTCAAATGTTAATTTAATAGATGAAGATGAAAAAGTACCTGCTACTATTCAGTTTTTTTATTTTAGGAACGGCAACACTTAATGCGCAAAAAGTATATAGAACCTACATAGATCTAGGATATATGCATGTTGATGACGTTGATTCATACTTCAAATTTGGATTTTCTGATCATGGAGGATACACTACAACGCTTAATTTCGAACTTCAAATACTGATACCTACTGCAGGTTCTTGGCCGGATGAGGGTGGCTTTTTGATAGGAATTCCACTTCAATTGCATAATTCGGGTTCTACTTATATCGTTTTGTCACCAAGAATTGGTTCCAGATCCGTGGAATTGATTGGGGATGACAGATCTACTTATGGAGCAATTTTTGAAGGTGGACTGGGATTTTATTTTAATAAAGCTCTAGGACTAAATTTTGGAGTAGGCTACGATTCTATAAAGGAACAAGAATACGTATCAGCTCATATCGGTATTGCGTTTTGAGAAAGGTGAAAGGTGAAATTTTTAAAAAAAACATGTAATCTAAATATAAAATCGAATCTTCAACACTCAACACTCAACACTCAACACTCCCCAACCCTCTTCTAAACTCTAGCTCCAACTGCTCATAATAATGATCCTCAGAAAGATTCAGGTTTGACAGCGAAATACCGAGCAAGCGAACTTGACGGTTCCCGACATCCGTATCTTCCAGAAGTTGCCGGGCAACGGTAGAAATTTGATAATGATCGTTAGTGTAATTAGGTACAGATTGGCTTCGGGTGATGGTATCGAAATTCTTGTAACGAACTTTTAGTGTGATGGTTTTCCCTTTGGTGTTCATCTTTTGCATTCCTTCAGAAATAGACTCGGCCAACTCATCCAAAAAGGCAGTGATCCAGCTCAGGTCTCCCTTGTCATCAGAGAAAGTACGCTCCTTTCCATATGATTTTCGAATTCGATGTGGTTTTACTTCTCTGTTATCGATGCCTCTGCAAATTCGATAATAATACCTTCCGGATTTTCCGAATGCTTTAACAAGGTCGATCTCGCTCCATTCTTTAAGATCAGCTCCGGTTTTGATACCAAGAGAATGCATTTTCTTTTGAGTAGCTTTACCTACTCCGAAGAATTTTTTGATGTCTAAACTTTCCAGAAATTTCTCAGCTTCTTCGGGTGGGATAAGTGTAAGCCCGTTTGGCTTGTTGTAATCAGAGGCGACTTTAGCAATGAATTTACAGTAAGAAACACCTGCCGATGCAGTAAGCTGAGTTTTCTGTTGAATCTTTTCCAGAATTTCTTTGGCAATAAGTGTGGCCGATCTCATACCCTTATGATTTTCGGTTACATCCAGGAAAGCTTCGTCCAGAGAAAGCGGTTCAACCAGATCTGTATATTCAAAAAAGATCTCACGAATTTGTTGAGAGGCTAATTTGTAAGCATCGAATCTTCCTTTAACAAAAATTCCTTGGGGACAAAGTCGGGCAGCCTGTGAACATGGCATAGCTGAAAGTACACCAAATTTCCGGGCCTCATAGCTTGCAGTAGAAACTACACCACGACCATTGGGTGAACCTCCAACAATAACGGGCTTCCCGCGAAGAGCAGGATTATCCCGTTGCTCTACGGCAGCAAAGAAAGCATCCATGTCTATATGGATAATCTTGCGGATATGTTCCTGCTGTATCATTACATGTATTATACATATAAATTGGTTCAGAAAGAACTCTATAATGATGCTGTTTTATAAAAAACCAACCCGTAGGGACAATTCAT
>DEXK01000020.1:0-91128 GCA_002364085.1 Balneolaceae bacterium UBA3186 | reverse complement strand
ATGAATTGTCCCTACGGGTTGGTGAAATAAAAAAGGTTCCGATGTAGAACACCAGAACCAAAGTCTTTTATCTTACGTCTTATATCCTAACCTTCCGCCTGAATCTCAGCAGCAACTTTCTGAACCTCATCCAAAACTCTTAAAAGGTTGCCACTCCAGATCATTTCGATTTGTTCTTGAGTGTATCCTCTTTTCACAAGCTCAATAGTAACGTTCAGTGTTTCAGATGCATCCATCCAGCCGTTAACACCTCCGCCGCCATCGAAGTCAGAGCTGATTCCAACATGTTCAATTCCGATCAGATCAACCATATAATCAATGTGGTCTACAAAATCTTCTACATTTACTGAAGGAGCGGTAGTTTCGGTTTCTTTCTCAATTCTTGGTTGAGCTTTTTTCTGCATCTCCTGATAAAGAGCAAAGTATTCACTTCTGGTTTCTGTACTCATCTGCCGGATGGAATCTCTTGAAACCATTTCAAAGCCCATTTCTTCCGCTATTTCTTCTTCAATTTTAGCTGCAGCTTCTCGATATGCTTCATGCTTTTCAGAATTTACATAGCTACGGAAAGCAACGGTTTGAACTACGCCACCATTTTCCTTAAGCATCATAAGTTCTTCATCATCCAGGTTTCTGCTAACAGAAGGATCCAAAGCTCTTGCAGAGGAATGAGAAGCTATAACAGGTGCTTTTGATAATTCCATTGTTTGCATATTCGCTTTCTTGGAAGGATGAGAAAGGTCGATCATAATTCCCCATTTATTCATTTCAGCGATCACTTCTTTTCCGAAATCACTCAAGCCATTATGTAACCAAACATCATCTCTTTCACCGGTATTCGAATCACTTAGTTGACTGTGACCATTATGAGAAAGCGACATATATCGCGCACCGCGATCATAAAACTCTTTAACTCTGTCCAGTTCCATTCCTAATGGATAAGCATTTTCGACACCGATCATAGCAACTTTTTTGCCGGCAGCATGAATTCTGCGAACATCATCAGAAGTCAACGCCAATTCAATCTGATCCGGAGCTAATTCTTCAGTTAATCTGTGAATGGCATCAAATTTTGAAATCGCATTTTCATAAGCCGCATCAAAACCTTCCTGATCTAATTCTCCCTGGCCGGTATAAACGATAAGAAAAACTACATCCAGTCCACCGTCTTCCATTTTTGGGAGATCAACCTGAGTATCCAGATTCATAGTATAGTTCTTTTCTTCAGTGAAATTACCGGTGTTAATATCCACATGAGTGTCTAGCGTAATTACACTGTTCTGAATTTTTTCAGCTTTGGCTACAAGTTCAGGATCTATGGAAGAATCGGGAGCGCACGCCCAAATTAGCATAAACAAAAATAGAGGAAGAGTTTTTAAAATATTCATTTTAATGAAGTTAGTTTAATTTATTGATATAGAAATTATACAATTCGGAACTAGAATGAGTCATAATTCCTTTAAGTGTATAGGAATTTATTCAACAAAACATTGATGTCATGGAATTTTTTGGATTTTTAACACTCGGAACATTTATCGGTTGGCTTAGCCACACCTTTTCAGGAGCACACGGAATTAAAATGGTCCCAAGTATTTTAACCGGGGCAATAGCTGCTTTAATAGGAGGAGCTATAGTTCTTTTTTTCGATTTGCAGGGTTCAGGTTTTTATGCTGCTATTACATCAACAGGGACATTATTCACAGTAAATACTTTCAGGAAAAAGAAGCCAATTTTTACTGACGAAGAAAATGGGGAACAAAATCACTGATTCAGGTATAAGCATTCACACCACCGTACCATGAACTGAATGTTTTATATGAATGAATCGTAAAGACCGTAACATCCACTTTTTTTTGTTCCTATTTTTTATCGCAGTTGGCTTGTATATGTCTGTTTCTGCAGGATGGGAACTTATAAGTACAAATCAAGAAGAACTCTTCGATTTTGAGAATAAAGACATCCCAATATTCATGTACATCTCACAGCTGCTTATTGGCTTAGTAAGTTTGTTTTCGGGTTTCGTAATGTGGATGCGAATACATTGGGCATTTAGTTTTTCACTGTTCACTTCAGGTTTACTCATTGCTTACAATCTGAACAACATGGGTAGAGCGATTTACGAAAATCCAACCGAAGCCATAATTATGGCGGCTATTTTAGTGATCGTTATGCAGAGTCTTCCATTTCTTATCAGGCAGAATCAGAGAATCTGATCCGCGAAACAAGAAAGACGTAGATTCGTGTACCGCTTTATGGAACGGATTTCAGATAAAGACATAGAATGGCTTCTAAAGCCTAATCAGGATTTTAACTACAAGACTGAAGAGCGCCTCGAAAAGGTTCAAAAGCTTTCGTTTAAGAGAAAGGCGATACGTCTTGGGCTGTGGTCTTTATTAATACTTACTCTTACCATATTTCCCTTTTTCCTGTTGATAAAAACATCAATTTATTTAAATATAGATCAGGGATTAAACGGGTGGGTATCTCTTTTTGGAGGAATTGGAGCAACAGTCGCTATCTTATTGGTATATGTAGTGATGCTTTTTCGTAAAGTAAAAAATAAGAAACTTATCTTTCGATATGGCCTGGGTGGGGTTGGAGCATTGGTAGGTGGTTTCTGTCTGTACGGATTACTGTACGTATCAAGTGTTAATGCAAAGTCAGAATCAGTGAAAGAAGTATATCGATCACTTCATCCAATTTTAAGAGTTGCTGTAGCTACAACTACACTAGCAGAAAACGAATTAGTTATTACCGACATAAAAAGAACAGTTGAGGATTATGCTAAAATGGGGCTTCCGGCAAATCAAAGCTCACTTCACTTTTCTCAGGAAGATGGATATGTACATGCTATTGATCTTCGCACAAAAGGACATTCAGAGTTTAGAAATTTTATGCTTGCCAACTCTTTAAAACTAATGGGTTTTAAAACTTTACGACACGTTGGAACCGCTGATCACCTCCATGTTTCTCTTCCAAACTCAGCGAACTAATAAAAGGGCTTTTCCTTGTTTATGAGCTAGAATATTGCGACCATTGAACTGCACCTTAAGCATAAACTAATTTTCATTATGTCGCACTATAAGTTCTACGAGCAGGTAAATAAAAATTTCGATAAAGCGGCGAGATACACCCGCTTTGATAAAGGTCTTCTGGATCAGATTAAAGTTTGCAATACTGTATATCATGTTACATTTCCGGTTAGGAGAGATAATGGTAACATTGAAGTTATTGAAGGTTGGCGAGTAGAACATAGTCATCATAAAACACCTACAAAAGGTGGAATAAGATACAGCCATAAAGTGGATGAAGATGAAACAATGGCATTGGCAGCTTTAATGAGCTATAAATGTGCAATTGTTGACGTTCCTTTTGGTGGAGCAAAAGGAGGTGTTAAGATCAGCACCAGAGAATATTCAGTTAGTGAGCTGGAAAGAATAACCCGGCGTTATACTTATGAATTGATCAAAAAAGGATTTATAGGAGCAGGAGTTGATGTTCCGGCGCCTGATTATGGAACAGGTGCACGTGAAATGGGTTGGATTTTAGACACCTATCGCCAAATGAACGAGGATCTGAATGCCGAAGGTTGTGTAACCGGAAAACCAATACAGCAAGGTGGTATCAGAGGGAGAACAGAAGCTACAGGACGTGGGGTTTTCTTCGGAATCCGTGAAGCATGCAAAGTGAAAAAAGACATGGACAAACTTGGATTAAGCGTTGGTGTAGACGGAAAAACGTTTGTAGTTCAGGGATTAGGGAACGTAGGTTATCATGCTTCTTTATATATGACTGAAGCAGGAGCAAAAATGATCGGCGTAGCAGAAATGGAAGGAGCCATTTTTAATCCTGATGGAATGGATCTTAAAAAATTGATGGAGTTCCGTAAAGAAACAGGAAGTATTATCGGGTTCCCGGGAAGCAAGGAACTAGCCTCAAATAAAGATGCACTGGAACTGGAATGCGATATTCTTATTCCGGCTGCTCTTGAAAGCCAGATTACCGGTGATAATGCACCACATGTAAAAGCAAAGATCATCGCTGAGGCAGCCAACGGGCCCACTACTGCTGATGCACACGAAATGCTGAAAGATCGTGGGGCGCTAATTCTACCGGATGCTTATTTGAATGCCGGCGGTGTGGTTGTTTCATATTTCGAGTGGTTGAAAAATATACAGCACGTTCGTTATGGTAGAATGAATAAGCGTTTTGACGAAGAAAGTCTGACCAGAATTGTTCAGGAGATCGAGAAAATTTCAGGTAAGAAATTCTCAGCCAATGAAATGGACAAACTGGCTCATGGCGCATCAGAGTACGATCTGGTTGATTCCGGATTAGAAGAAACTATGATCACTGCCTATGCAGAACTCACTGCAATCAGAGAAGAGAATAATCTTACTGATCTAAGAACAGCTTCGTTTATAAGCGCAATCAATAAGATCGGGATCATGTACGAACAAATGGGAATCTTCCCGTGATTGGTGGTTAGTTAATGGTTAATTGTTATGCTCTTCTTCCAACCAATAACAAATAACCATTAACGATATGACAGAGTCTCAGGTTTTCGAATTAGCTGTTGACAGGCACGCTGTCTATGCTTTCATAGGTTACTTGATTCTTTTAATAAGCATCGGACTTTATTCAGCTCGCTTTTCTTCTTCGGGGATCAGCGAGTTTTTTATTGGTGGAAGAAAAATGAATAAGGTGGTGATCGCTCTTTCCGCAGTTGTTTCCGGAAGAAGTGCCTGGCTGTTGTTGGGAGTAACCGGTCTGGTTTATGTTCAGGGCGCTTCAGCAATTTGGGCAGTGGTTGGTTATACCGTTGTGGAGCTCATTCTATTTCTTACTTATGCCAAAAAATTGAGAGAGTTTTCAGAGGAACATGATTGTATCACAGTTCCGGATTTCTTTGCAGAACGCTTTGGTGATAAGACCGGTACATTACGGTCTATTCTCATAATCACTTTTCTGATCTTTATGGTGAGCTATGTTTCCGCGCAGTTTGTTGCCGGTGGAAAAGCATTTTCTTCCAGTTTTGGGATCGAACAAAATACAGGGGTTTTGCTTTCAGCAGTGATTATACTTGCATATACAGTTTTAGGTGGATTTCTGGCAGTTAGTTTAACGGATGCTTTTCAGGCGTTCTTTATGATCTTTGCATTGGTGTTTCTTCCTTTTATAGCCATTCAGGATTTAGGTGGGTGGTCGGTCATGATCGAGCAACTCCAATTTCAGGAAGCTGCGTTGATCGATCCATTGGCACTGAGTGCCGGAGCTTTTATCGGGTTTCTGGGAATAGGGTTAGGTTCGCCGGGTAATCCTCACATTCTATCCAGGTATATGGCGATTGATGACGCTAAGAATTTACGATTTGCAGCAGGAATCGGGACTTTCTGGAATATTGTGATGGCAGCAGGAGCGGTTTTAATTGGTTTGGTAGGAAGAGCATACTTCTCAAATATTGAAATGCTTCCCGGCGCTGATTCTGAAAATTTATATCCGTATTTAGCACAACTGCATTTACATCCTGTTCTATTTGGGATTGTGATAGCGTCCATTTTTGCAGCTATCATGTCGACGGCAGATTCTCAGCTTTTGGTTGCCGCTTCCAGTGTAGTTCGGGATTGGTATCAAAAGATCTTAAAGAGAGACGAAGAAATTCCTCAAAAGAAACTGGTGCTGTATAGTAGGTTAGTTGTCGTTGCACTTGTGGTAGTAGCACTTCTTTTTGGGTTAGTTGCTCAGGAATTGGTGTATTGGCTGGTACTTTTTGCATGGGCAGGATTGGGAGCAGCTCTCGGACCAACTTCAATTCTGGCACTTTACTGGAAAGGAACTACCAAAGAAGGAGTAATTGCAGGAATTATTACCGGAACACTGGTAACTATTGTCTGGTATTTCATTCCCGTTCTGAAAAGCAATATGTATGAACTGGTTCCGGCTTTTATTGCAAGTGGATTGGTAACGATTTTGGTGAGTAAGTGGACTAAAGAATAAAATCAAGATTTTGTCATTTCGAGCAAAGCGAGAAATCTAAAAATTGCTGTAAATAAAAACCTCTAGATTTCTCACATCCGTTCGAAATGACAAAGAACGAAAATCAACGAAACTCTGAAAGTTGAGCGGAATCAGTGATCAACCTACCACCACGAACTGTTGCTCCTAGAACTAATCCGGCGCTTACAAGCACCAAGTTTTTGACGATATACTGACCTTCCAGAGTTAAGCCAAAAGGAAAACTTGTCCACACAACATCAGGCAAAAGAAAAACGGGAAGTACAGTTCCGGGCATTTGTAGAAACAGAAGCAGTAAGGTTGTTCTCATAAACTTTCCCGCGATCAGTCCAATTCCGATCAGCACTTCCCATGTTGCCAGAACCGGTATAAACAGGTCGGGATCGACAAAATAAACAGTATTTCGAACCAGCTCTTCGGCAGGACTTAATCCCGGAAAGAATTTAAGTGCACCAAACCAGAAGAAGATAATTCCCAGCCCGATACGAAGCGAGCTCAACCCGTACTTAGCCATCCATTCAGTGATCAGGATATCGGCTTTATCGAAATATTTCTCAAACATGATAAGAATGGTTTATTTGACAGGAAAATAGATAGAGATTATGAAGAAGTGATGAAGTAAATAAGTCAGACTTTAAATAACTTCAATTAACCAGTATAAAAGAAAAAATATGCCTTACGAAATATTAGTAGGATTGAATGTAACTGATGATGAACTATATCAGAAATACAGGGACGAAATGACACCGATTCTAAAAACTTATGGAGGCGG
Source organism: Balneolaceae bacterium UBA3186 (assembly GCA_002364085.1). GTDB lineage: Bacteria > Bacteroidota > Rhodothermia > Balneolales > Balneolaceae > Balneola. The sequence goes on along the minus strand of DEXK01000020.1, from coordinate 84,341 downwards.
CTTTAGATATGATTTTACAATAGAAAAAGTATTAAAAAACGATTCAGAATCTAAAATAAACAGGGTTTTTGCTATTTATTTTGAGAGTGAAGAAGCAAAGAATGAGTTTTTTCTGAACGAGAAATACCTTCAAATAAAAGAGAAATATTTTACGCCGTCAGTTTCAGCTACAACAACTATCGCCGGATATAACAGATAAGATCAAACCTTCATTTTAGGCAACGAGAGATCAAGCTTAATGGCGGCAACGCGTATTCCGATAACTACTCCGGTGGTAATGATATAATTCAGGTTGGTTGACATTCCAAAATAGATGCCGAGATAGAAAACCAACGCTCCCATCAAGCAAGCCGTGGCGTAGATCTCTTTTCTGAAAATAAGTGGAACTTCACGACATAGAATATCCCGGATAATTCCGCCAACCACTGCGGAAGTCATTCCCATGATTCCTGCCATAAACGGATTTAAACCAAACGCTAAAGCTTTTTCCATCCCACTGATTGTGAACAAGGCTATCCCGATAGTATCAAACAAAAAGAGAGGTTTGTTGATGTCATCTAACCTGTTTCTGATCAGATAAGTAAATGGAATTGCAGACAAGATCACAATGGGATAAGTCATATCGCCGATCCAGGTTATGGACTCGCTTCCAATCAGGATATCACGAACGGTTCCGCCGCCAATAGCCGTCGCAAAACCGATCACCGCCGCTCCAAAAATATCCAGATCTTTCTTAGCCGCCATCCTGATACCGCTTATAGCAAATACAAAAGTCCCGATAAGGTCAAGGATGGAGATAATGGTCATTTAGTTTTTCTTTTCAGTAGTACTATTCTCCCGATAAAAGGAGAATAGCTGCTATTTGAAATTTGAACATTGCTATTTTCGCGCAGCGACTCACGGTCTAAATTTAATATCCACTTTCTTAGTCGTTTCACCGGATTTCGAGCGCAGTTCCAGTTGTTGCTTCATGTTTTCTGTTGCTCCGACAAAAGCTCTTGCAGAGAAAGAAGAATCATCCGCTAAAACAATAGGTAAACCATTATCTCCAGATTCACGAACGGTTTGTTCGATGGGGATTTCACCTAAAACAGGAACGCCCATTTCTTTAGCTAAATGCTTGGCTCCGCCGTCTCCGAAGATATAATACTTCTTTTCCGGCATATCCGGAGGAGTGAAATACGCCATGTTCTCGACAACACCCAGAACAGGAACATTCACTTTCTCAAACATCGCCACTCCTTTTCGAACATCATCCAAAGCTACAACTTGCGGAGTAGATACAATCACAGCTCCGCTTAACGGCACGGTTTGTACAATAGTAAGTTGGATATCACCTGTTCCCGGAGGAAGATCCATGATCAGATAATCCAGTTCGCCCCATTCCACTTCGGTCATAAATTGTTTTATGGCACTGGTTGCCATTGGTCCACGCCAAACCATCGCCTGATCCACATCCACCAAAAATCCCATAGAAACCATTTTGATCCCGTGTCGCTCTATAGGAACTAATTTCTTTTGAGTAGTGATGTTCGGCTTTTCAAACACATTGAACATGGTTGGAATACTAGGACCATAAATATCGGTATCCATCAGTCCAACTTTGTACCCGTCTTTTGCTAAAGCAGAAGCGATGTTTACGGCTACTGTAGATTTTCCCACTCCGCCTTTTCCGGAAGCAACGGCAATGATATTTTTAACACCCGAAAGAACTTCTTCCTGTTTTTGCTGAGGTTGTTGGGGAGCTTGTTCCGGTTTGTCCTTTCTCTTGGAAACATTAATTCCCACCTGAATATCTACAACAGCTTCGCCGTCAATGAATTTGTGAATGGCTTCTTCGCACTGTCGCTGAATTTGCTGAGCCAGGGCATCATTTTTCTCAGGCATTTCCAAAGTAAAGGAAATGTATTTATCCTGAATGATGATATCGTGGATCATATCCAGAGAGATCAGATCCTGTTTTTCGGTTGGATGGAGAACGTGAGCAAGTGCGGTTTTGATCTGCTCTTTGTTGATGGACATATACTTTTTAAAGGATTTTTTTCTGTATTCTTATATCAGCAATAAAGATACAAAGAATTAGATTGAGTATTGGGAGGGAAAAGTGGTGGCAAATAAAAACTTAGGGCAACAATGACTGACCCAGTAATTAGCATGGTATTCATAACAACATTAATGTGTTTGTTGCTAGTATATATATTTAGGAAAAGTTATCAGTCCTGGGATGAGCAGAATTGGATGATGAAAAGTATTTTAAGAACAATTGCTTTTGGAGCAATAGTTTTCACTCTTCTTTCTTTAATTGTTATAATTTTTCCTCCTGAGTTAAATTAAAACCAAAGATATTTTAAGTCTTAATCTCGTTCCGTACCTCTGGTGCGGAATGTTGCTAGGGAGCTCCGCTCCCAGTTCGCTTGTGCGACCTTTCCACGCCTAAACCCTGATATTAATTCTAATTCGTTCTTATATACCAAAAAAGTATATTTGTCGTACTTGTATTACATGTAAACAAATTCATTGAATTATGCCTATTACAGTTCGTTTAGGAGAGTCGGTTGAAAAGAGACTGGATGAGTTGGCAAAACTTACCGGTCGCACCAAAACTTATTACATTCGTCAGGCTTTGGAAGAAAAGTTAGACGAAATGGAAGACTTGTACATGGCTGAACAGCGTATTGAAGAGCCTCAGAAGCGTTGGAGTCTGGATGAGATAGAGCGCGGCGATGATCTGGAAAGTTGAATTTGACGATCGTGCCCGTAAAGAACTCAGAAAGCTAGATAAGCAAACTCAGGATAGAATTCTGAAATGGCTGCGTACTAATCTGGCGACGGAAGAAGATCCAAGAAGAACTGGAAAATCTCTGAAAGGCAGAATGAAAGGACTGTGGCGATACCGGGTTGGAGATTATCGAATTGTCAGCCAGATTCAGGATGAACAGATTTTGATCTTGATTATTCGAATCGGACATCGGCGGGATGTTTATGATAAGAAGTGAATCAGTTAAGTATGCTTAAAATTATATATCGAGTTTCTAATCTTGTTTCAATAATGAAAGTATTCACATTTAGCTTTTTTCTGTGTTTTTGTATCCTGTTAAGCACCAAGCCTATTTTGGGTCAGGAATCTGAAGAGTATTCTATCATTTTAAAACCTATGAAAAATCAGGGATTAGATACTGATTGGGACGGAAAGAGAATTAGGTTAAGTGATAACGGACTTTCAATTGGAATTACGGTTAGCGCAAATGCATACGAAACGAATTATTATCCCAACGGAAGAGAAAGTAATAGTGATGCAACAGAGAATAAGTCGAGTGATTTAGAGAAAGAACTAATTTTATACAACATAACCTCCAGAGTATCACTGAATACAAGTTCAGAAAACATTTTTGTGTTTACAGATAGTGTAGGAGTATCATTTTCAAGTGAAATTCATAACCCTGAAAAAACATCGATTCTATATTATTCTTTACCAAGTGATACCACAAAGATTTTTATGAGAGACAATCCTTACAGCGCGGACTTTCCATATCAAGTAACGTTATTTTACCCAAGGTTTCAACAAAAACTATCTAACGACACTTTGAATATCGATCTTCATTTACCCATTATTCAAACACCAGAGGGAAACCAAATTATGGAAAGTCGTGTGATTAAGTTAGAGGGTATAATTAAACGAAATTAAAAGAAGAAATTTCCAATTCTTAATTCTATCCCTTTCTTCAAAAATCATTAACTTATTGAGGATTAAGAACAAAACGACACAAACTAACTACACGAATGGCTAAAAAAACACCGTTTCATGCTATCCATCAAAAAGAAGGCGGGAAACTTGTAGAATTTGCCGGATTTGAAATGCCGGTTCAATACAAAGGAATTAAGGTAGAACATGCAGCCGTTCGTAATGATGTGGGCGTTTTCGATGTATCTCACATGGGCGAGTTTTACATTCACGGACCGGAAGCACTCGATCTGGTTCAGCATATTTCAGTAAACGATGCTTCAAAGTTAGTGCCCGGAAAAGCGCAGTATACGTGCATGTGCTATGAAGACGGTGGCATTGTAGACGATATGATCGTGTACAAACTGTTTGAAGATGATCAGTACATACTTGTTGTAAACGGCGCGAATGTAGATAAAGACTTGGCGTGGGTAAACAGCCAAAATACATTTGATGCTACTGTTGTTGATATGTCTGATGATACGTGCCTGCTAGCAGTTCAGGGACCAAAATCAGTAGACACACTGCAAAAGCTTACCGATCTGGATCTTTCAGAGATCGGATTCTACAGTTTCAAAATGGGAACATTAGCAGGATTTGAAAACATCGTGTTTTCAGCAACGGGATACACCGGCGAGAAAGGATTTGAGATCTATTTCGATAAAAACAATGTAGATCCGGAAGCAGTTTGGAATGCCATTTTTGAAGCAGGAGAAGAATTCGGGATAGAGCCTTGTGGTTTAGGAGCTCGTGACACACTGAGATTGGAAATGGGTTTTGCGCTGTATGGCAACGATATCACCAAAGACACTCATCCGCTGGAAGCACGATTGGGTTGGATCACCAAGTTTGATAAAGGTGATTTTGTAGGAAAAGAAGCTCTTCTCAAGAAAAAAGAAGAAGGGAATTCCAGACAATTAGTCGGCTTTGTAATGAACGACGAACGCAACATTCCACGTCATGGATACGAAATAGTGGACGAATCCGGAAATACCATTGGCGAAGTTGCCAGCGGAACAATGTCGATCACTTTGGGTAAAGGAATAGGGATGGGTTATGTGAAAAAAGAATTTGCTGCTGAAGGCAACACTATCCATATTGCGATCCGTAAAAAAACAGCGGAAGCTACAGTAACACGCCCTCCATTTATAAAAAAGTGAGAGAACATATTTTAAAGAACTACGATGGCTAGACTAGATTACATGGACGTATATTTTTCAGTGCAATCCTTTCAGGAAGAGGATCTGCGTGGAAAATCTGCGGTTATTATTGATGTGCTGAGAGCTGCTTCGTCGATGGTGACGGCGCTGAGTAACGGTGCGAAAAAGATCATTCCGGTTGGAGCAATGGAAGATGCAGTCCGAATTGCCCAAACAATGGACAACAAAGATTATCTGCTTTGTGGAGAACAAAACGGACATAAGATCGAGGGTTTTCATTTAGGAAATTCACCGTTAGAGTATACAGAAGATGTAGTAGCGGACAAGACGTTGATCATCAACACTACAAACGGAACCAAAGCGATCAAAAAAGCAGCGCTAGCGAACCGGATGTATGTGGGCTGTTTTCTAAATCAGAAAAGCATTTTAAAAGCACTGGAAGACCACGACGATGATGTGGTTTTGATCTGTTCAGGTTGGCAAGGAAAAATGTCGTTAGAAGACACTTTGTTTGCCGGATCGATTATTTATAAAATGTGCAAAGGTAGACTCCCAAAAAATACTAAAGACGGAGTAAAGGTCGCTTTCAGTTTATATCAGAGTTATAAAGATGAACTTGAACAAGCAATTGAAACCAGTGATCATGCAATTCGTCTTAAAGAACTTGTTCCTGACGGCGATATTCCTTTTGTTTGTGAAACAGATAAATTTGACGTCCTTCCCGGAATGAAGGATGGAATTTTAATCAATTTGAATGGCTAAAAAGAAGTTAAATACAGCCGGAAATTCTAAGGCAGGTATTGACGATAACCGAAAAGTAGAGATCATCGGAGTGATAATTATTGCTCTGGCGATTTTGCTTGGGTTAAGTATTGTCTCCTACACACCGGAGGATTACCAATATGCGACCAAGTTGTCGTTTATGGATCTTTTCAATAAAGATGCATCCTCCAGGTTAGTGCAAAACTGGCTTGGACCTGTGGGAGCTTATCTTTCTCATTTCGTGGTTCACCAACTTTTTGGTTACACCAGTATTATTTTAGCAGTTCTGATCTTTTTTCAAGGTTGGCACATTTTCAGAAGGCGGAATTATAAAGATCTGAGCTGGATCACCATTTTGGGTGTTTGGAGTATGATCCTTTTCTCAACTGTTTTGGGATGGATGAATTTCAATCTGGATTTTCCTGCCGATTCAGTTTGGAGTGGAGCGGCCGGAGTAGCGATCTCAAAAGTGCTTCAGAACTTTACAAGTAGTATCGGATCGGGAATAATCTTGTCACTCTTGGCGATCGTAACTTTACTACTGCTTTGGGACAGAGATCTTCAAAAGTCCATCGATAACCTGAAGTTATGGATCGAAAATGTTCAGCATAAATTGGAAGATGCCCGCATAGCTCGTGCTGAAAAGAAAGAAATTAAAGCGCAGGAAAGAGAAGAGCGCTTAGCCGAAAGAAGAGCAGAACGTGAAGCTGCAAAAGAAGAAAAAGTAGCTAAGAAAGAAGAGAAAAAAAGTGCTAAAGCTGAAACTAAAAAAGAAGTTAAAGAGCCCGAAGCTCCTGCGCCAACGATCGATGACATTGTAGCGAAATCTCAAGAAGAAGATCTGGAACGCATCGAAAAGGAAAAACGCGCTTCCGATGACATCGATAACAGACAAAAGGCAGCTTTAGACAAGAGTTCCAATCTGGAAGAAAAAGAAGTTCTGGACGAAGACAGCGAAGAGCTCGAAGTTTCGGTCTTTAAAGGTGAAGGCGATGAAGAGGCTGGAGAAAGAGATCTGGACAAGATAAATCGGGATAAAGCGAAGGAAGTTCCGGTTATACGATACAAATTCCCAACTATTGACTTGTTAGACACTCCGTCTGACGACAGGACAGAAGTTGATCTGGAGGAAATTCGGGAAAACAAACGGATCATCCTGGATAAATTAAAACGCCACAGAATTGAGATTGTAGGAATTAATGCAATCGTGGGTCCAACAGTAACTTTGTATGAACTAGAACCGGCGCCTGACGTTAAGATCAGTAAGATCGAAAGCTACTCCAACGACTTAAAAATGGCGATGGCTTCAAAAGGTTTGCGCATGCTTTCTCCGATTCCCGGAAAATCTGCAGTTGGGATTGAAGTTCCGAACAGTACACGCGAAATGGTGTATATCAAACAAGTCATCAACACCAAGAGATTTGTTGAAACGGATATGACCTTGCCGGTGGCATTCGGTAAAACGATCGAAAATGAAGTGTTCATGATCGATCTTACAAAAATGCCTCACTTGTTGATGGCGGGAGCAACCGGTTCCGGAAAATCGGTTGGTGTAAACACTATTATTACCTGTCTGCTGTATAAGTGTGATCCGGAAAATCTGAAATTTGTAATGATCGATCCTAAGAAGATCGAATTGGCATTGTATCGCAATATTCAGAATCACTTTTTGGCAATGTTGCCTAATGCAGATGAACCGATTGTAACAGATACCTCAAAGGCGCTGGAAACTTTAAACAGCGTATGTAAGGAAATGGACGATCGATATGACTTACTGAAAATGGCACTGGTTCGGGATATCAAAGCGTACAACAAGAAATTTAAAGAAGGTGAACTGGATGAAGAATTAGGTCACCGCCATTTGCCTTATATCGTAGTTATCATCGACGAACTTGCCGACTTAATGATGACAGCCGGAAAACAAATTGAAGAGCCTATTGCCCGACTTGCTCAGCTTGCACGAGCAATTGGGATCCATTTGGTAGTTGCAACTCAGCGGCCATCAGTGAATGTAATTACGGGTACAATCAAGGCTAACTTCCCGGCACGAATTGCTTATCAGGTAGCTTCAAAAGTTGATTCCAGAACTATCCTGGATGTGGGAGGAGCTGATCAATTGGTAGGAGCCGGTGATATGTTGTTTACAAACGGCGCCGGGATGACCCGACTTCAAAATGCATTTGTTTCTACTGAGGAAGTGGAACGAATAAATTCATTTATTGGTCAGCAAGCAGGATATAAGGAACCATTTCATCTGCCGATAATACAAGAGGACAATGTAGGAATACCTGACCCGTTAGATGATATAGATGAAATGTTTCAAGCGGCTGCAAAAGTAGTTGTATTGCATCAGCAGGGATCAGTTTCATTGCTACAAAGAAAATTAAAGATCGGCTATAACAGAGCCGGCAGAATCATAGATCAATTATTTAATGCAGGAATCGTTGGACCATATCAAGGAAGTACAGCACGCGATGTTCTCGTTCAGGAAGAAGAAGAATTACAAGAGATCTTTGATGGCCTTGAAAACCTCTAGCCTAATTACTTTTCTGATGATCGTTTTTGCGATCTCGGTACAAGCGCAAAACAAAGTTTTCCCAAAGCTAAAAGCCAATTTTGAAAATGAAAAAGCCTTTGTAGCTGATTTCGAACACGTTTATTATGACTCTTACACAAAAGAATCTCTGTCCAGTGAAGGAAAGATCTGGGTGTCATCAGATAAATACCGGCTAGATAGTGAAAATCAGTTGTTGATCGTGGATGGGGAAACATCCAGAGTGTATGATGAACTGCGGAACAGAGTAATTATCAGTGATTATTCTGAAGAAGATGACGACTTTGCTCCATCAAGGATGTTGAACGGAGTAGATTCCACTTATACTATTACCGAAGAAAAAATGACTAACGGCAGAACAAAGATCATCATGAAAACAGAAGATGATTTCGCATTATATCTAACGGTAGAAATAATTGTGGATGCTAAAGCCACTCCAATTAGCATTACAGCGTATGACTTTTCTGACAACGAGATCATAACTACTTTTAAAAACGGGTCTTTTTTGCTTAAAAATGAAGAATTATTCGTGCTCCGCTATCCTCAGGATGCAGAAATAGTTGACACTAGGTACTGATCTTGAAAACAGCATTAAAAGTAATTGCAGGAATTCTGATCGCCGGTTTTTTTCTTTGGCTTGCCTTCAAAGAAGTAGAGTTTGAACAAATTATAGAAGCATCTAAATCCATGAGCTATGGCTGGATCATTCCTTTTGTTCTGGCTACGCTATCGGCACATTTTATTCGGGCGGAAAGATGGAGATTATTATTTAACGATAAAGCTAAAACTCCACACAGAGTCACTCTTTTTACAGGTGTGATGGTAGGTTATCTTTCAAACATTCCATTCGCAAGATTGGGAGAAGTTACACGACCTGTGTATGTAGCTCGTCAGGTTGATGAAAGTAATAGCAAGCTGATCGGAACCATTGTTCTTGAGCGTATTATAGATATGATCAGTTTACTTTTGTTGATGGCTTTTGTGGTCATATTTATGATCTCAGATCCTGAAATCTTAAGTAATTTATTCGGTTTAGATATCACCGACTCGGAAGTTCTGCTATCATTTGCTTTGTCAATTGGTAAATACTTAGGAATTGGTATCCTTGGTTTTGGCGCGGTCTATTTAATTCTGAGATCTTTAAGCAAAAAAGTTGAATTGATATCTAAAGGCTTCGAAAAGTTTAAAGAAATATCAAAGACATTCATTGATGGCGTGCTTGCTGTAAAGGAGCTTAAAAACTGGCCACTTTTTGTGTTATACACAGCGCTGATCTGGGTTTGCTATATAGGCATGACATACATTCCATTCTGGATGTTTGATATGCACACCATATATGATCTTTCATATGCAGATGCTTTAGTGCTCACAATGGTATCGGCGGTAGGAATTATAATACCGACTCCGGGTGGGGTTGGTACGTATCACTTGTTTATTACAAAGAGCTTGTTTTTACTTTATGCGGTTCCTGAAGCAATTGGTTTGGCATACGGAACCATAACCCATGCATCAACACTTGCTGTAATTATTATAAGCACCCCAATATTGCTGGCTTTGGATAAGTATATTGCGTTGAAACATTCAGCCAAAACAAATGGAACAAGCCCGGAATAAAGCAGTACATCTTTTGACTTAAGCAGGTTAACCTTGCTTTAAAAATTTAGTACATTCTTAAAACTTCTTTTTTGACGATGAAACGATCAATTGTAGCCACTTTCTTATTTTTTCTGATTTCAGGGGTGGATGCTTTCGCACAAACCGGGAGCACTCAAAATTCATTGCTACCTGAAATAGATCCTCAGGATATAGAAATCCGTAGTGAATTCAGGGCAAGATTTCCGGGAATCCGACGTCAGCCTATTTTAGGATTCAATCCTAAACCCAGAGTTTTTCGAATCGACCCAAACAGAGTTCCTTTTATGGAATCGGACAGAGAAGCTGTTGCTAGCATTGCTCTAACTCAGCTGGACAGACCAGAACCGCCTTTTAAATCAATTTTGCAAGAACCACCCAGAACTAATGCTTTTGTAAAAGCAGGATTCGGTAGTTTTACTACTCCTGAACTTGAAGCTTATGTTTTAAGAAGATTAAATAATGAAAGCATTGCTTCTATTAATATTGATTATTCAAGCTCAAATGGTCATTTAGAGAATCAGGACTCAGGATTTAGAATTTTTGACCTGAACGGTGTTTATGGAACGAAGCTGAAAGGTGGAGCAAAGTTGTCCGCGAAAGTAGGTGCTTTCAGTGATTTCAATCATCTTTTTGAATTGTCAAATAATGTACCTTCAGATAATTCAGGCACACCTGAAAAAGATTACAAAGGCTTAAATGCAGGTATTATCCTCGAAAACAATACCAATGACCTGGAAGGATGGGAATTGTACTTCAATACATCTGCAGTAAATATAGATCTAATGGCGCCAAATGCGGCTTTAAGGGGAAGCCAATCTGAGCAAATTATTCAGACAGGATTTAAAAAAGAATGGGCAGGATCAAAATTATATGATGTTTTAACAGCTAAAATTGACGTAGAAGGCGGGAATTATTCAACCGAAGGTGCCGGTGATACTCAATGGTTGAACACTTCAGTAACTTTTGGGTATAGTAGTTTGTTCAATTACGCCACAGAAATAGAGTTAGAAGGCGGAATTGCATATTTGTCAGACGGATTTAGAAGCAAGCCTTTACTTGTACTGAATTCCAAACTTAACCATACAATTAAAGAAGGATTAAACCTGACAGGTAAGATCTATGCGCAACCTGAAATGAAATCTGTCTGGGAGCATCATCAAAATAATAGATTTTTGAATATAGGTTCTCAAACTCAATTTCAATATACCTTTGGTGTAGATGGAGGGATTGAATTCTATCCAATGGAGTCCACAAAGCTTTTTGGGAGCGTTTCTTATAAGGCGATTGACAATTATAGCTACTACTCAAGAGCTTCAAGAGCATTCGGTGCTAATACAGAACAGACATTTTATACCATCAATTATTCAGATGCTTCAAAATTCAAAATGGAGTTAGGAGTGACTCAGCAAATAATTTCTGATAAAGTTTGGTTTGATGGATTCGTATACGCTCAAAGGCCGGAACTAAAAAGTGGAAGCGACATTCCATTTGAAGAAAGACTTGGTGCAGAAGCAGTATTTTCCATAAAACCTGTAGATCAATTTAAAGTAAGTTCTTGGATGCAATATATTGGAGAAAGAGAGGATGGCAGTTCGCCTAACACACAAACAGTTGATGGTTATATTTTGGTGAATGCAGGAGCTGATTATAAGTTCAATGAAAAATTTGGCGTTTACTTGAAAGTGTTGAATATTCTGGGACAAAACTATGAGGTTTGGCAAGGTTACGAAGAACGACCTTTTCAAATATTCGGAGGTATAAAAGTAACTTTATAAGCTATGACGAACGATTTTTTAAAAGCATTCGGTTTAACGATCCGTGATCAAATTATCATGAAAAACTCTGTTGAGATAAAAGGGTTAGGTACTTTTAAGGCAGAACATACAAGCCAACAGCAAGAAAGAAAAGGAGATGGAAAACTTGTAATGCTTCCTCCTAAAGACAGTATTGAATTCAAAGCCGATATGGAGGAGTAGAAATGCTGATAGACAACGAAAAATTTATAGCACTCCTTTCGGATAATTCCGGGATAGAAAAAGAAAAAGTAGAGAAGTATCTCGAAGAACTTATTAGCGAGATGAAAACGTCTTTTGATGAAGGAGAAGGCTATGAAGTTGAAGGTTTTGGTATTTTCAGTAAGCTCGGCTCCAACATTCTTTTTATTCCTTCTGAGGAACTTGAAACAGAGATTAATTACAAATATGTAGGAATGGAGCCGATAGAGCTTCCTGGGGGACAAGAACAGCAAGAAACTAAAGAGGAGGAAGAAAATCCCATACAGGGAATTCTTGACGGAGGAGGAACTGAAGAGCGGGAAGAATACGAGGATCCGTTTGCCGAGCTGTTTAATGAAGCAGAAGAACACGAAAAATCAAAACAAGAAGAAGAGTCTTTAGATCTGACTGAAGATGAGATAGAAGCTGTAGTTGAAGAAGAGATTGAGAGCGAAGATGCTGAAGAAATTGTGGCAGAAAGCCCCGTTGAAGAAGATATTGACGACCTTGAAGAGTCATTAAAAGATATTTTCGGAGAAGAGGAATCGAATGAAGAATCAGACGAAGAAATAGAGGCCGCTGAAGAAGAGGAGTCTATTCCCGGGCCTAAGGAATGGGGAATTGATGCACATAAAGAAGAAGAACAAGAAGATGTGTTTTCCGGATTGCTTGGTGATGAAGCAGAAGAAACAGAGTTAATAGATGAAGATGATATATTTGCTACAGAAGATGAATTAGTGGATGAAGAGGACGTTTTTGAAACCGAAGAAAAGTCTACTGAAGAGGAAATAATAGAAGAAGAAGGAGAGGAAGAAATTGATTTTTCTGCTCTGGAAGATGACGGCGCTGAGGATGATTTTGAAGATCCTTTCGAATCTTTGGAAGAAGAGGATGACAATGATTTTGTGCCAGTGGTAACAAATGTGTCTTCCGGTAAAACTTCTAAAAAAGAAGAAAGCACAGAAGCAGAAGATCCCAAGGAAAGTAAAAGAACAGAAAAAAAGAGCAAAACGCCTAAAAACCCCAGAGAGAGAAAGAAAGGCGCTCCGGTATTCTTATATATGGTTCTTGGACTGGTCGTTTTGGGTGGAGCCGGATATTTGCTGGCATATTTTGGAGTGGTGAATATTGAAGGCATAACACCGAGTTCAACCCCAACTCAAATCGTGCAAAATACGCCACCGGTAGTGGAACCAGAAAGTATCCCTGCTCAAACTACTGAAACGGAAGAAGAGCAACCGAATAACACTATTCCTGAAATTGAAGAAACCACTTCGAATCAGATTGATGCCGGAACTGAAAACACGCCGCAAAATCTGTCTGAGAACACAGGTGGTGATTTTGCACAGGCTCAGGATAACGATATAGCTCCTTTGGTAGCCGATGAAAAGGCTCCCGGAGAGGTTGGAATAATTACTCCATTAAATGGAGAAGAAAATGCTGAACCATACGGACTAAATGGAACAGCAACTACAGCTGGGAACAATGGATATACAATAGTGCTATATACATTGAGCCGTAAATCTGGAGCGGATGCACAGTTTGAAAAACTTTCAGGTGATGGCTTCAGAGTTATCATCAAAGAAAAACCGTCAACTGAATTCGGAACGTTGTACAGAGTGAGTATTGGGCAATTTAGAACACTGGCAGATGCAGCTATTGCCGCCGAAAAAGTAGACGCTCAGATACTAGGAAATTATATCATCACAAAAATTTAAAAATACCCCTTTACATGAACACCCTTCTTTTATTTATGCAAGATTCTACGGCTGTTGCTGATTCTTTGGCAATTGCTCTTGAAGGTGAAACCATCACATTATTTGATCTTTTAATTGAAGGCGGGATTTTAATGATCCCAATCTTCATCCTTTTTATGCTATCCATGTATGTGATTGTTGAGCGCTGGAGTGCTTTGAACAGGTCTCATACAGATACAGACAGGTTTTTAAGTTCTGTAGAGGGATTATTAAAATCGGGTAAGCAGACAGATGCAATGGCTTACTGCGACGATTACGACAAACCGCTCGCGAGAATTATTAAAGCCGGAATAAAGAGATTAGGTAGACCAATTAGAGATATCGAAGATGCTATTGACAACGCAGGAAAAAAAGAGATCTTCTTTTTAGAAAAGAGAATGAATTGGTTAGCAACCATAGCTGGTGTAGCACCCTTATTAGGATTTACAGGCACAGTAACCGGGATGATCGAAGCATTTATGGATATTCAGTCTCTTCAGGGAAATGTTAATCCAAGTGAACTGGCAGGCGGTATTTGGGAGGCGCTGATTACAACGGCAGCGGGGCTGATTGTAGGCTTGATAGCATTTGGTTTCTATAACTTTTTATTAGGCAAAATAAACCGATCCATTTTTGAATTGGAAAACGCATCTGCCGACTTTATGGATCTTCTTCAATCACCGGCACCTAAAAAGCAGGCATAACTATGGCACGCGACTTTAGACGAGGAGATAAAAGATTAACTCCGTTATCATTATTCTCTCAATCTTCATTGACGGATATTGTGCTGCTTTTGCTGATCTTTTTTCTGTTGACTTCATCCTTTGTTACAAACTTTGGGATTAAAGTGAACATCCCAAAAGCAGAATCAGGATCTACAACCCAAAACGAGTTTATTTCTGTTGCAATTACTAAAGATGGAGAGTTTTATGTGGATGGAGATTTAACAGCTCGAGGTTCTTTAGCATTACAAATAAGATCAGCACGCAATAATAAGCAGAGTCAAACGATAATACTACGCGCCGATAAAGATGCGAAAGTAGATGATGCAGTAAGAGTTATGAATATTGGTAAGGCCTTGAATTTAAAATTGGTCATGGCTACGGAACAAAGTTCACTCTAATAAAACCAATAATGAACAATAGTAAGTTTACTAAAGATGACAGTGTTGCGCTAACGGTTACGTTAAGCGTAAGCATTGTATTGGTTTTATTTTCTCTTTGGTACACATTGGACATGAACCAAAACTTTCGTCCTTCTTTTATTGAAGTTGAGTTCGGAGAGTTTAGAACCGGAACGTTGGCAGAATTCTCTGAAGTAAAAGAAGAAAAAGTTGCTACCAGACCTAACCCATCAGAAGTAAAGACAGAAGAGCCTGTAGAAGAAACCCCGATTCCTGAAGAGCAGCCACAGAATCCGGCAGAAGAAATTACAAAGCCGGTTGATTTACCCGATGAAGTAGAAGAAATTAAAGAGGAAGTAGTTGAAACACCCAAAACTGAAGTGGTGGACCCAACAAAAGAAATTACAGAAGAAGTAAAAGAAGAAATTGAAATTCCACCTCAGGCTAAAGAAGATCTTGAAGTAAATGAGGGAGCTAAAGAAAGTGGAGATATTAAAGGAAATACCGGAGAAACTAATGCTGATGCCGGCACAGGAGCAGATGATGAAAAGTCTGCCCCTTACGAGCTGAAATGGGAGGGAAATATAGAAAGAGATCCGATGGTTCAGCCTTTACCGGAGAATACAGCTAATACAGAAGGTGTTATATCAGTTAGATTTCAAGTTAAGCCTGATGGATCTGTAGGTCTTATCATTCCTCTTAAAAAAATGAATCCCGAATTAGAAAAAGAAGTTCAGCGAACTTTAAGAAGCTGGAAGTTCTCAAAACTACCAAGTGGAGTTCCTCAGCAGGCTCAATGGGGAACAATAACATTCCGATTTGTATTCGGATAAAAAAATTAATCGGAATATGTTTAAACAGCTAGCAGTATTAGGACTCACTTTACTTTTAGTTAGCACAGCGTGTATTAAAGAGGATTCAAATGAGTTTTCTGAAATAAACACCTGGATCAAAGATGAAATGCAAACTAATTATTTATGGAATGAGAGAGTGCCTGAAAGCGTAAGTGGTACAATTCCACCGGGAGCATTTTTTGGTAGTATGTTAGATCCGGAAGACAATACTTCTTTCATTTTGAGCAACTCCAATATTATACCCGGAGAAACAAGCGGGCTTACCTTTACAAGTGGAATTTCTCCTGCATTCGGTCAATTCAGTAATACAGGAGGCGTTTTTATTATAGTAGAATTCGTATATCCCGGCTCTCCGGCTGATTCCGCAGGCTTTAAAAGAGGAGATATTATTCTGGGAATAGATGGCTCTGGATTAACAACAGCTAATTTTCTACAGCTATTTTATTCAGAAAGAAATTCCGTTCGGTATTCGTTGGGAAGCTATGATCCCGAAGCACAGACTATATTCTTTGCAGATAGCAATGTAACTGTAGAACAAGGAGAGTTGGATTTAAATCCAGTAGTTTATTCTGATATTATAGAACAGAATAATGATAAAGTAGGCTATATTTTATATGCCAGTTTTAACTCAGGAGAATCCGCTAAATACAATGATAGTTTAGATGTAGTTCTTCAGGAAATGAAATCACAAGGTATATCAGAATTAATAATCGACCTTAGGTACAATGAAGGTGGTGATTTTGATGCGGCCCGCAATTTTGCAAACGCTGTAGTTCCGGCAAGTTCTGCTCAGGATGAAGATGTTTTTATAAGATTGAAGTATAACGATATTTTGGAACAGCAGATCCTACAGGAAGATGGGGAAGATTCTGAAAGATTATTTATAAAGTTTGAAGAAGATCCGGAAAACTTAAACTTGGAAAGAGTGTATTTCCTAACTACAAGTAGTACTTCTTCAACAAGCGAGTTAATGATAAGTGGACTGAGCCCTCATTTGGAAGTAGTAAAAGTTGGGACAAGAACGGCAGGAGAATATTTTGGTACCAAAATAATTTTCGGAAGTGAGGCTACGCCTCCTAATAGCTATATAATGGTTCCTGTAGTGCTTCAGTATCAAAACTCAAATGGAACAACAGTTAGCGGTGGAATTGAACCGAATTTAACTGCTGTAGAAAATTTGTTGCAACCATTCCCAATCGGAGATACTCAGGATCCTATACTTGCCAGAGCATTGAACTCAATTTCAAATGGAAGTCAATCTTCGAGTGCCAAATTTATTTCAAAGCCCTATATCGATCTTGTGGATGAAAGATCACGAAAGCTGGGAAGAATTATGTTCCGCTCAGAAAAAAATTAAAGCCCTTACTTCACAACTTTTTACTCATTGCTTGCATATGTAGCAATACATTTAGTTATTCAATTCTGTAATAACTAACTAAACTAACGTCGGTGCTACTATGAAGGCAAGAAAGCAATTCTTTTCTGCAATCGTTTGTATGATTGTATCAATTTTTGTGGCTGAGATCTCTTCAGCTCAGATATTCGGACACGGAGAGGAAACAGACTCTCCAACATTTAAAAAAGAACTTTTTAAGGATTTAAATTATAGAAACATCGGTCCTTTCAGAGGAGGCCGATCTGTTGCAGTTTCCGGACACGCATCTCAACCCTACACTTTTTATACCGGATTTACGGGTGGCGGTGTTTTTAAAACGACTGATGGAGGAAGTAGCTGGATCAACATAACCGATGCTTATTTTAAGACAGGCTCTGTGGGAGCTATAACTGTCGCACCATCTGACCCGAACGTGATCTATGTAGGAATGGGTGAAACGGATATACGAGGAAATATGAGTGCCGGAGATGGGATGTATAAGTCTACTGATGCTGGAAAAACCTGGAAGCATATAGGCTTAGGAGAAAGTCAGTTTATTGGCGACATCGAAGTACACCCTTCAAATGATGATATTGTTTGGGTAGCAGCTATGGGGCAAATCTTTGGTATGGATGGAAATGAAGAAAGAGGAGTTTTCAAATCTACAGATGGAGGAGCTACCTGGAAAAAGGTTTTATTCAGAAATACTAAAACCGGAGCTGTAGATATAGCCGTTGATCCAAACAATCCCAGAATACTATTCGCGGCACTTTGGGAAGCTTACAGAAATCCTTGGGAAATGAGTAGTGGTGGTGAAGGAAGTGGATTGTTCCGAAGTAAAGACGGCGGAGAAACCTGGGAAGAAATTTCAAAATTCCCCGGAATGCCAAAAGGATTACTTGGGAAGATCGGTGTTGCTGTTTCGCCAGCAAACTCAAACAGAGTTTGGGCTATTATTGAGAATCAAAATGGCGGAGGTTTGTTCCGTTCAGAAAATGGTGGAGATACCTGGAGAAGAATTAGTGCAGACAGAAATCTTCGTCAAAGAGCTTGGTATTATTCTAAAGTAATTGCTGATCCGAAAAATGAAAATGGCGTATATGTTCTTAACGTAGGTTTCTGGAAGTCTACTGATGGAGGAAGTAAGTTCAGCAGGATCGGAACGCCACATGGCGATCATCATGACCTGTGGATCGATCCAAATGATTCGCAACGAATGATCATTGCTGACGATGGAGGAGGTCAGGTAACCTACAATGGTGGCGAAGGTTGGTCTTCGTATTACACGTCAGCTACAGCTCAAATTTATCAGGTTACTACGGATAATCAATTTCCGTATATGGTGTACGGAGCTCAGCAGGATAACAGCACGTTTGCCATCAAGAACAGAACAAACGGTTTTGGAATTGATGAAAGCGATTGGTGGCCTGTAGCCGGTGGCGAAAGTGGATATATTGCTCCTGATCCGGAAGACCCGAATGTTACTTTCGGTGGAAGTTATGGCGGATATCTTAACAAATATGATAAAGAACTTGGTTTAAGTGATCGCGTTGATGTTTGGCCTGACAACCCAATGGGCGCGGGAGCTGAAAACCTGAAGTATAGATTTCAATGGACTTTCCCAATTGTCATCTCTCCTCATAATCCTGACATTCTCTACACGACTTCTCAACATGTACATCGTTCAACAGATGAAGGAATGAGCTGGGAAGTTATTAGTGATGACCTGACAAGAAATGATAAAGAAAAGCAGAAAGAATCGGGCGGACCGATCACGAAGGATGATACCTCGGTAGAGTATTACAATACGATCTTTACGTTTGTTGAGTCTCCAATTCAGGAAGGTATTTTCTGGGCAGGTTCTGATGATGGATTAATTCACATCAGCAGAGATAATGGAGAAACATGGGAAAACGTAACTCCGAAAGGATTACCTGAAACGATGATCAGCATCATTGACGCTTCTCATCACGATGCAGGAACAGCTTATTTTGCCGCAACAAGATACAAGTTCAATGACTTTGCTCCGATGATCTACAAAACCACAAATTATGGTAAAAGCTGGACGAAGATCACAAAAGGAATTCCTGCAATGGATTTCACTCGCGTAGTTAGAGAAGATCCCAACAAAAAAGGTTTATTGTACGCAGGAACAGAAACCGGTGTATATGTTTCTTTCGATGCGGGCGAAAACTGGCAGGATCTACAGTTGAATCTTCCGGCAGTTCCGGTTACAGATATGGCTGTTCATAAACGAGACAAAGATCTTGTAGTGGCAACTCAAGGACGTTCGTTCTGGATATTGGATGATCTTCCTGTACTGCATCAAATGAGTGATCAGATCGCAAAAGCAGAAAACCACCTTTTCCAACCGGAAAAAACATACTTATTCGGAGGTCCCAGCTTCAGTAGACCGGGTTCTGCAGTAGGTCAGAATCCTGAACGAGGAGCTGTTTTCTTTTATACACTGAAGGATGAAGTTGAAGAAGAGATCAAGATGGAAATTACCGATCCTTCAGGTAATACCATACGAACCTATTCAAGCATCAAAGATGATAATGATCGACCGGTAAGAGAGTCATCGACTTTTTATGAAGAAGAAGATCGAACCAGACCAAGTGTGGTAGCAAATCAGCCCGGACTTAATAAGTTTGTTTGGGGATTGGATTATCCTGATGTAACCAGAATTGATGGCACACAAATTCTTTGGGCAGGAAATACTTCAGGGCCGTCCGCAATTCCGGGAACATACACAGTTAAAATGCATATCGGTGATGAAGTTGTTGGGGAACGCAATTTTGAAGTGGTTAAAGATCCAAGATTGGAAAATGTTACTCAGGAAGATTTCGTAGCACAATTCGAGCTGGTTAAAACCATCAAAGCAAAACTGGATACAACGCATAAAACCATCAATAGAATTCGTGAAGTTCGTAAAGAGATCAACGAAATGATGGCTGAAGCAAAAGACAACAAAGAGCTACAGGAAAAAGCGAAAACGATGCTGGAGGCAATGTCAGAAGTTGAAAATGAGCTGATGCAAACCAAAGCCGAAGCAACTCAGGATGTATTGAACTTTGAGATCAAACTAAATAATAAGCTGGCTTCTCTAGCAAGTACTGTAGCAACCGGGTATGGAAGACCAACCAAACAGCAATACGCTGTGTATGAAGAACTTGCAGGAAAGGTAGATGCTCAATTCAAACGTTTGCAAGCAGTTTGGGACGGTGAATACGAGAACATCATTCAGGAGTTTGAAAGCAAAGGCGGGAAAATTCAGAACTGATCTGGGTTCAACAAAATTCTAAATTATTATACAAAAGGCGCTTTTCGGGCGCCTTTTTTTATTTAATCAAGAAGCGGGAGCTGTAGTAGAGAACTCCTAAAATTAGGATTATAGCCATGACCAACCCTCCTCTTGTTCTCCTCCCAAGAGGAGAAACTCGTTGGTTTGATTCAGTATCTGAGCAACGAGATTCTCATCCACCAGAGGGGATTTAGGGGTGTGTTTAATTCGTTTGTCATCTTAAAGAGAGCCCATCTGATGGGATTTTAAAGCGACTGTGTATTAATTAAAATTCTCTTTCTTATACTCAGAATCATAATCAGATTTTTTGCTGATCAGCTTATTAAGGTAGCCGAAAAGATAATTTACGATAACAAGAATGAACGTCGTCCCAACGCCTAACCAATATTGTTTAAGAGCTATACTTATTCCAATCCCGGCAGCCATTAAAATGGTTGCTGCAGTAGTGAGATATCGTACAACCTGACTCGAAGAGCTTTTTAGTATGGTTCCGGCGCCAATAAAACTGACACCTACTACAACGGCATGAACCATACGAATTGGATCAACGCCAAGACCTTCTGGTTGGATAAGCTGATTGAAATCTATGATCACTATTCTCCCCAAAGAAACTAATAATGCAGCCGAACCGGAGATAATCATATTGGTTCGGAACCCGGCCGGTTTTTGTTTCCATTCTCGTTCCAGCCCCAGAATCCCTCCCAGAATAAGAGCGATTGTTACATCTAATAAAATTTGCGCTTGTTCATACATGAAAACCCGAAATAAGTAAAAGAGTCTCTTATTCTAATGGGTTAGAGAAGATTTTGTTCCGTGTTGGATCTTCGGACATCGAAATATTAGAACTGTTTTCACGGTCAGAAGGGCTACATCCGTCTGAACTTCAAGGTATATTTAATTCCATCTGAAGGAAAAATCTAAGGCGATAAAATTCAGGATTGATCAGAATATTCGGTTAGAATTATTTCTTTATCCGAGCTGTCTAATCCTATCCATTCTGTGTTGTCAGATAATGCCAACTGGATTCCTGTTTTATTTACTACTTCTACTATATGAGAAAACCATTTTGAATAAGACCAGTCTTTTGGTTCGGTAGAAATAAAGCCGTTTAAAGATGGGTTCCAGTAAACCCCTGCAGCTTCACGATAAACAAACTGGTAATAACTTTGACCTTTGTTTTCTAATATCAAAATTAACTTACCAGATTCTAAAACCTCTATTTTTTTAAGAATCTCTTTCTTCATTATTTTAACCGATTATTCTCACTCATCACTCATCACTTTTCACTTCTTTCTTTTCACCTTTCACTTCCTCACTCTTAGGCATCGCATTCCTGAAATTAATATCTCGTTGCGGGAAAGGAATTTCTATATCATAATCTCTGAACTTTCTGACGATAGCTTGATTCAGTTCATTCAAGATCGAGTAATGTTCTTTCACATTTCCGACCCAAACGATCAGCTTCATATTCCAGGAAGAGTCCCCGAATGACCGCAAGTGTACATCATGTTTTGGGGTATGTAATATAGATTCACTTTCTTCAGCAACTTCGTTGAGGGCTTTCAATACTAGATCTAAATCTGATCCGTAAGCCACACCCACATCAATAACTAAACGATAAGTTGGATCTCCGTAGGAATAGTTGACTACATTTTTTGAAATGAACTCAGAATTCGGAACAATTACAGAAATGTTATTGATCGATCGAACGGTGGTGGAGCGGATATTAATTTCCTGAACATCTCCTTCAATATCATTAACCAGTACGCGATCTCCAATACTGATCGGTCGTTCAAAAAGTACGATCAAACCTGAAATAAAATTCGAAGTGATATTCTGTAAACCAAAACCAATACCTACAGAAAGAAAACCAAAGATCACTGCAAGCCCGGTCAGGTCAACACCTACAAACTGAAAGGAAACCAACATCCCGATGATCATGACCACGTATTGGGTCATCCTTGAAAGTGTAAAACGGAGTCCCGGATCCTTAATAAACCGAGGTAATACTTTATTGTTTAAAATCCGTTTTACGAAACTGCCCAGATAAGTAAACCCAATTAGGAAGAAAATGAAGATACAAATGGAGAGAAGAGTAACCGGAGTATCTTTTAATTCAAATAAAGTAGTATTGAATAGAGTCCCTAAATAGTCAAAGATCTCACTGGGAGTGAGATCATTCATAGTAGGTAATGATTGGGTGGAGTCTGCTTGCATATTTTCTTAATTAGGTTGAGAGAAAATAAACAAATCTGTAAGAATCCCACTATACTTAATTCCCTGAAGACGGTGAAGTTTTGCGCTCTCCTTCCCGGTCTCGTCTGGACTTGATCATTCGTTGAACTAGTGAGTCCAATTTTTGAAGTTGTTCGGGGGTACAAAGCGCTCTGATGTTAGAAATATGTTCGTAGGTTCGAAGCTCCATATTAGAGACTAATGTTCCGATATCAGTAGTTAAAGAATCAATAGTTTCAATGGAAACGTCATCAAGTTGAGTAAGACGAAACATTTCCCTGCGTTTTTCATCGATTTTTTGTTGAAGAGCTTTCGTTTCAGTTCTGTGGCTGGAGTTTAAAGAATCATATGCTTGTTTCTGCTCTTTGGTAAAGCCAAGTTCTTTTTCAACATAAGCTCTTCTTCTGTCTCCGTCTTTTCGGTCACGATCTCGCTTTCCAAGTTCAGGACCAACAACTAATCCGATAAGAATCAGGTTCAGTACAACCAAAACGGAAATGGATATAATGGTAAATCGTTTGTTTTCAAATAAACCCATGGTTTACTCCAAGGAAGTTAAAGTTGCATAATCCGGAAAATACTCTTCAGAATACTCTGAGATATCTTCAGTTGTCTGTTCGCTGTCAGAACTGGTAGAATAAAAAAGAATGGCAGAAACATTCAGGATCAAAATTAAAATAACAGCGGCATATTTTCGCACTTCTGAAAGAGTGAAGATGGTAGCTGTTTTAGGAGCGTTCTGATTGTCAATTTCATCAAAACGAGCAAAAAGAGTTTCTTCAAAATCATCACTGGTTGAAACAAAAGCAGGCTTTTCAGCATCTTTCATCAACTGGTCTATATGGGTTTGTATGTCTTTTTCTGATCTCATAATTCTTCCGATAAAGGATTAGGCGAAATGTGTTGTAAAAACTTGTGCTCTTTAAAAATAATTTTCATAATTGTCCTCCATGATCTTTCTGAGGTTCTGTTTACTTCGGTGAACCAAGGATTCTATAGAGGACAAACTCTTCTCCATGATGTCCGCAATCTCTTTGTAACTAAGCCCGTCTTGTTGGCTAAGAACGAAAGCCGTTCGTTGGGTTTCAGCAAGCTGGTTCAAAGAATCCTGAATAAATAACTGCTGCTGTTTTTGGTAGAGTTCTTCTTCCGGATCAGGCAGGTCGGATGCAGTTTGAGACATTTCCAGATCGGCAGCTTCTGATCGTACACGTTTCTCGAAATAAGCAGCGCGTTTCAAGCTTCGGCGTTTTTTCAGTTCATCTAATGATCTGGAAACAGCAATTCTGTACATCCAGGTAAAAAGAGAAGCTTCTTCTTTAAAATTGGAGATAGTTTTGTAAACCTCAGCAAATACTTCCTGAGTAAGGTCTTCAGCGTCGTCGACGTCTTTTAGATATCCATAACAAACATTCAGGATTGGGTCTTTGTATTCCCGCACTAATTGCTGAAACGCAGTTCGGTCTTTATCCCGTAATCGTTGTATGAATTTCTTTTCTTCCACTAAAGCCAATTTAATGTTTTAGACGAAGGAATTAAGAATTTCTTTCAGAAGATTTTTTCTGGAAAATAACCATAGGGACGTAATGCTTTACGTCCCTACGGTTGATATTTAAATAGACAATTACTTTTTCAGCTTAACAGGTTTTGTTTGCCAGATCTCATCTGCATAATCCAGAATAGTTCGGTCGCTGGAGAATTTACCGATTTTAGCCACATTCAGAATAGCCTTTCTGTTCCATTCGGATTGATCTTTATATAGATCTTCAACTTCTTCCTGCTTTTTCACATAAGTTTCATAATCCGCCATAACCATGAAGTAGTCTCCTTTGTGGAGTAATGCGTCAACAATTGGCTGGAAAAGCGTTGGATCTTCTTCACAGAAGAAACCGGTACGAATTTGATCGATCACTTTTTTCAACTCAGCATTGGCATTGTAATAATCCCACGGGTTATAACCCTGTTGACGAAGTTCGTCCACTTCTTCCACCGTTAATCCAAAGATGAAAATATTATCGTCACCAACTTCCTCTTTGATCTCTACATTCGCTCCGTCAAGAGTACCAATAGTAAGAGCACCGTTCAGCGCAAATTTCATGTTACCTGTTCCTGAAGCTTCCATTCCTGCAGTAGAAATTTGCTCGGAAAGATCAGCAGCCGGAATCATCATTTCCGCTAAGGTAACTCGGTAGTTTTCAAGGAAAATACACTTCAGCTTATCGCTAACTTCCGGATCGTTATTAACCTTCTCACCAATGCTGTTGATAAGCTTTATGTGAAGCTTTGCCATTGCATAACCAGGAGCAGCTTTTCCGCCAAAGATCACTGTTCTTGGAACAATATCCAGGTCGGGGTTCTCTTTTAAACGGTTATATAATGTTGCTACATGTAAAGCTGCCATCAGTTGACGTTTGTACTCATGAATTCTCTTGATCTGAATGTCGAACATAGACTTTGGATCAACATCAATTCCTCGTTCTTCTTTGATGTAATCAGCCAACAGCTTTTTGTTTTCCAGCTTTATCTTACCAAATTTTTTCTGGAAAGACTTTTTCTTTGCTGATGGAGCCAGCTTTTTTAGATGATCAAGATCGGTGATCCATTTATCTCCGATTTCTTCAGTGATCAGGTCGGATAGATCAGGATTACATTGCTTCAACCATCTTCGTGGAGTAATTCCATTGGTCTTGTTAGTGAATTTGTCAGGATAGAGCTCGTCAAAATCCTTGAACATGGTTTCCTTTACCAATCGGGAATGAAGCGCGGCTACACCGTTCACCTTTCTGGAGCCGACAATTCCCAAATGTGCCATATGTACTACAGGATCCTCCCCTTCGCCGATTATGCTCATTCTTTTCATACGAGCAGTATCGTTTCCATGTGTTGCTTTGATGTTATCCATAAAGCGACGATTTATCTCATGGATAATATTCAGGTGTCTTGGTAAAAGGTTTCTCATCAACGAAACCGGCCATTTTTCCAAAGCCTCAGGAAGTAAAGTATGATTCGTGTAAGCCATCGTGTTGGATGTAATATCCCAGGCTTTTTCCCATGGCATGTGTACATCATCCAGCAAGACTCTCATCAACTCAGGTATTGCAAGATTCGGATGGGTATCGTTACACTGAATAGCAACGCGTTCCGGAAATTTACTCCAGTCATCAGTTCCTTTTTTGAAACGCCGGATAATATCCTGCATAGAAGCAGATACAAGGAAGTATTCTTGCTTCAATCGGAGTTCCTGACCTACAAAAACTTTGTCGTTAGGATATAGAACACGAGTGATGTTCTGCTCAAGTTGATTGTCTTTTACGGCGTCAATGTACTGCCCTTGATTAAAGCTTTTTAGATCTAAAGTAGCATCAGATTCTGCCTTCCATAATCGCAGATTGTTTACAATTCCATTATCGTATCCTGGAATAGGAGTGTCGTAAGCAACGGCTTGAACTTTGCGGGTATTTTCCCAACTGTAATGATGTCCGCCATCTCCGTTTTGAGCGGCACCTTGGTGACCATAAAATTCCACCGGATATTGAACTTTAGGACGGACAATATCCCAGGGATTTCCATAACGCAACCAAAGATCCGGTTTCTCGATCTGAAACCCGTTTTCCATAGTTTGATAGAAAATTCCGTAGTCGTATCGCAAGCCGTAACCAATTGCAGGAATTCCTAATGTTGCCATGGAATCCAAAAAACAAGCTGCAAGTCTTCCGAGACCACCATTTCCAAGTCCGGCGTCCCATTCTGCATTTCGGATGTCATCATAATCTAAACCAACATCCTGTAAAGCATCAGCGATTTCTTGTTGAACATCCAGATTAACTACCATGTTATCAAGCAACCGACCGATCAGGTATTCCATGGATAAATAGTAAACTCGTTTTGCTCCGGAATTATGGTAATGTTGCTGCGTTGTTAACCAGCGCTCATTTAACCGATCCATTAAAGTGAGAACCACACTTCGGTAATTATCCCAGTTTGTGGTAGAGTACTCGTCCTTTGCCAAGGTATGACGAAGGTGCATTTTAATATCTTCGCGAAGGGAGTTTTTATCCATTCCCGATCTTAGATCCGGTGTTGAAGAAGTCTTCTTTTTAGCCATTATAGATGCTGATTGATAACTTAAATGTGAAATAAATTAGTCGATCTGTTTCTTGTAGATACCCAGATCAGGTTTAAAAAGGGGGCGCGATAAATTCGCTGAAAATCCGAGACTATGAAACGATTCATACGCGTGAATTGCAACAAAATCCTGTTCAAAAATCCCAAAAACACTGGAACCGCTTCCACTCATTGAGGCGTAGCTTGCCCCGAATTCGTAGCATTGATCTTTAATGTTTCCAACAATATTCATTCTTGGGAAAACCGAAGCTTCAAGGTCATTAATGATCAAGTATTCCCATTCCTCCAGAGGCTCTTTTTTCAATACTTTTTTTAATGAAAACTCCGGTTCAGGATTTGGTTCTACAAAATTATACGCTTCGGGGGTGCTACTTGGTTCGCCTGGAAAAATTGTGACTATCCAACCGTTGGGCTGAATAGGTAAAGGCTCTATTTCGGTTCCGAGCCCCGTTGCAAACCCAGGCTTTCCCTGGATGAAGAAAGGAACATCAGCACCAAGCTTTTTCCCTAGTTCCATTAATTCCGGTTCTTGTAATCCTAGATTAGCGATCTTGTTGATCATTCTAAGTGTAGTAGCAGCATTACTGCTCCCCCCACCGAGACCGGCACCGGCAGGAATATTTTTTTGAACTTTTATATTAAACTGATCTTTTAACCCGGCCTCTCTCTCAAGTAGAGCTACGGCTTTTACAATGAGATTTGAGTCGTCAACAGGAATTTTTTCATCGCTCATAGTTAAGCTGTTTCTACTCGATGGTGTTATCTCAAAACGATCTGTCCATTCGATAAAACAAAAACCAGTCTCAATATTATGATATCCTGAGTCAAGCCTCTCCAAAACGTTGAGCCCGATATTGATCTTAGCGTATGAATTTGATACCCAAACTTCTTTCATTTAAATAAAGAGTGACTATGTGACAAAGTGAGATGTAAGCTTCGCTTACAGTTACAAAGTTGGTTTGAATATAAACTAACTTTGCAACCAAACACGGAGTGTTGATATAACTTTGTCACTTTTACTCTTCCTCCAAAAATTTATCCTTATTATTCATCATGAATTCAAAAGCTGCATCATGTTCATTAGGTATTTCCCCACTTAATATAGCTTCTTTTACAGCATCTTTAATATCCCCAATTGTTTTGCTTGGCCTGATCTGAAGTGCTTCCATAATTTCTTCTCCTGAAAGGGGATTTTTCCAGTTTCTGATATGATCTTTCTTTTCAACTTCCTTGATCTTCTTTTCTACCCGATTGAAGTTTTTTTGAAAGCGCTCAACTTTATTGTCGTTTTTGCTTGTTATATCAGCTCTGCAGAGAGTCATGAGGTCATCAATATCATCGCCAGCTTCAAAGATAAGTCTTCTTATAGCGCTGTCACTCACTTCTTCTGAAACTAAAGCAATAGGGCGGAGATGCAGGCGTACCAATTTTCTCACATAGCGCATTCTTTCGTCTAAGGGCAAACCAAGCTGACGAAATATTCCTTTTGTCCATTTTGCGCCTAAAGCATCATGACCATGAAAAGTCCAGCCTGCATCTTTGTCGAATCGTTGAGTTGGAGGTTTCGCAATATCATGCAAAATAGCAGCCCATCTCAGCCAAAGGTCTCCACCATATTCAACAACATTATCCAATACCTGAAGAGTATGCCAGAAATTATCTTTATGAGTTTGCCCATTCTTCTCTTTTACACCTTGCAGCTGATGCATTTGTGGAAAAAACTGTTTAAGCAATCCTGTGTGAAATAAATGAGCAAACCCGATGGAAGGTTTATCACTCATAATTATCTTATTAAGCTCAGTAACAATTCGCTCTTTAGAAATGATCTCAAGTCTGGGAGCCATTTCAGAAATAGCATTATAGGTCTTCTCTTCAATATTGAAATTCAGCTGCGTGGCAAAACGAATAGCTCGGAGCATTCTAAGCGGGTCGTCATCAAAAGTTTGTTTGGGATCAATGGGTGTTCGGATCAGCTTGTTTTTTAAATCCTGAATTCCTCCGAATGGATCTACAAGTGTTCCGAAATCTTCTTTGTTTAAACTCCAGGATAGCGCATTAATAGTTAAATCTCGGCGAAGTTGATCATCTTCAAGGCTCCCATTTTCCACAATGGGTTTTCTGGAATTCTTACGATAACTTTCTCTGCGTGCTCCTACAAACTCAAGTTCAAACTCATCCGTTTTTACAAGAGCTGTTCCGAATTGTTTGAACACAGAAAGATGGGATCCTTTTAAAGCTTGATGAACCTTCTCAGCTAAAGAAATTCCGGACCCAAGCGTAACAAAGTCGAGGTCAGGTTCTGTTTGTTTAAGACGATCTAAATAAAAGTCGCGTACATATCCTCCAACAATATATACTGGTTGGTTTATGGAAGATGCGGCAGTACTTATAACTTCAAAAACGGACTTATGAGATGCAGGTATTTGTAGTGGGAAATTCATCGCCGAAAGATACCAATCTTAAAGGATGCTTTCAGAGGTTTGTTGTATAAATTAATAGTAAATAAACGAGGTTAATGAATTATGGGATTTCCATCAAACTGGTTAATAGCAACAAACGGTAGTAAATACGCAAGTGAAGCGGTGAAACATGCAGGAATGTTGAGTTCACATCTTAATAATAAACCATCAGTAACTATTTTAGTTGTCGCAGAGAATAAAGAAGATGAAGACACAGCTAAAGGTATTGTGGAGATGGCTAAGTTTCTATTTGAAGAAAACAGCGGTCCTGAAGTAGATCCTGAGTTAGTTGTTGAAACAGGAGAGCCGGGTAAAACTATAATCAAAACAGCTGGAAAATTAGATTGCGATCAAATTTTTATTGGAGGAGCTGATTTTAAATGGGATATAAATGCTGATAAACCGGGTGGGATCAGCAATTACATAATTGATAAATTTAACGGAGTTATTACGGTGGTGAAATAAAACTTACAGTTAACCTAAGAAATTGGTAAAGATCTTGTTCTCAAAAAGTCAGATAAGAAATCGGTATCGATTTTTTTCGTAACTAAATCAACTACCAAATCAGCAAGCTCCTCATCATGTTCTTCGTTCACCTCAAAACCATTTAAGTAAAGAAAAGTAAGACAAGAAGCTAAAGCGGTTCTTTTATTGCCATCAATAAATGGGTGCCGAAATACGAAACAGGAAACATATGCTGCAGCCATGCCATAAAGATCTAGTAAGTAATCTCCATTAAAAGTAGTTTTAGGTGATTCAGTACAAGCCTTGATTCCTTCCAGATCTCTAATATTTGGCTCACCACCTGCAGTGTTGATTTCTTCACTATGAATAAAAAGTATATCATCCAAAGAAAGGAATTTTGGAGACATACTTATTCCCCAAGTTTATCCAATGATCTTCGGTGTTTTTCACTTATTCGTTTGTAAGCAGATTTCACATCGATTTTTTTGATTAGTAAACCGTCTTCTTGAAGGACAATTTCAACCTGGTCATCCTGTTCCACTCGAAGCAATTTGAGGAGAGATTTTTCAAGGATGATGCCTCTGCTGTTTCCGATATTTTGAAGCTTTTTAATCATAATGTTATAACATAGTTAAAACAAAAATAGTGTATTTTTAGCAAAATTGGTAGTTTTATCACATTGCTTCAGACTATAGTAAACTTGACAAAAAGGAATTCGCTCTTTATTTAGAAACTAATAGTCAAAAGATGAGTTAAATACAGAGTTATGAAAGCGACAGCAACTTACATTTTTTGTTTTTCCATGCTTTTAACTTCCTGCAATGCTATCAATTTCGGTTCGGGAGATTTAGAAACCAATCTGAACCTGGAAGAGAAAAAAATAACTAATGTTCAGGAAATCGAAGCGATTTTTACAGTAAGGAATAATACAAGTGAAACTAAAGAGTATGGCTTTTCATCCGGATGTCAGGTTTCTTTCTTAATCACTAAAGGCGACACAAAAATTATTAGGTCAGAGGAAAATCTATTTTGCACCATGGCCTTAACCAGTTTTAAACTGGAAAAAGACGAAAGTAAAACCTTCGAATTACCAACTTACTTTGATATCGATTTGAAATCCGGGACATACTCCATCAAAGCTTATCTTATTGGCTACGAAGATGAAGTATATGCTACAAAAAGCTTTAGTGTAAACTAACCGGAAGTTACTCGATCTCTAAATTCGAATGATCCCCGACATCTACTTTGCCTTTCACATTTTTGAGTGAAGTATGGGCTCCAATTGTAGAGCCTTCAGTTTCCACATTATCCAGAACTGCATTATCTCTAATAATAGAGTTCTTGATCGTTGAATTCTTGATTGTAGTTCCTTCTTCAATACTTACGTGTGGCCCAATTTTGCTGGACTCGATGTTAACTCCTTCTGCAATAAATACCGGCGGGATGATCTCAGATCCCGGAAATTTAGAAGCATTGAAAGTTGGGTTTTCTTTGGCTACAATCTCACCGGTAGTTTCTAACCATGCCGGTAAAGTTCCACAATCCAACCATTCGTCAACAGTAGCAATTTTGAAGACTTTTCCTTCATTGATCATGTTATCAAGCGCTGCAGTAAGGAAGTATTCGCCACCGGGGCCTTTTAGTCCATCATCCATGACGCGATTAACTTGTCGCTTAAGTTCTGCCCCGTCTTTGAAATAATACACTCCGATAATGGCGAGATCTGAAATAAATTCTTCCGGCTTTTCAACAAACCCGGTGATCTTCTCACCTTCGTGGACAGCAACTCCAAATCTAGACGGGTCTTCAACTTTCTTGAGCCAGATCACACTATCAGCTCCATCTAGATCAAATTTTTCTTTACTGTCAAATAGAGTATCTGCAAAGGCGACGATCACTTCACCTTCAAGATCTTCATTTGCACAAGCTACAGCATGCGCAGTTCCTAAAGCAGGAAATTGAACACGGAAAGTTGTTTTTGCGTCGTGTCGGTCACTCATTGCTGTTAGCTGGTCTTTGATATCCTGACCGAAATCGGGGCCTAATATGTACACAATCTCTTCAATTTTTCGATCCAAAGTTCGAATAAAAGTTTCAACCAATCGCTCAATAATCATGGTTCCGGCAACCGGAAGCAGGGGTTTTGGAACAGTATGAGAGTGAGGGCGTACCCGGGTTCCACGACCCGCCATTGGGATAATTAATTTCATATATTTGTCTCCGATTCGAAACTTTGTTTTAATTGTGCGGTGAATATAAGAGCGTTCTCAATCAATATCGAGAAGTTCTGTATTTAACTGGGAAACATCACATTCTAATAGTCTACAGCTTGTATTGGTATATCAGTTTACTTAATTATTTCTCCATTTTGTTCTGCATCATAATGTTTAGATATCATTGGTACAGAACACGTTTTTTTGTTCACACTTTTCAGCAGGTAGGATATAAGAACAATGAGTTCTGGCATTGGCTCAGAATGCATTGGGATGAGAAAGTTATTCCTATTGATCTCGGGATTTTCAACCTGATTTTATTCATAGCAGTTGCAGTGGATGGGTTTTTCGGAAATGTAGTAACAAGAAGCACTTTAGCTGTCATCTTCTTTGTATACACTGTCTTTTGGTTGGCATCTGTAAAAAGGTATAAGCAGGAGAAGGTGAAAAAACCTCTGGTTGTTACAAATAGAATTAAACGGTTACTGATCCCTGTCGTTGTTCTCGGTTTATTGTTCCCTGTGTTTTTTACTTTAGAATCTTATACCGGTCGATTACTGTATAACTATAGCCCTGGCTTACTTTCGTTTGATATTATTCTTTTAGTTTTCGGATGGGTTTTTTCAGCAATCCTGATTCCGTTTTATATTTTTTTGGCGAGTTGGATCACAAAACCTATAGAAAATTCTATTCAGGAAGGATTTAAGAAACAAGCCAGAAAAAAACTTGAGTCAATGCCTCATCTTAAAGTAATTGCTATTACCGGAAGTTATGGTAAAACCAGTACTAAGTTTATGGTTCAGGATCTTTTAAAAGAGAGATTTAGTGTTTGCTCAACACCGGGAAGCTTTAATACTCCAATGGGGATTTGCAAAGTGATCAACAATGATCTGCTATCGCACCACCAAATTTTAATTCTGGAAATGGGAGCCCGTTATGCTGGAAACATTCAGGAGTTATGCGACATTGCTCAGCCTGATATTTCTATTATTACAAACGTAGGAGTGGCTCATTTAGAGACTTTTGGCTCGCAAGAAGTAATAGCAAAAGAAAAGGGTACGCTTGTAGATAACTTACCATCTAATGGAGTAGCAATTCTTAATGCTGATGATAAGTACGTGAGCATAATGGGAGAAAACCGTTCTGATATAGAAAGAATTTTAGTAGGGCTCGAATCCGGCGTCATAAAGGGTAATGATATCAAATACAATACAGAGGGAACCAACTTTATATTGAGTGTTGAAGGAGAGGAAGTGTCTATACAAACACGGTTACTTGGAAGGCATAATGTTCAGAATATGTTGTTGGCAATTGGAGCTGCTTATCATTTAGGGATTCGTTCAAAAACCATTGCTTTGGGCGCAAAAAATATTGAACCGATTGAGCATCGTCTTGAGCTTAAAAAAGCAGGCGATTTTTATATTATTGATGATGCTTTTAACTCAAACCCGGTTGGCGCAAAAAACGCAGTAGAAATTCTAAGTCAGTTTTCATCCGGGAGAAGAATTATCATCACGCCTGGAATGGTAGAGCTTGGTGA
Organism: Balneolaceae bacterium UBA3186; assembly: GCA_002364085.1. GTDB lineage: Bacteria > Bacteroidota > Rhodothermia > Balneolales > Balneolaceae > Balneola. Next base: position 51,086 of record DEXK01000020.1, on the reverse strand, counting down.
GATTGAATATCAGGAGAATCGAAAGTTTGGAGAAGCGATCGCAAAAGCGCAATTGGATAAAATAATTTTAGTAGGAGAGGATAGGTCAGAGCCCATTTTGGAAGGTTTACATTCAGTAGAAACTTCAAATATTGAATCTGTGAGTGTGGTAAATTCATTGTTTGAAGCTAACGACCTTTTGAAACCTTATATACAACCAGGCGATGTTGTGTTGTACGAGAACGATCTGCCGGATCTTTATAATGAATAAAATTTATTCATATCTAATGGCATCAGCAGGTTGAATTTCAGAGGCTCTTGTTGCGGGTAGCCAGCTGGCTGCTATACAAAGTAACAGGCTACCCAATAATATAATAACCACATCTGTAACCTGAATCTGAACGGGATAAGCATCAATAAGAAAAGCAGTGGAAAGCTTAATGATATGGAATTTAAGCTGAAGCCAACTTAGCAAAAGGCCAAGAAGTCCGCCAAAAATGCACCCAATTAACCCGATATAAAGCCCTTGTTTGCGAAATATCTGCTTTATTGCAGCTTTTGAATATCCCATTGTAATTAAGATTCCAATATCTCTTCTTTTCTGAATTACGATCATGGTAAGTGAGCCGACAATGTTTAAAACGGCAACAATAATGATAATCATTAAAATGGCATAGGCACCCCATTTTTCCAGATACATAACATCATATAGAGCCTTTTGAAGATCGTACCAAGACGAGACGTTAAAGTTATCACCTAATTTGGATTGGAGTACAGGCTTTAGTTGTAGTGCTAATTCACTGTCTATTAATTTAATATCAATACCAGAAATGTTGTTTCTAGATTTAAACAATCTTTGTGCCGCTGTAATATCGATAAAAGCCTGCGCTCCTTCACCTATTTGTTCAAGTTCATAAGCGCCACGTACTTCAAACCGGTATAACCTTGGTGCAGTAATTTGTGTTAATGTTCTGCGCATTGCTGAAGCACTTAATAGAGCAACTTCATCTCCTAAATCTAAATCAAGCTCATTCATAAGTTGCTCGCTTATAACAAGACCTGGTTTGCGATTTCTAACGCTAACATCAAAAACCCCTGCACTAATGCTTTGTTGAATTTCGATGAGGTTGATAAAACTCTCGGTATCTACACCTCTTACTTCAATAACTTTATTTTCTTTTCCATTGTTGGTGAGCAAAGCTTTTCCTTCCACGTAAGGAGACAGTAAAGTGATTTCAGGTAGTGAGTTGATTTGATCCACTAATTCCTGATTTTGAACAAATGTACTTGAGCCGGAGGCTTCTACTCGTAAATCAGGGTCGTAATTCAATAAATAACCTTGAACAACATCAAAAAAACCGTTTAGAACAGACAATACTACAATAAGAAGCGCTGTACCAATGGTAACCCCAATTATGCTTATGAAAGTAAGTGTGGATATAAGAGAGATATGCTTTTTTGAGAAAAGATATCTTTGGGCGATTTGTCCGGTGTAATGCATAAACACAAAATAGAAAATGAAAGATTAGAAAGCATACTGAATACATCAAAAGATTTTGTGTAAAATTGCTATCTTCCGAGCCTTAATTAAAGAGGATTAATGAGCTCTACACTTAGCAAAGAAATAATAGCCTCAATTTCAAATGGTACACATGGGGATCCATTTTCGGTTTTAGGCCTTCACACGGTAAAGGACGATGGCAAAGAAAAGCTTGTGATAAGAGCTCTCCGCCCTGAGGCTAAAGCCATTTCAGTAAATATTGGCAGTGCAAAACCCTTAGCATTAGATAAAATTTCTGATGAAGGGTTGTTTGAAGTAATCATTCCAAGAAGAAAAAAAAGATTTGATTATTCATTGTCCATAACACCCTATGAAGGGAAGAAGTTTGAGATAATCGACTCCTATAACTTCGGATCGTTACTAAGCGATTTTGATTTGCAATTATGGGGCGAAGGAAATCACCAAAAGGCTTATGAGTTTATGGGAGCTCATGAAAAGAAAGTTGGAAAGGTGAAAGGTGTTCATTTTGTAGTTTCAGCACCAAGTGCAGTAAGGGTAAGTGTGGTTGGTTCATTTAATAATTGGGACGGCAGAGTTAACCCAATGAGGAAGTTCCATGACCAAGGAATTTGGGAAATTTTTATCCCGCATGTAGCAGAAGGAGATCTGTATAAGTTTGAGATTAAATCACCTGTTCAGGAAGCTCCATTATTAAAAGCAGACCCGTACGCTTTTAAAGCAGAACTTCGCCCTAATACTTCATCAATTGTTGTTGGAAAAGATGCTTTCAAATGGTCTGATGAAAAATGGATGAACAAGCGGAATGTGAGACAAGCTAAAGATCAGCCAATTTCTATTTATGAACTACACATAGGTTCGTGGCGAAGAAAAGTAGAAAACGGGCGCGATTTTTTAACCTACCGTGAACTTGCCAAAGAATTGATTCCATACATAAAAGATATGGGATTTACTCACGTGGAATTATTACCTATTGCAGAACACCCATATGATCCTTCCTGGGGATACCAGATAACAGGATACTACGCTCCAACAAGCCGTTTTGGAGATCCGGACGACTTTAAGTTTTTTGTTAACGAGTGTCACAAGGCAGGAATAGGCGTACTGCTGGATTGGGTTCCTGCACATTTTGCTAAAGATGATCATGGCCTCAGAAGATTTGACGGTACGGGTTTGTATGAACACGAAGATCCGAGACAAGGTGAGCATCTTGATTGGGGTACGTGCATTTTTAACTTTGGGAGAACAGAGGTTCGTAATTTTCTTATATCAAATGTTGTTTACTGGTGCGAAAAATTTCACATAGACGGAATACGAGTTGACGCGGTGGCATCAATGCTATATTTGGATTATTCTCGGAAAGAGGGAGAATGGGTGCCAAACAAGTATGGTGGAAGAGAAAACATTGAAGCAATAAATCTGCTTAGAAATGTAAATGATGTTCTTCATTCTCTATTTCCAGGGGTTATAACATTTGCAGAGGAGTCTACTTCATGGGGCGGGGTTTCAAGACCTACAGGTACAGGAGGATTAGGCTTTGATTATAAATGGAATATGGGATGGATGAACGATACACTTTCTTACATAGAGAGAGAGCCTATTCATAGAAAGTATCATCAGGACCAACTTACATTTTCATTGATATATGCTTTCTCAGAACATTTTACTCTACCTTTTTCGCACGATGAAGTAGTACATATGAAGCAATCCATGTTGTCAAAAATGCCTGGTGATGACTGGCAAAAGTTTGCGAATTTAAGATTGCTTTACTCGTATATGTATACGCATCCGGGGAAGAATTTGCTGTTTATGGGTGGAGAGTTCGGTCAATGGTCGGAATGGAATCATGAAAACTCTTTAGACTGGCATTTATTAGAATGGGAAAAGCATAAGGGGTTGCAACAGTTAGTAAAAGATCTCAATAAAGTTTCAAAAACTGAAAAAGCTTTACACGAAATTGATGGCGACTGGAGAGGTTTTGAGTGGATCGATGTAAGTGATGCGGACAATAGCCTGATTTCGTATATTAGAAGAGGGAAAAATGCGGATGACTTTATTGTAGTAATATTGAATTTTACCCCCACGGTTCATTATGGATATCAGGTCGGGGTTCCAAAAGATGGTGTTTATAATGTATTGATGAACACAGATTCAGAATATTATGGTGGAAGTAATGCCGGAGATTCAGCTATTCAAGCTAAATGGGGTGATTGGCATAACCAACCTGCCTACATAAATGTCACTATTCCGCCTTTAGCAGCACTAATTTTAAAACCAAAAGGATAAGAATGAGATTTCCTCGCTCAAGTGGAACTTTAGTTCACCCTACATCATTTCCAGGTAAATATGGAATTGGAGACTTTGGCTCAGAAGCCAGAGTTTTTATAGATTTTTTAGAAGCAACGTATCAAAATATTTGGCAAATATTACCATTAACTCCTACAGGATATGGAAACTCTCCTTATGCGAGTTACTCTGCATTTGCAGGAAATCCATATTTAATATCTCCGGATATTCTTGTTGAAAAAGGTTTATTAGAAAAGGGAGAAGCTATAAAAGCAGAGTTGCCTTCAGAAATAAAAGTAGACTACGACAGGTCATTTAAAAACAAAGATAGATTATACAAGCTTGCGTCGGATAGGTTTTATAAAAAAATAGATGCCGATCAAAAGAAAAAATTCAATTCTTTTAAGAAAAAGAACAAATTTTGGTTGGATGATTACACCCTGTTTATGGCTTGCGGTTTAGATTGTGGTATGCAGCCTTGGAACACTTGGGATTCTATGCTTGCTCAAAGAGACCCTGAGGCGTTAAAATCAGCTCGTAAAAAATATAAAAAAGAGATAGCTCATCAACTATGGTTGCAATTTGAGTTCTCATCCCAATGGTCTGAACTTAAAAAATATGCCAACGGCAAAGGGGTTAGAGTAATTGGTGATATTCCGATTTTTGTTGATCATAATAGCGCAGATGTATGGGCCAATCCTCAATACTTTGAAGTAGATAAAAAAGGAAATCGTAAATTAGTTGCTGGCGTCCCTCCAGATTATTTTAGTAAGACGGGGCAATTATGGGGGAATCCTCTTTACAAATGGAAGGTGCTGGAAAAGGATGGTTTTTCTTGGTGGGTAGAAAGATTTAAGTATATGTTCTCCATATGTGATGCAATTCGTGTAGATCATTTCAGGGGGTTTGATGCTTATTGGGAAGTTAAGGCATCTGAAAAAACAGCTGAAAACGGGCGGTGGGTAAAAGGGCCGGGCGAAAAGCTATTTGATACGATCCTTCAGAAATGTGGAGAATTGCCAATTCTAGCTGAAGATCTTGGTTTTGTAACAGAAGGAGTAGAAAGGTTGCGCGATAAATATAACTTTCCGGGGATGAAGATTATTCAATTTGCTTTTGATTCGGATTCCACAAACAGTTTTTTACCTCATAACTACCCTCAGAATTGTGTAGCATATTCCGGAACACACGATAATGACACCAGTATTGGTTGGTATAACTCTGCTCCAGAAGTTGAAAAACATCGTGTTCGTGTGTATACAAGGTCGGACGGGAGTGAGCCTAATTGGGAATTTATTCGACTAGGGATGTACTCTGTATCTGATCAAGCAATTTTTCCTCTTCAGGATTTCATGAACCTGGATGGAAGCCACAGAACCAATGTGCCCGGAACCTCTTCAGGAAACTGGGTATGGAGATATACTGACTCAATGTTGAAAGAAATTGATACAGAAAGAATTAAAGAACTAATAATCGATACAAACCGAAAATAGCCTAAAAAAGCATTTCTTTAATACCATTGTAAGAATGAGTATATTTAGGGCTTTGAATTTTAAGAATACATGGCATTTACATTAAAAAATTTACCATTTAGAACATCCAAGCCTCGCACAAATGGAATGACATTTGTGTTAGATAAAGGATACAGCGTTAGGGAATGTGAAGACTTCTGTGAAGTTGCTTCAGATTCTGTTGACGTAGTAAAATTAGGCTGGGGAACTTCAGTAGTGACTCAAAATCTAGAAAATAAGATTAAAGTGTATTCCGATGCCGGTATTCCGGTATATTTTGGTGGGACTTTGTTTGAGGCTTATTTACTAAGAAACCAATTGAGTGATTATGTGAAGTTATTGAATAAGCATAATATAGATACTCTAGAAGTTTCTAATGGGACTATTTGGCTTTCTGATGAGAAGAAGCAAAAAATAATAAAGGACCTAAGTAAGGATTTTAAAGTTTACTCCGAAGTGGGAAGTAAAAATCCAAATGAAATTGTACCGCCATATAAATGGGTAAAAGTTATTCGTGAGGAATTAGAAGCCGGAGCGGAAAAAGTAATTTGTGAGGCCAGAGAAAGTGGAACGGTAGGTGTGTTCAGGCCAAATGGCGAAATCAGGTCTGGTTTAATAGAAGAAATAACAGATCAAATTCCTGTGGAAAAGCTTATATTTGAAGCTCCTCAGAAAGAACAACAGGTCTGGTTTATCAAGAAATACGGGAGCAATGTAAATCTTGGAAATATTCCTCCAAAAGAGGTGATTTCCCTAGAAACGATTCGACAAGGATTAAGAAGTGATACTTTAATGGATTTTGTACCAATAAAAGATCCGTCCTTTCAAGAGATGATGAAGAAAAATTCAATTTCAAACGAAGAGAAATAAAGACTATTTATGAAAATTTTATATGCAGCAGCGGAAATATCTCCATTTGCAAGAATGACATATACTGCAGATCTTTTACGCTTTTTACCAGCTTCATTGCAAGACAAAGGGTTTGAAATAAGAATTCTTCTGCCGAAGTATGGATCTATTAATGACAGAAGAAACAGGCTTCATGAAGTAATAAGACTTTCAGGTATTGAGGTTGAGGTAGGGGACAATGTTGAAAGCATGAAGATCAAGGTTGCTAGTATTCCTAATGCAAAATTGCAGGTCTATTTTTTAGACAATGACACCTATTTCAAAAGAAAAGGCCTTTTTAAAAAGCCGAATACAGACGAATTTTACGAAGACAATGCAGAACGTTTGGCTTTCTACAATAAAGGTGTGCTGGAAACTGTTATGAAGCTTGGATGGGAGCCTGATATTATTCATTGTCACGATTGGCCTGCCGGTTTAATCCCTTTGTTAGTGAAAACGAAGTATAAAGACGAAGCTATTTTTAAGAATACGCAAGTAATTTATAATCTTCATCACCCCGAAAATGAAGGACAAGCCGACACTGCCAAGATTCTTGAACTATTAGGCTTACCAGAAGATATAGACATAAACAAACTTACAGATAACGGTAAGGTGGACTTATTGAGACTAGGGCTTCAATTTAGTGATCATGTAGTTACCGGAAACTATCTAAAGGATGAATTCAATGATACTTTTGAAGAACTGGGCATTAAACCCCACCAAATACAAGGTTCACCTGAAGATGTATCTGAAAAGTTTGCAGAATACTATAATAAAATAGCTAAGTAACTTAAAAAATTTATAAAGAGTTGATGCAAAAAAGCATTTCTAAAGCCGCAGTAACATGGCGGCTTATTTTGTCGGTATTACTAATAGGAAGTTTTATTTCTTGCGAAGACACCAACACCGTTGGTGGTGGGGTTGTAGAACCATCTGAGATAAGGGTTGATACAATATATATATCCGATTTTAACCAGCGCAGTTCTGACATGTACAGTGGGCAATTATCGAATATGCCAATTGGGTACTATAGTGACCAATTATTTGGGACATTTAATTCAACCGGATATATTCGTCCCAGCTTACTTTCAAGCTCAGTCTCTCCCGTTAATGATACAACCAAGCTAAAATTATTACTCGAGAATAAGACTTTTTTGTCATTAGGCGACACCACTTCATCGGCCAACTATTCCATATATAAGGTCACGGAAAGATGGAGAGGAAGAACACTCTTATCCTCAGATAATATAAATTACGACGAGCTGGTACTTGCGGGATCATTCACATATCAGAATGAAGAAAGCATAACAGTAGATCTTTCTGATTCTATCTCAGCGGAGTATATTAGGTTTGTTAATAATGAGGAAGATGATAGAGATTCGTTATACAATGCTGAATTTTTTGGCTTAGCAATAGTGCCTGATGAAAATTCATCCCAAATTATGTTTCCGGATATAAGTAGTTCAAGGTTTTTCTTCGTTGATGGCTCAAGTAATGATACTACACTTCTAACAGTTGCAGATTATGGGTTTACTCTTGAAAGGCAAAACGAACCAAATTTTGCAGATCGATATTATTTAAATAGTAATCTTGAAAGCTACTATTCCCTTAATTTTGGTGAAATTGCCAGCGCTATTGGGAGTAAAAATATTCTTAATGCAGAAGTCTACTTATATGAAGACACAACTCAGGTAAATAATTCACTTCCGAATAATCATGTTAGGCCGGCTTTAAATTTGATCGATATGAAATCGATTGATGATTCTGAGTTTAAATATGAATTGCAGTTTTCAGGTACAGATTATTTCGGTTTTAGAGATAGTACAGAAAATGCATTTGTCTTAAATATAACAACTCATATTAATGAGTACTTATTTGGGGATTTGGAAAGTGAAGATTTGTATCTGATCATAAATCCAAATGGAGGATTGTTAAAGTCTAGTGTTTTTTATGATACAAACAGTTCTGATGCCTTAAAACCAAAACTTATTTTGACGATAGCAGAACAATGATTAGAACAGCAATTAAATTTAACTTGGTTTATATCGCGCTATTCTTATTTAGCGCTTTATCAGTGCAAGCTCAAGATGAAGAAGGTAAATCTGGAACTGTATATTCAAAATTTGGAACAGGAATGCCGGTTCTGAATAATACTGCCCAAGAAAGAGGGATGGGAATTATTGGAGTTTCGTTTAGTGATCTTGGTTCCCCAGGGCTTAGTAATCCTGCATTTTGGGGGAGTGGGTTTTACACAAGAGCGGCTATAAATTTTGATTTTACTAACTATTCAATAGAAGATAATGCAAGTAAAGGTGGAAACTCGCTTCTCAATATTTCCAATTTTCAAGCAGTATTTCCATTATCAAAAAATAAACTAGGTTTATCAATTGCCTTATATCCTGAGACCAGATCCAGCTATAATGTTAACTCAATACAGAATTATTCAGTAGGGAGCTCTACTAATCAACTCATAACTAACCGCACAGGAACAGGTGGAGTTACAAAGTTTGAGGCGGGGTTAGGTTATAAATTAACTGAAAATATATTTGTAGGTTATGCACCTACCTATTCTTTTTTAACAGAACGTGAAAATGAATCAATAACATTTGTTAACAGATCCCTTCCGTCAAATACGGCTACTAAGAGAACAAATGGTACTGCTTTTTCACATAGATTTGGATTGGTTTTTAAAAAGAGCTCGCTTTTTAAAACAAATGACATTTTGCAATTTGGATCAACCATTACCTTGGAATCCGAGTTTGACGCTAACCGAACTGTTGAAACAGAAAAACCTGTTGGCTCTACGGATAACCAGGTAATAGTTCAAATAGGAGAGACTAAAGAAGCAATAGTATCATTACCCATGAAGTTCAACGGTGGGTTTACATATTTTCCATCTTCTAAATTTAACGCTTCTGTAGAATATCAGCTTGAAAATTGGGCTGACGCTAAATACGGGTTTTCTACTACTGATGAAAATGCATTTAAAAACAGAGAAATTTTTGGCATAGGATTTCAATACCACGCGCATAGAACAAGATCAACAGGTTTCTTTTCTAACTTTAAATATAGTGCAGGGGTAACTTATGATACCGGTCATTTATCTATAAATAATGAAGATATTTCTACTTTATGGTTTACAACCGGTTTGGGTTTAATTTCCCCTGACTTTAGAACAGGGTCCTCTTTTGATCTTAGCTTTCAATATGGGGTTAGAGGGTCGTCAACAAATAGTTTAGTAAAAGAAAATATCTTTGGCATTAACCTGTCTGTTAATCTTACAGAATTGATGTTTTTAAGAAGAAAGCTTAATTAATTTTAAAATAATATTTTTATACTTTGGTATGTTAAGTATCAAAGGTGATAACAATAATTGTGATATGATGAAAAATTTAATACTAGTCTTTGGGTTTTTATTCGCCAGCTCTGCAATAGTTACAGCTCAGGCCGAATGTGCAGCAATAGAACCGCCTAATGGCTTAAATAAACTAGCTGCATTCTCTATTTTCCAATCAAATTTTAAGAATAAGGATTATCCTTTAGCTTTAGAGTACGGTAGATGGATTTTGTGCACTAAGCCTGAAACTATTGAAGGCTTTCCGGGATTTGAACTCTCCAGGCAACTAGACAGATTTACAACCATTTATCAGGAGTTTGCTAAAGAGCAAACAGACCCAAGCATTAAAGCTACTTATTTGGATTCTGCACTTATGGTTTTCGATATAAAGTTGGAGCTTTATGCTGATGATCAAGAGCAGGTTTATAAAACACACCAGCAAAAAGGTAGATTCTATTTAGAGAACAACTCTATTGTTGCAGACGCTGTTACTAAAGCATATGAAGAGTTTCAGTTAATGTTTGACCTGGACTCTGAGAAAACTACTACTACGGCTCGTGGGTACTATGTTGAGAATTTAATCCGTAACTATATCAACAAAAAAGAAACGGCAAAAGCTCAGGAAATAATTAATGAAGCATCTAAATACGCAACGGGCGGTTTGGTTGAAAAGTTGAATGAATTTCAGAAAGATCTTTTTGAAACCCCTGAGGATGTAATAGCTTATTACCAACCCATTCTAGAGCAAGAACCGAAAAATGTTGAAGCACTAAAGGCACTGGAAGGCGCTTACGAAGATCAGGACAACCAGACGGAGTTAACGAGCGTCCGTAGAAAGCTGCATGAGATTCAGCCAACCTACGAAAGCGCAAAAGCTTTAGCAGAAACAGAGAAAAGTAATGCTCGTTATGCAGAAGCGATTAAGTTATACAAAGAAGCCTTAAAAATGGCTAAAACTAAAACTGAAAAGAAGCAGACTAATTTAAATATTGCTGATGGATATATAAATCAGGGTGATATCAAAACAGCGGATAAATTTGTTGATGCTGCAATAAAGATAGATCCGAACTACGGCCGGGCCTATATTGCGAAAGCAACAATCTACAATACTGCTATAACAAACTGTATTGCAGACAGAAAACTAGAAGCAAAAGACAGAATGGTGTATTGGTTAGTTATAGATTATTTAAATATGGCTAAATCTAAAGATCCTTCGGTTGCAAATACAGTAAATTCTCAATTGGGCAGCTACCAAGCAGTAACCCCAACTGGTGAAGACAAATTCTTAAGATTGGGTAATCTAAAAGACGGACAGAAAGTTAAGATCGATGGCTCTGTTGCACCTTGCTATGCGTGGATCAATAAAACTACAACAGTTCGTTAATTTGCTATCAGCAAAAACATTTGTATCTTTTCAGACCTAATTAACACAACGGTACTCTAATCTGAGTACCGTTCTTTTTTACCTCGCTCTCCTTTGTATTTCCACATTTACTGAAATTACACTTCTTTTTTGAAGAGGAGACCAATAAATATTTATATGGCACGGAATAGAAAAAACTATAAAAACCGTAATAACAAGAACAGAAATAATAAGAACAGAAATAAAGGCGGGAATGTCTTTATACCAAAATTCTTCTGGAAAGAAAACCAAGGGGTTTCCGGTCGTTATGCAGGTGTGCTGGAAATAAATGAAAAAGGATGGGGACTTATTCGAAAGCTGGATTATGAATTCAGTTACAGTCCTCAGGATCCATTTTTAAAGCCTGAAGAAGTGAAATCACTGGATCTGAGACCAGGACTAATTTTGGAAGGTGAGTACGAAGAGGATAAAAGAGGAAATAAGCATGTATGTTCTGTAGATCGTATTAACAGGAAAGATAAAGTAGCTTGGACTAAATCTAGCCGATTTGAGCGCCAAACACCTATTATGCCTGTAGATTGGATTAAGCTTGGAGAACCGTCAGAAAATATCGAGATGAGAGTTATTGATCTTGTAGCTCCTATTGGAAAAGGTCAAAGAGCCTTAATTGTAGCGCCACCAAGAACGGGTAAAACAGTAATGCTGAAACAGATTGCTAAAAGCATCACTGAAAATCATCCTGATATACCTTTGAGTGTTTTGCTTGTTGATGAACGTCCTGAGGAAGTAACAGATTTTATTCGTTCAACAGATGCGGAAGTTTTTGCTTCTTCAAATGATAACAAGACACAAAGCCACATTAGAATTACAGAAATGGCCTTAGGATACGCTAAGAGAAAAGCTGAGATGGGTGAAGACTCTGTATTGCTTATAGACTCGCTTACACGCCTTGGTAGAGCTTACAATGCAATTCAAACGAATAGCGGAAGAACGTTATCGGGAGGTTTGGATATCAGAGCGTTGGAAATCCCTAAAAAGATATTTGGGTCTGCCAGAAAGATCGAAGGCGGAGGTTCTTTGACTATAATAGCCACTTGCCTGATTGAAACTAATTCAAGAATGGATGATCTTATCTTTGAAGAGTTCAAAGGAACCGGAAACATGGAGCTTGTTCTGGATAGAGAGCTGGCTAACGATCGGATTTATCCTGCTATTAATATCACTGCTTCTGGAACACGAAATGAAGAAAAGTTCATTACTGATTCCCTAGAAGAGAGAAACATGGTGAGAAGATATCTTCTCAAGAAATCTCCGAAAGAATCTATGTTAGGATTGCTAAAGGTCTTAAATAACACTGAAAGCAATCAGGAACTGTTGAACCAGATTGCTGCAACCAGTTAATCTGATTTAAGAATCAACCAGAGTTATTAAGCTACAGGAATTGAAGTGTCAATTTCCTTAGACCAGGCTGTAATGCCGCCTTTTAGATTGTATATATTAGAAAAGCCTTCTTTCTCAAGAAATTCTACAGCTTTTCCACTACGCCCACCTGATCGGCACATTACGACTACTTCAGAATCTTTATGGTTTTTGATCTCATCTACTCTAGATTGAAGGTCACCGAGGGGAATATGTTCACCATCTAAGTTGGATACCATGTATTCAAAGCCTTCTCTTACATCAAGCAGAAAGAAATCATGTCCTGATTCTTTCTTTTCCTTTAATTCTTGTACTGTTATTTCCTTCATGCTAACTTTTTATTAATCGTTTTTATATCTGTCTAACTTAAATTGCTCACCTAAATATAACTTTTTAGCATCTTCATTTTCAGCTAAAATATCTGCAGTACCTTCCATTAAAATATTACCCTCAAACATCAAATAAGCCCTGTCAGTAATGGCCAGAGTTTCATGAACGTTATGATCGGTAATAAGAATTCCAATATTCTGTTTAGTCAGTTGAGCAACTATTTCCTGAATATCTTCAACAGCTATTGGGTCAACTCCTGCAAAAGGCTCATCTAAAAGGATAAATTTAGGTTCTGTAACTAACGCTCGGGCAATTTCTGTTCTTCTACGCTCTCCTCCGGACAAGGAGTAACCTTTGCTGTTTACTACTTTGTGAAGACCAAATTCTTCTATGAGTTTATCAACACGTCTCTTTATTTCATTTGATGGAACTGAAAAAAATTGAAGTACAGATTCAAGATTTTCACGAACCGTAAGATTCCTGAATACGCTGGCTTCCTGAGCTAAATAGCCAACTCCCATTCGGGCCCTTTTGTACATGGGCTTTTTAGTAATATTGGTTTCGTTTAGGAATATTTTTCCGGAATTGGGTGTCACCAACCCAACCATCATATAAAACGTAGTGGTTTTACCGGCTCCATTTGGACCCAGTAATCCAACGATCTCACCTTGTTTCACATTAATGGAAACTTCGTTAACAACGGTTCTTTTTCTATACCGCTTAACAAGTTTCTCGCTATGTAATGTCAGGTCTGTTTGTGTGTGATCGCTCATGATTCAGTTAATGTACTAAATCTTAAGCAACTGACAAGGAGTTGAGAATAGAATCAAATATGATCTTACCATCATCGGAACCGAGTAGTTTTTCCATTGCACGCTCTGGATGTGGCATCATGCCTAAAACATTTCTGCCATCATTAGTAATTCCGGCAATATGATCGATAGAACCATTAAAGTTAGATTCCTCAGTCAGATTTCCATCAGCATCAGAATATCTGAATAAGATCTGGTCTTTGTCCTGAAGCGATTTTAGCCCGGATTCATTGATGTGATAGTTTCCTTCACCATGAGAAACAGGAATATCAAAAACTTGCCCCTTGGTTAGCGTATTGGTAAAAAGAGAATCAGTAGTTTCGCATCGGATAAATACATTCTTACATACAAACCGAAGATCTTGATTGTGCATCATAGCTCCCGGAATCAAGCCTGCTTCAAGCAAGATCTGAAAGCCATTACAAATTCCCAGAACAGGGCCACCTTTTTCAGCAAACTTTACTACTTCCTGCATAATAGGAGAGAAACGTGCTATAGCCCCTGAACGAAGATAATCGCCATATGAAAATCCACCCGGAACGATCAGAAAATCAATACCTGAAAGATCGGTGTCTTTGTGCCAGAGAAATTTAACATTACTATTCATGATGTGTTTCATTGCATGATATGCATCATGATCACAATTAGATCCCGGAAAAACTATTACTCCAAATGTTGCCACGTTAACCTCTTATTTCGGTTACAAGTTGAATTTCTTTTAAAACACCTTCCATTTTCAGGCACTCAATAAACTCGCCTTCATGTATCAAGGCTTTGCCATTATTATGAACCTGAAAGGTTAAGTCCTGAGCTACAGAATAACTACAGCCTTTTGCTTTCACGATTTGTTCAATTACTTCATCGAACGTATGTATATCATCATCAAATAAGAACAATCGCCAGGGAGTATCGATACTCTCTTCAACCTGTTCTTCAGTTTTCGTCAGCTCATCAGTATCAGCAAGCAGAATATCTGAGTCTGTAAATTGAGCCAAAGGTTTCATTAATCTTCGAATGAAATCTCGTAGTCTTCCATTACTTCATTAGCTAACAATTGTGCACATGCTGATTCCACAATTTTAGTTGCAGCATCTTTGCTGTCAGCGTTTACATCCAGTTCAATAAATTTGCCGATTCTGACTTGTTGAACATCATTCAACCCAAGATTTTGTAGGGCATGGTGAGCCGCTTTTCCTTTTGGGTCAAGAATGGAGGGACGTAGTGTTACGTTTACTTTTGCTTTGTACATGAATGAACGAGTTTTAAAAGTGAGACCAAATTTACGGCTTCTATTGCTTAGCTGCTAAATGAGATAGCAGGATTTCTTTAAGTTCTTCAGGTTTTTTTTCATCAGCAGGAAGCCATTCGATAAAATCCCAACGTTTGAACCAGGTAAGTTGTCGTTTTGCGTACCGTCTGGTTTGAGTTTTGATCTTTTCAACGGCCTTATCAAGTTCCATTTTTCCTTCCAGAACAGCGATGATCTCCCGATATCCAACTGCATTTAACGGCTGAAGATCTTTTGAATAACCCATTTCCAGAACTTTTTGGGTTTCTTCAGCCAAACCTTCGTCAATCATATTGTCCACTCTTTGGTTAATTCGATCGTAGAGATTTTGTCTGTCTCTCTGAAGCCCGAAGACCAGTGTATTCTCAGGTAGTTCAAATTCTTCGTTTGAATGGAAAGAGCTGAACGGTTTACCAGTTTGCATCCACACATCTAAAGCGCGAATTATTCGTTGTCGGTTCATGCCGTCCATTGTTTTCACGTACTCAGGATCAACAGAGTTTAGTTTGTTGTAAACAGGTTCTATTCCTTCTTTGTCAATCTGAGATTCTATTTGTGCAATATTCTCTTCATTTGCGGAAGGGATATCTTCAATTGGGCGAATCAAACTTTGTAGATGTAATGTACTTCCTCCAACAAAAAAAGAATGGTCTGATGAACTTAGAATTTCTTTTTCCCAAACTTCAGCACGTTCTGAAAATGCCTGAACCGAATCAGGTTCATCCAATTCAAGATTAGAAATATTGTAATGCTCTACTCTTTGTAATTCTTTCTCAGAAGGTTTCGCCGTTCCAATATCCAAATGCTTGTAGCACTGGCGGGAATCCACTGAAATGATAGGAATTTCAAGTTCTTCAGCAATCTGAAGAGAGAGTTCCGTTTTACCGGAAGCAGTAGGACCGAGAAGGATTATTCGCAAAAGTTAGTTTTTAGAATAAGTTAATGAATAATCTAAGCGGATTCATAAAGTAAGTGATTACCAACGACTAAGTTTTAAGCAAAGTCATCCAGAGGGAATCCCCGATGGATCTGCACAATGTGGATTTGGTTTAGTTTTAGATGTGCAGACTCTTCGCTGCGATCATCTACGCTAAGCTACGATGATCTTGCTCTGAGTGACTAATTCGTTGAGGACATCAATTTTTCAGGAATCTATATTGAAGCGAAATCCGATGCGTATATCCTAAATTGCTAGAAGTTCCCGCAAAGCTGGCAAAGCCATAATCCAGATTGAATTTCAGGAGTTGAACGCCTAATCCCAATGTTGGAGAAACAGAAAAACCGCCTTCCGGATCGGATATAAAATCAGTAATACCTGTTCTGAAACTGATCACATCTTTGTAAGTAAGTTCTGCTCCCACATGAGGTTCAATACTCATCTTGCCTGAGTGTATGTAATAAGCTTGTCGGTTTTCAAAAAGCAGATCGGTATCGATGGCAGTAATAAGATCAAAATCATTAAACGTAAAGATCTTAGAAACTCCCAATTTTATGGAAGGAAGTACATATTCGTTTTGTCCGCTTGGAATGGAATCATCAAACACTTCCTGAAATCCTGCAAACTCATCTTCATCCACAGTCCACATTTTTTGCATGGTGGTTGCATCGCGAATAGCGAACCCGAGGTCAACGATATCTGTTTTTAATTGCGCTCCAACATCCAGGCTATATCCCCAGGCTTTTGCAAAAGGTCCTAGCCGTTGATTGATGATCTTAGCGGTAATTCCATACGAAAACCGTTCGTCGCTTTGTTTTGCGAAAGAGAAAAACAGCGCAAGATCGGCGGCACTGAAACGCGTTATATAATCTTCAGGATTTTCGCGAGGCTGGTTGCGGTCTGCATCCCATGCGTTTAAAGTGTTGGCAATATTATCTACACCCTGGCGAAAGAAACTGACTGAAAACACAGCATTTCTGGATTGAAGTGGAATTGCAAATGCTCCGTAATCGTATCCCACAATGCCATCAAAACGCTCTGAATGCATGTAAATAGCTTGTGGCTCATTTACCATTGACAGCCCGGCTACATTCCAATATCCGGCAGTAACATCACTTGTTAGTGCCGAATGAGCAGAACCCATTCCCAAAGCTCGAGCTCCGGCACCGGTGCTTAAAAAATCATTTCCATACTTTGCCAGTGACGATTGAGCGGAAGTTTGAAAAGATAAAACTAATAAAAAGAGAAGCGCTGAGGTAAGGCTTTTCATCAAATGCTGTAATAAAATCTTTAAGGTTTACAGTAGCGCTTTAACGATATATCGGTGTACTTATTTGGTGATTTTTTACCGGTTCCAAATGTTGCGGAGAGAGCCAGTATTTCTTAGTATAAGCACACGTTCTCGAAAGGGCAAGATTGTATAAAAAATTGTCCTAAATAACTCTAATTACGTATTCATGAAATTTTCAGTATCAAGTAACGAACTCAACAAAGGGCTTTCAGCTGTAATAGGCGCGGTGCCGTCAAAAGCCACATTACCGATTTTAGAAACCATTCTTTTTGAATTTGAAGATGGGAAACTGAAATTATCAGCAACGGATCTTGAAATTGCAATTGTAGAATACATAGAAGCTGAAATAGAAGAAGAGGGTTCGGTAGCAATTCCTGCTCGGCGTTTATTAGAAACATTAAGACAACTTCCCAACATTACTGTATTCTTTTCGGTTGATGAGAGAAAGAATATCAATTTCAGAACGGATAAAGGGAATTATAAGCTGGTTGGGGATGATGCAGATGAGTTTCCGGAAATACCTACTCTTGAAAATGGTGTTGAAATTAGCGCTTCTACAGAAAATATAAACACAGCCATTGATAAGACATTATTCGCCGTTTCAAGCGATGATCTACGTCCTGCTATGATGGGTGTGTATTTTAAGATCGGTACTGAAGAAAGCAAGTTTGTAGCAACTGATGGTTATCGTTTGGTTGAATATGTAAACAAAGAGATCAAAGGTAGTGCAGAAACTGAGTTTATCGTGCCGGATAAAGCGCTTGGTTTAGTTCAAAAAACAACCAGTGGAGAAGAATGTGAGATCACAGTTACAAATGATCACGCTCGATTTAAAAGTGAAAATACTATCGTGATCACAAGGTTGATCAATGAGCAGTATCCGAATTACGATTCTGTGATTCCTCGCGATAACAACAAGTTTTTGACGATCTCCAAAGAACAAATGCTATCAACGGTTCGTCGCGTTGCTATTTTCTCTAGTTCCACAACCAGACAAATTCGTCTTGAACTGGCAACAGATAAATTAACGATTAGAGCTGAAGATCTGGATATGAGCAGTGAAGCAAAAGAAACCATTGCTTGTGAATACTCAAATGATGAGTTGGAAATCGGATTTAATGCAAAATATCTAGGCGATGTTCTGAGCAATATAGATGACGATGAGGTAAGTTTTGAGTTTTCATCACCAAATCGGGCAGGTATTGTTCGACCATCAGAAAAAAGTGATCACGAAGAAATTCTTATGGTGGTTATGCCGGTGATGTTGAACAACTATTCTTAATGAGTCAAATAATTACGCTTACTACCGATTTCGGTCTTCAGGATCAATATGTAAGTTCGATGAAGGCAGTAATTCTGGGTTTAGCTCCTGATGTTCGTCTCATTGATATTTCACATGATATTCCTGCTCAGGATATTATGGCGGGAGCATGGGTAATTCGCAACTCAGCGTTTCTTTTTCCAAAAAATACTGTTCATTTGGTGGTTGTAGATCCTGGCGTGGGAACAGACCGGCATCCGATCGTTCTAAAAATTAATGACCAGTATTTCGTAGGGCCGGATAACGGAATTTTTTCACTTTTCTATAGTGAATTCCAATTCGAAGCTATAAAGCTGAATAAACAAAAGTACTGGCGTAAAGAAAGATCCAGAACCTTTCACGGAAGAGATATTTTTGCACCGGTAGCAGCTCATCTTATCAACGGAGTTTCTCTTAAAGAACTCGGCGATCCGATTAAAGATCTGGTAACTTATCACTGGGCGGTTCCGATCGGGGATAAAGATGGTCTTCAAGGTTGGGTGGTTCATATAGATCGGTTCGGAAATCTGATCACAAATATCTCGGAAGCGTTGATCGAAGATATGATAGGACGCAGAAAAGTGAGAATCTATGTGGGAAATACTATGATAGATCATTTAGTGAATACGTTTGGAGACGTGGAAGAAGGTGATCCAGCAGCATTTATTGGGAGTTCGGGGATGTTGGAAATTGGCATAAATAAAGGAAATGCAGCAAAGCTTTTAAGTGTTGATAAAGGCGCACAGGTGTCTTTAGTACTCCAAAAATGAGAACGTAACACCAAAGCAGTAAACACGTACTGTCTCCACGAATAAAGACGGAAAGGACTATGAGCTTTGAATTAAAATCTCCGGAAAATGAAAGAGCAGCTATTCAGGTGCCGAAAGAAATTTCGAACCTGAACAAGCCATTCAGTGGTACTTTGTGCTCTCAGGATGGTGATGAATACGATGTAAAGAATAACATCATTGATATTTTAGGGGGACAACCAGATTTCTCTAGTTTAGCATCTTATACCAACCATTGGAAACTGACTGCTACTATTTATGAAGAGATCTGGCGAAAGCGCTCTCTGTCTTTATTAACAGGTGAAGATTTCCCGATTGAGAAGGAGCATGAATTGCTCATTGAATGGACAGAGCCTAAAGAAGATGGGTTATATCTTGACCTGGGTTGCTCAACAGCGCTTTATGGCAGAGCACTAAAAGCCGCCCAATCCAAGGCAAATGTTGTAGGTTTAGATTTTTCTATGCAAATGTTAGAGGAAGCCCGAATAAAGGCAGAAGCTGACGAAACCAACTTATATTTTGTCCGAGCCGATGCTAAAGAGATGCCTTTTTTTAGCAAAACCTTTGACGGAATAGTGATGGGTGGCACATTAAATGAGTTAACCGAAGAAGTGAAAGTACTGAATGAAGCTTGCAGAATTTTGAAAGAAGATGGAGTGCTTTTTATGATGCATCTTATAAAAGCCGATGCCTGGTACGGCCGATTACTTCAGGAGTCGATGGGAATCGGAGGAATCAAATTCTGGACCAAAGATGAAAGCAACAAATTGTTCAAACAAGCCGGCTTCAAAGTGGATGAACAGATTACAAGAGGGATTGTCTGTTTTACGAGATTAAGGGTTAGTTAAATTTTTAGTAGCATTGCAGTTTCACCAAACTTTTCTCCACTTAAGTATAGAAAAAAGATAGGTTAAACAAAGCAATTACATGTTTTCCGGAGCTGAAATTCCAAGAATAGTCAATCCGTTTCTTAAAACCTGAGCAGTTGATTTCGCTAATTCAATTCGCGCTTGAGCCAAGTCTTCTTCCACACCAATAATTCGGCAATCGTGATAGAAGCTTGTAAATGCAGATGCAACATCATTCAAAAAGTTGATCAGTCGATGTGGCTCTCTAGCATTGGCAGCACTGGTAATCATTTCAGGAAAACGCAGTATGGTTTTTATTAAACTTTCTTCTGATGGATGTTTCAAAAGCGATAGGTTCGCTTCATTCGAGAAAGAGTACTCTTCCATAGCTTTTCTAAGGACGCTAGAAATTCTTGCATGCGCGTACTGAAGATAGAACACAGGATTTTTATCTCCCGCTTCTTTAGCTTGAGCGATATCAAATTCTAAATGAGTATTTGGAGATCTCATCAAAAAGAAAAACCGTGTTACATCAGAACCAACTTCATCCATAAGCTCATCAAGAGTTACAAAATTCGCTTTCCTGGTGCTCATTTTAAATGGCTGTCCGTCTTTGACGATCGTCACAAACTGATAGATCACCACATCTACTTTTTCTTTATCGTAACCCAATGCAGAAATTCCTGAAAGCACATCAGGATAAGTGGCAATGTGATCAGCTCCGAATACATCCAGACAAATATCATACCCTCGATCCAGCTTGTTCATATGATAAGCGATATCGGGAAGTCTGTACGTCGGCTCTCCCGTGCTTTTGATCAAAACGGTGTCTTGTTCTTTTCCGAATTCGGTTGTTTTAAACCAAACGGCTCCGTCTTTATCATAGGCTAATTCTTTTTCACGGAGCTTTTCAACGGTGGAATCAATGGATCCATCCGCATACAAACTATGCTCGTTGAAGAAGGAATCCATATTGATATTCATTCGCTGGAGCGTATTGCTGATATCAGCAAAAATGGCTTCTTCTGCTTTTTCTTTGAAGGGTTTCCAGTCTTCTATATTACCAGATAATTCAGCATTTTCTTTCGCTAATTCAGCTGCAATATCTCGTATATATTCTCCTTCATATCCGCCTTCTGGGAATTCAGATTCTTTGCCTAATTTTTCTAAATATCGAGCTTGCACACTTTGCCCCAAAACACGCATTTGTCGACCGGCATCATTGAAGTAATACTCCCTGTCAACCTCAGCTCCTGTCCACTCCAGCAATCTTGCAACGGTGTCTCCGAGAACTGCATTTCGTCCATGACCGACAGTCAGTGGTCCCGTTGGGTTTGCACTTACAAACTCTACCAATACTTTTTTACCGGAATGTTCATCGGTTCTTCCAAAGCCGGATCCAGCATCCAGAATACTCTGTAATTCATCGTACAAATAATCCTCAGCAAATCGAAAGTTGATGAATCCGGGACCTGCAATTTCTACTGAAGAAATTTTCTTTTCATCGTACTTCAATCCGTCGATGATCTGTTGTGCAATAGCTCGTGGATTATTACGAAGAGGTTTTGCCAGCATCATTGCAACATTAGTGGAAGCATCGCCATGGCTGGCGTCTTTAGGAGCTTCCGTCTGGATTTCAGGCAGTTCTTCTAGTTCAAATTGTTGTAAAGAGTCAGCGATTATTTGCTGGAGGTAGTCGTTCATTCTAAGATTCATTTCTGGATTCAGCATTAAGATAAGGCTGATTCAATTAAGAATTAAGAATTATTCAATGATCTATTCAATATCCAATAATGAACAAGGAATAATCAATATCCATTTTTATCCAGATTCTTTTTTGCAGTTCCGATACTCTTATGAAAGATTGCAATCAGTTCATCACATTCTGTTAGAGCAATTTCTAGTAACTCAGAACTTGAAAGAGGATGCTTTTTGATAATTGTTAAGCAAACAAAAGTTTCTCGCAATTCCTTTTGCCCAATCTTAAGTTTATGAATGAAATCTTTGCGCGATTCTGCAGCTTGAGCTTCTCCATATTGAAATGCCGGTGAAGTCCCAGATCTTACCAACTGTTTAGCAAAATGTTGACCTGTATAAGATTTAGGAAGTCCTTCTACTATTTTCATAATCAACAGAGAGAAGTTAATTATCCTGTCTTGTAAATTAAATGAGTTTTTATTCTTCATTGGAGATTCCTTGTTGAATTTTGGTTATTGAAAATGGCCTTCGCTGCGCAAACTAACAAAGTCATATCCTGCGATAATAATATGATCATCTATCGGGATGCCGAGTAGTTTTCCGGATTCTGAGATCCTTTTGGTTAGTTGAATATCAGCCGTTGAAGCTTTTGCGTTTCCTGAAGGATGATTGTGGAATAAAAGAATGGAATTGGCTTGATGTACAACAGCTTGGCGCATTACCTCAGCGGGTTCAACGATAGTGGCATTGCTTCCACCTGAACTGATCTGCTGAAATCCGGTCAGAACCTTTTTATGATTCAGAAAAGCAACAATGAACACCTCTTTGGTTAGGTGACGGAGTTTAGGACCAAAGAAAGCAACAGCGTCTTCAGGAGAAGTTACCTGAATCTCTTCACCTAAACCGGCTACCTGAATTCTGCGGGCAAGTTCAAAAGCTGCCTCCAAAGTAATAGCCTTTACTTTCGCGATGCCGGGAATTACCCGAAGCTCGCTCCATTGTTTTTTGATGAGTGAATGAAGTCCGTTAAAATGATCAAGCAGTGCTCTTGAAGTTTCGATCACATTCATTTTTTTGGTTCCCGTTCGCAGAAGAATGGCAAGGAGTTCGGCATCAGAAAGAGAGCCGGCTCCATATTTTATAAGCTTTTCCCGGGGTTGTTCATCGGGACGCATTTCTTTAACGGTTCTGTTCAGGAAGTCTTCGGAAGAAAATGATTCTGTATTCATGGCGTATAGTTTTTGCCAAGTAAGACAGGTTGAGAGGCGATTCCTTACAAAAATTTATGAATAATGAATATTGAACAAGGAATAACGAATGATGAAGTATTGGTTATTCAATATTCAACAACTATTCTCCGCTTCCCATCAACGGTTCGTTGAAAGCTCGAATGCTTGAGTTTGGAAGTCCGTCGGGGTGAGTTTGTTTTATCATGTCGATGGTTTCAATCACGATCTCCAAATGTTTTTCCTTAGAGTTTTGGTAGAATGCTTGTGCCGCTCCTGAAAGTTTTGGTTTTCCATGAAGTGGCTTATCACTTACACAAAGTAAAGTCGCATGAGGAACGCGATATCTGAATCCATTGGTAGCAACCGTTGCTGATTCCATATCCACCGCTAAACTTCGGCTTTGATGGATCTTTTCAACAGTATCTTTTTTAGAGAACTCCCAGTTTCTGTTGGCAGTAGTAAATACAGTTCCGATGCGATGACTCAATCCGTGATTATCCAGAACTTGCTTGAGATATAAATTAAGGATGTAGTTTGGAATTACAGGTATTCCGATCGGAAAAAGATCATCCAATAAACGATCGTCTCTCATGTAACCGTTTGCGAGTACAAAATCTCCGATTTCCTGGTGATTTCGAAGTCCGCCACAATGCCCAACCATTATCATGGCATCAGGTCGAAGTACTGAAACATGATCAGTAATCGTTTTCGCATTTGATGGACCAACACCAATGTTGATCAGCGTAATACCTTTGTTGTCATCTAACTTGTGGTGGAAAGCAGGCATCTGAACGCCATCCCTTACCGGTTTTACGCAATCAGGAAACTTTTCCAGAAATACTTCAACATGCATCTCATAGTTAGTGAACAAAATGTATCGCTGAAAATCATGAGCGCTGGTTCCTGTGTAATGCTGAAGACGGTCTAATGAAATGTCGGTTCGTTCAGGGCTAAATAGAAAAAGCTTTTTCTTGGTGATGTCCCAATTGCTTTCATCGGTATGATCCAATAAAAGAGGATCGTTCAGTTCTATAACATCCCGTGATGGCTCAATTTTGATATCTGCTTTTTTTTCCAGAAGACGTAAAATCTCACGCTCAAGATAGGATCTCAGTGCTTTAGGCTGAGCGAGTTCTCCTTTTATGATCGGATTATGTTCTGACCAGGCTCGTTCCACTAACATTTTGGGATATTTACCGGAGTCGTAAATTTTCTCCATCAGATCGCAGGCTTTTTCCGTAGCTTTCATACGTTCTTCGAGAGTGGAAAAATTAGAATGTGATAATAGAAGTGAATCGGGCATGAGCAAAAAACTATTTAATTATACAATTGAGTCTTGGGTTACTACCAAAGAGCAGGTTGAATATACGACTAATATCTTCAAGGTTTTAAGTAGAGATATGAAGATCGAGTCAGAAGATCATAAAGCTACATTTTCAATTATTGAAGCACCTGACTGGATCAATGTGATTGCACTTACTGAAGAAGATGAGATCGTGTTGGTAGAACAATATCGATACGGAATTGAGGAGCCAACATTGGAGTTACCGGGAGGAATGGTGGATTCCGGAGAACATCCCAAAGAAACATCCATTAGAGAACTTAAAGAAGAGACGGGTTTTGCAGGAACAGAAGTAATCAATTTGGGTAAGGTGAGTTCAAATCCGGCAATACTCACTAACTACACACATACTTATCTGATAAAAAACTGTAAGAGGATGTCAGATCAAAACCTGGATGGAAATGAAAGGATAAATGTACAAGTAATTCCCCTTGAAAAATTTCTGGATTTGGTTGCAAATGGGGAAGTCCACCACTCCTTAGTAGTGGCTGCGGTGGCGAAGTATCTTCTTTGGAAAAGTGAAAAGTGAAAAGTGAAAGGTGAAATTATGAAATCAGCAACGAAACACCACTATAAATCAGATCTAAAATGGACGGGCAATTCCGGTTCGGGAACGTTGGATTACAAATCCTACGAAAGAAGCTTTATAGTTAAGATTGACGGAAAGCCAATTCTGGATGGTTCTTCTGATCCTGCTTTTAGAGGAGATAAATCCAAGTATAATCCTGAAGAACTATTTTTAACCTCAATTTCATCTTGCCATATGCTGTGGTATCTACATTTGTGTTCAGCCAATAAAGTTGTTGTTCTGGAATACGAAGATTCTGCGGAAGGAATCATGACTGAGCATAAAAGTGGAAAAGGAAAATTTGAAAGTGTAACACTTTATCCAAAAGTAGTAGTCGAAAAAGAATCCATGATAGAACAAGCAAGGTCACTTCATAAGCAAGCTAATGAGATGTGTTATATTGCAAACTCCTGTAATTTTGAGATTAGGCATGAGGTGGATGTCGTAGTAAAAGATTGACATCCACCGCAAAATCTCTGAACGAGATTTTGAGCCTCCTTCAAAGGAGGAATAACATCAGAGAAAACTTTAAAACGATAAAATCAGTGATCCTGAACGATTGCACTATGAAAATCCGTTATTCATGCTCAACTGAACACCATAGAAGACAATAATGATAGAAACCGGTAAAAAGATAGACACTAATTTTAAACTGAAAATTGTACAAGACGGAGAGGAGAAGGAAGTCTCTTTCTCGGAACTTTTAGATCGCAAGACTATAGTATCAGTATATATGAAGAACAATACGTCGAGCTGTGATAGGCAAACACTGAGTCTCGCTGAAAATGCAGATTGGTTTGATAAAAAAGGATTTAATATAATCGCGATGAGTAAGGACGGATGTCGTTCACATAAGAATTACGCAAAGAAACAGGGAATCAATTATACACTCGCTTCAGATCCGGATTATTTATTTGCTGAAGCCACAGATTCAATAGTCGATAAACAAATGTTTGGAAAAAGTTTTACAGCTCCATCCCGATCGGCTTTTGTTATTGATTCGGATGGTACTATCTTGGCATCCGTTGAAAAAATTGATACCAAAGCGCACGCAGAAGAGTTGAAAGCTCTGATTGAAAGTTTATAATTAAAGAAAGAGTATGAAAAGTCTCGTAATAGTAGAGTCTCCAACAAAGACAAAAACGATCAGCAAATATCTACCTAAAGGATATGATGTGGATTCCTCTATGGGTCACATTCGTGATCTTCCATCATCAGCAAAATTAATTCCTGCCAAGTATAAAAAGGAAAGCTGGGCAACTTTGGGTATCAATCCGGATGACAGATATTTTGCAATTTACGTAACCCCGCCCGATAAGAAGAAGATCGTAAAGAGATTGAAGGACAAATTGAAAGATGTTGATGAATTGATCCTTGCAACGGATGAAGACCGTGAAGGAGAAGCAATTTCATGGCATTTACTGGAAGTGCTGAAACCAAAAGTTCCTGTTAAGAGGATGGCATTTCGCGAGATCACCAAAGAAGCAGTCTTAAATGCGTTGGAGAACACGCGCGATATTGACATGAAATTGGTGCATGCCCAGGAAACCAGAAGAATTTTGGACAGATTAGCGGGATATACCGTTTCTCCATTATTATGGAAGAAGATCTCTCCGGGTTTATCGGCAGGACGTGTGCAATCTGTTGCAGTAAAAATGTTGGTAGAGCGCGAGCGCGAGCGCATGAAATTCAGAAGTGGTACGTATTACGATCTTTCAGCTGTGCTTCAAAAAAGTGGAGAGAACGACGAATTTAATGCGGACCTGACTCATTTAAATGAGAAGAGATTAGCAAGCGGTAAAGATTTTGATGAAAATACCGGTAAGCTCAAAAAGCCGGATTCTGTGGTATTGCTGGATGAGGCTAAATCCAAAGATCTTGTTGAAAAATTAAAGGGTGCTGACTGGTCGGTTACCAATGTTGATGTAAAGACTCAGAAAAGAAATCCGGCGCCTCCATTTATTACTTCAACTCTTCAGCAGGAAGCGAACAGAAAGTTCAACTTCTCTGCACGTGATACCATGAGTGTTGCTCAGAAATTATACGAGAAAGGTTTTATCACCTACATGAGAACTGATTCAACAAACCTATCTTCGCAGGCAATTACCGCAGCGCGTGATGGAATTGTAGATCAATACGGTGAAGATTATTTATTTGATCGAGTTCGAACTTATACCAAGAAAGGCAAATCTGCTCAGGAAGCGCATGAGGCTATTCGTCCATCAGGTTCAAAATTCATTCTTCCTGAAAAGTCAGGATTAAAAGACAGAGAGTTAAAATTGTACGATCTGATCTGGAAGAGAACCATTGCAACTCAGATGGCTGAAGCGGAGTTGGAATTTACCAATGTAACAATCACGGCAAAGAACAATGGTACTGCTGCAGATTTCAGAGCGGGTGGAAAGAAGATCTTATTCCCGGGATTCTTCCGTGCTTATGTAGAAGGAAGTGATGATCCTGAAGCAGCATTGGATTCTCAGGAAAAGTTTTTACCGGCAATGAAAGTCGGTGACGGAACAGATCTTCAGGATCTGAACTTTAATTCACACGAAACTAAGCCACCAGCGAGATACACAGAAGCAACGCTGGTTAAAGAATTAGAAAAAAGAGGAATTGGTCGGCCAAGTACATATGCAACGGTAATAAGTACGATTCAGGATCGCGGATACGCGAAGAACGAAAGTAAGATGTTAATTCCTTCGTTCACTGCTTTTGCAGTTACTTCTCTGTTAGAGCAAAATTTTCCAGATCTGGTGGATAGTGATTTTACTTCAAATCTGGAAGATAAGCTGGATGAAGTTGCAAATGGAACTCAAGATCCGGTTGAATATCTGGACGATTATTACAAAGGAGAAAACGGGCTTAGGGCACAAGTTGATAAACAGGAAGACAAGATCGATGCTCAGAAAGCTAAACTACTGGATCTCCCACTTGAAGGATTAGAAGGTATTCAGGTTGCGGTAGGTCGATACGGACCTTATGCCAAAATGCAGAAAGATGGGGAAGAGGTTTCAACATCTTTGCCTCAGGATCTAAACCCAAGTGATGTTACAGTAGAGAAACTAGAGCAATTGATCAAGCTTTCTGAAGAAGAAGATAAACCAATTGGTGTACATCCTGATGAAGGACTTCCCGTGTTTTTATTAACTGGAAGATTCGGCCCATACGTTCAATTGGGAGAAGTAACAGAAGAAAATAAAAAACCGAAGAGAGTTTCACTTTTAAAAGGAATGACGCCGGAAGATGTTGATTTGAATCTGGCTCTAAAACTGTTAGAGTTACCAAGAAATCTTGGTGAACATCCTGAAGACGGAAAAGTGGTGAAAGCTGGTGTAGGGCGATATGGTCCTTATGTGGTTCATGATGGGAAATTCAAGTCATTAACTAAAGATGACAGCGTTCTTGATGTTGAATTGGATCGGGCAGTAGAATTACTGAAACAGAAAGGAGCTCCAAGAAAAAGTTCTGAACTAAACGATCTTGGCGAACATCCGGAGACAAAAAACCCGATCAAAGTTATGAATGGTCGATATGGTCCTTACATCAAACACGGTAAAAAGAATATTGGTCTTCCGAAAGGTACCGATCCCGAGAAATTTACCTTAGACGAGGCAGTGGCATTGATTGCCGAAAAAGGCTAGGATTGAATAACGAATATTGAATGTCCAATAACCAATATACATTGAAGTTCTTTTATTTGTTATGCTTCTTAATTCCATATGAGTAAATCTAGAAGACAAATACCTATAAAGTCAGGTTTTATACTTTTTGGCTTTTTTAATCTCGTGATTATTGGAGCAGGGCATGGAGTAGGAACTATTGGAATTATGCTTATAGCAGTTCCTTTCTTTATGGAAGATTTCTCGCTGTGCCTAAGTAATATTTTTATTAATACTCGGCTGGCCAGGAATATTACTTTTATTGTTAGAAACGCTATATGCAAAGGAAAAAAAGCAAATGCTACGACTAAGTGTATTTCTAATATTTTCTTTCCTTATGTCATTATCAATTGTTGGATTAATAGCGATGAGTGAAGTTTCAGAAATTAGTATTGCTTCATCAGTCCCTTTTTTTATAGCATTTCTAATTCTCTCAGGTCGTACAATACACAAGTCGGTAGAATCATAACAATCGTATAAAGCAGACTCGTTTAGAGTTTGGGAATTTTTAGTTTTAACACGACTCGTCTTTTAAATGTAGGGTCGATTGGTGAACAGTAAGTATTAAGCTTAACAGAATTGGTCATCTCGCGGCGCATGCCCGAGATCTAAATTTCTCTAAAGCTAATAAATCTGATTGCAGGTCCAGATTCCTGCCTCCGCAGGAATGACTTTTGTTAGAGAAAATTTTATTGGTCAAGCTGATTTAATTTCAGCATATTCAATTGTTGGTTAATGTATATCTTAGGTACATGCAAAAACGAAGTAATTTTTATTTCAGATATCCGCCAAATATTCAGGAACTGGATTTAGCTACTATGGTGAATATGTTCAGAACCAGAGGAGAACCTTTACGTGCTGCTCCCGGGCAGCATTTTGCTTGTGCAGTTACTCACCATTTACTTCGCGAAGGAAAACATTGGTTTGGTTTATATTATTCCCAAAAAACGTGGGATAATTTACTTACTAAAGGCAGTGAAGGTTTTCCAATGACAGAAGCAGAGCTGAATGTGTTAGGCAAATTATATATGGCTCAGGATGAAGCCCCACATCGGGAGATCATTGAAAAAAGTTCAGGAGTTACTGAAAAACTGGCTTATCTGATAGTTAATGATCTGCGTTCATTTGGCTTTATTCTGGAAGATGACGGTGGTTTTTTAACCATTACGCCTCGTGGAGAAAAAGCTCTTCATGGAATTGCACGCCGTATTTACGAAAAACGATTTATGCCCGAAATGCTCAATAATTTCGAACTTCGTGAAGATCCTACCATTGAGCGTGCGCAAAAATCAGATCAGGAACAGAGAAGTTTGTTTTAATAAGGGTCGTCCCTGTAGATGTTAGATAAATCGTTAATGGTTTAGTAATAATAGCTCTAGAAGCGTTTGCCCTTAGTATTTAAGACGGAAAAGTAAGCCCAATTCCTTTGCCTGTAGCAAGATTACACGCAGGACTAAAGTCCTTTCTTGTTTATGTACGAGTTTAAGACAAGAACATAAGCTAGAAGGGGATTTATCCCCGGGTTTCTAATCTCCATCTAGTAATTTATACATGCTCATGTACTTTTGTACCGCTACTGAGCTTCCTCGTCACAGGCGCCAGTACCAAAAGCTCCCGACAAGAATTAGTGGTGCGAACTCCGGGGTCTTGTTCCTATCTAAACCAAGGAACTAAAATACTAACTCTTAAAGTTTCTCACTGCTTCAGCTACTCTTCCGGGAACACGATCATCAAAAGGACTTGGAATGATCATTTCTTCGCTAAGATCCTCCACGCTATCTGCAATTGCTTTAGCGACTTCAATGAACATAGCAGAGGTTAAGTTGTTCGTGCGAGCATCCAGAGCTCCTCTGAAGAGCCCAGGAAATGCCAATACATTATTGATCTGGTTAGCAAAATCAGAACGACCTGTGGCAATTATTCGAGCTCCGGCTTCTCGAGCTTCATCGGGCATGATTTCAGGAGTAGGGTTTGCCATGGCAAAAATGATAGGATCTTTGGTCATGGTTTTAACCATTTCCTGAGTTAAAACTCCTGGTGCAGAAACGCCAATGAATACATCAGAATCTTTAACAGCATCTTCAAGATTACCGGTAACATTGGATTTATTTGTCAGCTTAGACATTTTCTTTTTGGTGTCGTTCAGATCAGTTCTGCCGTTATGAATAATTCCACGACTGTCGCACATGATCACTTCTTTGACTCCTGCTTCAAAAAGTAAGTTTACTATGGCTACTCCGGCAGCTCCGGCGCCATTTATAACAACTTTCAGATCTTTAAGCTTTCTTCCCGTTAGTTTACATGCGTTGAACATGCCTGCTAAAGTAACGATCGCCGTTCCATGCTGATCATCATGAAATACAGGAATGGATAGTTCTTTCTTTAGTCTTTCTTCAATTTCAAAACATCGGGGAGCAGAAATGTCTTCCAAGTTTATTCCTCCAAAAGTAGGAGCAATTGCTTTTACTGCTGTTATAATCTCTTCCGTATCCTGAGTATTCAATACGATCGGAACGGCGTCAACATTGGCAAATTTCTTAAATAGCACGGCTTTCCCTTCCATCACCGGTAAAGCGGCTTCTGGTCCGATATTTCCTAAACCAAGTACAGCGGAGCCATCACTTACTACAGCAACTAAGTTTCCTTTTGCGGTGTAATCGTAAGCTTTTTCTACATCTTTACTTATTTCCCGACAAGGTTCTGCAACTCCAGGGGTATAAGCAATACTTAGATCATCCTTTGTGTCTAAAGGCATTTTAGGCTCTATTGAGATCTTTCCCCGAGCTTTTTTATGTGCTTCTATTGAAAGTGCCGCGTAGTCTTTTTTTGACATAATTTTTTAGAGCTTTTGTAAATAAAAAAGGCATCAAACAATCTGTCTGATGCCTATACAGTAAAATACGGTTTATTTATTAATCATTCCTTCAACATCAAAGGAATTGTTTGAAGAATTTACATCTGCCAAGCGTTGAGTAGGATCAATGGAAACCTTTTTGATCGTTGAACCAGCTGTAGGAATATCAAATGTATATGTTGGGTTTGTCCATGGCCAGTCTTCTAAAATGGTTCGCTTGAGGTCGTTCTCGGCAGGTTTTTCTCCTCTCATAATCCTGAGTGGGATATAAAACATTTCAGAACTACCATCTTTATACTCAACTAAAACATCAATAGGCATTGGCATTAGCCCAACTCTTTCCAGCTCGATCACAGTTTTGTTTTCATCACCAATAAGTGCTTTGATCCCATAATCAACAGTTTTTGTGGTGTTAACAAAATATTCGTTATACCAGTCCAGAACCATTCCTGATTCTTTTTCCATTACTCTAAGAAAATCTTCAGCAGTTGGGTGTTTCATCTTCCAGGTGTCAAAGTATGTAAGCATACCCTTTCTGAAAGCTTCTTCTCCGACTATGTAACTCATTTGACCTAGGTAAACCGCTCCTTTCGAATAAGATGCCGAGCCATAAGCTCGATTTGTATTAAAGTGATCGGCATGAGTTGTTAAAGGCTCTTCTAATCCTGATGCTACTATACTGTAATAACCGCGATAGGAACCTGCATACGGGAACTCGGATTCCCGGTTGAAAATATGAAGCATAGTTTCTGCGGATGCAAAACTGGTAAATCCTTCATCCATCCATGCAAAAAGGGCTTCATTTGTTGCTAAAACTCCCTGAAACCAACTGTGATAAAACTCATGAACGGTAACACCAACTAAACTACCCAGAGATCTTCCGCCGGTGATAAGTGTTCCCATTGGATACTCCATTCCACCATCACCTCCCTGAACAGTTGAAAACTGAGGGTAAGGATATTTTCCAAAATGCTTGTTTGCATACTCAAATCCTTTGATGGTTAATTCCGGTAACTGCTCCCAATATCTTTTATATGCTGCATTTTCTTCGGGCGTGGCTTGCGCATCAACAGTTTCTTGG
This sequence comes from Balneolaceae bacterium UBA3186, assembly GCA_002364085.1. Classification (GTDB taxonomy): domain Bacteria; phylum Bacteroidota; class Rhodothermia; order Balneolales; family Balneolaceae; genus Balneola. The sequence goes on along the minus strand of DEXK01000020.1, from coordinate 18,759 downwards.
TAGAAAAAATGAAGCTTCGGTCCGTTTGGAACCTGAGCAGTTGTATGGATAAAGTCGGGATCAGCGCCCCAGAAGAAATCAATTACATCTTCAGCTATAAAATGATAGGTTATTCTACTATCAGGTTTTCTACGGTTAAGTTTAACTCCATCATCTTCATAACCATGCCCAATCTCGTTCGGATTTTGAAGAACGCCGGTACCGCCAATTACATAATCAGCATCGATAGTGATTTTAACGTCAAAGTCTCCCCATACTCCATGAAACTCACGTCCGATGTAGGGATTGGGATTCCATCCTGTATAGTCATACTCTGCCATTTTTGGATACCACTGGCTCATGGAAAATTCTACACCTTCAGCATTATTCCATCCTGAACGTCGAATTTGAATAGGAACCTGAGCATCCCACTCCATTTCGAAAGTGGTTTTGCTACCTGATTTGATTGGTTTATTAAGCTCAACAACTAAAATAGTTCCGTCGTGGGTAAATTTTACGTCTTTACCATCTTGCTTTAAAGATCTGATTTTTTGGTAACCAATCTCATCTTCCGAAAGTTTTGATATTCTATCACCAACTCTTCTATCGGGATCTGTAATAGTTCGAGAACGAACATCCATCATACTACCGGGTTGAAAGGCATTGAAATATAAATGGAAATAAACTCGATCTAATTCATCCGGAGAGTTATTGGTATACACAACTTTCTGGTCGCCTTTGTATTGATGTTTTTCGGTGTCAACATCAATATTCATGGTGTAATCAATTTCTTGCTGCCAGTATGTTCTTTGTGCAGAAATATTCAGGGATATAAATCCCAATAAAAGCAAAGTGATCAATTTCTTCATTCTTGAAATTATTTAAGTTATCAGATGTATTAAATTTTTGTTCAATATTAAAGGAACCCACAAAAATGCAAAAACTCCACTGCATTTACATTTTTTGTTTAATAAACCATAAAGGAACACTAAGAAAGCAGAAAGTTGAGAAATATAACATAGAAACTCTGTGTGCTTTGTGGTTGTTTATCAAAAACTGTTCCTGCTTGCGAAAGCACGGCTTAAAGTGGCTTCGTCTATAAATTCAAGTTCGGTTCCCATTGGAATACCGTAAGCAATTCGGGTAACTGTAACTTCATAAGGAAGTAACAACTTATTAATGTAATAAGAAGTAGCTTCACCTTCAGCGTCAGGGTTAAGTGCTAGAATCACTTCTGTTATTTCTTCATTGCCGCCTACGCGTTTAAGTAATTCCTGTATCCGAATATTATCAGGGCCAATGTTATCCATGGGAGAGATTACTCCTCCTAGAACATGATACCTTCCTCTAAACTCATTCGTTTTCTCAATGATATAAACGTCATTGAACTCTTCTACAACACAGATCGTCCCGTTTTGACGTTTTGCATTTTCACAAATAGTACAAGGATCAGTATCGCTTACATTGCCACAAATTTCACAGCGGGTAACTTTATTTTTCAGATCTATTATTGCATTTGCTAAACGAAGCGCATACTCATCGTTCTGCTTTAATAAATGGATTGCAATTCTTTGAGCTGATTTTCTTCCTGTACCGGGGAGTTTTGCAAGCTGTTCAATTGCTCGTTCTAAATATTCTGAGGTTATCTGCAAGGAGATTAAAAATTAAAGATTAAAAATGAAAAATCAGGATTGGTGAGCCCAATTTTTAATCTTTCATTTTTCATTTTGAGTTCAGTCATAGTCCAAACTTAGAAAGATCCATCCCTGGTATTCCACCACCGGGAATCATTCCTTTGTAAGCTTCCTGCATTTGGGATTTTGCAGCTTCATCGGCTTGTTCAAGAGCTTTGTTTACCCCGGCAACCACCAGATCTTCCAGCATTTCTTTGTCATTAGGATCAATAACATCCTCATCAAATTTAATGGAAAGGATCTGACGAAGACCATTGGCTTTTACTTTTACCATGCCGCCACCGGCTTCTGCTTCCACAGTTACTTCAGCTAATTTAGCTTGACTTTCCTGCATTTTGGCTTGCATTTCCTGAACTTTGCCGAACATGTCGGCCATGTTAAAATCACTCATAACTTAATATTTGGTTTAATTTGTGCCACTAAAACACGAAAGCACAAAATTAATTATTTATTCAATAGGAGTCCTAAGTCTTATATCTCAGGTCTTACGTCTATTTTGTTAATATTCGAGTTCCGCTCCAAACCGTTCCACCAAACTACGAACCATCGGATCTTTTTGTTGAATCTCCTTAAAGCGTTCGTAAGGATTGCGAGCTGTAGTTTGTTTTGTTTTTTGTGATACTTCTACATTAAAACGAAGTGCCACGCCAATACATTCCTGCAATTTTCCTGCCAATTCTTTGGCTTGTTCATCCAGCATGGTTTTGGCTAGCTGATTGTCACACTCTAATGACAATTCTGTGCCTTTCAGACGAACCGGTAGGGCTCGTTCTGTTTGCATTTTTAGAATAGAAGAAACCGACCCATTCAGTGAATCTATGAATTCCGGCCAAGCATTTTTGATGTCTTCGATTCGAACAGTTTTCTGATTTGCAGAGGATTCGTTTGTGGTTTCAACTTTTACTTCTGCACTTACTTGAGTGGTTTTTAGCTGACTTGGCTGAGAGAATTTTGTTTTTAATGCAGGTGCTCCGATATCAAATTCATCCTCGGGTTCTTCTTCAACCAGAATTTCTTTATCTGGAGAAGCAGACTCTTGTTTTGGAAGTTCTTTAACTAAATCTGATTGCTCAATCGGTTCTGGTTCAGTAGGGGGTGTTTTTTCCTTTTTTTCCGGATAAACAGGTTTTTCAGATCCTGAAGAAAGTGCGCCTAAGTTCTTAGAGTTTTTTTTTACTTCTTCGAGGTTTGCTAGAAGTTTAGCCAGATTCTCTGACCGCTCCATATGAATGAGCTTCAGTAAAGTGATTTCAAACTGAATTCTGGGCTGGTTCGCGTCTTTGATCTTTATCTGTGCTTCCGAAACAATATGAAGCATTCTCATAAGATCATCTCGGGAACAATCCGGAGCAGATTCTTTGTATTTAGCTTTGGTGTCTTCTGAGGCCTCCACCATATACAATTGCTTACTGTGGTGAGCTATGTACAAATTTCTCAAGTGTTCGGTAAGCCCGATCAGAAATTCCTGAATGTCATAGCCTTCCTGTAACAAAGTGTTGATCAGTTCTAAGCCCTGATCTGCATCGTGATCTTTAACACAATTCATGAATTGAAACAGTCGATCTGTACCAACCACATTCAAAGCTTGGAGCAGTTCATTGTGTGTGATATTATCACCGCAAAATGCGATTGCCTGATCCATTAATCCAAGAGCGTCACGAAGTGCTCCATCTGCTTTTTTAGCTATTACATGCAAGGATTCATCATCGATGGATATATGCTCATCAGCAGAAATTTTTCTGAGTCTTCGAACGATTTCGTCAACGGCGATTCGTTTAAAGTCGAAACGCTGCACACGAGATAAAATAGTAGGTAGAACTTTGTGAGGTTCTGTTGTAGCAAAGATAAAAATAGCGTGCTCTGGTGGTTCTTCTAGAGTTTTCAAAAGCGCATTAAAAGCCGCTTTTGAAAGCATATGAACCTCATCAACGATAAATACTTTGTAGCGACCATTTTGAGGCGGAATTCTAACACTTTCCCGTAAATGATGAACGTCATCCACTTTGTTGTTAGAAGCCGCGTCCATCTCAACAATATTAAGTGTTTGGTTCAGAGATTCACCATCAACACTGCTGTCAATTTCGTTTATGGTTCTGGCAAGAACACGAGCCATCGTTGTTTTTCCAACTCCACGTGGACCACAGAACATATAAGCATGAGACAATCTGTTTTGTTTGATTGCATTCATCAACGTAGAGCTTACGTGATCCTGAGAAACAATATCCTCAAAGTTTTGTGGGCGATATTTTCTAGTAAGAGCGCGGTAGTTTTCTGACATTCCTAAAGCTGATTTTGCTAACAAATGTAATGTACAAAAAGAAGAGAAGAATTGGGGAAAGGATATGGAATTAATATTAATAAAAGCAGCATATAAAATTCTGTAATCAATTCAGCATAAATCGCACTTTCCTATTATACTTCACGTTAAGGTAAGCGATGAAAAAATTCTTCTACATATTTCTTATATCCGGGTTTGGTTTATCATCTTCAACCAAAGCGCAGGTACAGCCAAAGCCAATGGTAAATGGTACTATAGCATATGTTCAAGGCTTAGAGGCATTTGAAAATAGAGAGTATGAGAAGTCTCTACAACTTTTGATGGAAGCCAAGAACCAACTAGGTAATGAAGCCGGGCTGAGTTATGCAATCGCAGACACATATTTTGCAATGGAAGACCTTCCAAATGCAGCTCTTTACGGAAAACAAGCCGTTTCAAAAGCACCTGAGAATAAGTGGTTCCGGTTTAAGCTGGCACAGATATACCGAAGTGCAGGAGAAAATACCGCAACTCTGGAAGAGCTGAACACGCTGCTAGAATACTACCCAAATGATTATGATGGTTTATTTATGCTTGCAGATACCTACAAAGATTACGGGGAGTACCTGAAGAGTAATCAAGTTTTGGATCGGGCATTAAAATTAACAGGACCAAATCGGTCAATTTATTTATTGAAATTCAGAAATTTCGAAGCTTTGGGAGCAAGAGATTCTGCTATTACACAATTGGAATTATTAAGAGATATTGATCCTGATAATTTGAATACACTCAATTTATTAAGCGAGTATTATTCAAAAACAGGTAGAGAAGGAAATGCTAAAAAAGTTTTGAATGAAGCTTTAAGCAGAAATTCACGAGATCCACAATCCATATTAAATCTTGCCGGAATTTATATTGAAGATCAACAATGGGATAGTGCAGGCGCTTTGATACGAACTTTTTTAGCAGATAAAGTTATTCTTCCTGAAGAAAAGCTGGGAGTAGCTCAATTTCTATTTGCAAAACAGCAGGAAAGCCCCCTTAACGAACAGCTTAAAAGAGAAACGGGCTGGGCATTAGATGCATTTACAGAGTCATCTCCAGAATACGGTCCTGCTTTTACGATAACCGGTCAATATTATGCTCAGATCGGTGAAACCGAAAAGGCTATTCAAAAATTAGAAAAAGGGAACGAACTACTTCCCCAGGATGATATAGCCTGGAGATTAAGACTGCAATTATTGCTAAGTGAAAATAGATTAGAAGAAGCAAAAAAGGTGGGAAAGAAAGCCGATCAAAATGTACCGGATGATTCTTTTATTCAGTTTTTCATTGGTACAGCTTATTTACTAAGTGATGAAAATGAAGAAGCAGTTGTATGGTTGGAAAGAGCCTCTAGAGCACCTGCAAGAAAACCATTTAAATCTGTTGTCTATTCAACGTTGGGAGATGCTCAAAGTAATTTGGGAAATGCAACAGAAGCCGATAGAGTATACGAATTGGCATTGCGTTATGACCCTGAAAATCATAACGCAATGAACAACTATGCATACAATTTGTCAGTAAGAGGAGAGAACTTGGAACGAGCTAAGGAATTAGCCTTAAAAGCAATGGAGCTTGATCCTGAAAATGCAGCCTATCTGGATACTATGGGGTGGGTTTTTTATAAATTAGAGGATTATGAAAAGGCAAAACGTTTTATAAAAGCATCTGTTGATCTAAGTGATGAAGAAGCGAGTGCAGAAGTATTGGAACATTTAGGCGATGTTCATGATAAACTAAATAATAGTGACGAAGCCAAAAAGTGGTGGAAAAGAGCACTGGATAAAGACCCCTCATTGACACATTTAAAAGAAAAAATTCAAGAGTGAGATCAGTTTCAATAAAATACCTTATACCTGCGGTTTTTTTGCTGGTTGTTTCGTGTACCTCAACAAAAAAAATTTCTACTGATGAAAACCTTTATGAGGTAATGATTCCGTTAAGTGAAATTATAGATCGTATCCCAAACTATGCAGATGAACTTGTTTCAGCTAAGGGAAAGGGTAGAGCTTTAGTAAGTGAGCCGGGAAGCAGCGATCGAATTACTATAGACTTCGAAACAGATACCGTATTGAGCTTACTCACATTTAAAAACAGAATAGGAATTACAGGTGGAAGTATGTTAGTAGATGCAGATTCCATCCTCATTTATAACAAAATTGATAAATACGCTCAAAAAGTGTCTGTTCAAGATGGGCGCATGACGAATCTGAATGAACTAGCGTCTGTAAATTTATTAGATTTGATGAACTTCAAGATCAAAATGGATGATGTAGAAAAGATTTTACAATCTGATACGGAATATATTCTGGGATTCTATAACAAAGGAATTGCACGTATCAACAAAAAAACAGGAACGGTAAGTTATGTGGAGCAAGCGCGATCTTCCGGCCTTCCCTATTCAGCATTAACATATGAAAGCTATGGTGAAATTGATGGCTACACATTGCCTAGAAAAATTACCATATTAAGTGCAGACAGAAACTCACAAGTAGTTTTTCAGGTTCGTACCCTTGAAGTAAATCCATCCAAGATAGATCTTACACTTGATATTCCTGATGAAATAGTTATTGAACGTTTATGAGATCAAGATCTTTAATACTGACCGTTGTAATATTTGCAGCAATAGCTACGTCTCTTTCAGCGCAAACATATGATGAAAAGCGAAAGGAGATACTGAGTAAGCAGAATAATACTAGAGCAGAAATCAATGTACTTGATGCCCGGATAAAATCATATCAAAAGCGGGTTGCTGAAGCCGAGGCCAAGTTCAATCAGTCGTATAAACAGTATGAAAACCTGAACGGATTAATAGCGTTACAGGATGACAAGATCGAAAGCTTGACGAAAGAACAACAGCAAATTCAGGAAGAGATTAATTTAACTGAACAAGAGATCGGGGCTCGTCAGGAAGAGCTCAAAGTATTGATCGACAATTATAAAAAGATATTGTTATTCGCTTACAAAAACAGCCGATCATCCAATCTTGAATTATTACTTACTTCCGGGTCGTTCAATCAGATGTTGATAAGGGCTCAATATTTAAAAAAGTTTGAAGAGCAAAAAGCGAAACAAGCAGAACAGATAAGACGAAGAAAGAATGAATTGGATCAGATACAAATCGATCTTCGCCAAAGTTTAAATCGTAATCAGGTAGTACTTCAGGAAATTCAAACCGAAAAAGAGATACTAAACGGGCAAAGATCTCAGCAAAAACAAACTGTAGAAACTATTAGGAGTCAGCGTTCTGACTTAGTTGCCGAGCTTACTAAAAGCAGAGAACAGAAGGAAGCGTTACAGAATGCATTTACTGATTTAATTGTTCAAGAAGAAGAAATAGAGAGATTAAACAATGAGCGATTAGTAAAATTAGCTCGGGCGCGAGAAATTGCTGATGAAAACCTCAGAAACAGGGAGGTCGCCAAGTACTCTAAACCTATTAACACAAGCTCTGGAGTAAGTAGTGAAATGTTACTCGATAATGAGCGAACATTTGCGGCATCAAAAGGCGTGCTACCTTGGCCTGTTAATAGTAAAACGGTCTCTAAGAATTTTGGGAGAACCAGAAATCCGGTTTATGGAACAGTAACAGAATATTTGGGAATAAATATTGTGACCGATCCGGCTGCTCAGGTTAAGGTTGTGTCAGATGGTTATGTTTCTCAGATATCGCCCATTAGTGGTTTTGGAGATGTAGTGTTTGTTAAGCACGGATCGTACTACACCGCCTATGGAAATCTTAGTAGAATTGATGTGCAAAAAAATCAAGTTTTAAATGCCGGAGACAGAATAGGACTCTCGGGCGTAGCGCAATCTCCATTAGGAGAAAATCTATTATTTGTAGTTCGGCACAAAGATTATCAAAATCCATTAAACTGGTTACAAAAATAGATTTTTCGTGTAATATTCTGTACTCTCAATCACTAGAATATTAAAACTAACTATCGACATTGAATAACCTGCCAAGATTTATTTTTTACCTGACGGGGCTTCTAATTATCTCAGGAGCTTTCACACTTTTGACCTCGGACCTGTTAACCAAAGTAAACAATGGGACTATATTAGGAACCGTTCTTTTTTTCTTTTTTGGATTGATTTATATGAACATGGTTACGATTTCGAGTAGAAGATTTATGCGAAGATTGGAAGGAGCAACGGTAGCTCCTTATGTTTTTGCAATTTTTGTTTTGCTGCCTCCGGCTGTTTGGGTTAATCTCTATCAGGGCGGATCTGCAACTTCTCCGGCTGTTTATGTGCCAATGCTTTTAGTTGCTGTTGGAACAGGAGCATATTTCGGCCATCGTTTGGGATTAAAAGCTCAGATCAAATTTCAGGAAAACCTAAAAGCCTATTTTGAACAGGATAGACGCTTGCACAGTGATCCTGCTAAGGAAGAAGACGAAACTTCAAATAAATAACTAACACCATGAAAACATCTCGTTTCCTATTAACTCTTTCTGCAATTTTATTTTTAACGGTTGAGCTTGCACTATCTCAAACCATTACTACAGATGAACTACACAAAATCGGTATTGCGCCTTCGGCAGAAAGAATAGAAAAAGACATCCAAACACTGGTTGATTTTGGAACCAGACACACGCTTTCTGATACTGTTTCAAGTACAAGAGGAATTGGCGCCGCAAGAAGATGGATCAAAGCTGAGTTCGAACGTATTTCGGAAGATTGTGGTGGATGTCTCGAAGTATTTTATGTGAGCGATGTGATTTCAGGTCAAAGAAGAATACCCGATCCCGTTAATATTGTGAATGTTGTTGCTATTCAAAGAGGAACTTCCGATCCGAATAGATTTGTGATGATGAGTGGAGATATTGATTCCAGAGTTTCTGATCCTTTAGATGGCGTCTCTGATTCGCCGGGGGCTAATGACAATGCTTCAGGGATGGCCGGGACTATTGAGGCTGCAAGAGTGCTGACTAAATATGAGTATCCAAGTTCTATCATGTATGTTGGTCTTTCAGGTGAAGAACAAGGGTTGTTTGGAGGACAGATTTTAGCAGAATATGCCCTCGAAAAAGGTTGGAGAATAAAAGCAGTTCTTAACAATGATATGATTGGAAATATCAAAGGAGTTAACGGTGTGATCAATAACACAACTGCTCGTGTATTCTCGGAAGGAACCAGAGATGTAGAAACTGAACAGGAAGCCAGAGTTCGAAGGTTTACGGGTGGTGAAGTTGATTCACCATCAAGAAATATAGCGCGATATGTAGATAAAATGGCTGATATGTATATACCAAATCTTGATGTAATGATGATTTATAGATTAGATCGTTTTGGGAGAGGAGGGCACCATCGTCCTTTCAATGCAGTTGGAATACCGGGTGTAAGAATTATGGAAACCAACGAGAATTATGTGATGCAACATCAGGACTTGAGAATGGAAGATGGAATTAAATATGGTGATACCATTGATGGTGTAGACTTTGATTATGCTGCAAAACTAACAGGGCTAAATGCAGTTACCATGGCAGGAATGGCTTGGGCTCCAAATCCACCGGTTAATGTTCAGATTCGAGGGGCTGTACGTCCAAGCACAACCTTGAAATGGGATGCTTTAGATGCTGAGCAAAATCCTCAATTGGCTGGTTATAAAATCTACTGGAGACTTACAGATTCAAATCAGTGGGAAAAAAGTGTTTTTGTTCCTGCGGGTACTACTGAACACACTTTAGAAAATGTAGTTATCGACAATTATTTGTTTGGTGTTGCTTCTGTTTCAAAAGAGGGATTTGAAAGCCCGGTGGTATTTCCGGGAGCCGCGGGAAGTTTTGGGGAATAATTGAAATTAGGAATACGGGAATTAGGAATAGGTTTAACAAATCATATTCCTAATTCTCTATTCACCTATTCCTAATTAACCACTTCAATCACAATCTTTTTCCCGGTTACTTCTCTGAGTAGATGTGCCTTTCTCTGAGCGCCCCAAATTTCTAATTGAGGATCGGCCTGTACTTTTATCTTAAAAATGATCTCCTTCTCAGTGGTTTCAATATCAAGTTGCTGAACATTTTGATAATGACTTCTGTCAAGCCCATCAGCCACTCTTAAGATACCCGAGAGGTTTTTGATCCTTCTCCGAACAGAAGGAGCTAACTTCCAATATTCTCCGTGTCTTTTCTTTGGAGTTGATCTGCGATGGTATCTGGCAACATTGGCAATAACCTCAATTTCCTCTTCCCGAAAACCTTTTAAAGTCGAGTTTCTGATAATATAAAGAGCATGTTTATGATGCTTTGAATGCGAAATATAATATCCGATATCATGCAGGTAGCTTGCATACTCTAACAACTCTTTGTCAGGGTCTTCCAGTTTAAGATCATTTTTTAGCGCATCAAATATCTTCAAAGCCAAATTAGCGACGTGAGTTGAATGAGCTTCATGCCAGTCACATTTTCTAAGCAGTTCAAACACACTTCTACGCCTTGGGTCAGACATGGACCCTGACCACGGCAATCCGATCATATCTTTTTTCAGGTATCTAATGATAATGCCTTCTCTTAATGCCTGAGTAGAAATTTTAACTTTCTTGATTCCATATTCGCGAAGTAGATAGTTAACCAGAACCACTCCGGTGTTAATGAAATCTATACGTTTGGCGTCTAAGCCTTTTATTTTTTTCCGTTCGGTTCGATTCAGTTTGATGAAATCCTTATAAAAAGAGAAAAAATCTTTGGCAGTATATTCCATTTCATTGAGAGTAACATCTACCGGAAGCCCTTTTCGGGCGGCGATCATGGCGGCAATGTTTTGCATGGTTCCTGATGAACCAATGATCAAGTTAGTTCTGTTTATTTGAAGAGCCTCGGCAAGTTGTGAAGTTTCTTCTCTATAATGGGCCTCAAGTTTCTCAATCTCTGTAGCAGTGATTGGATCGGATGGTTTAAAAATATCGGTCATTCTGGAAACCCCGATCTTTTTACTGGTCAGAAAATGGAATTCTTTAGCATTTCCCAGAATAAACTCAACGCTTCCACCGCCGATATCAACCATTAAAACAGGGTTGTTACCCAATCGAACGCCATGTTGAACGGCATAACCGATGAGCTCGGCTTCAACAGTGCCGGGAATAGCATTTATTTTAATTCCATATCTGTCAATGCTGTCCTGAATAAATTCTCCGCCATTTTCAGATTCCCGTATAGCGCTGGTGGCATACGCCAGAATATGTTCTACATTATGGCTGTCACACAAAACTTTGATGTTTTTGAGAGCTTTCATGCCTCGTGAATAAGCTCCTTCAGCTAAGCGTGTACCTAATCCACCTTTAGCAAGCTGCACCATTTCCTTAAAATCTTCAATCTTTCTGAAGCTGCCGTCAGAATATAAGTCTACAATAACGGCATGGAAGGAATTCGTTCCCAGATCAATTGCAGCTAATCGCTTGATAGGAATGGTTGTATTGTTATTCTGTCCGCTTATAATCAAATGAATACCTGTGTTTTAAGTGTGCTGAATCATAACCAAAAGATGGAAGACTTGGAAGAGGAGAGTTTTTTGATTTATTCAGAACAAGACAAATATTTTTAATCAATGTTATGTTCACCATTTCTTAACAAAAAGATAGTTGGAATTAGGTTAAAGTACCCGTACCTTTTTGACCTTAATTCAAAAAATGACCGGTAGTCACAATAATGGGAGTTTCGGAACGCAAAGAAAGGGAAAAGGAGCAAAAGCGGTCACTAATGTTAGAGGCAGCTGAAGCTTTGATTCTTGAAAAAGGTTTGGACAATCTTAACATGACGGAAGTAGCTGAACGAGCAGAAGTCAGCAAAGGGTCATTATATCAGTATTTCGAGAGCAAAAAGGATCTGGTATTAGGTATATGTGATAAAGCAACAGGGTTACTTACAAAAGAAATTCAAAAGGTGCTTACTGAAGATAAACCAGGGATAGAGTTGGTTCATATGATAGGTGCAACATTTATGACTTTTGTGACCCAGCACCCGGAGTATTTCAGAGCAATGAGATTTCATGATAATATCAAGGAGACGAGTGACTTAGAAGGCAGTACTTTTCTTGATTCATGCTCCACTAATATGCAAAGTTCCTTTACTTGTATGGTGCGCGCAATTCAAATTGGTATGCAGGATGGAAGTATAAATCCAAGCTATGATCCTAAAGAATTGGCTTTGATACTTTGGGCTACTTCTCACGGAATGGTAAGTATGGCATATCAGCATCAAAATACACAGCATTTTAATCTGCTTAGCGAACTTGGAATAAATTTAAATTCTCTATTTGAGAACTTTATGAAAGTGATTGGTTGTGGCATTGCTACTGATAAACAGAAAACAAATTATGACTCACAGTCATTTTTTGAAACTAATGGAAAAAACTAACGTAATCGGCAATTGATTTTTTAATGGTACGAACTAACAAAAATAAAATGGGTAAACGATTAGGGCTTCTGCTTATAGCAGTAATTTTGGTAACAACAAGTTCAAAAGCTCAGACAAAGGATTCAGAAAGAGAAATTACACTAGAACAAGCCATTGAAATGGCGTTGGCAAATAATCCACAAATAAACAGAGCGTTATTGGCTATTGATGATGCTGATGAGCTTGTTAATATTGCTCGTTCAGAAGTATACCCGGATGTGATTTCTTCAATCAATTACACAAGAAATGTTGAACTTCCGGTTCAGTTTATTCCGGAAAATGTATTTGATCCTAATGGAGATCCTAATGTCTTAGTTCCGGTTTCTTTTGGAACAGATAACAACTGGCAGGGTGGCTTTACTGTAACCCAAAACCTCTTTAAAGGAGAAGCACTTGTTGCGTTGAAAAGCTCAGCTGTTTTTAGAAAAGTACAGGAAGAAAATTTTAGAGCAACCAGCCAACAGGTAATTACTCAAACCAGAATAGCATATTATGCAGTACTTGCAGCTCAGGAGCAATTAAGACTTCAGGATTCTCAAATAAGAAGGCTTGAAACAAACCTGAGAGAAAACGAAGCCCGCGCAAAAGCCGGAATTGTTGATGACTACGCTGTACTTAGGATAAGAGTACAATTAAGCAATCAAAAACCCCAGCAGATAGAAGCAAAGTATGCTGTAGATGAGGCTTACCGAAACTTAAATGTAGCTATGGGATTACCTGTAAATTTTTTGGTTAAGGTAAAGGGTAGCTTGAATGAATTCGATATTCTATCTGAAACAGCTGCTCAAACTTCAAACAGTCATTTGAAGAAGATAGACCGAATGAATCCATATAGTTTTAATTCAGGTATGGTTGATTCTACTGCTTTAACTCAAAATAGAGGTGATATCAGAATTGCTGAAGCAAATTTAAGTCTTCGGGAAAAACAGATCAGAGCTGAGAAAAGTCGATTTCTTCCAACGCTAACAGCTTCATATAATTTGCAATGGTCAGCAGCTGAGGCAGGTAGCCCAACCTTCTTTGAAAATGCCAAAAGGTTTCAAACAATAGGAGTGAATCTAAATTTTCCTTTGTTTCAGGGATTTTCAAGAATGGCAAACCTTCAAAGAGCTCAGATCCAATATAAAGATGTTGAAGAACAGAAACGTATGGCGATTTTAATGGCGCAGAATGAAGTGGCAAGCGCAGGTGAAGAACTGGATAAGATCTTTGAAACAGCATCAGCCCGCAAGCAAGCGTTAGAACAAGCTAATACCGGATATAACAGAGCCAAAAAGAGACTAGAAAGTGGATTGGGTTCCCAGCTGGAGTTAACGGAGGCAGAAATTCAAGTTCGGGAAGCAGAAGTAAACTATGCAATCATGGTATTTAATTATCTGACAGCAAAAGCAAATTATGATCTGGCAACCGGAATGGTGCCTTTTGTAGACACAACAAACTAAAGAAATTATTTAACTACATAAATTTTAAGAAATGAACGTTCAAAAATATTTAACAATAGTGGTAGCGGGTGCAATACTTCTGGGTTGTGGAGGGGAATCTCAACAAACAGAAACAAACGAAGAGCTCGTAAAAACAGTAAACATTACAACTAAAAACGTAGAGCCAACTACTTTCTCAAGTTACTTAAGAGTGGTGGGAAATGTAGAGACATCGAATGACATTATGATCTCTGCCGAAGTTAACGGACGAGTAATTGACTACAGAGTAGAAGAAGGTGCTCAGGTTAAAAAAGGGCAGACAATCGTAAAAATTGACGATTCAAAACTAAAGCAGGAAAAAGCCCGGTTAGAAGCAATGACTTCCCAAACCAAGGAGCAATATGAGCGTCTCAAAAAAGTGTATGAAGAAGATGGAATTGGGTCTGAACTCGATTACCTGAACGCAAAATTTGCTTATGAGCAAAGTAACTCGGCATTGGAATCAATTAAAATTGATCTTGAAAATACAAGCATCAAAGCGCCATTCAACGGAGAAGTTGAAGCAATTATGGTAGAAGAAGGTGAAATGGTGAGTCCCGGCATGGCTGTTGTTAGATTAATCGGGTCCGATGCTTACAAAATTTCAGCAGGTGTTCCGGCTCGTTATTCGGATGTGGTTAATGTTGGTGATAAAGTAGATGTTTGGTTCGATACTCAGGTAAGGGACACGCTTAACTCCGCTATCAATTATGTTGGTGGAAGTATCAATCCTCAAAACAGAACATTCAGAATTGAAACAAAGCTTCCTAATAACAAAAGTTATAAAGTGGACATGATTGCAAACCTTAGGTTAAAAACAGTTGAGCTAAGCAATGTTCTAGTGATCAGCGAAGAGTTTGTGTATTCAAAAGATAGCCGCTATGTGGTATATGTGCTTTCTGAAAATGAAGAAGGCAAGGCCGTGGCAAATGAAAGAGAAGTAAAATTGGGGTTATCATATCAAACAAATGTGATCATAGAAGAAGGACTTGCTGAAGGTGATAAACTGATCACTTTAGGTTCCGCTTTTCTTGATGATGGCATGCGTGTGACAGTGAAAGACGACAAAAAATTAGCAGCAAATTAATTTAACTCGGAAACTATTATGAGTACCGAAAACAACAATAACGGCGCATCAACTAACGGGGCTTCTTTACCTGAAGAAGGAAAGCGTAAAGAATTTGGGCTGTCGACGTTCTCGATAAACAACAGAATTAGCGTACTGGTACTGTTGGTACTGATAGCGATCATGGGGATCGTGTCATACCTGACCATTCCTAAAGAAAGCTTCCCAAGTATCAACATCCCGAATATATTTGTAGTTACTATTTACCCGGGAGTTTCACCTGAGGATATGGAGAGCCTGGTTACCAGAAAGCTTGAAGATGAGCTGAGCAACATCTCTGATATTAAAAATATGACCTCATCATCTGCTGAGGGCTATTCAAATATCAATTTGGAATTTGAACCAAGCGTAGATATTGAAGATGCTCTCCAGAAAGTGCGGGAAAAAGTAGATCTGGCTAAGCCGGAGCTTCCCGAAGATGCGGAAGAACCAACCGTTCAGGAAATCAACTTGTCAGAATTTCCGATCATGAACGTGAATCTTTCCGGAGAATATGACGAGGTTATACTTAAAGAAATAGCGGAAGATCTTCAGGATAAAATTGAAGCAATTCCTTCCGTGCTTGGGGTAGATCTGACCGGCGGAACAGAGCGTGAAGTTCAGGTTGACGTAGATCTTGCAAAGATGAAATACTACAATATTGCTTTTGGTGATATAATTCAGGCAATATCGAATGAAAACGTAACTATTCCGGGTGGAGATATATCAGTAGGTACAAAAAAGTTCTTACTTCGTATACCGGGACAATATGAAGACACTAAGTTACTCGAAGACATTGTAATTAAAGGCGAAAATCGTAGCCCGATCTATGTTCGTGATGTTGCAAAAGTAACATTCGGCTTCAAAGAAAGAGCAACGTATTCTGAACTGGACGATGCTCCTGTAATTACGCTGGGTATTAAAAAACGTACCGGAGAAAATATTCTAGATACCGGTAATGAAGTAAAAGCGATTCTGGACGAGGCAATCCCAACCCTTCCACCAACTACGCGTTATGCGATCACTAACGATCAAAGCGTGGATGTAATTAACATGGTTACAAATCTGGAAAACAATATTATATCCGGATTGATCCTGGTTGTTGGTGTATTACTGTTCTTCCTTGGAGTAAGAAACTCTTCATTTGTAGGGATTTCTATTCCAATGTCGATGTTCCTTTCTTTTATCATTTTATCCGCATTAGGAATAACTATGAACATGATCGTTCTATTCTCGTTAATTCTATCTTTAGGGATGCTCGTGGATAATGCCATTGTGGTTGTAGAGAATATTTACAGATATCTGGAAGAAGGATATGAACGATTTGAAGCTGCCAAGAAAGGAACCGGTGAAGTAGCGGTTCCTATTATCGCAGGAACTTTTACAACGATTGCAGCTTTTGCTCCAATGATCTTCTGGCCGGGAATTGTGGGTCAGTTTATGAGTTATTTACCAAAGACTTTGATCATTACACTGGCAAGTTCACTCTTTGTTGGGTTGGTTATCAATCCCGTGATCTGCGCATTATTTATGACAGTTGAAGGCCAGGAAGCGGAAGCTAAGTTAACCCCAAAAGGGAAGAAGATCTTATACGGAGTTATTGGAATCTTTTTGCTGATATTTCTAGCTACAAATTTCATTACATGGGCAATGCTAATCGTTCTTGGTGTTATTTTCTGGGCACTTAACAAATATGCATTAGAACCGGTAGGAAGATGGTGGCAGCGAGACGGTCTTAATAAAGTGATTGCAAAATATGAAAATACCTTAGTATGGTCTTTAAATCACAGGCTCTCAGTATTGGGAATTTCAGCTGTAGTTCTTGTTTTGAGCTTTGTAGCATTAGGTGCTTTTAACCCAGGAACGGAATTTTTTCCGGAAGACATCCCTCCCCGTGATGTTTATGTACAGGTAGAAACTCCAATAGGTTCAGATGTAAAGTACACCAAGACCATTATCGAAGAAGTTCAACAACGTGTTAAAAATCTACCAAATCTGGTTGATGTAAACAGTGTGTTGGCAACATCCGGAGCAAGTATTACTGCTGACCCGGGTTCAGGTGGCGGTGGAAACACCCCAAATAAAGGAACCGTAGCTTTAAACTTTGTGGATTTTCAGGAACGTGAAGGGGATGTATTTGAAGCTATGGAATTTCTTAGAGATCATATGACTGAAAATATTGTAGGGGCAAAGGTAACTGTGGAGCAACCGCCAAACGGACCTCCGACAGGAAAACCGGTAAATCTGGAAATTTCCGGTCCCGATATGGATCAGCTAAGTATACTTTCAGGAGAAGTTTTATCTATTCTTGAAGAAGATTCCGTATTCGCTAAAATGGATGGATTGGAATCAAATCTACCGGAAGCAAGACCAGAAATTAGAGTAGATGTGGATCGTGAAAAAGCGGCGCTTTACGAGCTTTCAACCAACGTAATTGGGATGACCATTCGTCAGGCGATCAATGGTGTGGAAGCTTCAAAATTCCGCGATGGAAAGGAAGAGTACGATATCATTGTTCGGTTAAATGATGAGTACCGTGATGACCTGAGTACATTAGGTGATCTGACCATTCCGCATGAAGGAAACCAAATTCCATTGTCAGAAGTGGCAACATGGGAAGTTAAAGATGGTCTTGGTGGAATTAATCACAAGGATTCAGAACGAGTGATTACTATTAGTGCAGATGTTCGTTCAGGATATCAGGCAAACGCAGTGTTGGCTGAAGTTCAGGGAGTCCTTTCCAATTATCTAGATGACATGCCTTCCGGTTATGATTACAGCTGGACAGGGCAGCAGCAGGAACAGGATGAGTCGTTTGAGTTTCTTGGTATTGCATTTCTGATCGCAGTATTTCTGATCGCATTTATTCTAGTGTCTCAATTCAATTCTATAGCAAAACCCATCATTATTTTGAGTTCGGTAGTTATGTCGATGGCTGGTGTTTTCTACGGATTGGTAACCTTCCAGATGGCTTTCGGATTGATGGCTTTCTTAGGAATCATTTCACTTGCCGGAATTGTAGTAAACAACGCTATTGTATTGATCGATTATGTTGATATTCTTAGAAGTCGTGATGGATTGAGTTTACGAGATGCTTTGGTACAAGGCGGTAAAGTTCGTTTCCGTCCTGTAATTCTTACGGCAATTACAACCACACTTGGTTTAGTACCATTAGCAATCGGATTCAATATTGATTTCATTGTGTTGGTAAATACTCCGATCGAGTTTTTTGGAAACCTAGGTTCTTATGTGTACATGGGTGGTGAACAAGCAACCTGGTGGGGACCGATGGCAATTGCAGTAATTGTAGGTTTGTTATTTGCTACGGCTCTTACATTGATCCTTGTTCCGGTACTTTACAGCTTAATTGAAAGAAGTCGCAGAGGTTTAAACAAAGTTATGTTCGGAAAAGAAGAGCCGGGCATCATCAAAGACCAAAGCGATTTGAACGGAAACGGCACAAGCCAAAAACCAGAACCGGTCACTGCTTAGCTGAATAAAACACAGCATTAAAAATTTAAAAGCCCGATTCTGTTTTTCAGAGTTGGGCTTTTTATTTGTAAATAATTTCAATCTCCCCTTGAGGGGAGATGATTATCCAAACAGTTACTTTGGATAATCCGAGGGGTGTTAGTGAAGTTTAGAAACGTCTATACTTCACAAACACCCTCCGCTTTTTCGGCAAGCCGAAAACCGCACCTCCCTCGAGGGAGGGACTAAGTCTTCAATAAGCCTTTCAATTTCAGAAAAAGCTTCCAACTACACCGACCTTTAGAATTATTGGCGGAGCAAGAACGTAATGAAATCGACGGCTCCGAAGGAG
>DEXK01000015.1:165735-209462 GCA_002364085.1 Balneolaceae bacterium UBA3186 | reverse complement strand
ACGGGGGCCCGCACAAGCGGTGGAGCATGTGGCTTAATTCGATGCAACGCGAGGAACCTTACCTGGGCTAAATCCACTGCGCTACCTCTGGAAACAGAGGGTTCTCTATGAGACGCAATGGAAGGTGCTGCATGGCTGTCGTCAGCTCGTGCCGTGAGGTGTTGGGTTAAGTCCCGCAACGAGCGCAACCCCTGTGGTTAGTTACCAGCACATAATGGTGGGGACTCTAGCCAGACTGCCTACGCAAGTAGTGAGGAAGGTGGGGACGACGTCAAGTCATCATGGCCCTTACGTCCAGGGCTGCACACGTGCTACAATGGATGGTACAGAAGGTCGCTACTCAGCAATGAGGTGCAAATCTTTAAAACCATTCTCAGTTCGGATCGGAGTCTGCAACTCGACTCCGTGAAGTTGGAATCGCTAGTAATCGCGTATCAGCAATGACGCGGTGAATACGTTCCCGGGCCTTGTACACACCGCCCGTCAAGCGATGGAAGTCAGGAGTACCTGATGTCGCCCCGGTAAGGGGTGCCTAGGGTAAGCCTGGTAACTGGCGCTAAGTCGTAACAAGGTAGCCGTACCGGAAGGTGCGGCTGGATCACCTCCTTTCAAGGAGAGCCTTGCTAGCCGGGTATATATACCCCGG
Source organism: Balneolaceae bacterium UBA3186 (assembly GCA_002364085.1). Taxonomy (GTDB): domain Bacteria; phylum Bacteroidota; class Rhodothermia; order Balneolales; family Balneolaceae; genus Balneola. Next base: position 208,816 of record DEXK01000015.1, on the reverse strand, counting down.
CAAGCGATGAACCTACACAACTACCATAAGTAGTTCGTTACAAACAATCTGTCCTATGCTGCAACAAGAAGGAAAGCAGAGCAGCGGAGGTGGCCTGTGGCCGAAGCTCGGTACCAGGGCTATCCCCGAATAATTTTGGGGCTTGTAGCTCAGGTGGTTAGAGCGCACGCCTGATAAGCGTGAGGTCGGAGGTTCAAGTCCTCCCAAGCCCACTTTTCTGAGCAAGAAAGGGGGCTATAGCTCAGCTGGCTAGAGCACTGCCTTTGCAAGGCAGGGGTCCAGGGTTCGAATCCCTGTAGCTCCACGAGTTTAGAGTATAGTAGTTAGTCATGAGATGTTGACTGCTAGTTTTGAGGTATGAGTAGTGAGGGGAAGTCATTCCCGGGCTCATGCAATTATTGAAAACATGAATGTAAGTTGGGAAGTTGGAATGCTTGTTTACAAGCACCCAATGCGAGCAACACACAGCCCGCCCGTGCTACGGGCAGTTCTTTGACATGGTGAAAAAGTATATAACAATGTAAAGAGTTGATGATCGATTGATTGTCAGCTCATATAGTATGTTTGAAGTGTTCGTTGTACGAACGCAGATAACATGCGCCTAGGGTAGCTGTAGGTGGTAGTACACCTGCAGCCCACAAGAGTAATAGCTCAAGCAATTGAGTATGTTCCTTGCGCACCCGAGAGGGTAGTGCAAGCCATATAAAATAAGCAATTAAGGGCACACGGTGGATGCCTAGGCATGCAGAGGCGAAGAAGGACGTGTAAAGCTGCGATAAGCTGCGGGGAGTTGCAAAAGAACTGTGATCCGCGGATTTCCGAATGGGGCAACCCACTCTAATTTATTAGGGTATCCTTTCGAGGAGGCATACCCGGGGAACTGAAACATCTAAGTACCCGGAGGAAGAGAAAACAACAGTGATTCCGCAAGTAGTGGCGAGCGAACGCGGAGCAGCCCAAACCGCATCCTACGGGGTGCGGGGTAGTAGGACCTGCGTAATTTTTGTAATCTTAAATCGAAGCTGTCTGGAAAGCAGCGCCACAGAAGGTGAAAGCCCTGTAGGTGTACCGATTACAAAAAGGCGGGTATCCTGAGTAGCGCGAGACCGGTGAAATCTTGCGTGAACCAGCCGGCACCATCCGGTAAGGCTAAATACATCTGCATGACCGATAGTGAACCAGTACCGTGAGGGAAAGGTGAAAAGAACGCCGAGAAGGCGAGTGAAATAGTACCTGAAACCGTGTGCTTACAAGCGGTCGGAGCTGCATTTATGTAGTGACGGCGTGCCTTTTGTATAATGAGCCTACGAGTTGCTCCTGTTGTGCGAGGTTAAGCCCCTAAGGGGTGGAGCCGTAGCGAAAGCGAGTCTGAATAGGGCGTGCAGTACAGCGGGGCAGACGCGAAACCAAGTGATCTATCCATGGTCAGGGTGAAGCGGTGGTAAGACACCGTGGAGGCCCGAACCGGTTGACGTTGAAAAGTCTTCGGATGAACTGTGGATAGGGGTGAAAGGCCAATCAAACTTGGAGATAGCTCGTACTCCCCGAAATATATTTAGGTATAGCGTCTGGTTTTGTCTCACTGGAGGTAGAGCACTGATTAGGCTAGGGCCCTTCACCGGGTACCAACCCTAGACAAACTCCGAATACCAGTGATGAGCCGCCAGGCAGTCAGTCGCAGGGTGATAACGTCCTGTGGCGAGAGGGGAACAACCCAGACCACCAGCTAAGGTCCCTAAATACCGACTAAGTTGATCAAAGAAAGTTGAGTTGCTCAGACAACTAGGAGGTTGGCTTAGAAGCAGCCATTCCTTTAAAGAGTGCGTAATAGCTCACTAGTCAAGCGACTCGGCGTCGATAATAATCGGGCATAAGTCGGTTACCGAAGCTGTGGGATTTAACGATCGGTAGGGGAGCATTCCAGTCAGCGCAGAAGCAGCGCCCGCGAGGGGCCGTGGAGCGGCTGGAAGCGAAAATGTAGGCATGAGTAACGATAAGAAGGGTGAAAAACCTTTCCACCGTAAACCCAAGGGTTCCTGATCAACGCTAATCGGATCAGGGTTAGTCGAGACCTAAGGTGTACCCGGTGAGGCCGGGGAAGCCGATGGCAAAGCGGTTAAATATTCCGCTACCGAAGCCAACGTATGGCTAAGGCGTGACGCAGAAGTGACACTCCCGCGTGCTGACGAATGCACGTTAAAGGGCGTAGGCCGGGGGGCAGGCAAATCCGCCTCCCGTTAAGGCTGAACCCCGACAGTACTCGGATTCTCACGATGAAGAGATAGTGGAGGTAATCATGCTGCCAAGAAAAGCGTCGTAGTTTGTTGTCTTCGCTCGTACCCCAAACCGACACAGGTGGGTGAGGAGAGTATCCTCAGGTGCTCGAGTAATTCATGGCTAAGGAACTAGGCAAATTCGATCCGTAACTTCGGGAGAAGGATCCCCTGACTATGTCAGGGCGCAGTGAAAAGGCCCAAGCGACTGTTTACCAAAAACACATGTCTCTGCTAAGCCGTAAGGCGATGTATAGGGACTGACACCTGCCCGGTGCTGGAAGGTTAAAGAAGGGGGTTAGCTTCGGCGAAGCCCTTGACTGAAGCCCCAGTAAACGGCGGCCGTAACTATAACGGTCCTAAGGTAGCGAAATTCCTTGTCGGGTAAGTTCCGACCTGCACGAATGGTGTAACGACTTGGGCACTGTCTCGGCCATGAGCTCGGTGAAATTGTGGTATCGGTGATGACGCCGATTACCCGCAGCGGGACGAAAAGACCCCGTGAACCTTTACTACAACTTTACATTGGCTTTAGCTGTCGCATGTGTAGGATAGGCGGGAGACTTTGAAGCGGCGTCGCCAGGCGTTGTGGAGTCACCCTTGAAATACCGCCCTTGCCACAGGTGAAGTCTAACCCTTAAGGGGGAACAGTGTATGGTGGGTAGTTTGACTGGGGCGGTCGCCTCCTAAAGAGTAACGGAGGCTCCCAAAGGTACCCTCAGCACGGTTGGCAATCGTGCGTAGAGTGTAAAAGCATAAGGGTGCTTGACTGCGAGACATACAGGTCGAGCAGGCACGAAAGTGGGGTTTAGTGATCCGGTGGCACCGCATGGAAGGGCCATCGCTCAAAGGATAAAAGGTACTCCGGGGATAACAGGCTTATCTCCCCCAAGAGTTCATATCGACGGGGAGGTTTGGCACCTCGATGTCGGCTCATCGCATCCTGGGGCTGGAGAAGGTCCCAAGGGTTTGGCTGTTCGCCAATTAAAGCGGTACGCGAGCTGGGTTCAGAACGTCGTGAGACAGTTCGGTCTCTATCTGCTGTGGGCGTTGGAATACTGAGGAGGGCTGCTCCTAGTACGAGAGGACCGGAGTGGACGAACCGCTAGTGTACCTGTTGTGTGGTCGCATGCATCGCAGGGTAGCTATGTTCGGAAGTGATAAGCCGCTGAACGCATCTAAGCGCGAAGCACGCTCCAAGATAAGTATTCCCTATGAGTCTCCCGGAAGACGACCGGGTAGATAGGTGGCAGGTGTACGCATGGCAACATGTTTAGCCGAGCCATACTAATTAGACCATTGGCTTTGTTTATATGGTTTGCACCGCCGGCTTGGGGGTGCACCAAACAAGTAGTATCCTCATTGTGTATACTTTTTCTTCGCCCGTCTTTCGACGGGACATGTCAAAGAACTTTTTATTTATTGAATTTGAGTCGAACACACCCGACTCACCGACTTTGAAGGTGATTCTAGCGCAGGGGTCCCACCCGTTCCCATCCCGAACACGGACGTTAAGCCCTGCAGCGCCGATGGTACTGCACTCGTGGTAGAGTAGGTCATCGCCTTCTTTTTTTTATAACCTCTTACTTGATTTAGTAAGAGGTTTTTTTATGTTAAAGAGACAGAAAGAGACATTAAATAGTCGTATATTTATTATCTGCTATTTTTAGAAAAGCTAAATACAATCTGATGAGTTTTAATTTTCAAGAATTTATAAAAGAGTACAAACAAAGGTTGGCTGATCTTTTTTCAACGGAAGAAGAAAAGCACGAAGATAGTTTGGTAAGAGGAATTAGACCGGCAACTTTTAACCAAATTATGGAATTAGCTCCACTAGGAGCATTCATTCCTTCTAAGTACGACGGATTTGGTGGGCATACATCAGAGGCTCTTTCTATGTTGGAGGCTAGCTCTTATGAATCACTTCCTCTTTCATTAATGATGGGAATAAACGGAGCACTTTTTCTTCAGCCTCTTGCAAATTATGGGTCTGAAGAAGCAAAGTCAGCTATTTATAATCGTGTGATGCATGATAAAAGAATGGGCGGGTTGATGATAACAGAACCTGATTATGGTTCTGATGCCCTTAAAATGCAAACTTCATTTACTAAGGTAGATGGAAAGTATAAGATTGAAGGTTTAAAGCATTGGGCTGGTTTAACAGGAATGGCTGATTACTGGTTAATGACTGCCAGAGGCAAGGATCAGAATGGTAATTTAACAAGAGATATCTCTTTCTTTATTCATGATACAAGAAATGGTGGTATTGAAGTTCAGGAATATTATAATAACTTAGGGTTGTATATGCTTCCCTATGGTAAGAATAAGATTAATATTCAGGTTGATGAGTCTCATAAACTTGAACCATCCAGTACAGGAATAACTATGATGCTGGATTTACTTCACCGTAGTAGATTACAGTTTCCAGGAATGGGAATGGGTTTCTTAAGAAGGATGCTAGATGAAGCCGTTGATCACTGTAAAGAACGTTTTGTAGGTGGACAAAGCTTATTCAATTACGATCAGGTAAAAAGTAGGATATCTGAGTTACAAGCCTATTTTACAGTATGTTCTGCTATGTGTAATTTCACAGGAAGTACTGTTCCTTTAGAAAGAAACACTTCCAAAATGGACTTAGAGGCTAACTCTATAAAGTCAGTTGTGACAGACTTCATGCAAAAAGCATCCCAATCACTTCTTCAGCTAACAGGAGCGAAAGGCTATAGACTTGATCACATTGCTGGTAGATCTGTCGTTGATAGCCGACCTTTTCAAATCTTTGAAGGCTCTAATGATATTTTATACCAACAGATTTCAGAATCAGTAATGAAGATGATGAGAAGAGTTAAAAGCTCAAATTTGTATGATTTTTTAAGTGATTTTGAACTTACCGTAAAATCTTCTGACTACTTTAAAGAAGTTCTTAATTTTGAAATTGATACCAAAATGCCTCAGCGTAAGCTTGTAGATCTTGGTAAAGCATTAGGCAGAATTATTTCAATGGAATTTACTATTAATTTAGGTGAGCAAGGTTTCAATAAAGAATTAGTTGATAATGCTGTTAAGACATTGCAAGATGAAGTGAATTCAATCATGTGTTTATTCAAACATGGAGGAGAAGCTTCTGTAGTTGAAGATTATCAGATAGAGAGTTCTTGGTTCAACCTTCAAACGGTACATGCCCAGTAAGAAAAAGATTGTAGTTTTATCAGGCTCAGGTATAAGTGCAGAAAGTGGATTATCAACTTTCAGAGACTCCGGAGGTTTATGGGAGGGCTATAACATTAATGAGGTTGCAACTCCTGATGGATGGGAAACTAATCCAAAACTAGTTTTAGACTTTTATAATCATAGAAGGAAGCAAGCAGGAAAGGCAGAACCTAATCGTGCTCATCATGCTTTAGCGGAGTTAGAGTCCTTTTTTGAAGTTCAAATTGTGACACAAAATGTTGATGATCTGCATGAAAGAGCAGGGTCAACTAATGTTCTTCATTTACATGGTGAATTGACAAAAGCCAGAAGCATTGAAAACGAAAACCTGGTTATTGATATCGGTACAAGCCCAATTCATATTGGTGACGTTGGTCCTGATGGAAAGCAATTAAGACCACATATTGTTTGGTTTGGCGAGATGGTTCCTATGCTTGAAAGAGGTGCTCAAATAGTTGATAAAGCAGATGTTTTGGTAGTAATAGGAACATCCTTAGTAGTATATCCGGCAGCAAGTTTAATTCATTATGCTCCCGACTCTTGTATGAAATATATTATAGATCCATCTAATCCTGAACTGTATTCGTTTGATGGGTGGATACATATAAAAGAACCCGCTACTTCAGGAATAGAAAAATTAATTACAGAATTAGAGAAAGATCATGGCTAAGACCTCAGAAGAAATTAAAGCAATACTAGAACAGTTTACTATTCCATTTTTTCATTTAGAGAAAAGATTTCCATTACTCCCGGGAAAAGCAGATAAAAAAGCAGAGTCGTTATTATTGGGAATTACTGAAGAAGAACTTAAAAGTTATAGAGAAAATATAACTCAGAATGCAAAACAAGCTGCGCTTGAGCTTTTAAAAGAAGATGAGATTATAGACTGTATAGATTCATTACCTTTAGATGGTTCTGAAACCATAGCGGTTCTTGGCGATTCAATTACTGAAGACGGGCAAGGATGGTTTGAGATATTAAAACATGTTTTAGAATTATCTGTTGAGAAAGCAGATTTCAGATTCTTGAATGCTGCTATTGGTGAAGAGACTTCGTCAGAAGCATTAAAAAGATTAGATAGAGATATTCTTATTCATGAGCCTGATTGGGTGTTTGTAGCACTGGGAACGTTCGATGCTCAAAGACTAAACATAGTTCCTGATAGAACAATCACTCCTCTATCAGTTACCTGGGAAAATTTAGAATCTATTCAGAATATTGTAGGAGAGTATGTTAAAAACCCAATTATTTGGATTACTCCTACACCTGTTATTTCGGAATTGCTTTCTGAGAATATGTTATACGAATACACGATCATAGAAGAGGACCTGCAACAAGTTAGGCAGCTAGTTGCCGGTAAAGATGGAGTGATTATCGATTCTCTAGGAAGTAGAATGGGAAAGGAAGGTCCTGAGGCTTGGAATTATGTAGCTGATGGTTTACATCATTCACTAACAGGACATATGAATACAACACGTTTGGTTCTAAAGAAATTATCTGATTCTAAGGTAGTATCAGATTAAAAATTGAATCTGTAATTAATCATTTCCACGGCTGGACTAACTGTAGAATTGATATCGTTTTGGGTAAGTTGAGATGTGCGTATCAAGGTTGGATTAATAAAGCCAAAACTCGATTTATTTTCAAAGTTCAAACCAATCAATCCACTAGCATTTTGAGATAAATTCGATACTGCCATGGGTGCAAAAGTTCTTTCAGCTAACACAAATGTGTCGAAGATGCCGAATCCAAATCCAGCCCAAGCACCAATTCCTGCTCCATATTGAAGACCGGTTGTAATTCTCTCATTGGCTACCAAGGTAACTGCTACTACTATTACAGAACCCAATGCAGCTCCGTAAAAAGTATCAAGTAAAACAATGATACTGCTATTGTTTCCGTCATTAAATAACCCTGAAACAAGTACTTCCTGTCCACCTCCTGTAGTGATATCATAAGCACCCATACCTACACCGTAAAGAGTTCCCATTCCAATTCCTACACGCAAAGCCGAGAAGTCATCAGAATTAGAAAGTGCCATTGATGCTCCACCTAATAATGTTCCTTGTACGGCTCCATTTAAGGTGTTCCCTGCAAGTATTTCAACAGTTTGGGCTTTTGTTGATCCTGAAAAGATGCATATAAGTAAAAGAAATGCAGAAATTGATAAAGAAACTTTTTTCATCTGTATTGTTTTGGTTGGGCAAATTTAACGATTCTTGAAGTGCTATTCCAAAGCTAATCGGGATTATTTAAGGAGACTGGAATAATTTTACCATTCATAAAATTATGAGCATTTAATACAAAATATGAAATATATGAGCCCATCTCTTTTGGACTCACGGGAGCTTCATAGCCTGGGAAAGCTTCCTCTAACATTTTCGTTTGAACAGCTCCTAAACACAGGCAATTTACTGCTATACCCTCATTTGAAAATTCTGCATTAAGACATTCAGATAAAATAGCTAACGCTCCTTTTGAAGTAGAATAAGCTGATAAGCCCGGAAATTTTTCGCTTCCTTGAAAACCGCCCATGCTTCCGATATTTACTATATGAGAACCCTTTCTTAAAAGAGGTTTCAATATTCTGATAAGCTGAACAGGTGCAAAAAAATTAACATCAAATATCGATCTCCAATCTTCTTGAGATGTTTCCAAGAAAGATCTATTTAGAACCATGCCAGCATTGTTTATCAGTCCGTCTATTTTCTCAAGCTTAGCTACTTCTGATGAAATTTTTTCTAACTCTTCTTTGGATGTAATGTCTGCTGTTATAAGTAGTAAGTTTTTAGATGAAGATTGAGATCTGAGTTGCTCTAATTCTTCTGATGATCTTGCAATTGCAACAACATAACATCCTTGATTTAATAAACTTAATGCAGTTTCGAACCCAATTCCTTTGCTTGCTCCTGTAATTACAATAGTTTTCATTCCAATATTTTATTTCCTTGAAGTTAAGGAATGAGGAGTGTTTACAAAACATTTACTTTTTAAAGGAAAAGGAGTTTAGAAAAAGCGCTTTTCCTGTTTATCTTTGAGCCTCGATAAAATTTGAAAAAAGAAGACTTAATGAGCGAGAACCAAAAAAAACCTCTTGTACCCAAGAATATTGAACAACTAAATAGGTATATAGCAGGTAAAACGATCGCTGAGGTAAAAGAAGCATACAATCCTGAAAGGATTTCAAAATTGGCTTCAAATGAAAACCGTTTGGGATGTAGCGCTAAAGTTGAACCAGCTGTGCTGGAAGCGATGTCAGAAATTCAAGACTATCCGGATCCAATTGCACGTAAGTTAAGAAAGGTCATAGCTCAAAAAAATAAGGTCAAAGAGTCCGAAGTAATACTTGCTTCCGGGTCAGAAAGCTTACTTTCTATGTTGTGCAGAACTTTTTTTCTAAATAAACAAAATGCAATAACTGCAGAGGCTACCTTTGTTGGATTTTTTGTACAAGCAGGAGTACGAGGAGTGCAACTTAAAAGAATTCCATTAACAAAGGATTATAAATTCGATGTTAAAGCTATTGTAAATGCTATCGATGATCAGACAAAGATGATATATCTGGCTAACCCTAATAATCCAACCGGTACGTACATCAACAAAAAGGAATATGAATGGCTGATGGAGAAAGTTCCTAAAGATGTGTTAGTAATAGCAGATGAAGCGTATTATGAGTTTGCTGAGGATGTTGAAGATTACCCGAAAGCTTTGGAGTATGACCATGAGAATGTAATCGTTTTACGAACATTTTCTAAGGCTTACGGACTGGCAGGTTTTAGGGTTGGTTACGGAATCGCCAGTGAAGAGATTATAAACAATTTACTGAAGACCAAGTTAACTTTTGAACCAACAACATTAGGACAGGCTGCTGCATTAGCAGCGTATCAGGATGAAGATTTTTTAAAACGGAGTATTGAACTTGTAAATAAGGGGAAAGAAAGGCTTTACAAATTCTTGGATGAACAAAATGTGGAATACAAAAGGTCTATCTCCAATTCAGTAATGATGATATTGTCAAGTGAGGAAGAAGCAATAGATTTTACCCAAAAAATGCTTGAGGAAGGCGTTATTTTAAGACGGATAAATGCATTTGGTTTACCAAAGTGTATAAGAATCACTATTGGGACAAGTGAAGAAATGGATCACTTTGAAGAATCCTTTAAAAAAGTAATTAAATAATTAGAACACAGCATGGCTACTAAAAAGAAATCCGGTAAAAGTATTGCTAAAGTAGATTGGAGAGATGTCGCTCGTTTGATGCTTACATCAAGAGCAATGGATGAAAAAGAAGAAACAGATTTAGTGCCAAACAAAAAGGTGCTTTATCAATTTTCAGCACGTGGGCATGAATTAGGTCAGATACTACTTGGAAAACTTTTAACAAATTCGAATGATGCAGCAAGTGCTTATTATCGTTCTAGGCCACTATTGCTTTCCTTAGGGCTGGATCTTGAAGATGCAATGGCTGCACCAATGGGGAAATCGGGAAGTTACAGTGATGGTAGAGATATTGGTGTGGTTTGTAATATGCCGCAAGCAGATGGAGTAAAAGTTCTACCAATGGCTGGTGATGTCGGTTCTCAATACACACCTGCTATAGGTTGGGCTCAGGCTATTGAATACCGCCGTACAGTTTTAAAAGAAAAACAATATGAAGGAGCCATTGCTGCAATTCTTGGTGGAGATGGCTCTGTTGCTACTAACGGTTTCTGGTCAGCCTTAACTATCGCAACGACTCAGAACCTTCCTGTTTTATTTTATATTGAAGATAATGGATATGGAATTTCGGTAACTAGTGAGTTTCAAACACCCGGAGGAGTTATTACTGATAACCTCCAATCTTTTAAGAATCTTAGGATTATTGAAGGAGACGGAACCGATCCTGAAGAAGCTGCTAAACTAATGGAAGAAGCTGTAAGTTCGGTCCGGGACAGAAAGGGCCCAACAATGATTCGACTAAAAGTTCCAAGATTGAACGGGCATTCTTATCAGGATAATCAAGCGTACAAGCCCGAAGAACTAGTTGAAGAAGAAAAGCAAAATGATCCTTTAGATACTTTGAAAAAGTACTTGGTTCCAAACACTTTATCGGAGAGAGTTTGGAAGAATCTGGAGAAAAAAGCGAAAGAAACCATAGAAGAAACAGCATCGAAAGCTCTTGCACGACCTGAACCCGATTCCTCAATTACAGAGAAACACGCCTTTGCCGAAGAGTTGCAAACCATAGGTGGTTTAGCAGTTGAAGGACATGAATTTCCGGAAGAAAGCGAAACACCAACTCCGGAAAAACAAAGAATTAATATTGTAGAGGCCATTAGAAGAACATTGGCATATGAGCTAGAAACTAATAAAAAGTTATTGGTCTTTGGAGAAGATGTTGGATTGAAGGGAGGAGTACATGCTGCAACCATGGATCTTCAGTCTAAGTTTGGTGAAGCTAGAGTATTTGATACTAGTTTATCAGAAGAAGGAATTATAGGACGTTCAGTAGGTATGGCTTATGCAGGATTAATGCCGGTTGCAGAAATTCAGTTCAGAAAATATGCAGATCCTGCTACTGAGCAATTGAATAATTGTGGAACAACAAGATGGAGAACAGCAAATCGATTTGCTGCACCTATTGTAGTGAGAATGCCCGGAGGTTTTGCTAAATGTGGCGACCCATGGCACAGTATGAGTAATGAAGTATTCTTTACACATGCAATCGGATGGCAGGTAGCAATGCCTAGTAACGCAGAGGATGCTGTTGGGCTTTTAAGGACAGCAATGCGATCAAATAATCCAACTATGTTCTTTGAACACAGAAATTTGTTAGATGCAAAATATGCCAGAAAGCCATATCCGGGAAACGAGTTTGTGGTACCATTTGGTAAAGCTAAATTTTTGAAAGAAGGTACAGATGTTACCATTATAACTTGGGGAGCTATGTGCGAACGTAGTGAACAAGCGGCACTTGAAGCAGGGATTTCTGCTGACATTATTGATCTGAGGACGCTCATGCCTTGGGATAAGGAAGCGTGTTTAAAATCATTGGCAAAAACCAATAAATGTTTAATTGTTCATGAGGATAATAAAACGGCAGGTTTTGGAGCAGAAATTTCAGCAGTACTTTCAAAAGAAAGCTTTGATAAATTAGACGCGCCAATTGAAAGAATTACAATGCCGGATATACCAGTTCCTTACAACGTGGGTCTAATGGAATCTGTACTACCTACCGTAGATAAAATAAAACAAAGACTGATATACTTGAGTAACTACTAACTCAAATGTTACATGAGGATTTTATAACCTTCAGAAATGGTTATTGCCTATGTGTTTAGATAAATTCCGAGAATGGGAAATCGGGTTACACTATTTTGAATTTAGAACGGAAAATTATTTTAAGTTTTGCATTTCTGGCACTATTGCTGATAGGAATAGGCTTTTTATGGGAATTCTATTACACAGGAATAAATAACGAACAGTTTCAAGAGAGCAAAAATGCCACACTGATTGTAGATCATACAAATCAAATGGAAGTTGGATTGTATCAAACTCTGATTTACCTAAACCTGATTCATGAAACAAGAACATCCCGAGAAAACATAAAAGATATCAGGGATACACCTCTTCCAAGCCGGTCAAAGATGGGATTCAATAAAGGATTGGAGATATTTCATTCCTCCAGCAAAGAATTGGAAGAAATAATTGCTGATAAACCACTTTTGTTGGATCAAGTATATGAGCTTAACCAAAGAGTGGTTTTATATGAAAGTTTGTCTAAAGAATGGCTTGAATTGGAAGAAGAATTTGTTGCCCAATCAAATATTCTCTTCTTGTCTTCTATAGCACCCTATTTTCTGAATAATATAATTCCAAAGTTCGAAGAAATAAGAATGTTGACTATTAATCGGCAAGATTTGATGATCAATAATCTTGATGCCAAACTTAAAAAAGGTAGAATAATCAATTATTTTGCTACTTTTGTGATTTTGGTAATTGGAGTTGTCATTGCTCTGTATTTATATCGCTCTATAATTAATCCACTTCAAAATCTTACATATTCAGTAAAAAGAGTTGGAGAAGGATATCTCGATCAACGAGTTGAAGTTGGAAAGGAAGATGAATTCAGCTATGTAGCTAAAGAATTCAATACAATGGCTGAGAATTTGCAGAAACAAACTATCTCAAGTGCTTATTTGGACAATCTAATGGAATCCATAAATGAGGGAATATTTGTTGTTGATAATGATGGCATTCTTAGAAGACTGAATGAAGCAGGAGTACAAATGTTGGAACTCAAAAAAAGTGAATTGGTTGGGGAGCCAATTTCAACTTTTTTCAATCTTATTGAACCTAAGGAATCATCAACAGAAATAAGAAAAGAAGAGTATCAACTACAAACTCTAAGAAATAACAAGGTACCGGTATTATTTTCTGAATCAGCGTTAATTGAAGATGGAGAAAGAAAAGGGAGTGTAATTGTAGTTCGGGATATTACTGAACTAAAAAATGCAGAGAACGAGATCAAGAAATCTCTGGAAGAAAAGAACGTAATGCTGGCAGAGATACATCACAGGGTTAAAAATAATCTTGCAGTTATTTCGGGCTTGATACAGTTACAAATTTTGCAAACTCAAAGTGAAGAAGTAAACAAAGTATTAACAGAAAGCCAGCTAAGAGTTAAATCCATTGCTTTAGTTCATGAAAAACTTTACGCAAGCGATTCACTTGCTTATATCGATTATGGAAAATATATAGAAGAATTAATACAAAACATTGGCCATACTTTCGTAGCTCAAAACAAAAAAGTAGATATAATTACGGATGTAAAAAACGTATCTCTTAATGTAAATCAAGCAATACCTTGTTCTTTGTTAATAAATGAAGTTCTTGTAAATGCTTATAAACATGCGTTTACAGAAACTGATAAGGGTAAAATTTCCATAAAAATAACAGAAGTTGATGGAGAAATAGATGTAGAGATCACTGATGATGGCAAGGGTTTAAAATCAGGAAGGGAAGAAAGGTCGAAAATTACATCGCTAGGTTTTACTTTAATGAAAACCCTAACCGGTCAACTTAAAGGAACGTATTTATTCGAAAATAGAAAAGGAAACCCAGGTACTGTGTTTAAACTTTCATTTATGAAAGAACATCGATAGTTAAGAAGCTTTATCTATTTAGATAAAATTGTCTTTTTGGTTCTTCAAATTTTTCTATTCATAGCGGAGCATAGTACGCGGCATTGTTTTAAAGCGTTCATTTTCTAATAAAAAACTCTCTTCAACTTCTTGATCTTGATTTCCTATTTCTCTTAACATCCATCCAACTGCTTTTTGAATCAGGTCATGTTTATCATCAATTAAAATGTTTGATAAAGCTAAAGCGTCTTTGAAATCATTTTTCTTGATAAAATAATAACAGGTAATAATTGCAATTCTACGTTCCCATAGAATTTGGGAATGCACAAGTTTATATAAAAGTCCTCTTTCTTTATGCTCAAGGTGTTTTGCTAATATGAATCTGCATGAGCTGTCAACAATATCCCAATTATTTATATATTGAATATTCTTTAGATAAAATTCAGCAACCTCATCAATAGCTTCTTGTTCAGCTTTCTCAATCTTATACACGAGAAGAATTACAGCGGTTAACCTGCATTCATGAATATCGTTTTGAAGCAGTTTCTTAACTTCGTTCAAAGGCATATCTTTAAATTTCTTAGCGATCTTTCGCTGATTAGGGACAGTAACCCCAAGAAATTCATCTCCTTCACCATAGTCTCCTTTTCCGGTTTTAAAAAATCTTTTTGAATGTTCGGCTTTTTCAGAATCAGCATATTTTTCTAAGTCTTCGAAGGCTTCTTTAAATGTCATAATGCGTATGTAATAACAATGAACACGATATGAGTCTAACCTTAAATAGCTATCAAAAAGAGTAGGATTTCTATCGATAAAGCTTCTACAATTATTGGCTCTATCTATTGAGGGAATTCGAAAAGACCTCCTAAAAAGAGAGGTCTTTTCGAATTAGTGAGAACAAAAAGTTACTGATCTCCGAAGCAAGTACACTGTAATCCCGCAGCTTCTAAAGAAATAGCGTGCCAATCAAATTCATCACCATAATCATTGCGCTCCCACCAAAACGGAAGGCGTTCTTTTGTTTGATTACCCATTTCGTTCATGGTAGATGCATCAAATAGACGTCCATTCACCATAGTATAGCGCACAGAATTGGTATTTCGAATATTCTCTAAAGGATTTTTATCCAAAACAATAAGATCAGCTAATTTACCAACTTCTAAAGAACCGATGTCATCATCCAATCCTAGATAATGAGCTCCATTCAAAGTGGCCACTCTTAGTGCTTCCATATTAGTCATTCCACCTTGCGCCATCATCCAAAGTTCCCAGTGAGCACCCAATCCCTGAAGTTGACCATGCGCACCTAGATTAACTTTAACTCCGGCGTCAGTTAGTAATTTAGAAGACTCCGCAGTCTTAATATGACCATGCTCGTACTCCTCGTCCGGAATCATAGTTCTGTGACGAGAACGTGGATCGATAACACTTCGTGGAGTGAAAGTGAGCAGTTTTTTATTTTCCCACACATTGTTCTTTTGGTAAAAGTAATATTCACCGCTCATACTTCCATAATTTACAATATGAGTTGGAGTATAGCCGGTAGCACTGTTGCTCCATAATTCTTGAACATCTTTATAGAGAGGGACAACAGGAATGTTGTGTTCAATTCCGGTATGTCCATCAAGGATCATACTCATATTATGAAAAAAGAACGAGCCGCCTTCAGGAACAACCATCATTTCCAATTCCTTAGCTGCTTTCATGATCTGTTGACGTTGTTCTCTTCTTGGTTGATTGTAACTTTTTACCGAAAATGCGCCAAATGCTTTGGTTCGTTTTAAAGCAAAAAGTGCATCTTCATAATTATTAACTGTTGCTTTGAAAGCTCCGTCTGCACCATATAGGATCACACCGGTTGAAAAGACTCTAGGTCCGATCATATTTCCTGCTTTAATAGCTTCGGAATGTGAAAATACCATTTCAGAATTCGAAGATGGATCGTGAGCAGTAGTAACTCCATATGCCAGATTAGCAAAGTATTCCCATTGCTGTTGAGGGCTTAATCCTAATCTGAAATTTCCTAAGTGAGCGTGAGCGTCAACAATTCCGGGCATTATAGTTTTCCCGGATGCATCTATTACTTTAGCCCCGCTTGGAACAGAGACATTTGCTCCGATAGCTTTGATCTTATTTCCTTCCACTATAATGGTGCCTCTTTCAATAACTTGGTCACCATTCATCGTGATAATTCGAGCGTTGGTAAATGCAATGGTTCCTTCAGGAATATATGTGTCTAGTTCTAATCCGATATTCAATCCTGTTTTAGGTGGTTCGGGTAAACTGTCGGGTGCACCTTCAACAAATTTGAAGCTCTCTTTCAGATCAACACTGAAGTATTCTTCTCCTAAAGTCCACATCAGTTTCTTGCTATCTGATGACCAATGCATATGATAACCGCCCTCTGAAGCAACTAATGAAACCGGGATTGATTTTGTATTAGGGGAAAGTTCGATTGTTTTTCCCGGGCTGGTCATTGGAGCGATATATACTTTGAATAAATTAGAAAAAGCCATCCATTTTCCATCAGGGCTTGGTACAAATTCATGACCATAACTGGAAGTAAATAGTGTTTTTCGATCTTTACCATCCAAACCTACACTGTTATAGGATTTGTTGATAGCTCCAAATATGTAACCTCCCGATTGATACATGATCCTATCACCTGTGGAGTTGAATCTTGGGAAAGAACCATTTACATCCAGTTTTGTTGGTTCGCCTCCCTCAGTAGGAATAGTGTAAATTCCCGGATTCAATGTATGAACAAAACCCTGTTGGCCGTTTCCGCTTTCTCTTCTGAATACGATGGTTTTTCCATCAGGTGAGAAAGATGGTTCTCTGTAAATGCCTTTTTCTTTTGTAAGTACTGTTGGTCTTTTGTAACGATCTTTTGTGAGCAGGTTAACAACGTTCA
The DNA here is from genome assembly GCA_002364085.1 of Balneolaceae bacterium UBA3186. Lineage (GTDB taxonomy): Bacteria > Bacteroidota > Rhodothermia > Balneolales > Balneolaceae > Balneola. The sequence continues at coordinate 192,296 of DEXK01000015.1, read as the reverse complement.
AAGAGCCCATGTTTTCGTCACTCCAACTAACGTATGCGAGTAGTTTTCCATCCGGAGAAAAAGAAGGTTCAAATTCAAAGTCAGTTTCTCGGGTAAGGCGCTTCGGCGTTCCGTTCGGCAAAGCTTTAGTCCATAAATAACCGGCAGCACTAAAAGCTAAAGTTTTTCCATCGGGGGAAGTAACCGCATTTCTGATAGCTTTTACGGTAAAATTATCAGGGGCGACTTCTTGCTTGAATCTTGCAGCATTGTAAATGGTGTGGCTGGATTCAACTTCAAAAGGAATTTCAGATGCTTTCCTGGTTTCTACATTTATTTTATTGATCTTGCCATTTGCCCAAATGATGATCTCTTTTCCATCAGGCATCCAATTAAAATTGGTATAAACACCGAAAATAGCCCAGGCTTCTTGCTGATCTTTACTAAGATTCTCGTAGATCGGCCATTCTTTTCCTGAAGAAAGATCTCGAAGATAAAGCACACTTTTTGTTCTTACTCTTCGAACAAAAGCCAGGTGTTTGCCATCAGGAGATATTTGAGGTCTCGCGGCACCGCCATTTCCACCTGTAACCGTTTCTATATCACCTTCTTTTGTATCGTATCTGCGGATTACATAGATCTGACTATTTGGATCTTTGTTGTACTGGAAAAATCCTCCGGGATAATTGTCTTCACTATAGTAAATATATCTTCCATCAGGAGAAACGGAAGGCTCTCCGATGTCCTGTTGCTCGTTTTTCTTTTCTACTAATTGAATTCCTGATCCACCTGATCTATGATACATCCAGATTTCACCTGCTCCTAAAGAGCGAGAAGAAGTAAAATGTTTTTTGGCGATTATGTATTCTCCATCCGGCATCCAGGTGGAGTTATTCAGCAAACGGAAACTCTCTTTAGTTACTTGAGTTGCATTCTCACCATTTGCATCCATAACCCAGATATTGTCCCCGCCACCGGCGTCACTGGTAAATGAAATCTGCATTCCATCAGGGCTAAATCGTGGTTGCACTTCAAAAGCATGCCCGCCTCTCAATAGTTTAGCTTTCCCACCTTTTACAGGCATTATATAAATGTCACCTAATAGATCGAAAACGATTTGCTTACCGTCAGGACTTACATCAAGGTTCATCCATGTTCCTTCATTGGTGGTAAATGTATGTACATTTGAATCACCTAATTCAGGATTTGTAACATCCCATTTATCCTGAGCCGAAGTTGATGAAATAAATAGCAGAGCTAAAAGAATAGTATAAAGATAGTTCATAGTACTTCAATAATTTATAGTTACAGCGATAATAGTATATATATACTTAAAATTTCAATGAATGAAGCAATTTTACATAAGTATAAGTTTAGCTTAATCATTATTAATTAATAAGCTCAAAAAATATGTGCATATTAAACTAGTTTTAGTCAATGATAGAGAATATTGAAATACTATTTATTCATCATAGCTTTTTGGGGATTTACAAGTACTGGTTTAGCACAGAGATACGATGTTAAACGTTATTCAGTAAATGAAGGAATGCCTTCAAGTCAGGTTTATGATATTGAGTTTGATGAAAATGGTTTTGCTTGGTTTGCAACTTCATATGGAGTTGTTAGAACGGATGGAGTAAACTTCATAACCATTGGGGAAGAAAAAGGGTTAAAAGAAGAAACTATCAATGATCTTTTTATAGATAGCGAAGGTAATTTTTGGGTAGCGTCTATTGAAAATGGGGTGAGCTTAATACAGGGAGATACTGCAGTTTATTTAGAAGATTTGAATTTTCTGAATAGTAAAGATGTGAATTATATCGTTGAATCTTCTCCCGGAAAATTGTGGTTTGGAACCAATGATTCCGGAATATATTCGTGGGATAGAACAACAAATAAAATTGATTCTTTAAATACTTCAAACTCAGTACTTCCTTCGAATACAATTTGGGATATTTACTTTGATGATTCAGGTTCTATATGGATATCTACTCAGGCCGGTTTAGCTGTTTTAGATAATGAATTTAAGGAGAGAATAGTATTTAAAGAAGGAAATGGCTTAAACGGTTTTGCCGCATACCAAACATACGAAACCAGAAATGGTGACAAATGGATCGCGTCGACAAATGGGGTCACTATTATAAAACCTGATTTCTCTTCCATAAACATTTCAGAACTAAATGGCGCTAAATTAAATTTTGTGTTCACCATTATTGAAGACGACCAAGGTCATATATGGATCGGAACTGAAAGAGATGGAGTTTTTTGGTATGCAGACGGAGAATCCGGACAGATAACAGAAAAGAATGGCCTAAGCAGTAATTTTGTGTATCGGTTTGCAAAAGATGAATACGGTTCGGTTTGGGTAGCTACTGATGGAGATGGAGTTACTATTTTTAAAGATACCCGATTTGAAATATTTGATTCCGGTTCAGAATATGGAGCAAATGAAGCATATGGGATTTATAAAACTGAAGACGGGACACTGTGGTTTGCAAATAGTAAAGGACTAACAAGTTTTTCAAATTTAGAGTTTAGGACATTCGAATTTCCAGAATATTATAAGAATGAAGAAATTTGGGATATTGAACAATCAAGCAACGGAAAGCTTATTCTACTTTCCTATGAAAACAGCCTGTTAACATTTGATGGATCTACTTTTTCAGAGTACAAATTTGAGCTTGATGAAAAGCCTGTTTATAACACCGATATTTTAATTGAGGAAAATGGAACTCTGGTTCTTGCTGGAGAGGAAAAAATACTCTTCATAAATGGAGATGTTGCGGATACAGTTTCAGTAATAGGTAAAGATTATTGGGATAGGTATGTAAATGCAATATATAAAGATACCGAAGGAATTTATTGGCTAGGTACAGAAAACGGAGTTGTCGAGTATAAAAACGGTGAACAAACTCGATATAGTAATAAAGAGGGAGTAGAAGGTAGTAGCGTATATGAAATCAAGGAAGATGAATTAGGTAATATTTGGTTTGGTACCAACAAAGGAATTACATCTTTTACTAAGTTGAAAAATATCGAAGATCCTTATTTGATTAATACTTTTGAAACAGATAAAAATTATCGTACTGAAACAATGTTTATTCAATTCGATAATCGGGGTGGTTTGTGGCAAGGAACCAATGCAGGTTTAAACTATTACAATTTGCATGATTGGGACGAAACGGGGAAAATGAAGAGCATCCATTTCTCGTTACAAGGATATGGAAGAGGGATAGAGTTTAATGGTTCTTCAAGTTTAATTGATGACGACGGCAACTTGTGGTTCGGCACAGCTGAAAATGGTGTTGTTAAGTATAACTTTCCAAAGGCTTCCGGAGTTCTGAATCAAGACAATGCTCCAAAGCTATTTCTCAATCAAGTTTTAGTAAACGGAAACCCCGTGGACTTCGATAAACTTAATGGGGAATATGTAGAGTTTAAGTTTAATGAAAACAATATCGAAATCGATTTCGGGGTGCTTTATTATAAAGATCCCGAACGGGTAATCATCAAGCATAAATTGAACGGATTTGATACAGAATTTATCTCCGATAGAGGGGATAAAACCATACTCTATTCAAACTTAAATCCCGGCAGTTATACATTTGAAGTTTATGCTAAATCCCCAAGTTCAGATTGGATCGAAAATCCTTTACGCTTTGAATTTGTTATAAAACAACCTTACTGGATGCAGTGGTGGTTTATCATAATATCAATACTTGGAATAATTATTGGTTTATACTTGATCGTTAAATTCAGAATAGCGGCACTTGAAAAGAAAAAGCTAAAAATTCTTGTTGATGAACAAACGAAAGAGCTTAAAGGGGCTCTTGACGAGAAAGAAGTTCTTATCAAAGAAATACATCATAGAGTTAAAAATAATCTTGCGGTAATTTCAGGATTATTGGAAATGCAAAGCTGGTCTTTAGATAATGAAGAAGCTCAAAAAGCTCTGAATGAATCTAGGCTAAGAGTTTTAGCTATAGCGAAAATACACGAAAATCTTTATCAGAATAAAAATCTCGGTAAGATCAATTTCGAGAATTTTCTAGAAGAACTTCGAGACGGAATTGTTGTAACAATGCATTCCAAAGACAAAAATATTGAAGTTGATTTAGATGTTGATTCAAATTTGATCGGTCTTGAGTTTGCTATTCCCTGTGGGCTAATAATAAATGAGCTTTTAACCAATGCATTCAAACATGCTTTCAATGGTAGAAAAGAAGGTAGGGTCATTATCAAATTTAAGGAAAACAAAGAAAGTTTGAGACTGATGGTTAGAGATAACGGAAAGGGAATTGACAAAAACATAATGGAATCCACAAGAGGATCTCTGGGAATTACTCTAATTGAATCATTGGTTGCACAGTTAAACGCAAAATTTAACGTGAAAAATGAAAACGGAGCTCTTTTTGAGATCGTTATTCCATATAAAAAGAACTAGCTTTTCGACTTAAACTTCTTGATAAAGTTTTTAGTGTAATCCGATAAAACTAATCTGCCGCTTACTTCAGCTCTCTGATCCAAAAGATCTGTCCAATCTTCAGTTCCTTTCCAAAGCACTTGTTTTAATTCTTGCATAGCTTCTGCGCTACTTTTGGAAAGCTGCTCAGCTAAATTTGAAACAGCGTCGTCAAGTTCTTGTGTGGTATTAAATTCCTTATTGAACAATCCCTTTTGAGTTGCCCAGGTTGAATCATACCAAGTAGTGGCATCAACAGCCATTGTTGAGAATGCAGAAGTTCCGACAGCTCGTTCCACAGCTGGACCTACTACAAAAGGACCAATTCCTAAAGCTAACTCACTAAGTTTTACAGACGAACCATTTTTTGCAAAGGTATAATCTCCTGCCGATGCAATTCCAACTCCACCACCTACTGTTTTTCCATGAACTCGAACGATGATCAGTTTAGGTGATTGTCGCATAGCGTTTAAGACCAATGCAAATCCCATAAAAAATTTCTTTCCTGTTTCGAAGTCTTCAATGGCAATCAATTCATCAAACGAAGCTCCGGCGCAAAATGCTCCTTCTCCTGAACTTTTAATCACTATCACTTTTATGTCGCTATCTTTTCCTGCTTCATCAATAGTAGAAGCCAGCTTTCTGAGTATAACTCCAGGCAATGAATTCCCCTTTGGATGAGAAAATTCGATGGTTCCGATATTATTTGAGATGGTTAGTTCTACGTTTCCGTCTTTAGACATAATTTTCTGTCGACTTGTTTAATTTTAGACCTTACAATTCAAAATTTTAAATAAGGTCGATATCTAATTTATTCTTTCTTTTCACTAAAGTTAGTATGGTATACTCAGCAACCAGAACGTCTTCCTGATTTTTTACTTCCACATCCCAATACACTACACCGAAAGGGAACAGGTCAGCTTCACGCTGTTGACGAACTGTTTTACGCTTAACAATAAGCTTAGTTTGGATGGTATCACCGGGAGCAACGGGTGCGAGAAAAGCCAGATTTTCTAATCCATAATTAAGTAATACAGGCCCTTCATCCGGATGAACAAACTGTCCGGCAGCTGCGGAAAGCACGAAATATCCGTGAGCTACAATTTTACCAAACAAAGATCGGGAAGCAGCATCTGGATCTGTATGTGCATAGAAGTGATCACCGGAAAGATTCGCAAAATCCTCGACGTCCTGATCTTTAACTTTTCGAACATCAGAAAGTAGCGATTGTCCTACTTCCAATTCCTCAAAATACATTTGGAATGGATGCTTAGGTGCTTCTTTCGTTTCTGCTCCTTTAATGTGCTGCTGAACTATGTTCATCAAGGTAGTAGGCGAGCCTTGTAATGCAATTCTCTGCATGTTATGAAGCACTGCTCTGGCTCCACCAAGCTCTTCTCCACCTCCGGCTCTTCCCGGACCACCATGAATCATATGAGGCATCGGGGAACCGTGTCCGGTAGACTCACCCGCAGAATCTTTGTTGATGACCATAAAACGTCCGTGATAAGGCGCGCATCCTAAAGTTATTTCAGCAGCAATATCATCGTCGGCAGTAAAAAGAGAAGCCACTAAAGAACCATCAGATTTATTAGCTAATTGAATAGCTTCTTCGGTAGAATCATAAGGCATAATGGTTGTCATTGGACCAAAAGCTTCTACTTCGTGCACTTTATCAACTTTCATCGGCTGATGACAAACCAAAACCTTAGGGCTTGTGAAAGCGCCTTCGTGAGTTCCATTAGAAAAAATAGAATCTGTCACATCCTCAAGCACTGCAAGTTGCTCATCAAATCTTTGAGATTGAAGGCTGGATGCTAAGGGGCCCATTCTTGTATTTTTATCAGTCGGATCTCCGATGGTCGTTTTCGAGAGAAAATTCTTTAGTGCTTCGGATACATCTTCAAGTCGTTCTCTGGGAACGATGGTTCTACGAATGGCAGTACATTTTTGACCTGTTTTCACAGTCATTTCCATGCCGACTTCTTTTACGAAGAGACTAAACTCTTCCATATCAGGACTAACATCAGGACCAAGAATAGAAGCGTTCAATGAATCGGCTTCCATATTAAATTGAATTGAATTCGCTACAATGTTGGGATGAGATTTCAACTTCTTACCCGTAGTAGCCGAACCTGTAAAAGAAACAGAATCCTGACTGTTCAGATGATCCAGAAGATCTCCGGGTTTATCTGCGGCAATAAATTGAACACTACCTTCAGGAAGAATTTCAGACTCAATAATATCTTTAAAGACTTCATACGCCAAGTATGATCCAACCGGTGAAGGCTTGATGATACATGGCTGTCCCGCCATAATTGCCGGTGCCAACTTTTCTACCATTCCCCAAACCGGGAAATTGAATGCATTGATATGAACGGCGATTCCATGCTTTGGAACACAAATATGTTGTCCTACAAACGTTCCGCCTCTGGAAAGTCGTTCTGTTCCTCCTTCAACATGAAAGGGGAGATCAGAAAGTTCACGTCTTGCTTTGCTTGAAAGCACAAACATAGAACCATATCCACCTTCAATATCAATCCAAGAATCTTTACGGGTGGCGCCAGTGTGAGACGAAAGTTTGTAGTGTTTTTCCTTTCTCTCCATCAAGTAAGCAGCCAAAAACTTAATTTTGAATGCACGTTCGTGGATGGTGAGTTTGCGAAGAGCAGGTCCACCTACAGTACGTCCGTATTCGAGTGCAGATTGATAATCGATATCAGCTTCGACTAATTGAGCAACCGGTTCTTCATTAATTGCACTTATAAGATCGGTTTCTGATCCTTCTTTAAGCCATTTACCTTGTATGTAACTCGAAACTCGAAACTGGTTACTCGTGTCTACTGAGGCGGTATCTGATTTCATATTCATGATTGTGTACGTTCAACTGATTGGATAAACAAATTCAATTTTTTCCCAAGTTTATCATTTAATTCTATCAGTTCAAGATAAAGTTCTTTGCTCTTTAATGATTGAGTTTCATATAGCGAGTCAAGATGATCTCTAGTCTCATCGTTAGATGCGAGAGCAAAAATTAAGAATCGAACATATTCCTTTTTATAACTTCTTCTGCCATAGCCTTCAACAATATTTGAGCGGACGGATTTTGAAGACCTTCTTATCTCACTTCCGGTTTCATACAGTTCAAATTTTGGAAGTTTTAAACTCATAAAATGAATTTTATTTGATTGCTCCTTTGCAAGTTGCCAAATTTCTGAATTACGATAGCTCATGTTTATATTTCTAAGTTAAAAGAAACGAGTAACCAGTTACGAGTTTTTTTGACCTAGTCTTTTAGGATGCTCATCCGCTTCCTGTAATTCATCAAAAGATATCTGAAAATTTTTCATCAGTTCCATATAATTTTCAGTTCCTTTTAGGCGATCTTGAACCATCCTGTTAGCCAAACTCTCATTTTTTGATTTTTTTATAAATCGATAGAATTCAAATTCGAGTAAATTCTCTTCTTTATCTTTCACAAAAATTTTCCCCTCAGAATTCACTCCAACAAATGTAAAGTGAGCTTTCGCAAATCCACCACCCTGAGGGGTGTACCGATGAATCTCAGCCCATGACTGTTTATTTCCACCAAGCGCAGACATCACATTCCAGCAATAAAGATTATCTCCTTCACGCCAGTGTAAAATATCCGGATACCAAGTATGCGGAGGCTTTCCTTTTTTATCGTTCTTAAAAAATCCCATGTATTCTGCTAATGGTGATTAGTTATTGGTGGTTTTATAGAAAGAGTAGAAAATAACGTAAAGCAAAGACTCTCCAAATAACTAATCGCTATTAACCACCTTTCGATTTGCCCCAAGTCTCATAGTCAGAGTTCTGATCTTTTCTATCCTCCGGTATTTCTCTCAACGGCTCACATTCTTTCAAAGTTTCATGCAGTTCTTTAGGCAGTCGTTGATACCAACCGGTGCCTTCTGTTTTCCATTTCAGCATTTCATCAGAAACATCTTTCACGATTTTAGCAGGATTCCCAACTACAACTTTACGATCCGGGATTTCCATTCCTTCTTTGATAAATGTCAAAGCTCCTACAATACATCCGGAACCAATTTTCACATTATCCATGATTACAGCATTCATTCCGATCAAACAGTTCTTACCAAGGTGCGAACCGTGAATAATAGCTCCATGCCCAACATGTGCACCTTCTTCCAGAGTAACCGTAACTCCCGGAAACATATGAATGGTACAATTCTCCTGAACATTACAACCATCTTTGATTACGATCTTTCCCCAATCACCCCGAATAGCAGCCCCGGGACCGATATAAACATCTTTCCCAATAATTACATTACCCGTCACAGCCGCAAGCGGATGGATGTAAGCACTTTTGTGAATTACAGGTTTGTAGTTTTTATATGAGTAGATCGCCATTTGGCTTAGTCTTTAAGTGATTTAGTTACTGTGTGATTAAGTGGATTTCTTTGCCTTTTTAAGGTACTGAACATATCCATTTAATATTTTTAAGCATTCAAGAATTTGATTATTAAGATCTTGAAATTGTTCGTCGGTAATATAGCCTTCATCCTTAGCGCACATTAGATGTTCAAGTGTTTCATATAGTGAGCCACGTGCAATTCTACAAAATTGAATGTTTTCTTGATAATGAAACCTTCCATAACCTTCCGCTATGTTAGCAGGAATTGACCTCGAAGATCTGATAATCTGATCCTTCAATCTAAATTTTTCGTCAGCTGGGAATGATTTTACTAAATCAGAAATAGCAATTCGTAATTGCCGTGCTGATTTCCAAGATTCTAATTCAGATAGTTTATACATATTAGAAACTTAATTACTCAATCTCACAATAACTAAATCACTTAACCACTTCCAAAACAACAGCAAATCCCTGTCCAACTCCTACACAAAGTGTACAAAGTGCGTATTTGCTATCTGAGTTTTCATGTAGTTCGATGGTAGCCGTTTGAAGTAACCTTTGTCCGGTCATTCCTAATGGATGTCCGATTGCAATTGCACCACCATTCGGATTTAGTCTCGAATCATTGTCTTTCAGTCCAAGTTTTCTGGTGACTCCAAGAGATTGTCCGGCGAAAGCTTCATTCAGCTCAATGATATCCATATCGTCTAAGGAAAGTCCGGCGCGTTTCAAAGCTTTTTGAGTTGCTTCCACAGGACCAAGTCCCATAATTCTGGGCTCTATTCCGGAAACTGCCGAAGCAACAATTCTTGCTTTTGGTTTGAATCCGTATTTTTCTACAGCAGAACCAGAAGCTATCAATAAAGCTCCTGCTCCGTCATTCAAACCCGACGCATTACCAGCAGTTACTGATCCATCTTTTTTAAATGCAGGTCTGAGCTTTCCAAGGATTTCAGCAGTTGAATCCGGACGCATAAATTCATCATGTTCAAAAACGATCGGATCACCTTTTCGCTGTGGAATTTCAACTTTCACAATTTCCTTAGCCAAACGACCTGAATCTCTTGCTGCACCTGCCTTTTGTTGACTCCATGCTGCAAACTTATCCTGATCTTCCCGGGATATCTTATGCATTTCAACTACATTTTCAGCAGTCATCCCCATGCCATCAGTTCCATGCATTTCATGCATTTTCGGGTTTACAAATCTCCATCCGAAAGTAGAATCATACATTTCTGTCGTTCCTGAATAAGGAGTATTTCCTTTGCCCAGAACAATCGGTCCACGAGTCATATGTTCTACACCTCCGGTGAGGAAGACATCGCCTTCACCGGCTTTTATTGCATGAAAAGCACGAATTGTGGCACTCATTCCTGATGCACAAAGTCTGTTTACCGTTTCGCCCGGAACTGATACCGGAAGTCCGGCAAGTAAAGCAGCCATCCGAGCGACATTTCTGTTATCTTCCCCGGCTTGATTCGCACATCCCAGTATCACATCTTCTACTGAAGCAGGATCTAATTCCGGATTTCTTTTCAAAAGTTCTTTAATAGGAATTGCTGCAAGATCATCCGCTCTGATTGAAGAAAGAGAGCCTTTTAACTTTCCAATTGGAGTTCTGATTCCGTCGATAATAAAAGCTTCGCTTTTGGACATGATGTGTAAGTATTGAGTATTTAGAAATTAGTTTTCATCACCTAGTTCAAACTGTTAGACAGAGAGTAGATCATTTTTTGAATTTCATTTATTGATTCAGATAAAACAGGCAATGAGTCTGGATTTAAAAATCCTAAATTTTTTGAGATGATAAGTTGAGTTTCGAGTTCAGAACATGACCCATATGCATAGTTTAGAAAAAGTTTGAATTCTTTTTTTGATTTTCTTCCAGCTCCTTCAGCGATATTTGAGCCTATAGAAACAACACTCCTTCTAATTTGAGAAGTTATTCCAAATTTCTCTTCAGGTGGAAAATTCTTAGTAGAGTTATAAACCTCGGTAGCTAATTCTACTGATTTCTGCCAAACTTTTAATTCTTTAAATTGATGCATAAAAATACTCCTACTATCGATACTAAAAATCTAACTACTCAATACTAACATCTAATGCTTCCCAGTCCTATAAACCGTTCCCCTAAAATCTGCCACTAGATCATCACTCTGATTCAAAACCCTGATCTTATAAACACCAATAGTTCTTCCGTTTTGAATTTCTTCTGTTTCGGCAATTAGTGTATCACCTACTTCTACTTTTTTAGTGTAGTTGATGTTGTTTTCTAAGGCAACAGATACAGATCCTCTTGAGTTTGATGCAAATGCTAAAGCGCTGTCAGCCAAAGAGAATGTAATTCCGCCATGACAAATCCCAAACCCGTTGCACATTTCTTGCCGGATCTTCATGGATAATTTCACATATCCTGGTTCTGATTCCAATATCTCAATTACCATCCACTGGGAAAAGGCATCTTTTTCCATCATGGATTGAATTATGTTTTTGTAGTCTTTGCTCATATTGTTGTTAGCTGTCAGTAATCAGGAGTTCAGAATTCAGCAGAGTTCTACTCATATTCTGAATTCCTGAACTCCTGAATTCTGCCTACTTCTTCCCCCTTACCATTCTTTTCAAAAGTGGATTTGGCCTGTAGCGATCTTCCTGATATTTCTCATAAAGAGCATTCATTCGGCCTAAAACTTTTTCTAATCCTATCTCTTCCGCCCAAGCAAGTAATCCTTTGGGATAGTTCACTCCGTTTTGCATTGCAAGATCAACATCCTCCGCTGAACCGATATTCATAAATACAGCATCGAAAGCTTCGTTGATCAGCATGACGAGTATTCTGTGAAGGATTTCTTCACCCAACTCTTTGTCAGTGTTTGGATCAGGATTTTTTGCATCCTCTCCGTAATTGTAGAAACCTTTTCCTGATTTTCTTCCTAACCATCCTGCTTCTACCAATCGTTTTTGAGTAAATGATGGTTTGAACCTTGGGTCGTAGTAAAATTCTTTGAATACGCTTGATGTCACTTCATAATTTACATCATGACCGATAAGATCCATTAGTTCAAAAGGTCCCATTCTAAATCCGCCGATCTCTTTCATTGCCCAATCGATAGTTGGAACATCAGCAACGCCTTCTTCCAAAATCCTGAGTGCCTCAGAATAAAAAGGTCGAGCCACACGATTTACAATAAATCCGGGAGTATCTTTTGCTAATACTGTGATCTTTCCCCATTCGGAAATAAACTCTTTGGTTGATTGAGCCAGATCAGAATCAGTGGCTACACTTGGGATGATCTCCACTAATTTCATCAGCGGGGCAGGATTGAAAAAGTGAACTCCCAAGAACCGTTCCGGTTTTTTTAATGCTGATGAGATCGAAGCAATGGAAAGGGAAGAGGTGTTGGATGCAAGCACACAATCTTTAGAAACAATTCCTTCCAATCGTTGAAATGCGTCTTTTTTGATATCAATATTTTCTACGATAGCTTCAATCACAAAACCACACTTTCCAAATTCTGTAATGTCTTCCACAAAATGGATTCGGGAAAGAATTCCATCCACTTCTTCTTGTGACATTCTCCCTTTTTCAACCTGTCGGTTCAGGATCTTTTCTAACCCTGATTTAGCTTTTGGAAGTTGTTCGGCGTAAGCATCGTACAGATAAACTTCATGACCATTTGTAGATGCTATTTGTGCGATTCCGGCGCCCATTGTACCTGCGCCTATGATTCCTACTACTGTTTCTTTATCTAAAGTCATTTTTTGTTATTACCAATTATTCCAAGATGCGTATTGTGAAAACTATCGAAATACTTAAATCCATATCCAAAAATTCTGTCAAAAGCAGAGTGCCCGACAAATGTAATTCCTAGCCCCAACAACCATTCAGTACCCGTCGAGAACCCAATCAAAGCAACTATCATCCAGATTCCCTGATGGTGTAATATATTATAGAGAATAGCACCAACTTTTGAGTTTACGGCATATCCTATAAAAGCTAAGTCCGGAGCAAAAAACAAACCTGCATAAAAGTACCAAGGCAGGTTTGTAGCAAAAGGGAAGAAAATCACAGTAAAAAAGAACAGAACCAGTTGCTCTGATTTAAGAACGTATTTCATTTATCACAAATTAATTTAAACGGTCAGTTAGACCATTCCAAGATAACAAATCTTAAGGGGAATTTGAGTATAGCATTGTAAACATCAATACAATTTGCTATCATAATGATATCATATAACAAACACAGTCACTATGCCTGATGTACTAATCAGAAATATCGATGAGAAAACACTGAACAAGCTCAAAAAAAGAGCAGAAAAGAATAATCGCTCCTTACAAGCAGAGTTAAAAATATTGCTTGAAGAAGAAGCATCCATGAACATGGATGAAGCTAAGGATATGGTTCGGGAAATATATGAGAAATACAAAGCTGAGGGCCGGGTATTTTCAGATAGCGTAAAAGATATTCGTGAAGATAGGGATCGATGAAAGTCCCGATTATTGATGCATCTTTTGCTTTAAAATGGTTCTTTCCTGAAGAAAACAGTGAAATTGCCAGAAGCTTTTTATCTGAAAAAAATCATTTCGTAGTACCGGATCTTTTTTGGATAGAAACGAGTAATATTATCTCAAAAAAAGTAAGGAAGAGAGAGCTTTCTATAAACGAGGCTGAGAGAATTATTCAAATTCTGGAGAGCATGAATTTTGTTACTGTTGCATTCGACAAAATTAAGGAGGAAGCATTTTTTATATCTACCCGGTTCTCAATTACTTTATATGATGCTTGTTATCTTGCAGTAGCTGTCAATTATGAGGGAAATTTATTTACAGCTGATGTTCGAATGTCTAATGGTATAAAAAAGACAGCTTATAAAGAGTTTGTTACATCAATAAATGAGTTATAAAAGTTGTAGGATTTGAAATTCACTTCCCCTTAAACTCTGGTTTTCTCTTCTCAAGAAAAGCAGCAACTCCTTCATGATAATCTTCCGTGCTACCTGCTTCCGCTTGCAGGTCAGCTTCCAGTTTCAATTGGGTTTCCAAGTCATTATTAAACCCTTCATTAAAACCTTTTTTCGTAAGTCCGTAGCCACGAGTAGGCATTTTTGCGAATTTCTTGCAAAGACCCATCGCTTCATTCAGTAATTCATCGGCAGGAACTGACTTGTAGATCATTCCCATTTCAACAGCTTCAGGTGCTTTTACAGGTCGACCGGTAAAAGTAAGCTCGGTTGCTCTGGCAAGTCCAATTAGTCTGGGCAGAATGTAAGTTCCGCCACTATCAGGAATTAATCCAATATTCGAAAACGATTGAATAAACTTGGCTTCCTCAGCTGCAAAAACCATATCACAAGCTAGTGCAATGTTAGCTCCTGCTCCGGCAGCAGTTCCGTTAACGGCACAAATAACAGGTTTTTCTAAAGTCCGAATAGCTTTGATGATCGGGTTGTAAGTATGATGAACAACTTCACCCAACTCGCGATCCGGATCTTTGGCAATTTCAGTCACTTCTTTCAGATCTTGTCCGGCGCAAAACCCTTTACCATTTGCAGTGAGTAGAACACAACGGATTTCATCATTGGATTCAGCTTCCTTAAAAGCATCCTGTACTTCTTCAGCCATTCCGTAGTTGAAACTGTTTAATACATCCGGACGATTTAATGTTATGGTTAAAACGCCTTCTTCTAAATTGGTTTCAATAAACTGTAGACTCATTTTATAGGCTGTATAGAATTTTGAAGTAAATAATTTGATTGGATAGTCTGTGAAAAAGATCTGAAATTCAGCGGTTGATAAGCTCTGAAATCGAATGGAGCAACGGCATTAAACTGATCGATGGGTGAGCTGAATTTTAAGTTTTGAAGTAGGTATCCCATACCCGTTAAAAATTTATTTTCATCAAAAAAATGTGTATTTGATACTTTTAACGATGAAATATTCAAAAGATCCACAAAAGTATAAGGAACAAAGGTATAGCCGTTTTTAATTTCAATATCGGGTGCGATTCTTTTAGTTTGTGTAAACCCTGACTCTGCAAACAATAATGCAATACTGAGAATAAGAAAGGCTTTAATTTTCATTGGAGTATTTATTTTTGTTGTACTTCAATACATTATAGCACTATGAGAATATATATTGGAATAATCTTTTTAGCTCTTACATACGGATGTAATTCAGGTGAAACTCAAATTATAATTAGAGAAACTCTTCCATTTGAGGCTGACCTGACTGTATCAAAAGTAGTTCCTTTAGATGATAATAGTGAATTATTTAGACCTTTTCGTATCAGAAATCTAAATGATGATTATGTTGTAGTTTCAGAATTATTACCTGAAAATATATTCAAAGTGTTTAAGCTGCCGGGTATGAATTTTCAGTATAAATGGGGGAAATTAGGACAGGGACCAAATGAGTTTAGGGGCATTCCCGGAGATATTATGACATCTGGAGATGATCTGATTATTTATGATCCAGTTTTAAAAAAGTTGAGAACATTTGAAGTGAAAGACTCAAGTGTTACCCATAAAAAGGACATGTTGTTAAGTTATAAAAATCAGCTTGATCCCCTGAATCGAATTCAAAGAATGAATGACACACTTTATTTCGTTGATTACGGGACTTCAATTGAAAAATCTAATACAGAACACGTTGCTCTTAAACCCGATGAGGAGGATACACTTTTTACGTTTGGTGAATATCCTGATTCAGAATTAAAAGAAGCTGAGAGATATTTCAAATTTTTAAAAACCAATATGTCTAAACCGGATGGATCGTTGTTTGCCGCTTTCTATCTATACCAAAATAAAATTAAGATATATAACACTAGTGGAGAAATCGTAAAACACATTGATTTAATTGACGATCATTTTTCTTCTAGTGAGGAAACCAACAATATAATTTATAGAGAAGCTTCTTGGTCATCTGATGATTTTATTTACACATTGGGCTTAAATAGTAGTAGTGAAGCTTTATATGAGAATCCAGATTCAACTCTTAAAACATTTATTGAAATATTCGACTGGAATGGAAATCAACTCTTCAGAGCGGAATTTGACAGATTGATAAACGGGTTTACAGTCTCGGAAAAGTATTCAAAAATTTACGCGTATTCGATTTTGGAACCACAAAAGCTTTTCGTTTACGAATTACCAAAAATTTAGAGCCTAAATACACTTAAAATGTTCAAAGGGTTGATGGCAAGAATTGCAAAAGTATTGAGATTTACAAGCCGTAGAACCAAACTGACTTTGTAGCTCAGTTTCAAAAGAATCGCAAAAAGGGCAGGGGACAATCTTAGTTCCTGATAAACTCTTCAAAAAATCATCATCGTTCACAGATTTTTCAGGAGGGGCGATACCATAATCTTTAAGTTTAACTTTGGCTTCATCCGTCATCCAATCAGTAGTCCAGGCTTCAGAAAAATCCAGCTTTACTTCAAAATCTTCAATGTCTTTTTCTTCCAGTTTTTCCTTCACCATTTTTTCGATGGCATTCATAGCAGGACAACCGGAATAAGTCGGAGTGATCTTTACGGTCACTTTTCCTGAATGATCTATATCAACACTACGCGCGACACCCATTTCGATAATATTGAGAACAGGAATCTCCGGATCTGTTACCTCGCGGATATAATCCCAAATTTGCTCTTCGGTATGTAGGGTTTGAGTATTTGGCATTTACATAGTTTTGAATTTTTAGTTTTTAGTGTTGAGTCACTATCAACTAAGTACTCAACACTAAAAACTATCACTTCCAATCAGCATCAGGGTGAGAACGTCTTAAAAATTGCATCTGAGCAAGCATATGACCTAAATGCTCGGTATGCATTCCCGTCCGACTTCCTGTCATCATAAACTGATCCCAATCCGGAACGCTCAATGTGGCTTCTGTTAAAGTGTCTTCCACTAATTTCTTCCACTCATCTTTGAATGATAACAGATCAGCTCCGTTTCCTTCTGCCAACATCATTTCATCAACGCCGTCTATGTAAAATAATTCTCCGGTGTACATCCAAAGTTCATCGAAAGCATCTTGCATTCTTTTGTTGCTTTCTTCTGTTCCATCACCAAGCTTGAGCACCCAGTCTCTGGAATGTCTCAAATGATATTTGACCTCTTTAAAATGCTTGTCGATCATTCCGGCAAACTGTTCGTCTTTAGCTTCTTTTAGTTGCTGATATTGATAATAGCTGAAAGAACTGAATAAAAATTGTCGGGCAATGGTAAAAGCAAAATCGCCTTTCGGGAGTTCACACAGCTGGAGATTCGTAAACTCGTAGTCATCTCTGAAATAGGCAAAGTGATCTTCATCACGACCTTCATCTTCAATTTCTGCTGCATAAGCGTATAGTGAAGACGCGTGTCCGATCAGATCGAGAGCCATGTTCGCTAAAGCAAGATCTTCTTCCAAAACCGGACCATGTCCGCACCACTCTGACATTCGCTGTCCAAGTATTAATCTATCATCGGCCAGCCTGAGCAGGTAAGCTATTTTAGATTCTTTAACTGATAATTCTTTCGTTGTATTCATTTGATAGTTATTGGTTATTAGTTACTTGGTTTCACAAACGCACTAATAACAATTAACGAATTAGCTTCTTTTCTTTACGGCTCTTGGTACACTGTAAAATTGTGGATGTCTGTACGGCTTATCAGATGCCGGATCAAAAAATGATCCCATATCTTCCGGTGTGGAAGCTGTGATCTGATCAGATGGAACTACCCAGATTCCGATTCCTTCATTTCTTCGTGCATACACGTCACGAGCATTTTGTAGTGCATTTTCTGCATCCGAAGCGTGTAAGCTTCCGGCGTGCTCGTACGGTTTACCATTTTTAGGTTGATAAAAAACCTCCCACAGAGGCCAATCTTTTTCGTTGTTTTCGCTCATTAATTTGGATTTTGTCATATCGAGCAAAGCGAGATATCTAAAGATTGCTTTTAAATAGCTCTTTAGATTTCTCTGTCGACAAGCTCCTTCGAAATGACAATTCTTTGTTTAATTATCTTAAGAAGCCTTTTCGCGGCTTAAATTTTTCTTTCTGGCGTACGCTTGTGCAGCTTCACGAACCCAAGCGCCATCTTCATGTGCTTTTCGGCGCGATTTAATACGCTCGCGGTTCATAACACCATTTCCTTTTACAACGTCCCAAAATTCATCCCACGGAATCTCGCCAAATTCCCAGTGGCCGGTTTCATCATTAAACTTCAGATCAGGATCAGGCAGTGTTAATCCAACAGCTTCAGCTTCCATAACCACTCTGTCTACAAAGTGTTGACGAAGCTCGTCGTTGGTATTCAATTTCACTTGCCATTTCAGTAACTCCGCGCTGTTTGGAGAGTTAGAATCATTTGGTCCAAACATCATTAAAGTTGGCCACCAAAAACGATCAACAGCACTTTGCACCATTTTGCGTTGAGCCGGAGTTCCTTCAGCAAGTTTGGCTACCATTTCGTAACCCTGCTTTTTATGGAAACTTTCTTCCTTACAAATTCTCAGATTTGCTCTTGCATAAGGACCGTAACTGGAGTGAGCCAATTTAGTTTGGTTTACAATAGCCGCGCCATCAACCAACCAACCGATCACGCAAACATCTGCATAGCTTAAGGTCGGATAATTGAAAATACTGGAATATTTAGCGTTCCCATACAGATACTGATCGATAAGTTCACTGCGTCTCACACCTAAAGTTTCGATAGCGCTGTATAAATATAATCCGTGCCCAGCTTCATCCTGAACTTTAGCAAGAAGCACTAATTTTCTTTTTAGAGATGGAGCTCTGGATATCCAATTTCCTTCCGGAAGCATACCCACAATTTCGGAGTGTGCGTGTTGGCTACCCATCCGGATAATTTGTTCCCGATAGCGCTCAGGCATCCAATCTTTGGGTTCAATTTTATCTCCCGCATCAATTCGTGCTTGAAAGTCGTCTAATTGCTGTTGTGTTTCCATAGTGTAAGCGCTTTTTTGATTTATCCAATCAACATTCGGAAGATTAGAATCATTCGAAATATAAATTATTTGTCGATAAAATTCTGCGTAGCGGTTATATTGAATGTAAAATAAGAAAAGCATAATCACTAAGATAATGAGCACTAAAACAAAGACTTTAGACCGACCAATAGAAAAAGAATTTGATGATCATTTGGGGTTGCAGGACGTGGATTATGTGGAGCACTATGTAAGTAATGCTAAACAAACCGCTCATTACTATATCACTACGTTCGGTTTTCAGCTTAAAGCGTATTGTGGACTGGAAACCGGAGTTCGGGATAGATCTTCTTATTATTTAGAACAAGGGAATATTCGATTTGTGATCACAGCTCCGCTAAGCAGTAAGTCACCCATTTCGGAATTTGTGCATAAGCATGGTGATGGAATCAAAGATATTGCAATGCATGTGGAAGATGTAGATCGGGCTTTCAAGGAAAGCGTTAAAAGAGGAGCGGAGGTTGTTGAAGAACCACATTCAATAACTGATGATGACGGAACGATCAGAAAAGCAGCCATCAGAACCTACGGTGATGTAATTCACTCTTTCATTAACAGAACAGAGTACGATGGAATTTTCTTTCCGAAATTTGTTGCCAAAGAAAGTCTGATCAGCACCGAACCTGTGGGTGTTCAGTTTGTGGATCACTGTGTTGGAAACGTAGAATTAGGTGAAATGGACACCTGGGTAGCTTTTTACAGAGATGTGCTCGGATTTACACAATACATCAGTTTTGATGACAAAGATATTTCTACCGAATACACCGCTTTGATGAGTAAAGTGATGGCAGGCGGTAGGGGAATGATAAAATTTCCGATCAATGAGCCGGCTGATGGAGTGAAAAAATCACAAATTGAAGAATATCTGGATTTCTTTGAAGGACCGGGAGTTCAACACGTAGCTTTACTCACAGCAGATATTATTGATACGGTGACCAAACTTCGTGACAGAGGAGTGGACTTTCTGAAAGTGCCAACAACTTATTACGAAGAACTGGAAGATCGTGTAGGCAAGATCGATGAACCCATTGATGTACTCGCTGATCTTGGAATTCTGGTTGATCGAGATGATGAAGGATATTTGCTTCAGATCTTTACGAAGCCTGTAGTTGATCGTCCAACATTGTTTTATGAGATCATTCAGCGAAAAGGAGCCCGAGGATTTGGAAAAGGAAACTTCAAAGCACTTTTCGAAGCCATCGAACGCGAACAAGAATTACGAGGAAACCTCTGACAATTTTTAATTCTTAGTTTTAAGTGTTGAGTTAATTCACCTCAACACTCAAAACTCATAACTCAAAATTGAGAATATGTACTACCACGCATTAGGAACCATCCCGCATAAACGTCATACGGTATTTCGCCGACCGGACGGAGAATTGTTTACGGAAGAATTATTCGGAGCTGAAGGTTTTCACGGCAACAGTTCATTGCTGTATCATTATCATATGCCGACGCGAGTGACCAAGATCGAGCAAGGAGCAAAGATCGAAGTTAAAGCGGCAGACGATCAAACGCTTCGTCATCGTCATTTAAAGACCAAAGATATTCCAACGGGCGGAGATGCCATTACCGGAAGGAAGGTTTTGATGTTCAATAACGATCTTCAGATCGGAGTGATGCGACCAACCGACTCCATGAATTATTTCTACAGAAATGGCGAGCATGATGAGTTGTTGTTTATTCACGAGGGGACCGGACATCTGCAAACCAATTTTGGTCGACTAGATTTCGGATACGGAGATTACATTTACATCCCGCGTGGAACGACTTACCAAATGAATTTTGATACGGATAAGAATCGTGTACTTACTGTAGATTCTACCGGACCTATTGATTTTCCGAAGCGCTATTTATCTGAAATGGGACAGTTCATGGAAAATTCACCGTTTTGCGAACGTGATTTCCGTTTACCACAAGAGCAGCTGTTCTTTGAGGAAGAAGGGGAGTTTGAAGTTCGTATCAAGAAAGGCGGAAGAATGCATCATTACACTTTTGATCATCATCCGTTAGATGTTGTAGGTTGGGATGGATATTTATATCCGTGGATCTTCAACATCAAAGATTTTGAGCCGATCACCGGACGAGTTCATCAACCACCTCCGGTACATCAAACTTTCCGTGGACATAATTATGTGGTTTGCAGTTTCTGTCCACGGAAATTCGATTATCATCCGGATGCCATTCCGGCGCCATATAATCACTCGAATGTAGATTCAGATGAAATGCTGTATTACGTGGAAGGTGATTTCATGAGCAGAAAAGGAATGGATTACGCGAGCATAACTTTACATCCCGGAGGAATTCCGCATGGACCACATCCCGGAAAAGCGGAAGCCAGCATCGGCGCAGAAGAAACCGATGAATATGCAGTCATGATCGATACCTTCAAACCCATGTATGTCACTGAAGAAGCAATGAGATTAGACGATCCTAGCTATCCGTATTCGTGGTTGGAGGGGAAGTAGTTTAGCAACGGCCTTGCTAAACACAGTAGGCGAGGAATGGAGCCTATTTCCGTTTTAGCTTTTGTTCTGCCCCGTTTTTATTTCCTAAATCCTGTCATCCTAAAGTCATGTCCTGTTATTTCAGATGAAATTACATCTATAAATTGAAACATTGATTTATTAATAAATTCTGTCAACAACCAACTATGGCTCGATTCTAAATGTCTTTTCAAAACTTGAGGTTGATATCTTGAAAGTTCACTCAATCTATGCATAGCGGCAAATATTAAAATTGCAGGATGTTTATCGATAAGATGGTTTTGAAGGTCAAACCTTTTTATATACCACAAATCTTCATGACTGTAGATATAGTTTAATCTTTTACGAATATTCCTATAATATCTTCCAAATTTAGCAAAACTATTCCCCTGTGGAATATTTCTCTTGCAATCCCAATCAAACACCTTATTTCTTCTTAATGTATAGATTTCAGAATTGTCATAAAGTCTATCAATACTAAATCCTTGTAATCTGGTTAATGTTCTTTTATGGGAATGTTCTTTTTCTAATTCAAATTCAAACCAACCTTTCTTTCGGTGCTTGTCATGAACAAAACGGGGATTAATAATTGGAACAAATAATTCACTATAAGCGGCTGGTGAATTATAGGTTAGTTGAAAGGACCTGTGAATAAACGGAAGGTTGTAGAATAAGTCCTTAATGGTATGTACTGGTTCGTTTTGATTTACTTGCTGACCAAAATAGCTACATAACCCCGATAGAACTCCTTGAGGTTTAATTTGAATAAATTCATTTTGTAGTTTCGCTTGTTTGTCAATTCGCTTTCCAGATACACCGTGTTTCAGATTAAAGTTAACCCCTTTAAATTTCAAAAGAGCTTTGGTTGAATTTAGAAGGCAATAGTATGTTGTAAGTGGTTTTGATATTAAGTCTAATTGCTCTGAAGCTATATAGAAATTTTTGGCTTGTCTCCAATATGTGACAGCCTCTTCAGCCTTCATTTGGTTAAGTAAAATTTCAACATAGGTCCATGTTGAATCCGTCAAAACGGTTTTGCTCTCACAATCGGGATTTATTACTGCTCTTTTTAAATTGATGTATTTCTTTCCATTTTGAATCTGTGGTCTTGTAGATTTATTTTTCAGAGCCCGTTTTAATACTTTAATATCCTCTTTATTCTTGTCAGAGGTTCTTTTAACTGAAATTATTTTTGGTTGTCTTGGCACTATGGTTATTGTTTTATTCTAATGAGGCAGAACGTTTTGCAGCTACCCGAAGGTGGCGATTTCGAAGCACTTCACTGTCAACCAAGCACAAACTTTGATATAAGCACAAAGCTTGATTTAACCACTGAACCGCCACTTTTGGGTAGGTGCTGTTAGCGGCTGTGGTTCCCTATTGCTATTCAACTGCTTCCAAAAATTCATCGTCCAATGGCGAAATTGAAGGTCCGAAATAGTTTGTGAGATTTCCTTTCTCGTCAATCACATATTTACTAAAATTCCAATCTGGTTGAGGGTTATTCCAACCATTTGCTTTGCTGTCCGTAAGCCATTTATAAAGTGGTTGTTGTTCCTCGTTTTTTATTACCACTCCTTTTTTTGCTATTGGAAATGATACACCATAATTCACCTTGCAAAATTGTGAAATTTCGTTATCATTGCTTTTTCCTGTTCCATAAAGTCGTTGGCAGGAAAAGCAATTATAGCCAATTTGTCGCCTAATTTTTCGTGTAGTTTTTGTAATTCGGCATATTGTCCTGTGTAACCACAATTTGAAGCAGTATTTACAATCAAAACTTTCTTTCCCGAATAGGCAGAAAAGTCAATTGGTTTTCCATTGTTCAATGTTGCCTTTTGTTCGTAGAAAGGAACTGTTGGTGCCGTTTTACTTTCATTGTTTAAAACCGTGCCGTTTTTGCCAATTTTAGCCGCTATGCGAGTAAACGGATAAAGAAAACGCAATGCTTTTTGTTTGAACGTTGCCATAATCTGTTTGTTTTTATTGTTGAACCTTATGAGTATATTCTCTATCTAATTTTTAAGTTCATAAAATTATCTATTGCGTATGTGCTTGACCCGTCACTATCCTATTATGAAACTTCGTTCGCTAAATGCAGGAATTGTTGGCTCAGCTTCGTAGAAATATTTGATTTCATCACTGCTGTCCGTAAGCCCTAAGCTGTATAGCAAAGGCACGTAGTGGTCGGGGGTGGGAGCGGCTAACTTACCCAACTTATGACTGTTTTGGTAATTAATGAGATTGGCAAAGTTTCGTGCATTAATTTGTTGTTTGAGCCAAGCATCATATTCCGCTTCCCAACCGTAAAGGGTCATATCATTTTTTCGCATTTTTTGTCCTGCCAACTGCAAGTTATGGATAAGCGCACCGCTGCCTATTATTAGCACCCCTTTGTTACGCAAAGATTTTAATTGTTTGCCCAACTCATAATGGTATTCGGGTTTGGCGTAATAGTCAATGCTCAGCTGGAAAACAGGAATATTGGCATCGGGAAATAAGTGCATCAGCATTGGCCATGCACCGTGGTCTAATCCCCAATCGGTTGTTTCCGAAACGGAAGGAACGATTTTCTTTACTTCGCGGGCAATATCAGGCGAGCCTTTGGCTTTGTAATATACCTTGTAGTATTCTTCGGGAAAACCATAATAATCGTAAATCTGTTTTTGTTCGGGCGATATGTTTACGAACGTGCCTTTTGTGCACCAATGGGCTGATACAACCAACGCAGCTTTTACTTCATGACTCTTTTGCAGGGTAATTCCTAAATCATAAAGCTTTTGCCAAAATGCTCGTTCACTTCTTGAAACTGGAATATCCATTGGGTTTCCATGAGAGGTAAACAGCACAGGCATTTTTTTACCTTGTGAAGGAAGTGCGTCAGTAAAATTTTTAAAACTGCTTAATGTTCCCATTGCGGTTAAAGCTAAAATTGATTGAAGAAATTCTTTGCGTTCCATAGTGATTTATGCTTTGGGTTGAATAGGCGCTTTTTTATATCTACCCCATGCTATGAAAACTGCGATTGCTCCTAAAATCAAATTAATACCTAATGCTTGATATTCGGCATTGGATATATGATATATAAAAGCCAATACCATAATAATAAAAAGACCCAAAGCTGCCAATGGCGTAAAAATTGGTTTAATGCGCAACAAGGCAGGCAGTAAAAGCCCGATACCGCCAAGCAATTCAGAAATACCAATGAACCTGACCATGCCTGCAGAAAAGTCATTTACCCAAGTCATTGATTGACTAAGCTCTTCAATGGGTTGTGTTGCTTTCATGATTCCTGCCATTAAAAACATGGCTGCCAGTAATACCTGTGCCACCCACAAGGCAATATTCAGGGTTTTATTGTTCTTCTTTTCCATTTATTTACTTTTTGAATTTAGATAAAAGATATTCTTGGACAGTGGTTGGTTTACGACTAAGCAATTGTGTTAAATCAGTGGTAGAAATATTCATAGTATCGGCTGCAAAAGCAACTGCAAATGCTGTAAACATACGTGCGTAATCCTCCGGAACCCCATGTTGCATTAAGGTTTGCTGATAAACTTCTGGTTCGGGAGAAACATAGTTGATCGCAACTCCGGTAACTTCAGAAATGTGCTTCGCAATTTCCCCAAACGATACAGGTTGTTCGATACCGATGTTGTAAGTTTTATTTTCGTGTCCGCCTGTAGTTAAAACATTAGCAAGCGCTTCTGCAATTTCGTTTCGCAATACAAAATTTATTTTTCCCTCACCTGCCGGAACAAAAATGGTTTTGGTTTCCAATATCTGTTCCCCCACATAATCCATCAACATATCCATATAAAAACCGTTTGCAAAAATGGTATAGGTAATTTCGGATTCTTTAAGGTATTTTTCTGTTTTCACATGATCTTCGGCTATAAACCACAGCGGAGATGTTGGGTCTTCATGGGTTCTCATAAAACCTGTGTAGATGATATGCTTCACACCATTTTCTTTAGCAGCTTTGATTGCATTGATGTGCTGCACCGCTCTGCTTTTGGTCATTTCGCTGGAAGAAATCAGAAGCATAGTTTCTACGCCTTGCATTGCAGTGCGTAAGGAATCAAAATCATCATAGTTGCCTATTTTGACATCTATACCTTTAGATTTTAATTCTGCTGCCTTCGCTTCATCTCTTGCCAATGCTGAAATTTGTTTTGCTGCAATTCCTTTTTGAAGCAAAAAGTTAATAGTTGATTTTCCTAATTGTCCTGTTGCTCCTGTGATGAATACTTTGCTCATAATTTTTTTATTTTTTTAGTGAAACATTTTTTTAACCGGACAAAGATACTACTTTTGCTATACTTTAGTAACTACTATACCATAATATATCGCTATACTTTGGTATAGCATAAGTAAATAAAAAATAAAATGAGCAGAATATCAGAATTAGCCAAGGTAAAGAAATGTTCGGGAGAGTTTGTTTTAGCCGTAAACGACACGATGAACGTTTTAAATGGCAAATGGAAACTGCCCATTATAGGTTCTTTGCTCTATGGTAAAAAACGCTTCAAGGAATTGGAAAGGGAAATTCCTAAAATCACGCCCCGTATGCTTTCCAAAGAGCTGAAAGACCTGGAAGTTAATAGCATAGTAACCCGCACTGTTTATAATACCACTCCTGTTACTATAGAGTATGAATTGACGAAATCGGGAAATTCGCTCAATACGGTTTTGGATGCTATGATAGGATGGGGCTTGCAACACCGCAAAATGGTAATCGGAAAAAAGGAGAAGGTTGCTGAAACTGTCAGAGTTTAACAAAGTGGTGGTTTTTAGAGGTGTCCTTAAATAGTTCCCGCTTCAATCTTTTCTTTAACAAGCGGAATTACTTTTGTCGCATAAACGCTTATTGCTTCTTTAACTATATCGTGAGGCATAGTTGCCAAAGGCATTTGAATTATAAACCTGTCAATGTTCAAATGGTTTATAAGCAACATAATTTTGTCAGCTACTTCTTCGGGTCCACCTACAAATAATCCTTGTCCTGAGGAACGTGCGTAATCAAAATCGCTTCTGGTGTAAGGCGGAAAACCACGTTCTCCCAATAAGTGATTTCTGTAATACTGTATGTATGGAAAAAATGTGTCGGCAGTTTCTTTGCTGTAGTTAAGCACAAAACCGTGTGCGTGAACGCTGAATTTTAATTTATCCGAATCGTGTCCACTTTCTTGTGCTACCGCGCGATATAATTTTGCGTAATTACAGAAATCAACAATATTGCCACCCA
>DEXK01000015.1:161580-165651 GCA_002364085.1 Balneolaceae bacterium UBA3186 | reverse complement strand
TAAAACCACGGGAAGTCCAAGTTTTGCCGCTTTAATGACTGTACTCCGCGAACCACCCAAGGCCATAGATATGTTCAATGGTTTTTCGGTACGTGGATAAACGCCTAAGTTGTCAATCGGACTTCTTGTTTTTCCCCTCCACGTAACAAATTCGTTATCTCTTGCTTTAAGTAACAATTCAAGTCGTTCATCAAACAATAAGTCGTATTGATTGAGGTCGAAACCAAACAAAGGAAATGATTCGGTNNTCATTTGAGATCCCTCGTGTTAAAAGCTATTCCTTCAACTAAGCATTTCCATTCGGGATGACAACTGTTTTGTCATTCAGAGCGAAAGCGAAGAATCTGCAAATTTGGTTAATCTGAACATGTATGAGTTTGTGCAGATCCTTCGGAAGTATCCTCAGGATGACATGTTTCCAAACCTTGTCATTTCGAACGGATGTGAGAAATCTAAGAATCAGCATTAAAGACGATCTTTAGATTTCTCAGTCGGCAGGCTCCTTCGAAATGACAAAGTTGATGCTGCTGAGCTAAATCCACTTGATATAAGAACGAGGTATCGAGGTAAATGTCAGACGTGTGCTGTCACCCTGAGCGGTCCAAATTTATTTGTAATTTAAAAAGTGTAATACGCCGAAGGGTCTCAAATCAAAAATGTGGACAGATCTATCATTTGAGATCCCTCGTGTTAACAATTGAAACTTCAACTAAGCATTTCCACTTCGGGATGACAGCTCTTTTGTCATTCAGAGCGAAAGCGAAGAATCTGCAAATTTGGATAATCTGAACATGTATGAATTCGTGCAGATCCTTCGGAAGTATCCTCAGGATGACATGCTTCCAAACCTTGTCATTTCGAACGGATGTGAGAAATCTAAACGTATTTTTAAAAGCTATTTTTAGATATCTCGTTCCACTCGATATGACAAAATCTTTGAATTATCATCGAAGTGGCTTAGTTATTAGTGCAGATTCTTCGTCCCGATATTTCGGGATCAGGATAAATGCTTTATGATGAAAATGAATAAGCAAAGAGATGTAACATCAGTTGCACCAATCCATAAAGCTCCTCATCTTCCATCGTACAATTCAAAAAATTATATCCATGAGAAAAGTTCTAGCACTTCATTATTCAATATTCCTTGTTGGATATTCAATATTCGCCACGAATGTGGCTTCCGCTCAAACCCATAATCAGTACGAGATCTCATTCGAAAATGCGGTTCATCACGAAGCAGAAATCTCAGTCACCTTTCCGAATGTAGAAAATAAAGTGCTGGAAGTGAGAATGAGCAGAACATCTCCTGGACGATATGCACTTCATGAATTTGCCAAGAATGTGTACAATGTAAGCGCAGTAGATGGTAGCGGAAATGAGTTGGAAATTACACGACCAAATCCGCATCAATGGAATGTAAGCGGTCATGATGGAACCGTGAAATTCAGCTACACTTTATACGCGAACAGAGGAGGAGGGACGTACACCGGAATTGATGAAACGCATGCGCATATGAATATGCCGGCAACTTTTGCGTGGGCAAGAAACTACGAATACCGTCCGATCGAGATCACCTTCAACAAAAGAGACGATCTGAATTGGGAAATTGCTACTCAGCTAAAGCATGTGGAAGGAAATACCTATTACGCTGAAGATCTTCAGTACTTTTTAGACAGTCCGACCGAAATCGCAGATATGCATTTCCGTGAAGAAAAAGTAGACGGACAGAATATCCGTATGGCTTTACACACTCCGGCTTCAGATAAAGAAGTGGATGAATATTTCGGGAAGGTAATGGCGATCGTAAAAGCTCAGAGAGATATTTATAGCGAGTTGCCGAAGTTTGATTACGATGAGTACACATTTTTGACTTGCTACATGCCCAACGCCAGTGGCGACGGAATGGAGCACAGAAACTCGACGTACGTAGTGAGTTCAAAACCATTAGACCGACCTTTGGGAGAAACCAGTATCGGAACTATTTCTCATGAATTCTTTCATGCATGGAATGTAGAACGAATTCGTCCGGCTAGTCTGGAACCTTTCGATTTTGAAGAAGCGAATATGAGCGGTGAGCTTTGGTTCGCAGAAGGATTTACGAGCTATTATACAGGCTTGACGCTTGCCAGAGCTGACATCAGAACAGATAAGCAATATGTAGAAGGATTGGACGGCGGATTGAATTACGTGATCAATTCTCCGGGAAGAAATTACTTTAATCCGATCGAGATGAGTTACCAAGCCCCGTTTGTAGATGCGGCTCGATCCGTAGATCCTGTAAATCGATCAAATACGTTTGTGTCTTACTATACATACGGAAGTGTACTTGGATTGGGATTAGATCTTTCACTTAGGACAATGGATAAAGGCTTGAATCTGGATGATTATTTCAAGCTAGTTTGGATGAAATACGGTAAGACAGAAGTTCCGTACACCGTTAAAGATCTTCAGGTTGCTTTAGCAGAATATGCCGGAAAAGAATTCGCGGATAACTATTTTGAGAATTACATCTTCGACAGCAAACTTCCTGATTACAAATCATTATTTGCGAAAGTAGGAGTGAATCTTGAAATCGCAGAACCGAACAAAGCCAGTTTAGGCGAAACCATCAGAAAGCGAAATGATGAATGGAAAATGACTTCGAATGCAACGGTTGGAAGTCCGATCTACAAAGCAGGAATAGAATCAGAAGATGTATTCATATCAATTGCAGGAACGGATCTGAATTCTGTAGAAAATGTAGATGAGATCTTAGCAAATCATAAACCGGGCGATGTAATTAAAGTATTCATCGAAAGATGGGGGCAGGAAAAAACCTTTGATGTGAAACTGGAAGCCTCCAAAACACTACAAACTACTCTTGATGAAAATGCAGGAAGAAAAGAGGTAGAGAGGAGAAATGCTTGGTTGGGGTTGAAGAAGTGAAAGAGTGGGGAAAGTGACTGAGTGACAAAGTGAATTAGTTATTGGTGGATAAGGGAATAAGTAAAAGGTGTGGTAGCCGCTAACTTAGTTTTTCGTTGTAATCTCACAATTGATTTAAACCTTAAACAAGGAGACCCTTTAGGGTTGGGGAGCAGGCAGCGTTCCTGTCATGTCGATCCCGACAATTCGGGAGAGAAATCTACAAATAGTGGAGTAGGTTTCATAGATTTTTAGATTTCTCGGTCGTTCAGGCTACGCCTTCATTCATCTCGAAATGACAAACTCGACTCTGTCATGTCGAACGTATGTGAGACATCTAAAGATAGTCGATGCAAATTAGTAGCTCTTTAGATTTCTCGGTCATTCAGGCTGCGCCTTCATTCATCTCGAAATGACAAACTCGGCTTTGTCATGTCGAACGGATGTGAGACATCTAAAGATAATTGATGTAAATTAGTAGTTCTTTAGATTTCTCGGTCATTCAGGCTATGCCTTCGTTCATCTCGAAATGACAGAGACTTTATATTAATTTTTTTGTCATGTCGAACGGATGTGAGACATCTAGAGTTTGTTTTTCTTGTATCTAAATCTGTAGACTTCTCACATTCGTTCGAAGTGACAAGATGGTTTTCTATCTTCTGCTTTTGATATTCCTTTCATCAGCATAATCACCAAAAGGGTATAATCCCAGTTCCTTATTAAGAAATCTCCATTCAGGATTTACTGAATTAATTAATTGCTCTTTCTTGTCTCGACGCCATTTCTTGATTTCTTTTTCTCTTGCGATAGCATCATTTACATATTGGAACTCTTCGTAATAAAGAAGATTAAAGCAATGATATTTTCCCGCAAAAGTTTCGGGGTTTCCGGCGTTCAATCCATGTTCTAATATTCTGGATGGAATATCATTTGTTATACCAACATACAAAGTAGTTTTGCTAGAATTGGTTGTTATGTAGACATAGTAGGGCACAGTTGATAATTGCTTGGCTTTTTAAACAACGTTTTTGTCATGTCGAACGGATGTGAGACATCTAAAGATAGTTGATGTAAATTAGTAGTTCTTTAGATTTCTCGGTCGTTCAGGCTACGCCTTCATTCATCTCGAAATGACAAAATCGACTCTGTCATGTCGAACGGATGTGA
>DEXK01000015.1:0-161378 GCA_002364085.1 Balneolaceae bacterium UBA3186 | reverse complement strand
TTCATTCATCTCGAAATGACAAACTCGGCTCTGTCATGTCGAAGCGAAGGGAGACATCTAAGGGTTGTCTTTCTTGTATCTGAATTTTTTAGACTTCTCACTTACGTTCGAAGTGACAGAATATTGATCATAGAAGAGAATCAACAAAGAATCAGTGATCCGGAATCAGCGATCAAAAAAAAGAAGCCCCTTATCCAGAGGCTTCTCTTGTTGTTAGCAATCTATAGCTGTCTCACAAAGTGAGCAGCAACTATAATCCAGTAAAAAAATTATGATTCATGAGACACCTTTCCCAAGGCAACTCAAAAAATCAGTAAACCAAAAACAGATCAATCCATGATCTTGCGCAAGAATGCGGGCTGATCAGAATCGTCTTTCTGAATACGCTCAGTTCTACTTTGGAACGGAGCGATATTATCTCTGCTTTTCGTTTCTTGCTTAGGCTCTTCAGCGCGGTAACTATTTTGTTCATGTTCAGTTTCCTGCTCTTCTTGCCGTACAGAAAGATCACGTCGCAGATAAGAAGGCGTATCTAATTTCTTGAGATTTCCTTCTCCCTTGTAATAATCGCTAGGAGTACGAGCAATTCTACTTGGAACTCCTTGTGGTTTTACTTGCTGATTATTTAAAGCGTTTTCTGCTGCTTTGTTTAAACCAGCAGTAGCATTAGGAGCAACTTTTGCTGTAGTTCTATCCTCAGCTAAGTCGAAACCGGTAGCAATTACGGTAACTCTGATCTCATCAGTGAATGTTTCATCAAGAACAGTACCTAGAATGATCTCGGCGTTATCACCCGCTTCCTGCTGAACAATACTGGTAGCAGTAGTGGTTTCACGCATACCAAGAGCCGAACCGGCGCTGATATTAACAAGAACGCTTCTTGCTCCGCGAATACTAACTCCATCCAATAACGGAGAGTTAATAGCAGAACGAGCAGCAATTTCAGCTCTGTCAGGACCTTCAGCAGTTGCCGATCCCATGATAGCAGCTCCACCATCAGTCATTGTTGTTCTAACATCCGCGAAATCAAGATTGATCAAGCCGGGCATTAGGATCAAGTCGCTGATACCGCGTGTTGCGTTATATAAAACTTCGTTTGCCAGAGCGAAAGCATCCATTAATGTGGTGTTTTCGTCGGCGATGTCCAGAAGTCGTTCGTTTGGAATAACGATAACCGTATCACAGTTCTTTTTGAGTTCTGTGATCCCTTCCAGTGCAAATTTCTTACGGATCTTACCCTCGCAATCGAATGGAGTAGTAATAATTCCTACTGTAAGAATTCCTTTACGTTTGGCCATTCCTGCGACTACAGGTGCGCCTCCGGTTCCGGTACCACCACCCATTCCTGCAGTCACGAAGATCATATCCGCAGTTTCGATGGCTTCTTCAATTTCATGGCGGTTTTCTTCAACCGCTTCTCTACCAACTTCCGGGCGAGCTCCTGCTCCTAAACCGTTAGTAAGTGAGGTTCCAACCTGAATTTTTACATCAGCCTGGCTGTTTTTCAGTGCCTGGGCGTCGGTGTTAAGTGCGATGTATTCCACACTGTCGAGGCCCATATTTATCATATTGTTGATTGCGTTTCCGCCGCCGCCGCCTACGCCGACCACTTTGATCTTTGCGTTTTCTTGGCTTTGTTCGTCGAAAAAGAATCGAGTATTATGGTTAGCCATGATTACTCCTTGTTTTTGTATTTATTTACTGGATTGTTTTTTGTAGATGATTGCTGTTTGCTAAAGTTCTTTGAACCAACTTTTCATACGGTCGGCGATCTTATTCATCACCTGTTCCATATTTTTTCCGCCTTTTTGTGATGATGGCATCATTGCTTGATTGTTGCCCATGCCTGTTTTTAAGGCATGAACCACAAGACCAACACCAGTAGCGTAAATTGGACTATTCACTTCTTCCACTAAGCCGCCTGTGATTCCCAATGGAATCCCGATCTTGGCATCTATTCCTAAGATCTCGTTAGCCAATGGACAAATATTCTTGATCAATGATCCGCCGCCTGTAAGAACTACTCCTGCACTAAGTGCTTCTGAGTATCCACTGCGTTTGATCTCGATCCCAACTATTTCCATGATTTCTTCCATTCTTGCTTGTATGATCTTAGCAAGAATGCTTTTTGTAATTTCTTTTGGTGGACGTCCTGCAATTCCAGGAACGGTGATCACTTCATCTTCCTGGATCATATCTGCATAACTTTCACCGTGCTTTCTTTTCAGTGTTTCAGCCTGATCGTCAAGTACACTTAGACCTAATCGGATATCATCCGTTACTTTTTGTCCCGCAATGGCGATAACCGCTGTATGTCGAATAGTATTATCCTGGAAAATGGCTACATCTGTAGTTCCACCTCCGATATCCACAAGAACAACACCTGCTTCTTTCTCTTCCTGATCAAGTACAGAATAGGAAGAGGCGAGAGGTTCAAGGATGATGTCTGCGACCTGATAACCAGCTCTTTCCACACATCTGTATATATTTTTTGCAGCAGATACAAGTCCGGTAATGATGTGAACTTCAGCTTCCATACGCATTCCACTCATCCCAACAGGGTCATTGATTCCATCTTGTCCATCAACTACAAATTCCTGAGGAATTACATGAAGGATTTGCTGATCTGTTGGGAGCATTATTCGCTGGCAATCTTCCAAGAGACGTTCTACATCGTGTGCTGTGATCTCATTGTCCTTGTTATTAATTGTGATCACACCTTTGCTTCTCATACTTCGAATGTGATCGCCGGCGATACCTACATTCACAGAATTCACCTGAATTCCGGAAGCGAGCTCCGCTTGAGCTATAGCGTCTTTAATTGCGTTTACGGTCTTATCAATATTAACAACCACGCCACGATTCAAACCGTCACTTGGAGCTTTACCAACTCCTAGGATGTTTATTCTTTCGTGCTCGATGGAAGCAACGATTGCGCAAATTTTTGTAGTCCCAATATCGAGACCGACCATGATATTTTCTTGTTCAGACATTATTGATACCGCTTTTTTTGATGATTGCTAAAATTGATCGCAGGTTTTTTTGTGGAACCTGTATTTCCTGACCCTCCTCTTAATCTCCTCCCCGGAGGAGAAACTCGTTGCTCTTTCTCTGATTTAGACCAAAGAGCTTCCCCTCCAACGGAGGGGATTGAGGGGTGGGTTCCTTGATCTCTAAAAAGAGAAAATGCTTTTTGTATATGAAATTGATTGAAACTCATATCTTAACCTTCCCTTGTTACCACTTGATTGGTAAATCTGAGATCTACCTGTTGCATGGTTTGGATTCCTTTTACCCGAATTACTTCTGTGTAAAAAGCTTCCCAGTTTTCAAGCTTGATTCGGAAGTCATTACTTCCGAATAGTAGCTTTACTCCGTTTTCCTGGCTCAGTGCTACAACACCTTCTTCTTTGTTGTAAGCCACTTCGCTGATGGTAATCCATCCAAATTTGTTCTGTCTTGCTTCCGTTAAAAAAGTGCTTATTTGCTTGAATGCTTCACTTTTAAGAGTGTCAGAATTAGTTGAAGCATTAAAGCCATAAACCAATGGTAGGTTGAATGTTTTTCCTTCAAAAATGGGAAGCTTCACACCTTCAGCGTCCACGTAGACTCTATTCCCATCTTTAATGAGAAGAGCGATTGGATTTCTTTCCTTTATTTGGATATTAAGTTCACCATTTGGCTCAATGTAAGGAGTCGCGCTTTTTACATAATCTACTCTTTCAATCCCTTCAACGATCGCACTCAGATCCAGGCTGTCGGGGTGCACTCCAAATTCTACATTTGCTGCTTCGGTGAGAATTTCTGTCTCTGTAATTACATTTCCGGAAAATGTAAGCTCATCAACAGTCACATTTCTGTTCCAGTAAATAGCGGCAAGCACTGCAACTCCTACAATCAGCATTATCGCTGTTGCCCAGGGGAGTAGCTTACTCTTTTTCACTTCGTTATGTGTAGTCTTATCCGACACTAATTATTGATTTCCTGTTTTATAGTTTCCGCTGTTTAATTCGTTTACAAATTCTTCACCGTATTTATAGATATCGCCGGCGCCCATGGTTATGATGATGTCTCCGGATTTAGAAATCTCTTTGAGGGTATTAGTTACATCCGCTTTGTCTTCGACATAGATCACATTTTTATGACCGTATTGCTCAGCAGTGTCCGAGATCAATTTTCCGGTTACACCTTCAATCGGTTTTTCCCTGGAAGGATATACATCTGTGATCACCAATACTTCTGCATCAGAGAATGACAAGCCAAATTCCTTATACAGATCCTGAGTTCTGGAATACAAGTGAGGTTGAAACACTGCTACAATTCTTCTATCAGGCCATCCTTTACGAGCTGCGTTCAATGTTGCGGCTACTTCTGTTGGGTGATGTGCATAGTCATCGATCACCATTACACCTTGTTCTTCAGCTTTTTTCTGAAACCTTCGGAACACTCCCTGATAACGTTCTAACCCTTGTTTGATCAGTTTAAAGTCTATATTTAACTCAATTCCTGTAGCAACTGCTGCCAGCGCATTTTTCACATTATGATCGCCCGGAGCTTTTAAAGTGATCACACCAAGTTTCTGATCATCATTCATTACAGTAAACGTACTTGTAAACTGATTCATTTGAATATCTACTGCACGAACCTGAGCTTGAGGGCTTAATCCATAAGAAATGATTCTTCTTTCCAGATCAGGAAGGATACTTCGTACATTCGGGTCATCAAGACAAACAATTACAGCACCGTAAAAAGGAACTTTGTTTGCATAGTCGATGAAGGCTCCTTTCACATCTTCCAGATCATCGTAAATGTCTAGATGTTCAGCTTCAATATTGGTAATAATTGCAATAGAAGGGGTAAGACGAAGGAATGTTCGGTCAAACTCGTCTGCTTCCACAACGATCACATCACCTTTCCCTACAACAGCATTGGTTTTATCAAAACTGTGCACTTTTCCGCCAACCATGATAGTCGGATCGTAATTTCCATCCTGAGTCACATGACCGATCATGGTAGTTGTAGTAGTTTTTCCATGAGTTCCTGCTACACCGATTCCGAACTTCATTTTCATCAATTCAGCAAGCATTTCAGCTCTTTTGATGGTAGGAATGCGATTTTCTAAAGCAGCTTTAGTTTCTTCGTTTTCAGTTGCTTTAACAGCACTTGTATAAACCACAACATCAGCACCTTCAATATTTTCAGGAGCGTGTCCTTGGTAAATAGTCGCGCCAAGTTCTTTCAGGCGATCTGTAGTTTCGTTTGACGCGCCATCAGAACCGGTTACTTTATAACCTCTTTGAATCAAGATCTCAGCCATCCCGCTCATACCAATTCCACCGATTCCAACCATGTGAATATGTTTGGTTCGTCCAAATACGGGTTGTGTTTGAATTCTGTTTTCCATCAACTGTTCTTCGATTTTGCGAGTTCTAGAATTTCTTTTGCGATCATCTTTGCTGCATCCGGCTTAGCGAGCCTTAGTGCGGCTTTGTTCATTTCCTTCAATTTTTCCTGATCTCTGATCAATGAATGCACCAGTTCAGGTAAAGCATTTACTGCATCGGCATCTTTCAATAATTCAGAAGCTCCGGCATCAACCATGCTTTGTGCGTTTTGTGTTTGATGATCTCCGGCTACATTGGGAGAAGGAATCAACACGCTTGGCTTTCCTGTCATCATAAATTCAGAACATGAACTTGCTCCGGCCCTGCTTACTATCAAATCTGAAGCGGCGTAAGCTTCCGGCATATTGTCTATGAATGCTGTTAAACGAATATTCTTGTTGCTTTCTAAATCAACTTCTTTCATCAAAGCATCAATGTACCTGCTTCCACATTGCCAGATCACTTGCAGATCAGACAGCTTATCTAAATTTCCTTTAATAGCTTCATTAATCGTTTTAGCTCCGCCGCTTCCTCCCAGAACCATGAGGACAGGTTTTGAATCATCAAAATCAAAAGATCTAAGTCCGACCTCTTTTTCAACTTTATCTAACGTGTTTCTGGTTGGGTTTCCGGATTCCACGATCTTATCAGAAGGCAGATATTTTGCCGCTTCCTTGAAAGCTGTAAATATTTTGGATGCGAACTTAGCCAGCATTCTGTTTGTGACTCCGGGGAAACTGTTTTGCTCCTGAATAACAATTTTTACTCCACGCTTTCCTGCAACCCAGCCAACCGGCCCGGCAGCATATCCACCACAGGAAACCATAACCTGAGGCTTGAAAGAGCTCACTATTCCAAAACTCTGAACTATACTTGTCACAAGTTTTAACGGGAACAACATATTCTTTAAAGTAAGTCTTCTATGAAAGCCGCTTATCCAAACACTTTTGATCTTATAACCTGCTTTTGGAACAGCTTTCCATTCCATATGATCTTTGGTTCCTACAAATAAGATCTCAGAGTCAGCATTTTGATGTTTAATGGCATCAGCAATAGCAATGGCAGGATACACATGTCCACCGGTTCCACCTGCAGCAATTAAGATTCTCGGATTATCCATAATACAGAGTCCTCCGATCTTTATGATGTTTCGAAATATTCAATAAGATTCCAACCATCAATCCTGCGAAAAGCATACTGGTACCACCATAACTTACGAATGGCATGGGAAGCCCGGTTACCGGCAGTAATCCACTTGCTACAGCTGCGTTTACAAATCCATATAAAACGATAGTGAGTGTACAGCCAATTGCCAGAAGAGAACCAAGAGTGTCTTCTGCATTTTTGGATATGAAAACCACTCCTCGGAATAAAATTAGAGTGAATATGAGTATCAAACTCATAGCTCCGAAAATGCCGTATTCTTCAGCAATGATGGCAAAAATAAAGTCATTATAAGGAGCAGGGAGGAAGTCGCGCTGAGAGCTTTTTCCAATACCAACTCCGAAAAATTCTCCTTTAGCGATAGCTATGTGAGCTTGTTGAGCTTGATAACCAGAACCCTGAAGAATTTTACTGCTTTCAATATCTTTTACCTGAGTGATGTAATCGTCAATACGGCTCTGGCGATTTTCAGATTGATTCAAGAGTATCATTCCACCAAAAACACCGATCAATACAAGTGTTCCCAATTGTAAAGTACTGGCTCGGCCTATAAACATGACGATCAAACAAATTCCGAATAGTATTCCGGCGCTACTAAAATCCTGAACTCCAATCAATGCACAGGTAATACTTACCCAAACCATAATGGGAATAAAGCTTCTTTTGAAATCCTTGACGTAGTCTTGTTTTTCCGATAGCAATACACACACATGAAGTAACAAGGCAACGGTTGCTACTGTGGAAGGCTGGAAAGTAAATCCGCCAAGGTTTAGCCATCTTTTGGCACCAAACTGTTCAGTTCCAAACATGAGAACGGCTACAAGAAGCACCCAACTTATTACCATACCAATACGGCTGAATTTTGCCAGAGTATGATAATTGATCTTGGAAACGATCAACATAACAATGAAAGCAATCCCAAGTTTTATAATATGTCCGGTTATTAAAGCAAACGCAGTTGTAGATTTTGATTCTGCGAAGTAAGCGATAGATGAGTACACGGCTAAAACACCAAACATCATAAGCGCAACAACGGCCATCAGCAAAAAGCGATCACTGCCTTGCGTACGATTGTCAATATCCTCAGGGCTGGTGCCTATGATATTAGATAAGTTGCTATGTGGAGACGTATATATCACTCGTAAATTTCAATGTTCAAATAGCAAATTCCATAACCTGCTTCTGTAAGGCTTTTAGAATGTGGTATTTGAAATTTGTTTGTCATTTGAATTTTGGGTTTTGTCATTTAGCTCTTTAGAGCTTATAAACTTCTTCTTTAAATACTTTTCCTCTGTGCTCGTAATCGTCATACATATCAAATGAAGCACATGCGGGGCTCAGAAGTACAACTTCTCCTCGTTTCGCTACTTTTTGAGCAGCACGAACAGCTTTCATCATACTTTCAGCTTTTACAAAATTCGGAACCACATCGCCGAGTTGATCTTCAACTCTATCCTTGGATTCTCCAATTGCAATGATCGTATGAACTTTATCTTTGATCTGATCAACAATCTCGCTGTAATCATTTCCTTTGTCGCGACCGCCAAGAATCAATGTCATTGGAACCTGAAAACTGTCTAAAGCAAACCAAACAGCATTTACATTAGTGGCTTTGCTGTCATTTACATATTTCACGCCGTCTACATCTCTTACTTTCTCAAGACGATGTTCAACGCCCATGAAAGATTGCAGACTTTCGCGAATAGCTTCGTTTTTTATTTCAGCCGCACGAGCAGCTAAAGCCGTTGCTAATCCATTGTTCAGGTTGTGATTTCCACTAAGGCCTACTTCATAAACTGGCATAAGCGTTTCTTCCTTGTTATTGAATTTGAAGATGATATGTTCGTCGCGTACAAAAGCACCTTCCGGCACCTCATTGTTGTATGAAAAAGCCCATAGCTTTGGAGCGTCTTCTTTTTTCTGAAGTGTTTCCACGTGGCTTTTTATAATTGGATCATCATAATTGAAGATGAACCAATCCTTTTCCGTCTGATTTTCTGTGATTCTGAATTTCGAAGCAGCATAAGCTTCTACACTGTTACCGTATCTGTTCAAATGATCTGGGGTAACATTCAGCAACAAGCTTATGTTTGGCTTGAATGTGTCAATATGGTCAAGTTGGAAACTGCTGATCTCAAGTATGAAGTCGCCATCTGATCCATCAACAACATCTGAAAAAGCCACTCCTATATTTCCTGAAACAGAATGATCTTTTTTAGCTGTTTTCCATACATGATCTAACCAATTAGTAACGGTAGTTTTTCCATTACTTCCGGTAGTTGCAATAATTCTTAGATCTGTGAACCAACTTGCAGCTTCAATTTCTGAGTAGACTTTTTTTCCTTGATTCAGGTAGAATTGAATAATTGGTGACTCCGTAGGAACACCAGGACTTACTACTACAAAATCAGCTTGCTTTGCTTTTTCCGTATGTCCGTTTTCTTCAAATTTGACTTGGGCATCTTCCAGATTCTGTTTCCATTCTTCTTTGATGGTTCCATAATCAGACACAAAAACATCAGCGCCTTTTTTCTTAAGAAGAAGCGCGGCTGCAATACCACTTCTGGCAGCACCAATAACTACGATATGTTTGTTGTTTACATCCATTATCTGATCTTCAGTGTTAGAAGGCTCAAAATTCCCAGCATTACTGTGATGATCCAGAATCGAACTACGATCTTTTGTTCAGACCACCCTTTTTTCTCAAAGTGATGGTGGATCGGTGTCATCAGAAACACTCGCTTTCCTACGCCATACTTCTTCTTAGTGTACTTGAAGTAGGTAGTTTGAATGATCACAGAAAGCGTTTCAAAGAAAAATACACCGCAAATGAAAGGGAGAAGCAGCTCTTTGTGGAGCATCAGCCCCAAAGCTCCAAAAGCTCCACCAAGTGCCAAAGAACCAGTATCGCCCATAAATACGGAAGCGGGATTGGTGTTATACCACAAAAATCCCATACAGCCTCCGATCAGTGCAGCACAAAAAATAGTGAGTTCACCGGCGCCCGGTAAATACATAATGTCTAAATATCCTGACAAGTCAGTTCTGCCTGATACATAAGCAAAAATTGCGAAAACAAATCCACAGATCGCAGAAACGCCGGAAGCCAATCCGTCCAAACCATCTGTTAAGTTTGTGGCATTGCTTACCGCAGTTATCACAAAAACGGCAACAGGGATAAATATCATCCAGCCGAGGTCTTCTCCAAAGAAAGCGTAATCTATATTCACGTTTTTGAGGAAAGGAACGGTTGAAAGTGTGTTCACATCAGCAAAATCAGGATGGAAATACAATACAGCTCCTACTACTATACCAACACCAACCTGACCAACTATCTTAAATCGTCCGGCTAGTCCACTTTTGTCTTTCTTCACAACTTTGATGTAGTCATCCACAAAACCAACAAGCCCAAGTGCAATAATTACAAAAACGATCAACCAAGCGTATACGCTATCCATTTTCATGAACAGGATAGAAGGAATAATAACCGCAAGCAGAATAATAACCCCACCCATTGAAGGAGTTCCGGCCTTAGCTTGATGATGATCCAGACCAATGTCCTCACGGATCACTTCTTTAAGTTGCATGCTACTCAGCCATTTGATAATTCTTCGTCCAATGATCAGGCTTATGATCACGGAAGTAACAGCAGCCAAACCTGTTCTTGTGGAGATATATTCAAAAGCTCCGGCCCCGGGGAAGTCAAATGCAGTGTCAAGCCAGGAGAATAATTCGTATAGCATCAGAATCCTCCTTTGGCTTTAAGTTCAAGAGCTTCTTTTGCAACTAATCGGTCATCAAAAGGATATCGTTTACCGTCAATTTCCTGATAATTTTCATGACCTTTACCGGCAATAAGAATAATATCATTTGATGAAGCTAATTCAACAGCTTTGAAAATGGCATTTCTTCTGGAGGTTATCGAAACTACATTGTCAGTATTTTCAAACCCATGGAGAATATCAGCTATAATAAGGTCTGGGTTTTCAGTACGTGGGTTATCGCTCGTTACAATAATTTCGTCAGCAAAATTTGAAACTGCTTTAGCCATTTCAGGTCTTTTACCGGAGTCTCTGTCTCCACCCGCTCCAAAAACACAGTAAACAAGTTGATTTGGAGCTCTTAGGTCGGAAAGAGTTTTAAGAACATTTTCAAGCGCATCAGGTGTATGAGCATAATCTACAATTACCTTTGGCAGATGTGCTTCTGAGCCTAAACTTACAGATTCCATTCTTCCGGGAGCGCCCGACACAGCTGATAAAGCAGTTGCAACTGCTGAACCATCAAAACCAAGTTCATCGCAAATCAAAAACGCCTGAGCAATATTAATAGCATTAAAATGACCAACTAAAGAAGATGAAATTTCAATGCCGTTTACAGAGATTTTTAAACCTTCAGCTGAATTACTAATTATCTCTGCATTTTTTCCGAAAGCGAGTTCAGTGATTTTAGCAGAAATTCCATTCTTCATAAAAGATCCATAAGAATCATCCATATTAATTATAGCAGATGATTCCGAATTCAATCCGTCAAAAAGGATTTTCTTTGCAGCGGCATATTCTTCAATAGTCTCGTGATAATCGAGATGGTCCTGAGAAAGATTTGTGAAAGCTGCTATTGAAAATTTAAAACCGGCTACTCTTGCCTGATGAAGTGCATGAGAAGACACTTCCATTACTAAATACTCAGAGCCTGCCTCAACCATTTTTCTCATATCATAGGCAAGTTCAATAGGGTCAGCAGTGGTTAACTTACTGTCTAAAGAGTTGCCCAATATTTTTTTCTCAACAGTTCCGAGAAGAGATATCTTTTGTCCGAGCTCAGTAAGCGCCTGATATACTAAAGTTGCAGTGGTGGTTTTACCATTTGTGCCTGTGATTCCAATGATCTTTAGTTTATCACCCGGGTTCCCGGCCATTTTTTGAGCTAATGGTCCGATTAAAGAACGAGTATTTTCAACCTCAATAACACAAACATCAGCATCGGTGTAATA
The DNA here is from genome assembly GCA_002364085.1 of Balneolaceae bacterium UBA3186. GTDB lineage: Bacteria > Bacteroidota > Rhodothermia > Balneolales > Balneolaceae > Balneola. Next base: position 149,837 of record DEXK01000015.1, on the reverse strand, counting down.
AGATTCTTCACAGATAATTACTTTTGCTCCGCGATGGATGGCGTCTTCCAAAAACATATGCCCATCTACTTCAGTACCACGGATGGCTATGAAAACTGAACCTTCTGTAACCTGACGCGAATCCTGAACAAGCGGACCAACCTCACCTTCCGGTTTAAAACGGGAAGTATTTAACGGATTGATAAATTCTATGAGATCATGTGTATTCAATCTCTCTCCTCCACGGCTACAAGTTCGAGTGATTTTGCTTTGCCACGAATAGTAACTGAGTTGCCAAGTCTCATGAATTCACCCGCTTTTGGAAACTGACGTTCAATAGTTCCGGAGCGATACGTTTCAGGTTTTAACCCAAGTTTCGTTAATATGGTTATTGCCTGGCGCATGCTCATTCCTCTTAGTTCAGGAACTTCTGCAAAGCCTTCTTTAACCTTCGAACTGTCAACGGGTAAATAGGTTTCCGATAAAGTGAGAATAATTTCTTGCTTTCCTTCTAATACTGAACCTGGTTCAATATTCTGTGAAACGACAAAACCTGATTTTCCTTTAAACGAATATGGGATGTCGAATTTATTTAGAATATGTTCACTTACACTTTTTTCTATTCCGATAAGAGAAGGCGCTTTTGTAATAAACTCTGAATCTTCTGTTGGAGACATGCTTCTTTGTATATCACGGTCGAGCCCGGCTATTCTTTTAGCAGTTTCCCTGAAAATAGGTCCTGCAGTATAGCCACCATATCCACTTGTTTTAGGTTCGTTAAGCATAATTAAGCACACATACTTAGGATCTTCTGCCGGAAAAAAACCTACAAATGAAGCGAGATATTTATTCGAATATCGACCTTGATAAACTTTTTTGGCAGTACCTGTTTTTCCTGCAATTCGTAATCCGTCGATCTGTGCCCATTCCCCTGTTCCGGAATCCGTAACAACGCTTTCAAAAATCGGCAATATCTTTTGAAGTGTGTTCTTTCTGGCAACTCTTCTTATTTCAACCGGGGTATTATCAAGAACAATGTTGCCGTTTTGATCTTCAATCTTATCCACTAGGTACGGACGCATCAACATTCCCTCATTAGCAAAAGCAGCATACGCTTGAGCTACTTGCAAAGGCGTTGCAAGAACTTCGTAACCATGACTCATCCAAGGAAGACTTACTAAACTCCAATCATACGGTTTGTTTAAAATACCGGCTACTTCACCTGAAAGATCAATATTTGTTTCAGCACCAAAACCAAGGTTTCTGGCATATTGATAAAAGACCTCTGGTTTTAATCGCATCGCAATCTCTGCAGTAGCAACATTCGAAGATTTTTGGATCACTTCCTGAAAAGTCATGTTTCCAAGCGGGTCGTGATCTCGAAGGGTTAACCCATGAATCTCAACTTCACCGGATTCAGGTGTTTCAAAAACCTCATCAAAATCTACTTTATTTTGCTCTACTGCAGCAATTGCAGTAACTAATTTGAAAGTAGAACCCGGCTCAACCATATCAGAAATGGCGAAGTTCCGGCGATTTTCATTTTCATCACTTCCGGGGTAATTAGGGTCGAAAGTTGGATAGTTCGCAATTGCTTTAATAGCACCCGTTTTAGGGTCAATTATAATACCAGTTCCATATTCTGCTAAATGTTTATCAACACCTTTCTTTAGCTCGTCTTCTAAAATAGCTTGAATGTACGAGTCGATAGTTGTGTGAATCGAATGGCCGTTTTCCGGCAGCTTTTTAGGGGCTCCCAAATATGCAGAAATTTGATTTCTGGGATCTCTTCGAACCTGTTGAACTCCGTTTTCTCCTTTTAAGTCAGAATCATAATAAGCTTCCAGACCTGTTTTTCCATCCATGTTGTGGTTCACGAAACCTAAAGAATGGGCTGCAAGAGAACCAAACGTATATTTTCTGCTGAAACTTTCCTCAATTATAACGCCGTTAATGCCCAGTTCTTTAACTGCATCTTTTGCAATAGGAGATAGATTTTTAGCAAGAACTATATACTGAGAATGTGATGGAGCAGTACTTATTCTTTTCTTGAAATAAGAAGGAGGTTGATTTGTTTGTTTAGCTAATGTTAGTGCTAACTCATCAATCTGGTCTTTAGTTACAGATTTTCCATTAGCATCCTTTACTTTTGGATCTAATGCAATTAGATAATTAGCAGCATTAGTAGCGAGTAAAGTTCCATTAGCATCGTAGATATTTCCACGCTGAGCAGGAATGGGAATGGTATCAATAGCCTGTTGGCTCCATAAATTCCGGAGATCATCACCTTCCAGGTAATTAATACGAATTAGTTGGAATGCCAATACACATGGGATCAGTAGAAGCAACCCAAACACTAAAAACATTCTGCTTAATATGGCAGTTCTTTCCGTCATCTACTTTTTAACCTCAATGAGTTTGTCTGCAGGGCCGCCGTTTACAAAGCCGGCTTGTTCTGCTTTTTGGTAGATTTCAGCCGGACCAACCATACGGTCGTACTGTAATTTTAAGGCGTCGTGTTGTGTACGTGCCTTATTGTATTCGCTTTCAAGTTTTTGAACTTCTTCTAACAGTTTCTGTGTAGCAAAAACATGAGTTAGATAAAGGAATCCAAATACTCCAATGGCGATGGTCGCAAGAATAACTTTCCATGGCTTAATATCACGGAGTGTTTTGCTTACCGACTTTCCTGCTTTTTTACCTGAAGATCTTTTTCCTTTGGGGGATGAAGATGGGGATTCTATGTCAGGTAAAGGTACTTTACGGAGGTTAGGTCGGGTTTCGCGCTGTTTTAGTGGGGATTGCACGATCATTGACTACCTCCGCCGGTTTTTTCAGCTATCCGAAGTTTAGCGCTCCGGGCAGCGGGGTTTTTAGCAACCTCTTCGGGGGAAGGGGTTATGATCTGTCGATTGACAGCTTGTAGTGGGGAAATGATATTGCCGTAGAAATCTTTTTCGAGCTTTCCATCCAGATTTCCGGCTTTAAAGAATTTTTTTACTATTCGATCTTCCAGAGAATGATAAGACATCACCACAATACGTCCGCCTGGCTTTAAAACTTCTAAAGATTGAGTCAGAACGTCTTTTAGAACATCTAATTCACGGTTTACCTCAATTCGTATACCCTGAAATACTCTTGCCAGCGATTTTACAGCAAATTTAGCAGGAACTAATTCCTTTATAATAGCTGCAAGTTCACCCGTAGTTTCAATTGGTCTGTTATTGATAATTTCTTTGGCGATCTGACGACTTGCACGCTCTTCACCATAATGGAAGATCACGTCGCGAAGTGTTTCATAGTCATAATTGTTAACCACCTGATACGCAGAAACCCCTGAAAGATTCCCCATTCTCATATCCAGAGGTCCATCTTCTTGAAAACTAAATCCGCGTTCTGCTTCTTTGATCTGATGCGTTGAAACCCCAAGATCAAGTAGGATTCCGGCTACCTGTCCTTTTACAGGGGGAGGTAGAAGTGTTGACAGATAGCCGAAATTGCCTTTTATCGTTTTAAAACGTTCATCTTCGCCGATACGAGCCGTGGCTGCAGCAATAGCTTCATCATCTTGATCGATACCATAAAGTGTTGCATTTCCGCCAAGACGAGCAAGAATTTCTTTTGAATGTCCGCCCCCGCCAAGAGTTGCGTCTATATATATACCGTTATCATCGGTAATTAAGCCTTCCATACATTCATTCAGCATTACCGGTATATGCTCGTGATATGTAGCCATCTCAATCACCATCGTTTTCAAGATCTCCCCCGAGCACCTGCTCAAAGATTTCTTCGATTGATTCGGCGCTTACATTTTCGTCTGCTTCTTCTAATTTAGCAGGGGACCAAATTTCTATATGTTCGCCCATTCCGATAAAAACCACTTTTGAGTCAATGGCTGAATATTCGATATGATCGGAAGGGAGGGCGATGCGGTTTTGTTTGTCGAGGGATAGATCCTCAGCAAAACGGAGTAAATATCTTTTAACTAAACGGCCTTTTTTACTGAAGGAATTTACCTTAGAAAGCTTTTCTTCAACAGCTTGCCATTCATTTTCCGGGTATAAATAGAGGCACTCTTCAGATTGTCCGCGCACGATAGTAAACCTCTCTTGTGCGTCGGGATTGAGATTTTTGCGTAGTTTGGCAGGGAAGGCTACACGACCTTTATCGTCTATAGAATGCTCGTATTGTCCTTTAAAACTAGGCAAGATTCCCTCAGAGGTATTGAAGATTGCTAAATTACGCGATTTGAGAGTAGTCCCCACTATCTCCCACATCACCCCACAATGTACCCTAAAAATATAATATGTGTCAAGAAATTTGTTTATGAATACTTAAAAAGTTTTCCACAGTGTTTTTAAAGCTACTTTTCAGTTTTTAGGAACGCAGGTGGGAGAAGGTGGAAGAGGTTATGGACGGGAGTACAAATATTAGAAGTAAAATTACTTCTGTCAGTACTTATCAAACTTCATCTAATGGTTTTCTATTTGATGATAGGAGCTTTTTGAATTGAGTTGGGGTAAGTCCGGTTTCACTTTTAAATTGATTTGATAAATATTGAGTACTGCTGTAACCCAATTCAAAAGCTATCTCGCTAATTGTTTTTTCCCCATAAATGAGAAGCTCTTTAACACGCTCAATTCGTTGCTGAATAGAAAATTTTTCTATGGTTCTTCCTTCGTTTTTCGAAAATGTAGTACTTAAACTGGAATAACTTTTGCCGATTTCCCTTTCCAGATAATCCGTAAGATTGTGAAACGTTTCTCCATTTTTATGATGATGGATATGATTAATCACAGAAATTTTGATTCTGGAGATGAGCTTGGATGTTTCATCGTCAATTAATTCAAACCCTTCATCTTCGAGAGTTTTTGAAACCTTTTCTTTATTTAGTTCTATAGGCTTCTCAAAAACCACCTTTCCTAATTCTATATGCTTAACAGGTAGGCCTAGGTCTGTGAGTTTTTGGCGCACCGCTTTTATACAGCGTTCGCACACCATGTTTTTTACTCGAATTTCAGATGTAGTACTCACAATTACAATTTCATTAATTCTGATAAATGTAACTAAATTTTATAGAATAGAATTCATAAGATTATGACCTGCTCATCAATAATAAAAGTGTTATCTTTTGGCGAACTTTAAAACTTGATTAGACTATGAGCGATTTCAGAATTGAAAAAGATTCTATGGGTGAAGTTAAAGTACCAAAGGACGCACTTTATGGAGCCCAAACCAAACGTGCACAAGATAATTTCCCAATAAGCGGTATACGATTCAGCCGTGAGTTTATTCAAGCATTGGGATATGTTAAAAAATCTGCAGCTCTTTCAAATTCAAGTTTAGGTCTTATTGATGAACATATAGCAAAAGCTATTTCTGAAGCATCTCAGGAAGTAATTGACGGGAAACACGACAAAGAGTTTGTCATCGATATCTTTCAAACAGGTTCCGGTACATCTTCAAATATGAATGCAAATGAGATGATATCCCGTAGAGCGAATCAGCTTAGCAATGAAACGCTCGGAATTCATCCCAACGATCATGTAAACTTTGGGCAAAGCTCTAACGATGTGGTTCCTACTGCTATCAGGATTTCTGCAGTTCTTGCCGTAACAAATAATTTAGTTCCGGCTTTGGAGCATCTTAGAGATACCTTCATCAGCAAAGGAAGAGAGTACGCTGATGTTGTAAAAACTGGCCGTACACATTTGATGGATGCTATGCCGGTGACTATTGAGCAGGAATTTGGCGGTTATGCACGACAGGTTGATTTGGGAATTGATCGTGTTAAATCGGCGCTTAAAAGAATGACGGAATTACCACAAGGAGGAACGGCTGTGGGAACCGGAATTAACACTCATGCAGATTTTGGGAATAAATTTGCTGCAAAAATTTCTGAATTAACGGGTATAGATTTCAAAGAAGCAGTAAACCATTTTGAGGCACAGGCTACAGTTGACGCACCTGTAGAACTTTCAGGGCAGCTGAAAACAATTGCAGTTGGTTTGATGAAGATAGGTAATGATCTGCGCTGGATGAACTCAGGACCGAACGGTGGTTTAGGTGAAGTTCAACTTGCAGCTTTACAACCGGGATCATCCATTATGCCTGGTAAAGTAAATCCTGTGATCGAAGAATCTTTAACGATGGTTTGTGCACAGGTAATCGGAAATGATTCTACAATTACTGTTGCCGGGCAAGCCGGGAATTTTGAATTAAATGTAATGCTTCCTGTAGTAGCGCATAACTTGCTCCAGTCTATCGAAATATTGGGTAATGCTGCTAAAAATCTTGCAGATCGTTCTGTTTCAAGGTTAGAAGTACGTAAAGATGTTATAGCTGATATGGTTGGTAGAAACCCGATACTGGTTACAGCACTTAACCCAATAATCGGGTATGATCTGGCAGCAAAGATCGCAAAAAAAGCGTTTGCCGAAAGCAGACCTTTGAAAGAAGTAGCAAAAGAAATGACGGATCTTTCAGATGAGGAACTGGATAACGCTCTGGACCCCATCAAGATGACAAAAGGTGGATTTACTGAGTAAATCTTTTAAAAATTGTATTTATGAGAGGAGTGCAGATCAGGCATTAATTAATGTTCTGTTTTTGTAAGAAAAGCGCTTTTCCCGTATTATTGAGGCCTCGATTTAGGCTCTACTTTATTTATTTTTTGAACGACTTAATTTTTGATAATGGCAGAAACAAAGACAAAGAAAAAAACCTCAACTTTTAGCGCAGCAAGAAAGAAAGAAATACTTTCTGACTATAAGCTGGGTTGGTTGAGCCGACATATGTCTTTGATTGGCAGAAAAGAAGTACTTACCGGAAAGGCCAAGTTTGGTATTTTCGGCGACGGGAAAGAAATGCCACAAATCGCTATGTCAAAAGTGTTCAAAAATGGTGATTTCAGATCCGGATATTATCGTGATCAAACATTTATGCTCGCAATTGAAGGTGTTACTCCCGTACAGTTTTTTGCCCAGCTTTATGCTACCCCTGATACGGAACTAGAACCGAACTCAGGTGGTAGACAAATGAACTCACATTTTGCTACCCGTTTGTTAAACGAAGACGGTACATGGAAAGATCAAACCAAAATGAAGAACACCTCAGCGGATATGTCACCAACTGCGGGACAAATGTCCAGATTGCTGGGGCTGGCTCAGGCTTCCAAAGTATATCGTAATGAGAAAGCACTGAGTGGAAAAGAATGGAGTAAATTTTCTAACAAAGGAAATGAGATCGCATTTGGTACCATTGGTGATGCGAGTACTTCAGAAGGAGTATTCTGGGAAACCATTAATGCAGCAGGTGTTTTACAGATACCAATGATCATGTCAGTTTGGGATGACGGTTGGGGAATTTCCGTTTCAAAGAAATATCAAACTACAAAAGAAAGTATTTCTGAAGTGCTGAGCGGATTTCAAAGAACTAAAGAGCAGCCAGGGTATGAGATCTTTAAAGTTAAAGCTTGGGATTATTTGGGATTGATCGAAACCTATGAAAAGGCTGAAAAAATCGCCCGAAAAGAACATGTTCCGGTTTTGATTCATGTAACCGATGTTACCCAGCCACAAGGGCACTCTACATCCGGATCTCATGAAAGATATAAAGACGAAGAACGGCTCAAGTTTGAAGAAGAATTTTGTTGTCTGCAAAAGACAAAGCAATGGATCCTTGAAAATAAGATCGCTCCAGCAAAGAAATTAGAAGAGTTGGAAGAAGAAGCCGCCACAGAAGCCGCAGACGCCAAAAAAGAAGCTTGGGATAATTATAGTACACCAATCAAGGAAGATAAAAAACAGATGCTTGAATGGTTGGCGGGGCTTAAAGAAGAAACAGGTGAAGCCGGCATTGATAATTTGATCAAAAGGTTGAAAATGGTTCAGAGCCCTTTTAGAAAAGATGTTTTATCCGCAGGTAGAAAAGCTTTGTATCTAACAGCCGGAAAAAGGGGGTCGATCAGAAATACCATTAAAAACTGGGTGCATGAAAGTGCGGAAGCAAATAAAGATCGCTTCAATTCCCATCTGCTGAGCCAAAGTCAGTATTCCCCGCTAAAGGTGGAAGAGATCAAGCCGAAGTATTCTGAAGGTTCAAAAAAAGTAGACGGACGTGTTGTAATTCGGGATAATTTCGATAAGATATTTGAAAAATATCCGAATACGCTGGTTTTTGGTGAAGATGCCGGAAAACTCGGTGATGTGAATAAAGGTCTGGAAGGTATGCAGGATAAATACGGCGAAATTCGTGTATCTGATACCGGAATTCGTGAGGCTACTATTCTTGGGCAGGGAATAGGGATGTCGCTACGTGGACTTCGTCCAATTGCAGATATCCAGTATTTGGATTATGTGCTGTACTGTTTTCAAGGGATGAGTGATGATCTTGCTTCACTCAGATACAGAACTAAAGGAGGTCAAGCTGCACCATTGATCGTAAGAACTCGAGGACATCGACTGGAAGGAATCTGGCACTCAGGTTCGCCGATGGGCGTTTTGATCAATGGATTACGAGGGGTTCATATCTGTGTACCAAGGAATTTAACTTCTGCAGCAGGCTTTTACAACACATTGATTCAGGGCGACGATCCCGCGATGGTGATCGAGCCGTTGAACGGGTATCGTTTAAAAGAAAAATTACCTGATAATTTAGGAGAATTTACTACACCGCTCGGGATTCCGGAGATCGTTAATGAAGGCGATGATATTACCATAGTTTCTTATGGTTCTACATTCAACATTATTGAAGGAATGATCCCTCAGTTTCAGGAAGCAGGAATTTCTGTTGAATTAGTAGATGTAAGAACGTTGCTTCCGTTCGACAAAAACCACATGATCTTGGAATCCATAAAGAAAACAAATCGATTATTGGTTGTGGATGAGGACGTACCTGGAGGTGCAGCAGCATTTATTATGCAGCATATTGTAGAAAAACAAGGCGGTTACAAATATTTAGATTCTCGTCCACAATGTTTAACAGCACATCCTCATCGACCGGCCTATGCCACGGATGGAGATTATTTCAGCAAGCCAAATGCAGAAGACATCTTTGAAGCGGTTTATAGCATTATGCAGGAATGCGAAAAAGATCGATTCCCTGAAATCTATTAAAGTTTAAAAACGCGAATGTCTGAACATTTCTCTCTCCCGGAACAATCTAAAATTCTGCAACAGGTAAGCGCTAAATCGGCCTTCCGAATTATTGTGGGAGTGAGTTTGGCTGCACTCTTATTTTTAGTATGGCTGATCTATTGGAAAGAAGGAGCAGAAACTTCCTATTCGTGGGTTCCGTATTTGCCTGCACTGAATGCAGCATTCAATTCTCTAAGCACTGTTTTTCTTTTATTGGGATTAAATGAGATCCGAAAGCGAAATTTCAGCAGACATATGAAGTTCATGACATCTGCTTTTATCGCTTCTGCGATGTTCTTAACCAGTTATGTGATCTACCATCACTTTCAGGGAGATACCAAATTCCTGACGGAAGGTATTATCCAATATATATATTACACGATTCTTATCTCTCACATTGCACTTTCCGTTTTTGTAGTGCCGTTGGTTCTCTCCAGTTTCTATTTGGCACTCACCGGAAATTTCCAAAAACACCGCAAAGTTTCCAAATGGACGTTTCCTATTTGGTTGTACGTCTCCATTACCGGAGTAGTGATCTTTTTTATGCTGAAGTTTATTGGGTAGGTTTAATGTGATTTATAAGGACCTACCCATTTTCCTGAAAGTTTAAAAATTTCGTAATTAACTAGCCATTCTACTGTCCAAGGAATAATAGTGTCAAAAAGCTGACTGTTTTTCTTCCAGGAATTATCCGGTGGATAGAATAGACAAAGAGATGAATCTTTATACATGTGAATGTCTTGATTGTACTCTATTTCCGGGTTTAGTACATATACTTTAGGTCTCTTAGATACTTCATATTTTAATTGAATTTCATATTCAGTTGAAGATTTAGGTAAAGTAAAAATACCATCACAAATTAAACCTTTAGAAGAAATCCTACAGTGGATGAATGGAAAGCTTTTTTCCACTGCGGATTTTTGTTCCTTATAATGCATTATCAATTTTGGCGGTAACAATTTCATGTTATTCTCCATAAAATCTATGTTTCTTAACAGGAACATCATTCGGCTCTTTACATTTTATATGCCCATGCTTATCAACACCGGCTTTACCGGAAGCAATTAAACTAGCAGCTTTTAAAAGCTCTTCTAACTTTTCATCAACATTTTCATCCAAGCCTTCAGGGAATCGCTTTCCTAAATGGTTTTTCCATATTTTAGAAGCTTTAAGTTGGTTTTCTTCTTCTTCGATAGCCAATCTAGCATCGTCAATTAAGTTATCAAGTCTTTCGAAGAATCTATTTATCCTATCTTGGTCATAGTCAGAAAATAAATCATCAAATGGTGTTGTTGGCATAACGCACTCAAAACTAATTTCTAGATCAGCTTTTATAGCCTTTAGAGTCTTATAAAAACTTATATCGTCTCGATCATCTGGCACATAGTTTTTTTCTGCAAGAACTGTGAAAGCCAGTCCACTTGGCATTTTGTTTCTTAAATGATCTCCCCAAGCCTTCAAGTATTTGATGATTCTTACAAGTTGATCACACTTTTGCTCTAAAAACCACTCAACAAAATCTTTTGGATCACTTTCTTCGAGTTCTGAATCTTTAACTGCAAGTAAAGGATGTTCAGAATCTTCGGGGAAGTAGTAAACAGGAATGTCAATATGGTAATCTCCTGAATATATTACTCTAATACACTTAGCTTTATGTATGACTTCAGCATCAGTAATATCTTTTACAGCTTCACATATCCATTTTTGGAGTGTCGTTCCTGTGACGCCAATTTCTCTTTCAAAATATACACCATCGTCCAGATCGCAGGTGTCATTTTTTGTTCTGATTAGTGTTCCAAGCTTTCTGGAACCTTGAATATAGAATTTAGGGGTATATTCAGATTGATTTTCCTTGAACCATTCTTTGATTTTTTTTCTGATGTTATCTTTAGATTTCATCAGGTTGATGGTTTTTGTTTTTGTGATTTTCAGATATTTGTTAAAATCATGAAATAGATTATTACAATTAGACATTATTCTGTACTCCTTGATGTTTTGTTTGTGTTATAAATGAATCAAATACTCTCTTGCTAATAAGTTCAGCTCCGGCTTGATCCCCGAGTTCTGTTAAAAGTTTTAAAGCTGCATCGCTTGTGTTATCCAAAGCGATTAAAGAAAATTGTTCTGCTGACAGAACAGGTTGATTAATTCTCAAATACTCACCTTTAGCCTTAGTGAAGTTCACTATTTTAGATGTGAAAAAGTCAGTGAAATAAGCTTGACCGTCCATAGATGGGTTAAGAATTTTTCCTTTCCAATCTGCTAGAGATAAATTCTTTTTTTGAGACTCACCAGTCCATCCTGTGGGATTAGAAATAGTAGGAAGAGAGAGGATTGAATAAGAGCTAAATGGTTTTCCATCTCCAACAAAATAGTCTAAAGCTTCAAGCAAACCACATAGAGAAGGGTTATTTGCCCACATACCACCATCGCAATATAATGCATTGTTTATTTGGTGAATAGGTAAATAGCTCGGTGCGGCTGAGGTGGCAAGAGCAACGTCAACCATTGTTATATCAGCATCTTTAAATAAATTACCATTAAGATGAGGGTTTTTGAAAACCCTAGGCATTCCTAAAGTTAAATTGAAGCTGGGAATGCAAAGATAAGTCAATGCGTCTTTGAGTTTTGCCTCTCCAAATAATTCCGATAATGAATTTTGAAGAGAATCATTCTTGTATTTACCTCCCCATAAAATTTGTCTTAACCGCTGAATGGCTTTATCAAATTTATTTGTAGGATTGGGGAAAATATCTTGTCCTTTATCTTGATATAAAGAGACTAATTCCGAGGCAGGTTTTTTTATAGATAAGGCTAGTGCTATTAAACCGCCAGTTGATGTGCCACAGATCATATCAAATTGATCTGCAATTTTTATTTGATACTGCTCTTCAATTAGTTGAAGAATTCTGGCAGGGTAGAGGCCTTTAATTCCTCCGCCATCTATACTTAAGATTTTGAATGTTTTTCCGGGACTTGAAGTACTTTGGCTTCGTTCAAGTCCATTAACCTTTTGTTCCTCTTGGATCGTTTCCATGGCTATCTCGCGTTTGAATTTTTCCGTTTCTACCATGGATGAAGAACTCACTGCCCTTATTTCGGCTAATTTGTCGCCCTCTGTCTACGGCTTGTTGTTTTGTGTCAAAATGGGCAGATGCTTTATTGCCGTTTCCAGCTTTAATATTCCAACCACCTTGTTTTGCAGGTACTACATGTGTTGTTTTTTGCATTATTATAAATTTAAAATGTTGTGAAGGTTTAGGTTTATAGTTATAATAAAACAAGTATAATGAATTAATATTCAAAATAAAAGTAATAATACTATGGAAACATTAGGGCAGAAAATTAGCGAGTATCGCTCATCACTAGGAATGAATCAAAGTGAGCTTGGAGAATTAATCGGTCTTTCTCAAGCTGCAGTATCTCAATTTGAGAAAGGTCTGAGGCGTCCTACACCTAATGTTATAAAAAAGTTATGTAGAGCGCTTAAGATTGAAGAAGATGATCTGTTTAGTGAAGAAGAAGTTGAATATGACAAAAAAATTCTAGCAAGGAATTTAAATGAATTAACTCCAGAGGCTGTTAGAAAACTAAAAGAATTGTCAGAACTGTTGAAAAGAGGATGAGCTACACAAAGGAAGAAATTGCAAGAGAAGCTATTGGTTTGAGAGAGCAAATGGGTTTGTCGATGTATGAAGTTGTTGGGGATTTAATAAATTTGGTGGAAGAATCTGGGCACAAAATTAAATATGAAGATTTTGGAAATAGTTTCACAGCCGCATTGGTTTATTTAGGACGGGGTAGGTTTTCTATCAATCTAAATAAGCCAAAAATATGGAACAAGAAATTCGAAAGATTTACCATTGCTCATGAATTAGGTCATGTTTCATTGTTTGAACATCAAGAAGACGTAATTAAAAATGGTAAAAGGTTAGAACTAATAGACGAGTTTAAATCAGAAGAAACAATGGAAAAAGAAGCAGATAGTTTTGCAATCAACTTTCTAGCCCCTGAAAGCCTTTTCAAAAAAATTGCTGGAGGTAAATTTTTTAATAAATACGATATTGATCAATTAAGTCGCACTTTAAATATTTCATTTCAATCATGTGTTTTTCGATTCTTAGAACTAACCTCAAAAGCTTGTTCCGTAGTTTTAGTAGATAATAAAGATCAAAAAATTATATATGATTTTCGATCAAAAAAAATGAGGCGTTTAAATAAACATCCATCTATTTGCGGTGAACAAATAATACCAAATAGCTTTTTGAGTAGGTTTACTTATAAAAATAGGTCAATAGATCAAAAAGAAAGAATTATAGATCTAAGTGAGTATTATCAAGATTACAAAGCAGGAATGACATGTAAGGAATCTTTAATCAAATTCAACTATAATAGCACTACAATGATATTGATATCAGAGAGTGAAAGTTAATAATCAGTATAAAATTATTGAATCACTCCCTCCTAAACTTCGTGATCAGATTATTAACCGGTGATTGTGTTTTCAGAAATGCATAAATAGCACTTAGCTCTTCTTCGCTCATATTGCTGTAAAACCGCCAAGGCATTTCGGTATTAAATTCACCGGGTTTTACTGCATTTTTGTTGATCACATTGCTTGTATCCTGAAAACTTTTAAAACGAGCTATAAAAGCTTCTTCCGTCCAGCTGCCAATTCCCGTATTAATATCAGGGGTAATATTAGCTGAAGTTACAACTCCCCCTAATTCAAGTTCAAATTCCATTCCTCCGGCAAATTGCATTCCTTCGATAGGATTTCCCTGTTCCATTGGCGTATGACAATCGGCACAACTTGCAGCGGTAACCAGGTATTTTCCATAAGCTATTTTGTCGGAAGGGTCAGGTCGTTCCGTAAAATCCGGTTCACCGGGAATGGTGTTTATGATAAAGTTCATTGGAAAATCAGATGAAGATTCCGGAACATCATTTTCTATAGGTTCCAACGTTCGCAGGTATGCAATAATATCATATATATCTTCCGGATCAACTCTTCTGTAATTGGTGTACGGCATAATGGGAAATAACGCATTGCCTTCCTTGTCTACTCCGGTGGTAATCGCTCTGAAAATTTCTCCATCAGTCCAGTTACCCAAATGATATGGAGTCAGATTCTTTGCATAATAATCGCCCGGCAGACCCATTTTTGTACCAAACAATCCACCGCCTTTACCCTTTGTTCCCTCTACGACAGATAATCCGAATTTGGTGTAATCTTTATCAGAATGGCAGTCTACACATGCAAATACAGTATTAGCGAGATATTCACCCCGTTGTATGCGATCGTCTGTGAGCTCTATTTTAAGGTCCGGAGCCGGATCAACATTTGGTAGTGCAGTGCTAACATAAATGAGTAGTCCACATATCCCAATTACAACAACACCCAGTAACCCTCCGAGTATTTTCAGTAGCTTTTTCATAATCCCAAATTTTTGTTAAGAGGTATTTTCCCCTTGCAATCCCTAATACCTCAGAAATGACATCTGATAATTTGTTTAAATAAAATGAGAAAGTCTATACCGTTCCAAAATATTGTTTTATAGCGCTTTTCGGGTACACTCTTTACAAAATAGAAAATTCCCGATCTTTTTTGTTCTACCTGCTTCTGTAGTTACCCATTCACGAATTTGCCAGGGCGGATTGTGGCGAACATGTTGTTGGTGCCCACATTCTAATTCAGCAACCCAATCATCTTTTTCGTCTTTATGAAAACCGACAATAGCTCGCTTCATTGATCTTTTTTGGATGCTAGTACTTTGGTTAGATCCAGGTTCTGAATGGCGCTAATGGCAGCTTCAACAGCTCCTTCATGGCATAAACCACTTATGGAAGCATCCATAAACCCTTCTCTAGCAGCAGATATACAAGCCTCGCGAATTATTTCGGCTTCCGTAATACTTTTGTGAGGGGATTGATCAGAATTCAAAGACATAGATTAGTAATTTATGAAAGATCAGGCTTTGATAGGTATTAAATATTGGTGAGATAATCCAATCACGAGCGGTTTTATTTTAAAATTAGGTCAGCTAATCTAATTACGTGATATAAAAAAAGCCCTGCTGTTTGGCAGGGCTTTTAACTTCAGAATAAGAGTGATTTATTTGATCAATGTCATTCGTTTAGTTTGTACGTTATTTCCAGCCATTATTCTGTAGATGTAAACACCACTAGCCAGGTTACTTCCGTCAAATGTAACGGCATGTTCTCCAGAACTCATTCTGCTATTAACCAAGGTTGTTACCAACTGTCCTGTAATCGTAAATACATCAAGTCTTACTTCACCTGATTGAGGTAGCGTAAACTGTATTGTTGATGTTGGATTAAAAGGATTAGGATAGTTTTGGTTTAGCTTGAATGTTAACGGTAGTTCTTCCTGCTCGTTAGATACACCGATCATGGTGGTGAACGAAATAGCATTGGAATTTTCAGCCATTCTGGTAGAGTCAGAAGCCACTGCCATTACGGTCCACTTTAGATCTATGCTTGTTCCACTAAGTACACCCAGATCTTTCAAAGTTGAATCAATAACAGCGTATGTTCCTGTTAAGGAAGTCGCTGAACCATCATCGTCAGATTCGGTTATAAACAACGGATTAGAGAAGTCAGCATTAGCTGAGTCTAACATGAATACATAGGTTACTTCAGCATTTGAAGTAGCTTCTTCCCATGTAAATGTAACTTCTGTCTCAGCGCCTGTTCCTAAGTCAAAGCTGGAATCATCTGCCGGTAAAAGCACACTGAAGGCATCAATGGTAATTTCAACATCAGCCATCAATTCAACATCACCTTCAAAAGCACCTTTGTATGGAGCAACTAAACTTCTGGTGGTTCCGTCTATATCAGAAAGTATACTTTGAGTTGGAGTACCAGCCAGATTGTTATCACCAACAGAACTTCCTGTTAAGCGTAGATCAGTAGTAGAAACAAACTCTACTGCAACTTCACTGGAATTTGCATCAACACCGGATGCAGTTTGCCAGTCAGCTAGTGTGCCAGCATCTGTTGTGTTAAATAAACCCAAGTTAGCTGATGCTCCACTCACAAAATAGTTATTGAAGTCAGCATCTAATTGAGCATTGCTATTGATTGGCCAGTAAATTGCATTTGCATTAGCTGCGTCCTGATCAGACACAAAGATGTTATTTCTCAGATTCCATGTTTGCGCAGTGCTGGATTCCTGATGTGCACCAAATCCTGCATGTATCCCTGTTTCTTCACTTGAACCAATTCGTACTGAATTATGATAAATAGAATTTACAGAGTTACCTGCTGCATTGTCGAAAGCGATACCATATACATCATTTCCGGTAGCAGCGCCAATATTAGCGAAGTTATCTACCGCAATCATATTGTTAGCAACAAGAACAGTATCTAATGAAGCATTAAATAAAATACCTGCAGCAAAACCGGCTGATGTGGTACGGTTTATTTGAAGTCCAACGATCTCATTACCCGTTACGACAGTTTGTCCTCCGTTCAAAGCTAGATAAATTCCTGCATATCTGGATCGGTCTGCTCTCGGACTATCAATAGAGACAGTGTTATTCATAATGGTGTTATTTAAACTCCACCATGTTGTAACACCTCTGTATGTAGCATGAATTCTGTTACCGGTTACGGTTGAACCATCAGCCATTACAGAGCTCGTACCCCAAAGTCCTACACCATTTTGGAAGTCACCATTCTCTGAACCAATTTGGTTATTGATAACAGCGAGACCAATAGTTCCATTAGGACCTGACTCATTAGTTACAATTCCCGATACACTTACGCTTCCACCGGTATATGTTAGAATACTATTTGCAATAGTAGTATTGGTAGTTCCATAAGTGTAAATAAGAGCAGAAAAAGTTGTGTCTGCACTAGTGATCGTTAGATCACGAGTATCTCCACCGGGTGAATTTGAACCGTCAATGGTTACATAGTCAGTATTGTTGATCCAAATACCATCTCCACCGGAACCACCCCAAACTTCTATAGTTGGTGTTTCTCCTGAAACAGGCTTTATAGTAAGTCCTGTAAGTTCGGTTAGATCATCACGATCAATTTTTAGTTCATTGGAAGTTTCATCTAGATCACCTGTAATATATAGATTGGTTGCAGATGATAAACCTTGTGTATTAACATAATGAATAGCCTGATTTAGAGAAATAAACCCTTCGGCATCAGTAGTACGTTGTGGAATAAAGTAATCTCCGGCAAGTGCTGCTTCAGCTTCTGTAGCTAAACCAAGATTCGTGAATATATTTATATTTTTTATGATCCATTCACTATCGTCGAAATTAGTACCAAAAGAACCTAGCGGAGTAGTATTACCGGTAGTAACACTTGCTTTTCGAACTAAGGTGAAATTCTGAGTCCCTTTTTCAACGCCGGCAACTTCCCAACCTGAACCGGGATCATTGTCAGGATCACCAAATACATCTACCCATGTGGTGTCTCCACTTTGTGAATCAATATGGATAATACCACGTGCATCGTCTCCATTGTGGTGAACTGCACTTGGAAAACTTAATACTTCATCAGCGTCGGCTGCCGCAAAGAAGCTTGCATCTACAGCATCATTAAGTAACACATATTGTTCGCCCGCAGCAATACTGGCATCCGTAGTAAATGTATGATAATATTCCCATCCGCCACCATTAACAGATTGTACAATTCTATAATTCTGAAGGTTAACAGTTGAGTCTGTAAGGTTCGTAATTTCAATAGCTTTATTGTTGCTTGAACCTTCAATATACTCTGAGAAAATCAAGTTGGAAGGATCGTCTACAACAGGTAGCGCACCGTTTGTAAATGTAGCCAAGCCATTAACACCTTCTAAAGCATATACATTATAAGTGCCATCGCTATTCAGTGAAACTTTAGCATCTCCATAAATAGAACTAAAAGTATCTGTGTCGTTACCCATTAGAGGAGATTCAGCAACGATTGTTGGTGCTGTAGCATCAGAAACATCATAGATATAAATTTTTCCGGTTTTATTTCCACCACCAGCTCCATCTGCTCTGTAAGAATAAACAGCTAAATGATCTTTGCTGTCGTAAGTAAAAGCTTGCATGCCATTTCTTGAAGCAGAAGCAAGTGCGCTGTTATCAACATAAGCTCCGGTACTTGTGTATCTTGCCGGTGCAGAGCTGTTTCCACCAATATAGAAATCGGAGGTTCTTCCTATTCCTAATGGAGTAACATCAGCATTGCTTCCAACTACCACATTTGTTCCAGATAAAGTAATTGTTTCTGTATTCCATGTAGCTCCCTGATCTGAAGTAGTTAATACATAAATAATACCAGGATCACTACTTGCAACCGGTATCCAAACTTCAACTGTGTTATCAGTTACAGAACCAACAACGGTAAACTTATCTCCTAATCGTTGAGCTGTTGATGTGGTAATAACTAAGGAATCATTATAAGTTCCGCCTTCACCTGTCCACATATATAAATGAAAAGGGGATGTAGAAGCATTGGTCGTTAAGTTCCCTAAGAAAGCCACTCCATCATCCGAGAAAGCAATATCATTCATTGCATAGGTGCCACCCGCTACTCCGGTTAAATCGTATGGAGTTGCTAATGTAATGTCAACACCTGTTGATGCATTTAATACTCTGATCTGTGAATTGGCACGGTCTGCTGCATAAAGATTATCTCCATGGAGGTCTAGCCCTCTTATCGAACCAACTGTAAACCATGAAGGTAGGCTTGCTTCAGCTCCGGTACGAGAAGTTCGTTCCCAAAGAGTATTAAGCTCCTGAGCTTGTATCGAAAAGCTCATGCCCATAGTTAATAATAAAACTGCTGTTGCTTTCAGCAGTAAATTTTGTAAATGTTTTTTCATCCGTTTTATATTTAGTTTGTAAATAAGATTGGCATGAAGAAAGGTATATATTCCGTAATTTTATAATTGTGTCCATTATGTATGGTAATTTTAAGGATATATTCAGCATATATTTTAATCAAAATTTGTTTATCGATGATTAATTACGGTTGATATCAAAGTTTGATTTCAATTTTAGTTATTAAAACAGACTCCTAAAGTCTTTTATTTACCCACTAGTATATAAGGTTGAAAATGAAAAAATTATTCGCTCTTCTATTCGTAATGTTCTTAACTGGTGATTTTATCCAGGCTCAATTATTCGGACGTCTGCCGGAATTTAACCGTCAGGATACACTGAGAGGAACAATTACAGCAGAGCGTGCATGGTGGGATGTCACTTACTATCATTTGGATATGAAAGTGAATTTAGATGACAGCACCTTTTCTGGAACCAATACAATTCTGTACAAAGTAGATTCCCTTACTACCAATTTAATGCAGATCGACCTTCAGGAGCCTATGCAGATTTCGGAAATAACACAGGAAGGGAAAGCGCTTTCATTTGAAAGGGAAGGGAATGTTTTTTTCGTGGAAACACTGCAAAATCAAAAAATAGGCGAGGTATATGAATTAAAAGTCCAATTCTTCGGGAAACCAAAGAAAGCTGTCAGGGCTCCTTGGGATGGCGGTATCTCGTGGACTAGAGATAAAAATGGAAATCCATTTGTTGCTTCTTCAAACCAAGGAATAGGTGCTAGTATTTGGTGGCCAAATAAAGATCACGCATATGATGAGCCCGACAGTATGTTAATGAGTATCACAGTTCGGGACGATCTCATGAACGTTTCAAATGGAAGACTAAGAAAAGAAGTAGATAACTACGATGGCACCAAAACTTGGCATTGGTTTGTAAGTAATCCGATCAATAATTACGGGGTGAATATAAATATCGGAGACTATGTCCATTTTGAACAAATCTATGAAGGAGAGAAGGGGGAGCTCGACATGGATTTTTATGTACTCAGCTACAATCTGGAAAAAGCCATCGAACAATTTGCCGACGCCCCAAGAACTATGGAAGCTTTTGAATACTGGTTTGGTCCGTATCCATTTTATGAAGACAGCTATAAGCTTGTGGAAGCTCCTTATTTGGGAATGGAACACCAAAGTTCAGTCACTTATGGTAATGGGTTTGAAAACGGATATTTAGGAAGAGACCTAAGTAATACTGGTTGGGGATTGAAGTTTGATTTTATCATTATTCATGAAACAGGTCACGAGTGGTTTGCTAACAATATCA
Source organism: Balneolaceae bacterium UBA3186 (assembly GCA_002364085.1). GTDB lineage: Bacteria > Bacteroidota > Rhodothermia > Balneolales > Balneolaceae > Balneola. The sequence goes on along the minus strand of DEXK01000015.1, from coordinate 129,583 downwards.
CATATAAAGATGTGGCAGATATGTGGATTCATGAGAGTTTTACGCACTATTCAGAATATCTGTTTCTGGAATATCACTTCGGAAAAAAAGCCGCTAATGAATATGCACGAGGAGTGCGGTTATCAATTCAAAACGACCGACCCATTATTGGTATCTATAATGTGAATTATGAAGGCTCTTCAGATATGTATTATAAAGGTGGAAACATGCTCCATACAATCCGGCAGGTTATTGGAAATGATGAATTATGGAGAGAAATTTTGAGGGGTTTGAATAAAGAATTTTATCATCAAACCGTTACAACAGAAGAGATCGAGAACTATATTATTGAAAAATCGGGTAAAGATCTGGAACCAATTTTCGATCAGTATCTTCGTGATTACAGAGTTCCGGTACTCGAATATTATTTTCGTGATAATAATTTAGTTTACAGGTGGAACAACACAGTTTCTAATTTCAATATGCCGATCAAAGTTTATATTGATGGAAAAGAAGTAATGTTGAAACCAAGAACACGATGGCAGACAACTCCAAGTTCGGGTAGAGAATTGAGGGTTGATATAGACTATTATGTGGCTTCGTTTAAGGTTCAGAACTGATCACTGATTGCAGTGATTATATTTCTGATTAAGGATGACTTATTTTTAGTCTGAGACTTTAGTCTTTTTTGCTAAGGGTATAACTCAAAACCGTTCGGAATAAATTCCTCTCTGGTGAAAATGACTAGATCTTAAATAATGTTGCAAATTTAGTCAGGTAAACAAGCAAGGACTTTAGTCCGCTGTAAAAATCAATCTTCGTCGGACCTGAAGGTCCTCCTGGTTTAAATTCATAATCTCCAATTTTTCATTCCTAATTCTTTTAAAATCATCGTACCTTTAATCTTCTGTTGAATTGCAGAAACTTTCTCAAATTCAAACTCCCAAGCTAACTACATTCATGGCTGACGCTACAGTAAAAGAACCGGAAGTAAATCTTGAACTTGCCCTCGAACACGGATTAAACGAAGAAGAATTTGAAATGATAAAAACCCGCTTAGGTCGGGTTCCCACGTTTACAGAGTTGGGAGTGTATTCAGTGATGTGGAGTGAGCATTGTTCATACAAAAATTCAATCGTTGAGCTAAAAAAACTTCCTCGTGAAGGTGAGCATATGCTTGTTGGAGCCGGTGAAGAAAATGCAGGTCTGGTTGACATCGGTGACGGACTAGGATGCGCTTTTAAGATCGAGAGTCATAATCATCCGTCAGCAATTGAGCCATATCAAGGTGCAGCAACAGGAGTTGGTGGAATTCACAGAGATATTTTTACAATGGGAGCTCGTCCGGTTGCAAGTCTGAATTCGTTGAGATTTGGAAGTCTGGATAACCCAAGAGTTCGCTACTTGCTAGACGGAGTTGTTCGCGGAATTGGTGATTACGGAAACTCATTCGGTATTCCTGTAATTGGCGGGGAAGTTTATTTCGATGAGAGTTACGAAGGAAACCCGCTTGTAAATGCGATGAGTATTGGATTAGTAGAAGCAGGAAAAACAGTTTCAGCAATTTCTGAAGGAATCGGAAATCCGGTAATTATAGTTGGCGCAAGTACAGGCCGCGATGGAATTCACGGAGCTACTTTTGCGTCCGAAGAGATCAGTGAAGAAAGTGAAGCAAAGCGACCAAGTGTTCAGGTTGGGGATCCATTTACAGAGAAATTATTACTGGAAGCCAGTCTTGAAGTTTTGAAAACCGGCGCTGTTGTTGGAATGCAGGATATGGGAGCAGCCGGAATTGCATGCTCCACTTCGGAAATGACGGCAAAAGGCGGTCAGGGAATGTTGATTGATCTGGATAAAGTTCCTGCCAGAGAAGAAGGAATGACAGCTTATGAATTATTGCTTTCAGAAAGCCAGGAACGGATGTTGATCGTAGCTGAAAAGGGGCGCGAGCAGGAAGTTATTGATGTATATGAAAAGTGGGATCTACACGGAGTGGTAATCGGTGAAGTTGTGGATACCGATAAAGTCACTTACATGAAAGACGGCGAAGTGAAAGGCGACATGTTTGCTGAGCACTTGGTTCTTGGTGGCGGAGCTCCTCAGTACATCAGAGAAACGAAAAAACCTGAGTACTTAGATGAAGTCCAGAATTTTGATATTGATAGCTTGGATCACCCGACTGATCACCAAGACACGATCAAAACTTTATTGAGTTCTGTAAATGTAGCTTCCAAACGTTGGGTTCATGAACAATATGATACAACTGTAAGGACTAACACTGTAACGCCTCCAGGAGCATCAGATGCAGGTGTGATTCGTGTAAAAGGGACTAATCGAGGCTTGGTAGCCAAAACTGATTGCAACGGCAGATATGTGTATCTGAATCCTCGCCGAGGTGGACAAATTGCTGTAATTGAGTCGGCACGTAACGTGGTTTGTTCCGGAGGAAAGCCGTTAGCTATTACAAACTGTTTGAATTTCGGAAATCCTTACAAGCCGGAAGTGTACTGGACGTTCAAAGAAGCATTAGGTGGAATGGGTGATGCTTGTAAAGCGCTAAATACTCCAGTTACAGGTGGTAACGTGAGTTTCTACAATGAAAACCCAAACAGCGCTATTTTTCCATCTCCGATTATTGGGATGTTAGGATTGATTGAAGACGTTGAAAACCATACTACAACTCCGGGTTTTAAAAATGACGGAGACGTGGTTATGTATATCGGAGCTCAACGAAAAGGATTAGGTGGAACAGAATATTTAAAGAAAATTCACGGCTTAACTACAGGCGATGCACCCGAATTGGATATTCCGTTTGAAGTTAAACTTCAGGAGTCTCTGTTGGATGCAATCAAAGAGGGTTGGATCAAATCGGCACATGATATTTCTGATGGTGGACTTGCAATAGCTTTGGCGGAGAAAGCGATCTTCTCTAAAAAAGGAGTGAATGTATCCGTAAAAGGTCTTGAAGGAACAGATCACGAAGTACTGTTTAGTGAAGCTCAATCTGGAATCCTGATCACTTTAAAGCCTGATGACTTACCAACGGTTATTTCTCATTTTGGAAAACATGAAGTTCCTACTCATGTACTTGGAACCGTTACTGGCGACAAGAAAATGGTAATAGAAGAAGTTGGTAGCCTGGATGTTGAAGAAATGTCTGAGATCTATGAAGGCGTTCTTCCGGGGATTATGGGCTAATAGATTTAAGATCTAGGACATAAGATTTGAGATATTTCCATCTTCATCCTGAGGTGTTATAAAGTTGTTCATAAACTTGATAAAGCTAATTAGTCATCTCGCGGCGTATGCCCGAGATCTGGATTAAACTTTGTGGCACGGTTCGTTTTCATATCGAAAGTTTCATCAATATTATTTGATTAAAAATGATCTTGTTTAAGAATTTTGATTACAACAAAACTACTAGCCAGCGAATTATTTAATGTTTAAAGCCTCTCTTCTATCACCTATCAAAAACTTGGAACGAAACCCTGTCTAAATTTCATTTAACTATCTGACTATTCATCAAGAAAGACAGAGAAGTTGTTATGAAAGATAAGATCGTACTCATCGTAGGTGGTTCAGGTGGAATTGGTTCAGCTACAGCAAAACGAATTGCTAAGGAAGGAGCAAAAGTAATTTTAGCTGCTCGAAATAAATCCAAAGCAGAAGAAGTAGCCAAACATATCAATGACAGTGGAGGAGAGGCTTTTGCCATTCAAGTTGATGCTACTAATCAAAATTCTGTTGCAAATATGGCACAGGAGATCGAAGAAAATCTTGGTAAGATCGATGTGTTGATCAATGCTTTCGGAAAAGGAATCATCAAACCATTTATGGATATAGACCCGAAAGACGCCAAAGAAATTATAGATGTAAATGTGTACGGCACTTTCTTGGTTACGCAAACGGTAATGAAGCACATGAATACCGACGAGCCAACTAATGTTGTATTTTTCCCCGGCACAATGGGTAAATATGTAATGAAAAATGCTTCAGTATATTCAGCTTCTAAATTTGCAATCCAAGGCTTTGTTAAAGCACTAATAGAGGAACAAAGAAGAGGAAAGACCAAATACTCATTGTTCTATTTGGGTGGAGTAGATACCGCTTTCTGGGATGATGATCGCGTAGATATGAAAGTTAAAAAAGAAATGATGCTAACTCCTGAGGAAGTGGCAGAAGCAGTGTATTACGGAGTAAATCAACCCTCGGGTTCTGTTATGAATGAGGTAGTTATTCAGCCGGAAAGCCATCAGTTGGTCTAGAACTATTTAAAATGAAATAGTATGGACATGAATACCATGTCCATACTAATAAAGAAATTAGCTAGCTACCGGACATTTATCCAAAGCAGATTTGTAAGCCTTTTCCAAAATATCCAAACCTTCATCAATTTGGTCTGTAGTAATCGTCAAAGGTGGGCGGAAACGGACAGTATTCGGTCCACAAGCCAATATCATCAAACCATTTTCGATACAATGACTGATAACTGCATCTCTGGAATGTGAATCAGGAAGATCTATGGCTGCAAACAACCCTTTTCCTCTTGGATTGGAAAGATGATCATGCGAATCAGCCATTTTCTGAAGCTTAGAAAGTAGGTGATCGCCTACGTTAGCTGCATTGGCAACAAGGTTATCTTCTTCAATGATATCCAGAATTCTACCAAAACGAACCATATCCACCAAATTTCCTCCCCAGGTTGAATTGATTCTGGAAGAAACCTGAAAGCAATTTGTTTCTACTTCATCCACACGTGGCCCTGCTAAAATTCCACAAACTTGAGCTTTTTTGCCAAAAGAAAGGATGTCAGGTTTTACATAATGTTCATGAGCCCAAAATTTTCCGGTCATTCCAACACCGGTTTGAACTTCATCATAGATCAAAAGAGCTTCATGTTTATCTGCTAGATCACGAAGGGCTTGATGGAATTCAACTCTAAAATGTCGATCACCACCTTCTCCCTGAATTGGTTCGATCAAAATACAAGCGATGTCATCTTTGTATAGTTCAAAGAAACGTTCAGCCTGTGCTATGGCCAAATTTTCTTCTGCAATTACAGATCTCAAAGATTCAGGTGTTTCAGGATAGCTTGTAGCCGGACTGATAACTCGTGGCCAATCAAACTTAGGAAAATACTTTACTTTATCCAGTACAGTGTTAGTAACTGAAAGAGTGTATCCTGATCGTCCATGAAAAGCTTTTTCAAAGTGCAGTACTTTATGCCCTACTTCATGGCGATATCCTTTTTGGAAGTTTTTCTGAACTTTCCAATCAAAGGCTACTTTCATTGCATTTTCTACAGCTAATGCACCACCTGAAATAAAGAAAGAGTGGGGGAGATGTTCAGGAACAGCGACTCTACTGAATGAACTCATAAACCCGGCAAGTTCTTCGGTATACACATCAGAGTTTGATGGTTTATTGATCGCGGTTTTTCCTAACATAGATACAAAATCGGCATCTCCTGCTATTTTGGGGTGATTCATTCCCAAAGGGTTAGAAGCAAAGAAAGTAAAGAAGTCCAGATATTTTTTTCCTGATTTTGAATCATGAAGATAAGCCCCTTTACTTTCTTCAAGATCAAGTACCATGTCAAAACCATCAGTGAGTAGATGTTTCCCTAAAACCTCTCGTACTTGAGCAGGTTGAATAGTCGTATTTTTAGCCATTAAAAATTAGAATGAAAATTAATATTATTTACTTCATTCAAGCTACTAATTCCAAGCCTATCCCTCAATAGCCTCTATAAAATCTAAAGTGAATATTCCTTTAAAAGGATGTGATTTGAAAGCGTGAAATTTAATTACAATAGTTCTCAGGTATAATTACTTCCTCGGTGAAGTGAAGATATTCTACAAGTACTTTCAATTCTTCTCCAGCTTCATTTAGAAAGCTACCTTCTCTTCCTAGCTGTCCATTGCCACTTTCTAGAGTATATTTTGCAGTATGTGCTAATGAATATTTAGCGTTGTTAGAGAAAGTAATTATGGGATTCATTCTTTTAAATCTTAAATCTGGATTTTGTGAACTTTGAATACATTGTAGGATCACTTCCATTTTTTCTTTTGTAGGCTCTGATGGAGCAAAAAACAATTTCAAAGGGAGTTCAAGCCGATTTCTCCAATCTGAAAATACATGTCTTGCTCCTTTGTCTTCGTAATAAAAACTTTGTTTACCTGGTTCTACTCCCACACTATCTAAAGCTGAGTATAATGGTACATAGTAATTCCATTCACCGGTAGTTGCTCCAATATCAAACCAAAATTTGTTCTCAGGGTCATATCCGTTTTCTTTTACCTCATCGAAAATTTGATAATCAGCTACCCAAAATGATCCCGAGAGGCTTGCGGAGTACTTAATGTGATCAGGATATTTTAACCCCATCCAGGTAGAAACCAGACCTCCTAAAGAATATCCCATAATGCCAATTTCTTTTTTATCTAAGCTATATTTGGTCTCTAAAAAGGGAATCAGGTCATTAATTATGAGACTTGCATATATTTCAGATTCAGGTTTATAAGAACCCCAATTTCTTGTAATCCAATCATCTAAATAAGGGATATAAAGATTGTTTCTTTGTCCTTGTGAATAAATTGCGACAGCAATAATTGGTTCAATTGAGCCGGTGTTTATAAGATCATCTATTATAAATTTAGCATTTAGTCCGTTTGCATTAAACACACTTTCACCATCGTTTATAAGCATTATGGGGTATTTTACAGTATCAGCATAGCTTGGTGGAAGAGAAACATCAACAACCATACCACTTTTTAATACACACCGGATAATACCTTCACCCACACAAGTGTTTTCTTCTACAGATGGTATGGGGTCATTACTAGATAAATCAGCACATGCTAAAACGATTATCGAGCAGAACAGTACGTAAGAATAATTGAATAGTCTCATAATTCGAAAATTGGTTTGTGTTACCAATAAATTATGAGACTACATCTAGAATTATCTATTCGGTATTCTTAACAAGGATTATGCTTGGATGAGAATACATATATAAAGATGAGTGAAGTACAAAAGGGTTATTTAAAACTAGTAAGAGTTTTTTCAATAATTGAAACACATTCCATTAGTTCTTCTTTTGTCATTACCAAAGGCGGAGCAAATCGTATAATATTTCCGTGAGTAGGTTTAGCAAGCAAACCGTTTTCTTTAAGTGCTAAACAAAATCGCCATGCAGTATCACTTTCCGGGGTGTCATTAATAATTACTGCATTTAGTAATCCTTTACCTCTTACTTTAACAAAAAGTTCTGAGGTCTTAACAAGCTTTTCCATTTCGGATCTGAATATTTCACCTAAAGCTCGGGCATTTTGTGCTAAATGTTCATCATCTACAACTTCCAATGCCGTCATTGCTACTTTACAGCCAAGAGGATTTCCACCATAGGTAGATCCATGTTGTCCGGGCTTTATCACATCCATAACGCTGTCGTCAGCAAGAATTGCAGAAACCGGATAAGCTCCTCCTGATAAGGCTTTACCTAAAATAAGTATATCTGGTTTAGTGTAAGTTTTCTGTCGCTCACAATGTCCTTTACAAGAGCAATCTCCACAAACAGCAAGTAATCCACCTGTTCGAGCAATACCAGTCTGAATTTCATCAGCTATAAACAACGCATCAGCTTCTTTACAGAGACGTGCAGACTCAGACATATAATCTTCATCTGGAACAACAACTCCGGCCTCTCCCTGTATTGGTTCTACAAGGAACCCGGCTACATTAGGTTGATTCAGAGCATTTTTTAAAGCTTCCAAATCATTGTATGGTATTTTTATAAAGCCGGGGGTATATGGCCCGAAATTTTTCTTGGCGTCTGGATCATTAGAAAAAGAAATAACGGTTGTAGTTCTCCCATGAAAGTTATCTTCACAAACGATGATCTGAGCTTCGTTCTCAGGGATTCCTTTTTTCTCATAGGCCCATTTTCTGCATAATTTGATTGCTGTTTCTACACCTTCGGCTCCGGTGTTCATCGGCAACACTTTATCAAAACCAAAATAATTGCTCAGGTACTTCTCGTATTCGCCCAAAACATTATTATAGAAGGCCCTGGAAGTAAGAGTTAGGGTTTGAGCTTGGTCAATAAGGGATTGAGTAATTTTAGGATGACAATGTCCTTGATTAACTGCTGAATAGGCAGATAAAAAATCAAAATATTTGTACCCTTCCGGGTCCCAAACATAAACACCCTCGCCTTTTTCTAACACTACCGGTAAAGGGTGATAGTTATGTGCGCCGAATTTATCTTCAAGTTCAATTGCTTCTTTTGATGAGATCATTAAAATGGGTTTTATTTTTTTTCTAAAGATAAAGAATAGATAAACAAACCATTAGAAAAAAACCCAAATAAAGGTTGATAGTAATCGTTAATTAATCGTATCTTTAAAGCTCAACATCGCGGGGTGGAGCAGCTGGTAGCTCGTCGGGCTCATAACCCGAAGGTCGCAGGTTCGAATCCTGTCCCCGCCACTATTAAGGCCCTTGTATAAGATATAAGGGCTTTTTTTTTAACCAATAAAAAAATCATGAAAATGAAAGCCTGTGTTTTTTCTGCTATTATAGTTCTTTCCCTGCTAAGCGCCTGCGATAAACCAAAAAATCCTGTTTATGTAGGAGAAGAGATAAAACTTGACTTCAGAGGAATTAGAAATATTGAAGATCTAGCTTGGATAAAGATAGATGGTGTAAAGTATACGCATCATACAAACTTTGAAAAGCAAAAAGACAGTCTTTCCCTACCGGCAAGCAGAACTACTTATTATCTCGTTGGGAATGAAGAAAATGAGACTATAGAAAAGTATGAGCCTGTAAATCCTTACACAGTTGCTCTAACGTTGGGAGATAAAGTGGATATGATGAGCATTATAACTGAACAACAAACAGCTCGAATAATAAGAGAAAAGAGATTCTTGCTTCATTTACAAGCAACGTTAATTCTACATAATCATAATGGTGGGGATATTGTGGTCGAGACTAGCAAAGACTATCCTGTGCCAATTGAAATTCTTAAGTAAGTATTTAAATAAGGAATCCGAGAAGTACAACTGACGGTATATTTCGTGTTAGCTGTCAATCATCTCTGTATGAGAGTTTTAGGATTCCTGTGCCTTTCTACTAGAATAATTTACCACTAATTAGATTACTAGCTTATTTAAGCAGATCATTAATAAGCAGCCTCACTTATTGTTAATTTAGTTCAAGGTTAAGTCCTTATCTCTGGTTCTAATATAAACTCCCCTTTGTATAAGTAATAGTAAAACAATAGATGAGAGTTGTTCCCTTTTATAAAAAATAAAGACATAAAAAAAGCCCCCGATTTTAAATCGGGGGCTTAAAGTAAGCTAAACTTAATTAGTTGCTTTTAGCACCTTTAGCAGAAAGAGTGTTGATACTTGAAGCATCAATTTTCGCATTGTTAGGTGTGAATGTATTGTCTCCTGCAGGACGAGCTTTAGCAAGTCCGGCTTTTGCAGCTAGAGCAGTCCAGCTGTTAGCACCAGAAGCAGTACCAGCAGTACCAGCATTTTCAACGCCACCAAAGGTGTAGATGTCAATGCCTAAGATTTCTAACTGAGTACCTGGAACAGGGAACATAGTCATTGTACCTTCTTGAAGAAGATCATGACGTCTCATGAATGCCCAGTTAGTACCAGCTCCACCAAGACCAGCAACCTCAACAGCATACTCTCTCATAAGAGCGAATTGTTGTTGCGCTTTAGTTTCTGTACCAGTAAAGTTATATCCACCACTAAGGGTAGCATCAGCTACAATATTGTTAGTTTCAGAATATAAAGTGAAACCAATTGTTGTAGTACCGGTACCGGCAGTAGAGTTATTCAACGTGTTAGCCGCAGCTAGACCTTGATTTAACATAACCTGAGCTTCTGCTCTCAATAGGTCAGTTTCAGTATCTGTAAACAGAATCACGTCATTAGTTTCTTGCCACCAGTCATTACCACTCCAAAGTCTACCACTGAAGTAGTTACTGTACAAGTTAGGGTTACGTGTAGAACGTAAGAAACCTGCATTAGTAGTATATACATAGTAACCATCAAGTCTAGGGTCAGTTGAGCTAGCAGGAGCTAAGTCAGCTGTAGTACCGTTAGCTTGAGCAGTAGGGTATGTTGTTGGGTAGCTAGGATCCATTGAGTGAGTTACTTTCACGTCAGTTGGAAGGTAACCAGAGCAACTTGAAACAGAACTACCGCAAGAAACGATGAAGTTTGACCAATCAGCGTAGTAGTTAGCAAACTCACCACTTGAACCGATATTACTGTTAGAGAATACTCCTATAGAAGAAAGAGCATCTGGACCGCCGATACCAGCTTCAGCATAATCCAAAACAGCTTGCCAGTCAGTACTAGCAGCTTCAGCTTCAGTTCTGGCTTCTCCAGCAAGAATACGCGCTGCAAATGAATTTACAACATCTTGAAACTCATCTGAGTCCCATGATTCTGCAGGGTTAGGCATAGCATTGAAACTGAACGTTGCTGAAGTAGAAGCAGCTAGTGAAATAGCTTGATCTAAATCGGCAATTGCTCCGTCAATAATTTGTCCGTAAGGAACAAACTCAGGAGTATCAGTTGAAGCATCAAAGTCCTCATCGATCAAGTAACCTTGATCAAAGAACATACCTAAGTAACCTCTAGCAACACCTCTAAGGAAGTAAGCCTGAGCTAGGAAGTCATCAGGAGTATCCGGGTTAGCGATGAATAGGTTAGCAGTTGTTATAGCTGAGTTGAATCCGCCATAAAATACTCTCCAACTAGCAGCACCACCATAAGAAGTAGTATTTGCTAATCTAATTCGTGGTTCCTGAGCAAAATCCCAGAAGTTACGAACGTTGTTAGTAGAAGTAATCTGATCTGCAATTAGATCAGGATGCGTACCATAAGAAGTAACCACAGCTGTAGACCAGTCGTAGAAACCACCTCTTAACAATTTAGTTAAGTTTGCAGGATCACCGAAAACAGCCTCAGTTGTCGGCTCATTCGTATTCTGAACAGTCAAGTCAGCGCAACTTGTAAAAAGTACGCCACCAAAAACTAGAACAGATAGAAATAATTTAAATTTATTGTTTTTCATAATAGTAGTTATTTAAGATTAAAATCTTACTTGTACAGAGCCGGTGAAGGTTCTGAGGTTTGGATAAGAATATTCATCCAAACGGAAATTAGTTGCATTAGTTCTCAGTGCTACTTCAGGATCGTATCCAGTGTAGTCAGTGATTGTTAGCAAGTTTCTACCTACTACGGAAAGCTTGATGTCTCGGATGTACTCACCCAAAGAACCAAGGTTACTATTTGTTAAAGTATAAGAAAGAGATACTTCACGTAGTTTTAGGTAAGAAGCGTCTTCTACATAGTAGCTTAATGCATCAGATGCATTGTAAAGACCATCAGAAGCAGTCAAATAGCTAAGAGCATAACCATCTCTGGTTAAGTCTTCTAAATCTTTATGACGGTAGTTGAAGATCAATAGCTGCTTAGTGTAGTTGTAAACTTCGCCGCCTTGAGACCAATCCCAAACCATGAATAATCCTAAGTTCTTGTAATTGAAATTACCTGAAAGACCCATGTTGAAATCTGGATTTGTGTCACCAATTTGAACGATAGCTTCATCACCAACTTCGTCAACTAAGTACATTGGACGCTCAGCATCAGTACCTTGATCGGCAGTAATAACAACGTGTCCTAGACTGTTAACAGAGAAGTCAGATGGAGTTAACGCACCACCACCAGCATTTAGTACATTTCCACTACCATCAAGAGTTAACTCACTGATAGAAGAGATCAACTTGTTACCGTACATAGCACCGTAAGAAACTCCTTCTTCAAATCGGAATAAGTTGATAGCACCACCAGCAGAACGAGTGAACGCCGGAAGATCACCTAGATCGGTAACTTCTTGCTTAACTTTAGAGAATGAAAGGTTGAAACCTGCTTGCATGTCTCTTTTGTTAATTAAAGAACCTTGTAGACCTAATTCGAAAGCAGATCCTTCGATCTCACCAACGTTTTGGTACTGGCTAGGGAATGAGCTAACACCTGAAACCAACGGCACTACTAAATAGTCATTAGTTACAGTTGTTGTAGCATAGTTAACAACTAAGTTGAACTTCTCTAAGAATGCAACATCAACACCAAATTCAGTTTCAGCAACAACAGAAGGCTTAATTTCAGTGTTACCCTGAGTACCAGGAAGTAAAGTTGTACTAGTTACATCATAAGTCTCGTACTGTGCAGCAAATGGAGGTCTTTGACCTGAAGTACCGTAAGAAGCACGAACTTTAAGTTCCTGAACGTTATCGATTTCAACATCTTCTGAAATACGATAAGCAAGAGAACCACGATAGTAAACTTGATATCTTTCATCTTCACCAAATAGAGAAGAACCATCACGACGAACCATACCGCCAATGATAAGCTTATCTTGATAATCAAATTCAGTATCTAAGATGAAATTCTCAGCTCTTTCTTCTGAAAAACCATTGCTTATAGAGAAAGTAGTTTGGTCAAGAGCACTAAATGTTCTGATACCAGCTACAGAGTAAGTGTTACCTGAGAAAGTATAGCTTTCAGCATCTCTATCTTCGAAAAGATACTTAGCAATAACACGTACATCAAGATCTTCAAGAGACCAACGTCCAGTAGCCCAAGCTTCAGTAATCTGAGCAGTTGAGTTAAAAGACTGACGAAGTTCAGAACCATTGTTTAATGTAGAACTTGGAGTCGGAGTTTGGTATCCAACTGGTGTACTTTGAGTTCTTAACTGATAGTTCTTATCAAAAGATTGACGACCATCAACAGATAACCAGTCATTAACTTTGAAAGAAGCAGTAATACCCATTAGGTAACGCTCTCTTGCGAAATCATCCTGACGGTTAGCAGCTACGTACAATGGGTTTTGAACGTTACTACCAATTATATCGTAACCAGATAAACCTGAGTTTAGAGGCTGTCCGTCTGCTCCGGTTTCAGTGAAGTCAAGAATTGGAGGAGCTGTTAGGGTAGAATAGAAGAAGTTCGATCCCTGTCCCTGCTCATCAATATCAGGATATTCTGTAGTAAGGTAAGAACCACTGAAAGAAAGCTTGAACTTTTCGTTGTAAAGGTAATCAGAGTTAAAACGAACTGAGTTACGCTTGTAAGCATCAAGATTTTCAATAACACCAGCCTGATTCAAACCTTCGAAAGAAGCGAAGTAATTGAATTTTCCGGATGCATTTGCAATACTAATGTAATTAGAATTGAAAGGCTGTCCTGTAAAGATAGCTTCAGTGTTGTCATAGTTAACCGGGTATGGTTGGTTGAAAACACCAGTATAACCAGCAGCACCAGTATTTTCCCATGCTGGCCAATCAGTTACGTAACCATCAGTTACAACAACGCCTGTCATATCCCAAGGATGGGTAGTAGCAACAGGGTACTCATTAGCAAGAGAAGAGAAACCGTACTCGCTTCTTACAGTTACCTGAGGCTTGTCAACAGATGTTGAAGCACGCTTAGTAATAACCTGAATTACACCGTTACCTGCAAGAGAACCGTAAAGAGAAGCACCAGCGGCACCTTTTACAATCTCAATAGACTCAACATCTTGCATGTTAATATCAGCTAAACTACCGTCAGTAATAACACCATCAACAATGATAAGTGGAGACTGATTATCAGATAGTGAAGTTGAAGAACGAAGGCGGATAGTTGCAGGAGCAGAAGGGTCACCAGATGCTTTAACAACAGTTACACCAGGAACCTTAGCACGAATCGCACTACCAACATCGGAAGCAGGAACTTCGCTAAGGTCTTTTTCGCCAACTTTGGCAACGTCAAAACCTAGTTTAGTGGTTGATGTTCCAGCTCCTACACCAGTTACTACAACTTCTTCAAGACCTAAGATGTCTTCTTGAAGTGTAATATCTTGTACAGTTTCACCAGAACCAATTGTTACCGAAGCTTCAAACTTACGAAAACCAACAAATGTGGCTCTTAAAGTGTAAGTACCGGCAGCAACATTATTGATCGTATACTCTCCATCAGAGTTTGTAGCAACTCCTCTTTGGATTTCAACTAATTGCACAGTTACACCAGGTAAAAAATCACCGGATGTACCGTCTGTTACTACACCACTAATAGAGCCGCTTTGAGCAAACGCCCCAGCAGATAAAAGCAGTGTTAAAAAAGTTACGGAAAGTAACTTTGTAAATGAGAGTAGCTTTTTAAACATAAATGTCCTCATTATGAGTTATAGGTTTAGACTTTTCAGTCTTTTATTTAATTATTTTAGAAAGAGTTAAAAAAAGAAAAGCTCAGAATATTAAATTCCGAAACATTCTCTTTGCAAAACTCGTAACACTTAATTTAAACAAGTTGAGGTTAATTCTAAAATAAATTTAACAATTTGATAAGATAGAGTTCTGTGTTTCAAATTGTAAAATAGTACAAGCTATATAACTAGTAGGTAAGCAAAGTGTTGCACAACTTTAAAATATCCTTCCTGAGCGCCAAAGTTGAGACTGTTGATAACTGATGTTATAGTAATAATTATTTCTTTGTAAGAGATAATTGTCGAATGGAAAGTACTTATTGTTTATAGTAGGTGATATAAATAGAAAGTTTTTCTCAGGATCAGAAAAATTATATGAGTAGCTCCATATCATTTCACTTACAGACGACTTATCAACGTACCAAGGTGGTCCAAATAATATGTATATCATTCCTTGATCTGTTTTCCATCCTTCTTTATAATTAGAAAATTGTTTATTTGCTTCTTCCACTCTGCTGTAATAAAGCTCAATAACATTTTTAGCAATTCTGGAATTTTTGATATTCGATAACCAGAAACGATCTACCGCTTTCTTTAGGTCTTCATCATTATCTATTGCCATTAGTTTTTCATATTCCTTTTCAGTCATTAAATAGAATAATGGCTGAGCCAATTCACGTGGAGTCGCTAATGATGGATAGCTTGAGCTTTTTATAGAGAAGTCTCTTGCTTTAAACAGTTCATCTTCTTCTCCTAAATTTGAAGACACTTCAAACCTATAATTGCCTCTCTCAAGTTCAGGAAAGGTAAACTCCACAGTAACATTTCCTTTGTTAGTGAGAACCCGGCGATTGGTGTTTATCTCTGTTTCCTCAGAATAATCAATGCCTTTGTACTCGATTGTACTTGGAGTATAATTGTTATAGGTCATTGGACGAGCGATGCTGGTATCTGATTTAAAGCGAATCAGTCTGGTATTTATAGTAAGGTCCGCATCAGTTGACTTGTTCGTTACCTGAAAAACAAACTTTAGTGAATCTATATCACTTTGTATGTCATATGTTGTTGTGGGATAATATTCAGAATCAGAACCTTTCGATTTTTTAAATATCCTTATATTTGTAATGTTACTCTGTTCCCCATCAATACTAGGGATAAATACTTCTGACGTTCTTGAAATCTCTTTATCAGAATTATTATCAACTATTGTTGTTATTATTCTAAAGTTTCCTGAACTCACCTCAAAATTTTTAGCTAACCGGTAAGTACTTTGATTGTTGGACAGAGAATTATTGGGGTCTGTTATCTGAATTGGAAATTCTTTTGCCGATATGATTTCCTCTGGCTTGTCAAGATTTAATATTTCATAGGTAATATTGAAATCTGCTTTATTTACATTGTCCTTTCTTTTGAAAACTAAACTAGCATAAACTATTTCGCTCGCTATGTTAATAAATGCATCGTCATTTTCATCAATATAACCAGAAGCGACTACCCTCAGTTCAGGAAATCCGGGGCGGTATTGATATCCTTCACTTCTATCAACTTTATCTACATACGAATTTGAACAACTCAGAAATATGAAAACAATCCCAAAAATGAGTAGAAACAGTATACTTCTTATATATAATGTCATAAAACTTACTGATTAAATAAAAACAATATGAAATGATAACATCAAATCGGTTATCTTTAGTATAACAAAAAAGCTATTTAAGTATTAATAATGATATCTACAAGACGCAGAACTAAGATTGTTTGTACAATCGGACCAAGCTGTAATACTGAGAAAGGGATTGAAAATTTATTGCTACATGGAATGAATGTTGCCCGACTTAATTTTTCTCACGGCTCGCATAAAGATCACGCTCAAGTAATTAAACATATTAGAAAAGTTGCTAAATCGCATAAGTATAGTATACCTGTACTCATGGATTTGCAGGGACCAAAAATAAGAGTGGGATCCATGAAAAATGGAGGCCAGGTTTTAAAGACCGGCAGTACTATTACTATTACTGGGGAGAAAGTAGAAGGGACTTCAAAAGTAATTCCAATTGATTATTCGAATTTGGTTCGCGAAGCTGAGATCGGAAACAGAATTTTATTAGATGATGGTTTACTAGAGTTCAAGGTTACGTCGAGACTAGATAAAGAACTTAAAGCTGAAGTAATTGTTGGTGGATTACTAAAATCCAGAAAAGGTGTTAACCTGCCCAACGTAAAAATTTCTATACCGGCACTAACAGAAAAAGACATTAAAGATCTTGAGTTTGGTATTGAGCAAGATGTGGATATAATCGCGCTTTCGTTTGTACGGTCCGCAAAAGATATCAGAGATATAGTATCAAGAGTAAGGGCAGCGGGAAGCCAAGCCGCTATAATTGCTAAGATTGAAAAACCCGAAGCGCTAGAAGTTATTGATGAAATTATTGAAGAATGTGACGGGATAATGGTTGCCAGAGGAGATCTTGGTATAGAAATCCCTACTGAAGAAGTCCCCATGGTGCAAAAAACTTTGATCGAAAAATGCAGAGTGGCAGGTAAGCCTGTAATTACCGCTACCCAAATGCTGGATTCTATGATCAATAACCCCAGACCAACCAGAGCGGAAAGTTCAGATGTTGCAAATGCAGTAATTGACGGAACAGATGCTGTAATGCTTTCTGGAGAAACTGCTGCCGGAAAATATCCGATGGAAGCTGTAAATGTGATGGATAAAATTTGCAGAAGGGTTGAAGAACATCGTACAAAATTATATAACAGTTTGGCTTTTGATAAGCCGGAATGGAAAGAAAAACAAGTGGTTGAAAGTCTTTCTTACTCTTGTGTTAGTATTGCAGAAAATGTTGAAGCCAAAGTGATTGGTACATTAACAAATTCCGGAAGTACAGCCAGGCGAATAGCAAAATTCAGACCCAAAGCCCCAATTATAGCGTTCACTGAAAGTCAAAAAGTAAGACGACAGTTAAATTTAGTTTGGGGTGTTCACTCAGTTAGGGTTGAAAAAATATTTGATACGGATATGGGCGTAAAATTAATGGAAGAATTTCTTCAGGAGAATGGTTTCGTTAAAAAAGGAGACAGAGCAATTCTCACAACCGGAATACCCATTGCGAAGCGGGGAAGTACAAATATGATCAAAGTTAGCACAATAGAATAAAAACTTTAGTTTTGAGTTTGATTATATAAATTTAGGTATGCAGAGAAAGGGCTTATTATTATTGCTTGCTATCGTTTTTCTTGGTTGTGGCTCAGGTATGAAGTCACGTTGGGGGAATTTTACAGCATACTACAATACCTATTACAACGCCAAAAAGAGTTATAACGATGGTTTAAAAAAAGTTCTGGATTCAAAAATAACCTATAATCCACAACAGCCAATTCGTATTCACGAAGTGCCTATAAATGCAGGTACTCAGGATTTTGACAAAGCGATAGAAAAAGGGGCTGAAATTCTAAGAAAACACAATGAGTCTAAATGGGTAGATAATTCTCTTAATCTCATAGGTAAATCATATTATTTCAAGAAAGAATATTTTTCAGCTGACCAAAAATTTCAGGAAATCTCACTAACTACAAACGATGAATCCTTGATTCAGGAATCAATTTTGTGGCGAGCCCGGGTACTTCTTGAAATGGAATTATACGGGCAGGGAATACAATACATTAATGAGCAACTCAATAATAATGAGAGGCTATGGAATTCAGGAAAGAAAGCTGAGCTTAAAATAATTTTGGCTCAGTATTTTGTTGTACAGGAGAACTGGCAAGATGCGATCATTCAGCTTAGTGAAGCTCTTCCTAATCTTAACGATAAAAAGTATAAAGAGAGGGGCTATTTTCTTTTAGGTCAACTTTTTGAAAGAACAGGAAATTACAGAGAAGCTTATAACGCATATAGAACAGTAGAGAAGTTTTATTATGATTATGACCTTCAATATTTAGCACTTCGTAAAAGAGCTGAAACTGCTCGCCTTTTAGGGGATAATGAATCAGCGTTGGGCACTTTTACAAAAATGGTAAGAGATGATAAGAATACTGAGTTTAAGACAGAGCTGGATTATGAAATTGCCAAGACCTATCAGGAACAAGAAAAATTTGAAGAGGCAGAAACGATATATAAGAATCTGCTAAAAAATACTGTAGATCGTCCAAGTGTTGAAACAAAGGCACTCACATATTATGGGTTGGCAGAGATTTATCAGTATGGATATAATGATTTTGAAATGGCAGCAGCCTATTACGATACATCTGCTCGCCAGAACGCGCCTTTTGAAAAGCTTCCCGAAACCTATAATGCGGGAGAGCTTGCTCAATCTTTTGGTGAATATGCGAGGTTAAAGAATGAGTTAAGTTATCGAGATAGTTTGTTATGGGTTTCCAATTTATCTCAACCCAGATTAGATTCCCTGATAGCTGAAATAAAAAAGAGAAAACTTAGTGAGTTAGCGCAAGCAAGAAAAAATCAGGAAGAACGGCAGAATACACTGGTTAATGTTTCCAATGAGCAAGAAACAACCTCTATTGAGGGCGGAAATGGATTTTTGAATGTGAATAGTGTTGCTCTTCAGGAAAATGCCCGAACACAGTTTATTGCAATTTGGGGAGATAGACCCTTAGTTGATAACTGGAGAGTAAGAGAATTAGTAACCTCTTCCGGTTCTTCAGAAGTGGATAATACGAATGGTAATGATGTAACAGTGCAGAGGACTAGATCCCTTTCTTCAATTGAAACATCAGTGGATCTATCAGAGGTTCCGTTTCAGCCTTCAGAAAAAGTTGAAGCTAAAAAGGAAATAGGCAACCTTAAATACCAGCTGGGTAATTTATTTTTTATTTCTTTAGAAATGCCCGATAGTGCTGCGATATATTTTCAGGATGTAATACAAAACCATCCCACAAGTGATGAAGTTGCGGTGTCCTATTATTCGCTTTCTGAAATTCAAAGTTCTATGGATCTAACTGATGAGGCCGAAGAAAATGCGAGACAGTTAATCCAGAAGTTTCCTAACTCAAGATACGCAGAAAGATTAGCTGATAAGTATAATATTTTAATAGAAAGTGACATTGTAAAAACAGAGTTCACACTAAAAGAAAAGTATCAAAATCTAAAAGCGGATACTTCACTTACAAAACCTGAACTCGCTGATAGAAGTACCAAGCTGGCCATAGAAAATTCTAAAAACAATGAATCTGCAGCGATATTATTTGAAGCAACACAAATGTATATAGAGCTTGGTAAAGAACAAGAGATTTTCAGAAATAATTATAATGACTGGGTAAGCAGTAAAATGAATTGGGAGCAGGATCAAACCAATTTCAAACGTTTGCAAGACAGTTTAAAAGTTGAAGTGAAGGATACTTCTTTAAATGACTTGAGAAGAAATGAGTTTCAACAGATAATAGATTCCACACTGACTAAACCAAATTTTAGCGAAACTTTTCCTTACTACGGTGAATACTGGGATAAAGCTAGAATAAATATTGACTTATTTATTTCTAATTTCAGAAACTCTAAACAAATGCCTTCTATCAGGGTTCTAAAAAATGAGCTGGAAAAGCCGGTTATGGAAGAGGCTGCTGATACTACCAATTCTGAAATTGAAAATTTAAATAATGCCCAAAATACGGCCACATTTTGCAGCGATTTGGAATCTCCTCCACAGATCAGAGGTGGAATGGATAAATTCTTAAACGAGCTTGGTGGGTTTGATACCGATACC
Organism: Balneolaceae bacterium UBA3186; assembly: GCA_002364085.1. Taxonomy (GTDB): domain Bacteria; phylum Bacteroidota; class Rhodothermia; order Balneolales; family Balneolaceae; genus Balneola. The sequence goes on along the minus strand of DEXK01000015.1, from coordinate 109,598 downwards.
AAAGAAATTCATTATTCTCTTATTATTAACCAAAGAGGGATTATTGAAGAGTATGAGATGGTATCTAAGGACACAATAGACAGAGAGATCGTAAATTTTTATAATGTAGCTATAGAAAATAGCCTTAGCTTCGACCCCGTGATAGAAAATGGTGAGGCAATTAAAATTCAATGTACAATGAAGTTTCCGGTAAACTAAAAATTACCTGAAATTCACGCCGTTTTTAAGCTTTCTTATGAGGCCGGGACCTTCATAAACCAATCCGGTATAAATTTGAAGTAAATCTGCTCCGGCATCCACTTTTCTTTGAGCTGATTCTATACTATCGACCCCACCTACTCCGATGATGGGTTTTGATCCCTTCAACATGGCATAAAGGTTTGAGACAACTTCATCACTTTTTACTGAAATTGCAGAGCCGCTTAATCCTCCATTTCCAATTGAAGAAAGTATGGAGCTTTTCGTATTAAGGTACTCTCTTTGAGAAGATGTATTAGTGGCTACATAACCATCTATATTAAAACTCTCACAGATTTCTACTAGCTTTCTCAAAGCCTTAATTTCAGTATCTACTGAAAATTTTACCAATGTAGGAACGCTATTTCCTGAGGGGTTTATTTCATCAAGCAAAGATTTTAAGATATCAGGATCTTCAAAGGTTTTTCCTTCACCAGTGTTCGGACAAGATATATTTATAGTCACGTAATCAGCTACTGTTCTGGCCTTTTCATAACTATATACATAATCAGAAATAGCAGCATTTCCATGGATTGAAGAATCATTTGTCTTCGCAATATTAATTCCTAGTGGAATGGATAAATTATGGTGCTTCAAACGTTCTACTATTTTATCTGCACCTTCATTATTTAGTCCCATTCGATTAATCAGAGATTTATCTTCCGGCAACCTGAAAGCCCTTGGTTTGGGGTTTCCATGAGATGATTGCGCTGTAATACTTCCAATCTCTACAAAACCAAAGCCCAAAGCTTCCATCGCTTTAGGAGTGGTTCCATTTTTATCGAAACCTGCTGCTAACCCAATTGGGTTTCTAAAATTTAATCCCCAAAATTGCTTTTCAACATTTTTACCGCCTCCATATAATATTGAAGCTAGCTCCTGAAGCAGAGGAGATGTATTAGTAGCAGATGATATTTTTAAAGCAAGGTCGTGTGCTTCTTCAGCATCTTTTTGGAAGATAATGGGTTTTAACAGACTCTTATAAATCATATTTTTTTTGTGTGTCAATCATGATAAGAAAACACTGAAATAAATGATGGATTACTCTTATAATTGGTTGCAATAATATTATGAAAGATATAGACCAATTTATAGCATCTATTCATCGCTACTATTCTAAAAAGGAAGATTTCTTTTTGTTAGAATCTCAGATGCACAATCATCCTGCCAGTAACAATTCTTTTATTGCTGTTGGAAGTTCAGCTTCAGTAAAGGCATTTGGAAATAAAATTCAGCTCAAGGAGCATGGAAAAGAAATCACAGTGGATCAAAATCCTTGGGAAGCATTACAAGAGTTTAAGAGGAGGAATAATGATGAGTGGATTTTTGGTTATCTAAGCTATGATCTTAAGAACTTTATTGAGGACCTTAATTCGATAAATGAGCCACTTCTAGAAACTCCTGATTTGTTTTTTTTCGTCCCGGAATTGTTGATTAAAATTGATAAGTACAATAATGTTGAAGTACTGAAAGGAGCACTTGAAGATGATCTTTCACTTACTGAAATAAAAGGCCATGTTTCCTTAAGCCAGATTCAACAAACAACAAAGGCAGCATATTTAGAAAAGATAAAAGTTGCGCAAAACTTGATCAGGGAAGGAGAGTTTTATGAGATAAACTTATCTCACCCATTGGAGTTTGAATTCAAAGGAAGAGCGTGGGATCTATATCAAAAAATGAAAACTTCAGGTCCGGTTCCGTTCGGAAGTTATATCAAGCATTCTAATTTTGAAATTTGTTCATCTTCGCCCGAAAGATTTTTATCCAAAAAAGGCTCGTTGATCAGTTCTCAACCTATAAAAGGGACAGTATCAAGGTCTGATAAGGATGACCAATCTAAAATTCAGGAACTTTTGAATTCTGAAAAAGAACAGGCTGAAAATTTGATGATCGTAGATCTTGTTAGGCATGATTTAAGCAGGATAGCTAAAAATGGTTCTGTAGGAGTTAAAAACCTATTTGAAATTCAAAGTTTTGAAACGGTACATCAAATGGTTTCCACAGTTGAGGCAGAAGTAAAGGAAGGAATTTCAGCAGTTGAGATTCTTAAGGCATGCTTTCCAATGGGGTCAATGACCGGAGCTCCTAAAATTGCAGCAATGCGAGTAATTGACGAGCTTGAAGATTATAGAAGGGGAATCTACTCAGGTGCTATTGGGTATTTCTCTCCCGAAGACGATTTTGATTTCAGTGTAGTTATACGAACTGCCATCATTCAAAAAGAAAAATTATTCTATCCTGTTGGTGGTGCAATAACATATGACTCAAATCCTGAGCAGGAATGGGAAGAGACTATTTTAAAGGCAAAAGCTCTTACAAATATTGTGAATTAATTGAGGGCTACATGAATGAAGATGTATTTATCTGGGTTAATTAAAGAAATACTATGTCTATGAATGATTTACATACTAGAGTTTCTAACCTGAAAGAACTAAAAGAAAGTGGTTGGAAATCTCTGTCAGTGAAAGATGAGCTCAGAAAAAATATAATTGAAAGAGTAAAAAGCGGGGAGGAGATGTTCCCGGGTATCCTTGGGTATGAAAAAACGGTTTTGCCTCAAGTGCAGCATGCAATAATGTCTAAACATGATGTGATCTTGCTAGGCTTAAGAGGTCAGGCAAAAACTCGCATACTGAGAGCACTGGTTCAATTTTTAGATGAATATATTCCAATCGTTAAAGGCTCTGTAATTAATGATGATCCTTTTAATCCTATTTCAAAATTTGCTAAAAACGCTATTCAGAAACAGGGTAATGACACGGAAATATCATGGTTGCACCGTTCATATCGGTATGGAGAAAAACTGGCAACTCCAGATACAACTGTAGCAGATTTGATTGGTGATATTGACCCAATAAAAGCCGCTACAATGAAGTTGGATTTGGCTGATGAAAATGTGATTAACTATGGATTAATTCCAAGAACGAATCGGGGAATTTTTGTGATCAATGAGTTGCCAGACCTGCAACCAAGAATTCAGGTTGCCTTATTGAATATTATGCAGGAAAGGGACATTCAAATAAGAGGTTTTAATATTAGAATGCCTATTGATGTTTCTATGGCTTTTTCAGCAAATCCGGAAGATTACACCAACCGTGGAAATATTATTACCCCACTCAAAGATCGAATAGATGCTCAAATCATTACTCATTATCCAAAAGAAATTAAAACAGGGGTTGAAATTACCAAGCAGGAGGCATGGCAACTTAGAAATAGTGATATAGATGTTTTCATATCCGATATTTATCGAGAAATTATAGAACAAACAGCCTTTGAGGCTCGTGATTCTGAATATGTAGATCAGAAAAGTGGCGTTTCAACCAGAATGACAATCACCGCTCTGGAACAAGTTTATTCATCAGCTGAAAGAAGAGCCGTGATCAATAATGAAAAGAGTGCTCAAGTTAGAATTGCAGATATTTTTCATATGATACCGGCTCTCACCGGAAAGCTAGAGTTGGTTTATGAAGGTGAGCAGGAGGGTGCTATTAGTGTTGCCAAGCACATTATTGGGAAAGCCATTAACAAAACATTCAAAAAAGTATTTCCTGATCCACAGAGTAAAGCAGAAAATGTAAAAGAGAGATATAAGCCAATAACGGATTGGTTCGCTCAGGGAAACGAGGTTAACTTGCCTGATATATTATCGTCTAAAGAATACATGAAAGCGCTGGATGGAGTAAGCGGGTTAAAACAGCTTGTAAACAAACATACAAATAATGTAAGCAAAGATGAGCTATACTCATGGATGGACTTAGCGCTTGAAGCTATGCACCAAAATTCGTTATTAAGTAAGCAAGACCTTGATGATGAGGCTTTATACACAGACATGTTAGGTTCTATGTTTTCATCAATTAGCGGAATAAATGAGGATGAAGATTTTGATATATAAAATGATTGAATTAGCTCAGATATAATCTTATATTTAAAGCCTTTGAAAAATTCGAAACAGCCAGTATTATGAAAAACGGTATTCATCCAGATTACAAAGAAATTACAGTTGTCATGAGTGACGGTACAGAGGTTACGACCAGAAGTACTATGAACACGAAAGACGGTATTTATAAGAGCGAGGTAGATTCTAAAAATCACCCGTTCTATACCAAGAATAACAACTTTTCTGCTAAAGCTGGTCGTGTGGATCGCTTTAAGCGCATGTACGACCAAAAGAAGTAAGTTTATTTTTTTGAATTAAAGGATGCACCGTAACTGGTAGCATCCTTTTTTTATATAATTATGGATATTAAAATTTTTGAAGTAGGGCCTTTTGCTGAGAACACATATTTGCTCATAAAAGAAGGCTCCGCAATTCTTATAGATCCGGGTTTCTCTAACGAAACGGAATACCAATCCTTTCAAAGTGCTCTCAAAGAAGTAACTTTGGATGCCATAGTTCTTACTCATGCTCATGTAGATCATGTTTTGGGATTGCAAAGAGTGTTAAAAGATTATGATGTGAAAGTGTTCGTAAACACAGATGATCTGTTTCTTTGGAATAATTTTGGTAGTCAGGCTACTATGTTTGGACTGAATCAAGTGGGCTTTTCTTTCATACCTGAAAGCTTGCCTAAAGATGATCAATTTGAAGTGGGAGGTTTTGAGTTTATGTGTTTATATACTCCTGGGCACTCTCCAGATCATACCTCACTTTATTTTAAATCAGAAGGTTTTGTAATAGCAGGAGATGCCTTGTTCAATGGTAGTATTGGCAGAACTGATTTGTATCAAGGGAGTTTTGAAGAGCTTGAGAAGTCTATAAAACAGAAGCTTTATACTTTACCCGATGAAACAAAAGTGTATCCCGGTCATGGACCTATGACTACGATTGAAGTTGAGAAAGCTAGTAATCCTTTTGTTAAGGGATAATTTACTTTTTTAACTTTTCTATCTCAGATTGATAGTGCTCAGCTTTATCAGGATTAATTTCTTTTAGCTGGTTATACATTTCAATAGCTTTCTGTTTCTTTCCTTGTGCTACATGAATTTTAGCTAGTGTTTCTGATATGATATCATCAACTGCTTCAGCTTGTTCGGAAAGGTCAGAATCATCATAGGGTTCTCCCTCAGCTGGAATTTGAATTCTTTGCGACTCTACAGCTTCAAGCATGGCAATTAAACTATCCAGATCAAGTATAGGTGACTTTCTATTTGACTGATTAAGTTTTTTTGAGGAGGTATAACTTTTAACAGGGACAGCTGCTTCAAATTTTTCAGGGTGAACCAGAAAGTAATGAAGATGTTCCATTAATGGGCTTCCCGGGGCATAATTTTTAGCTTTTAAAGCTTCCTTTATGGCTAGTGAGTTTTGATCATCAAGATGATAAAACCAAGCCAGAAGAAAATGCCCTACCGCGTCAGGTCCTCTTTTTTTTAGATGTCTGCTTAATTTAGTGATCCCTGTTTTAGGATTTTTTTCAAAGCGCTCATTAAATGAGCGAAGAGATTGCGGTATGTTGAAAGGTAATTTTGCCATTATTTAGGGAAGCAATAATACACTAACAGGTTATTATATTCAAAGAAATTACCAATTACTTACCGCATCATTAAACATAGTGTTAGCAATTTGCTCAAGTGCTTCATCTGCAGCCGTTTGCTCACCGGTTATTGGGTCGTCAGTAGGGTCAAATGTAAACGATCCGTTGAATGATTTATCCCATTCAGGGTTTTCATTTTGGGTGTAAATAAAACGTGCATTTACTGAGATTTGAACCTGATTTTGATTTGCCTGTTCATTACCACCAATGCTAAACGGGCGATTACTATAGCCTGAGATAAAGCCGTCGAGAATGGCATCTGCTTCTTCTTCAGAACCGGCTAGTTGTAATTTACTTTGGTTAATAAAACGATCTATTAAGATGCGATTTAATCTATCACTTAAATCTCCTAGTCCGCTTCGCGACCTGTCAGGAAAAAAGGGGATATATATAGAATTAACCCCAGGAGGAATTGATGCTCCTGTAAAACTATACTTCAGGCATCCTGAGAATGAAATCAGTGTTAACAGTGATATGAAAATAAATTTATGCAAGTCCGTATTGATCAAGTTTTCTGTAAAGAGTTCGTTCGCTTATTCCTAAGGTTTCAGAAGCTTTACGGCGATTACCATCGTATTTTTCTAATGCTTGCTTGATCAAAAACTGTTCAGTCGCCTCAATGGAAGGAATCTCGTCACCACCAAAGAAATTAACAATAGCAGATTCTTCACTTTCCAGTACCTCATTTTCATCATCCGATTCATTATCAGGTATTTTCTGCATTCCTAATGTAGCGTGATTATCAAGGTTGATCTTCATTTCCGAAACATCAGATTCATTCATATTACTCTGTAAAGCAGAAGGGAGTGCTTTGATATCCTTACTTGACATGGTCGAATACATGAAATTGGCAAGCATTTTTTTTACATCAGATATATCTGTTCTCAATTCAACCAATGCCCTGTATATTAATTCACGATCTCTTCGCTCAAAATCGCTTTGTGGATCTGACTTCTTTTCTTCCCCGTTCGGAATCATAGGAAGGTTGTCGGCAGAACCTTGTCTTTGTCGGCCTTTAAGGTATTTCTGCAGTCGTTCAACATCAATAAATTGTGATTTTTCAAGGACCACTAATTGTTCGGCTACATTTTTAAGCTCTCTGATATTTCCCGGCCATCTGTAGGAGATCAGCAATTCTCTGGCATCGTCTGAAAATCCTTTAAATACAGAATCATATTTTGCAGAAAATTCCTGAACGAACTTTCTGAAAATAGGAACAATATCTTCTTGTCTATCCCTCAAAGGGGGGAGATGTATCTGAACTGTATCCAGTCTATAATAAAGATCTTCTCTAAATGATCCATCTTCAACCATTTTCCAAAGATTCAGGTTCGTGGCTGCAATTACACGCACATCTGTTGTTTGAACTTTACTCGAACCAACCCGGAAAAATTCACCATTTTCGAGAACTCGTAACAGTTTAACCTGAACATTTTTTGGAGTATCGCCAATTTCGTCCAGAAAAATAGTGCCCCCGTTGGCTTTTTCGAAATAACCTTCACGACTTTCATTAGCGCCAGTAAAAGCTCCTTTTTCATGTCCAAAAAGTTCACTTTCAATAATTCCTTCAGGAATAGCACCACAGTTAACAATAATAAGGTTGTTTCTTTTGCGCTCGCTTAATGAGTGAATAGCGCGTGCTGTTACATCTTTACCAACACCACTTTCTCCTTGTAATAGTACACTAATATCAGTTTTTGCAACCTGAACGATTTTATCGATAACATGGCGCATTTCCTGAGATGTCCCTAATAAACCAAACTGTTCCTGAAATACTTCTCTATCCATTAAACTTGATCTTCGTCTGTCATTTTGACGTAAATTTAACGATTAATGAACTGGTAAGTAAGAGTAATCTTAAGAAAATTCTGAACTTTATTTTATTATCTCTGTAGCTTGTTCAATAGGTAAAGCTCTTGTTTCTTTGAAGCTTGATAGTACAAGGTTAGATCTGGTTTTTTTAACCCCATTCCAAGATTGTATTCGTGATAAAAGACGCTCAAACGACCCTGTGTTTTTTGTTCTTACTTTTAGAAAGTGTGAGCCATCTCCAGTAATAGAATGACACTCTAATATTTCTTTTTCTTCCTGTGCCTTTTCTACAAAAAGTGGATAATATTCTGAGCCATCTACTTCAACAAACATAAAGGCTGTGATATCAAAATGAAATTCTTTGGAGTTGAGGATGGCATTATATTCGGTTATTAAGCCACGCTCTTCCAGCTTTCTCATTCTCTCAGAAACTGAGGGTACCGATAAGCCTACTAATTCTGCTATTTGATTGCGCTGAGCTCGCCCATTTTCCTGCAAGTGATTTAATATTGAAATATCGATTTCGTCTAACAAATGACTCATTGTTTATATATGGCTTAAATTTTTATTTATTTCTAGAATAATATCCTTAAAAAATTAAGTTAGCAAAAGTATTGCTGTAAAAATCACTTTGATACTAAATTTGAAAAAAGGGTTCAACAAGATTAGAATAGGTCTTATCTTTACACTTTAATTTAAAGAAAGAAATACATGCTAGACATAAACTTCATCAAAGAGAACAAAGAAAAAGTAAAGCAAGGAATGCTCAATAAAGGAGAAAAAACGAACTCCTTGGTAGATGAAGTAATTGCAAAAGATGAACAATGGAGAGAATTAGTTCAAAAGGTTGATGCAATAAGGACAGAGAGCAATGCAAAAGCAAAGCAAATAGGTGCATTGATGGGGCAGGGCAAGAAAGAAGAGGCTCAGTCTATTATTGCTGAAACAACAAAGATAAAAGAAGATCTAAAAGAGTTTGAAGAAGAATTAAAAACTCTAGCTGATGAGAGGGAAAGTATGCTTTTGCGAATACCAAATGTAGCACATCCTACTGTTCCTGTTGGAGCAACTGAAAGTGATAACGAAGTTTTTGCTACTTGGGGAGAGCCAAATAAAGAAGAGTGGAGAAAACCACATTGGGATATTACAGAGCGTTATGGTTGGGTTGATTTTGAAAGAGGAGTAAAGGTTGCAGGAGCAGGTTTCCCGTTTTATGTTGGACCGGTTGCTCAATTACAAAGAGCACTTATCAATTACTTTATAAATGAAGCAGGCAAAACAGGATATACTGAGTTGCAAGCTCCTTATTTTGTTAATGAAGACTCAGCTCGAGGGACTGGACAAATTCCAGATAAAGAAGATATGATGTATGTGATTCCCAGAGATGAATTTTTTGCAATTCCAACGGCTGAGGTTCCGGTAACTAATTTTCATAGAGACGAGATCTTAGCAGAAAGCGAATTACCTGTAAAGTATGTTTGTTATACTCCCTGCTGGAGAAGAGAAGCGGGTTCTTATGGTAAGGATGTAAGAGGATTGAACCGCCTTCATCAATTCGATAAAGTAGAATTGGTTAAGATCGTGAAGCCCGAAACATCGTATGATGAGTTAGAAAGTTTAAGAGAACACTCTGAGAAGTTATTGCAAGCTCTTGAACTGCCTTACAGAACGTTGCTAATGTGTACCGGAGATATGGGGTTCACCCAGAGTAAGAAATATGATCTCGAGGTTTGGAGCCCGGGACAGCAGAGGTGGCTGGAAGTTAGTTCTTGTTCAAATTTTGAGAGCTTTCAAGCAAGACGAATGCAACTTCGATATAGAAAAGATGAGAAAAAAATTGAAATGACTCATACACTAAATGGTTCAGCACTAGCATTACCTAGAGTAGTTTCAGCTATATTGGAAGCCTATCAGGAAGAAAATGGAAAAGTGAGAGTTCCTGAAGTTCTAAAAGGTTTTATAGGGAGAGATTATCTGTGATATTATGAAAGAGTAAACTTCATAATTAATTTTCTGCCTTCGTCTTCGTATTTAATATCATCTGCATATTCACCCATTAGAAAAACTCCACGGCCACTTGTATTGAGAATATTTTCTTCTGCTAAAGGGTCTTTCACTTTATCTGGATCAAAGCCTGCTCCTTCATCCTGAGTAGTTATAACCAGTGTTGAGTTATTATACTCAGCTAATAGAGTAACTTTTTTTGATTCGTCCAATTCATTGCCATGAACTACTCCATTAGTTGCTGCTTCGCTTACGGTAAGCATCAATCGTGCATAAAATTCATCATCGAATTCTAATTCCGTTTGTAGTTCGTTTAGAAAACCTTCCAGTTTATCTAATTCTTCATATGTAGATTTTAGAACAAGTTCTTTTTTGTAACTCATCAATTATTAAGCATAAATACCACGTAGTTTCAACGTTGTTGCTACACGATCAATCGCATATACATACGCTGCTTGTCTAAGGGTAATACTATACTTTTCACTCACCATAAACAAGTTATCAAAAGCTTCTCTCATCATTCTGTTTAGGCGACGGTTTACACGTTCTTCAGTCCAAAAATATCCATGCCGATCTTGTACCCATTCAAAATAAGAAACGGTTACCCCTCCTGCATTTGCAAGAATATCAGGAACAACCATTACTCCATTTTCTTCCAGAATAGAATCAGCATTTGCAGTAACGGGCCCGTTAGCACCCTCGGCTATAATCTTCGCCTTTATTCTGGACGCATTATTTTTATTGATTTGATCTTCTTTTGCAGCAGGAATTAAAACATCGCATTCAAGTTCAAGTAAATCAGAATTGCTTATTGATTGAGCTCCTGAAAACCCTTCTAAGGAGTAGTTATTTGTTTGGGAATAGTGGATAGCTGCCGGAATGTCGATTCCATCTTTGTTGAAGTATCCGCCACTAACATCACTTATTGCTATAACTTTTGCCCCTTGCTCATAAATAAGTTGAGCTGAAACAGAACCTACATTCCCAAAACCTTGTACTACTATGGAAGCGTCACTCGGGGAAATCTTAAGCTTGTTCATAGCAGCAAGTGCAGTGGTAATTACTCCACGACCAGTGGCTTCGCGACGACCTTTTGAGCCACCTAAAATGATTGGCTTACCGGTTACTACGGCTGTTTCGTTTCTTTTACTTTTCATGCTGTACGTATCCATGATCCAGGCCATAGTTTGTTCATTGGTGTTCATGTCAGGAGCGGGAATATCTCTGTCAGGCCCAAAAACATCACTCATATTGGAAGTATACCGGCGGGTCAGTCTTTCTAGTTCATTTTGTGAAAGCTCCTTTGGGTTTACTCTTACACCACCTTTTGCTCCTCCAAAAGGGACATTTACACAAGCACACTTCCAAGTCATCCATGCGGCAAGCGCTTTAACTTCGTCAAGGTGTACATCTTCAGCATACCTAATTCCACCTTTGGAAGGTCCGAGAATACTATTATGAATTACCCGATATCCTTCAAAAACTTCTATGCGCCCATCATCCATAATAACCGGAATTGCTACCATTACAACTTTTTCGGGTGTTGAAAGGTATTTAAACATGCCTTCATCCAGATCTAAGATGTCAGCTGCAAATCTGAATCTTTCCATCATGGAAGAAAAAGGGGAGTCATCGTGGGGGAGTGGAGCAGGTTCTTTATAGTATTCTTTAGTGAGGGCGTCTTTAATCTCGGACATTATTTTAATTTGGTTTCAGTTCTGCTAAAAAAGCGCTTCCAAATATAAAAACTAGTTTATTTAATTATACATTAAATTCATCTTATCAGTAAAAAAAGGTAATCCAAGACTATTTGTTTTTATGAGATAAATATATCATACTAGAGGATTATGGCATTAAACGGTAAAATTAATTTCATATCTGCATTCTCCATGAAAGAAAAAAGACCTGAACCTTAAATTGAATGCGAATGAATGCAAATGTTTTAGTTCTTAACCAAGATTACCAACCATTGAGCGTGTGTTCATTACAACGTTCTATGAAACTTATTTATTTAGAAAAAGCGGAGCTTTTGCATGATGACCCTGCAAAGAAGCTAAGAACAACAAGTAATCAATATGACTTCCCTTCTGTAATAAGGCTACGTAATTATATCAGATTGCCGTACACAAAAGTAGTTCTTACGAGAAGAAATGTAATGCGTAGAGATGGATTTAAATGTCAATATTGTGGACAAAAATCAAAGTTAACCATTGACCATGTACACCCAAAAAGTAGAGGTGGAAAAGATACTTGGGAAAATCTTACCACGGCTTGTGACAAATGCAATGTGAAGAAAGGAAATAGAACGCCGAAAGAAGCTAATATGATTCTTAAAAATAAACCTTATCGCCCAATTCCGATCACATTTTTCAGAGATATAAACGGTGGAGTGCAGGAACCCTGGAAGCCGTATTTGTATATGACATAGGGAATATTGAATATCCAACATGGAATATTCAATATTGATTGGTCAATAACTCTAATTAAAATGAGTAGTAAAATTTCATATCTCTGCTTATTAAAGCATAAGATCACAGGTGTTTTAAGAACTTAATCCAACTCATCGATAAACACTATCAGAGATATTTAAACGAATATCGCAATCAGTGAACAAAAGCCTTATCTTTAACTGTAATTAAATTCAAAGAGAAACTCACATCTTGAAATGAGTAAAAAAGGCAGAGTTCTTGTAGCAATGAGCGGCGGAGTAGATTCTTCAGTTGCCGCAGTAATGCTTAGAGAACAAGGATACGAGGTAATTGGAATTACTATGAAAACCTGGGATTATCACCGAAGCGGTGGTGATAACGGGAAAGAAACGGGGTGTTGTACGGTAGAGTCTATGAATGATGCTCGTCACATTGCCGTAAACCATGGTTTTAAGCACTTCATCGTAGATATAAGGGAAGAATTTGGTGATTGGGTAATTGATCGCTTTGTGGGTGATTATATGGACGGGAGAACACCCAACCCATGTGTGCTTTGCAATACTCACATCAAATGGGCAGCTTTGTTAAAGCGAGCAGACAATCTGGGATGTGATTTCATTGCTACAGGGCATTATGCAAGAGTGAGAGAGGAAAACGGACGCCATATCATTTCCAGAGGATTAGATCCTAAAAAAGATCAGTCATACGCATTATGGGGTGTTGCACAAAAACACCTTGAAAGAACGATTTTTCCTTTGGGTGGATACTCAAAACCGGAAATTCGCCAAATTGCTGAAGATCACGGACTATTAAACGTAGCCAATAAGCCTGATTCTTATGAAATTTGTTTTGTACCTGATGATGATTACCGAAGATTTCTAAAAGATAAAGTACCTGGACTGGAAGAGAAAATGAAAGGCGGTAAGTTTGTGGACAAGGATGGAAACATTTTAGGGGATCATGAAGGGTATCCATTTTATACAATCGGTCAACGACGCGGTTTAAACTTGCCCATGGGTAAACCCGTTTATGTAACAAATATAAATGCAATAACAAACACGATCACTATCGGAGAGAAAGAAGACTTAATCAGCTCAACGTTGACTGCAAAAGAGATTAACTTGATTAAATACGATAAAATCCCGAAATCAGAAATGGAAATCATCGGCGCAATTCGATATAACGATGACGGAGCAATGGGATATCTAACTCAACTGGGAGAAGATGAAATAAAGGTTCATTTCCCTACAGGAAGAGAAGCTATAACCCCGGGACAGGCTATTGTTTGTTATGAAGGCGATGACATAGTAGCCGGCGGTTGGATAAAGAAAGTAAATGTAGGAATGGAAGATTTAATTTCAGCGTAACATACCCTAAAGTAGTTCGTTAAAGCCCAGTATCAAATAACACCCAAAGAATATTATGAGAACTAAATTTTATTTAAACACACTATTTTTTTTATGCATAGCGGCTTTTGTGTCTCCACTCCAAGCGCAGTTCGAAGGTCATATTTCAATGAATGTTTATAGTGACAATGACAATGGGAAAACTTCTGTTAATCAGCTAAATATGTATGTAACAGCCGACAGAATCTTTTTAAAAGGAGAAGACGAAATGAACTTTGGTGATTCGTTTAATTCTGGAGGGATGTTAATCAGAAATGACAAAAAAGATTTTGTAGTATTAATGGAGAACAACGACGCGCTACAGGTAACAAAATCAGAAGTGGAAGGGTTGTTTAAAATGTTTCTTTCATGGGGAAGCGAATCTTCAAATTCGAATAATGAAGAAATGAATTTTGAGTATACAGACAGAGAAAGATCGATCAATGGGTATAAAACATACGAATTGGTTATATCTGGAAACGAAAACGATACTAAAATGTCTGTATGGCTTACTCCAAATATAGATATTAATTGGGGAATGTTAGCTGAACCTTGGAAAAACTTACCCGCTGAAGCAAATAGAGCAGTAAATCAATCAAGAGATGCAGTTTTTACAGGGAAAAATTTTCCTATGTTAATTGAAGTTACTGGAGATAAGGGCACTGAAACTGTGATGGAAGTTACTGATATTAATAAATCCAGTGTAGCAAAGGCTATGGTTCAAATACCTGCCGGAATGAATATGATAAGCGTGACAGAATTGATGTTTAAAATGATGTCTGGCAACTGATTTTAAAGACCAAGTTATATTAAATAAAAAGGGCGTTTGTATAAACAAACGCCCTTTTTGTTTGACTAATTAAAATCTATTTAATTAAAGTCATTCTCTTAGTAATGCTTTGACTGGCAGATTGTAATCTGTAGATATAAATACCTGATGATAAATTATCTGCTTTAAAGTTAAAGGTGTGCTCACCTGCATTTAACCGTTCATTAACCAAAGTTGCCACTTTTTGCCCAAGCATGTTATAAACCACCAATTGAGTTGGGGCAGCTTTCTCTAAAGAAAAACTTATTTTTGTACTAGGGTTAAAAGGATTAGGATAATTTTGGTCTAGACTGAATCGAGTTGGAGAATCTAATCCACCGTTTTCATTCGAAGTTAAGGTACCTCTTTCTAAAGTTGCAGATCTGGTATCACTAGATGATTCATCGCTTCCGTCAGAAGCAATAACTCTATGGTAAATGGTTGCATTTGCACCGGATTCAACACCAAGGTCTACTAAAATGGTATCAAGATCACCGAAAGCTATATCATAACTTAGGTTTGTTCCTACATTCGCATTGATCACAATATTCGTGAATAAAGAATCTGTAGCTGCTTGCCATGTGTAAGTTAGGCTATCGCCCTCTACATCGGAACTAGCTGACCAAGTTGCTTGGAAATTTGTTGTTATATCTCCTGAAACACTGATCATTGCATTATCAGCCGGGGTTAACAACATGCTTTTGTCAGGAAATAAGTTATCTCCGAATAAGAGTTGCCCTCTCAATTCTCCTCCTTGTTCAGTTTGAGAATGTATATTTACATACAACCCCTGATTGCTTATAGCATCTAACTGAGTTTCTGTGAATGTATAGGTGTTATTTGATACTTCGTACACACCACTTGTATCACCAGCAACAGTAGCATTTAAGGTTACTTCAACACCGCCGCTTGCTGTTACATTTCCTGAATGCAAATGTGAGGAAAGGTAAGTACTAGAAAGAGCTTCGAAACCACCAGTTACAATAGCTCTGTTGCCGGTCAACTCTACATTAACTGCACCAAAAGCATCAGTAATTACAGGTTTAGGTTGTTCATGTAGTCCACTTAAATTTGTTTTAAAATAAGCAGAAGCATCACCGAGCACTTGACCACGAAGTTCTCCGGCTCCGAAGGCTGAAGTATGTATATTTACATAATAACCACGGTTCAATAATGTTTCAATTTGTGAAGCATCGACTGCAAATTTGTTGTCCTTTACTAGATAAGCACCTGCTTTTAAATTTGCTTCTACTTCTGCATTTAGCAGAAAGTCAACCATTCCGTTGGTTCCTGAGTGGCTTGCATGTAAATGTGAACCGCCTGCAATAGACGCATCAAAATCACCTTGTAATTCTGCAAACGTACCTGTTACAACCAGGGAATCATCAGTTGTTAATTCCACAACTACTGCACCGCCTGCGTTAGTATTAGCAGAAGGAATTTCTGCACTACCTGACAAGCTTGCAAAGAAAGAGGCTGTTACTGGAGGAGTGACTTGTCCTCTAAGCTCTCCTGAAGCAAAATTTTCTGAGTGAATATTTACATAAATTCCTCTATTCATAAGTGCTGTTTTTTGATCAGTAGTTAATTCAAATCTGTTTTCAGACGCTAAATAAACTCCTGATTTATTGTCAGCGGCTACAGCAGCATTCAAAGTTACAGCCACCCCTCCGGCGCTTCCTGCCATTGCAGTATGTAAATGAGAAGCAGAATAATTACTTGAAAGACCGTTAAATGATCCTGATACAAAAAGTGAATCACCATTAAGTTCAAGTATAAGTGCCCCACTAGCCATAGTTTTAGCTGCAGGTACTTCCTGTGTACCAGATACGTTCGTTCTGAATACTACATCTGCTTGAGGAGCTAGTTGACCTCTTAGCTCACCTGCTCCATAGGTTTCAGAATGGATGTTAACGTAAATTCCACGTGCTTTTAAGGTATCAACCTGTCCACTGGTTAGTGTAAAGGTATTATTAGCGGTTGTATAAGTTCCACCTTTACCGTCAGTATCTACTGTTGCGTTTAAGGTGAAAAGAACTCCACCTGCTTCGCCAGCCATACCTGCATGTAAGTGTGAAAATAGATAGGTGCTGCTTAACCCTTCAAATGAACCTTCAATAGTTAGTTCATTGTCGTTAAGAGTAGCAGTTATATTTCCGTTTGCGGAAGTTGTTACTGTGGGTACTTCGTTGCTCCCACTAAGCGTTGTTTCAAATACTGTTTGTGCGTTAGTGATCTGAGTTGTGCCGAATAAAATTAAGCACAAAGCAGTTACCAAAAATGGTAGCTTAAACTTTTTCATTTGTTGTAAGTTTAGTTAATATTATACTTAACTAACATTACGTAAAGAAATAACGTTCAGATTGGGTATTCTAGATATTAATTTTAAAAGAGTTAGAATTCTTTCGTAAGATGTAATATCTACATAGCTCCTACCATATACATATCCCCGGTTGGTTGAGGAGAGCCTCCTTCAGGCTCAAGTGTAATTGCAAATGCACCTTGACTTGCTGATTGATTTAGTTCATTAATTTTGAAAAAATTATCACGTGTAGGATCGTTAACGGCAAAAACACCGGCGCTAAAAGGTTGATTATTGATCACAAACCAAAGTTGATACTCCTTAGCTGTTGGAACTGCAGGGATATTGGCTACTTGTAATAATGCTTGTCCGTTATCTTTATCCCAAACAACTTTACCAAAACCATTCGGATTTACTTCTAATCCATCCATTAATATCAAATCAACATCTCTTGCTTCTAAAATGGCGAGCAATTCGGATTTTCGTTCAACTTCAGTTTCTAAAAGTCTGATCGTGGTTTCTTTTTGAGTTACCAATTCCTTTTGGCTTTCTAAATCAGTTTCTAAATTTTGATTAAAGAAAAACAGACCTAATGAACTTACTAAAAAGAGGACTGCCGCCGCCGCCGCAATTCGATATCTTGAAAGGTAATGGACATTTGAACCATGACGAGAATTGACTGAAGCCCAAGCCATTTGTAATAATTGCTCTTTAACATCTTCAGATGGCTTTTGCTCATATGTGAGAAGAGCCATCTCTGAGGCAATGTTTTGCATATCTTGATAAAGTTGTTCTTGCTCAGGTGTTGCATTTTTAAGCAGTAACTTGAACTCTTTTTCTTCTTCACTTGTGATCGACTTTAAAACATAGCCGACACAGAGCTCTTCAAACAGTGTATTATTCTGGTTACTCATTGTGCATCTCCCGATAAAATTTCTCTAAGTTTAATCATGCCGTCGCGCATTCTTGTTTTAACTGTTCCAAGTGGTATATCATATTCATCTGAAATCTCAGTTTGACTCAATCCATCGAAATATGAAATTTGAATTACTTCTCTCTGCTTTTCAGAAATTTGTAGTAACGCATTTTTCAATCTCTCTGCTCTATCAGATAAAATTGTATCCTCCAATGGATTGTTTTCATTTGAGTATAGTGGATGAAATACCGCTTCATCATCCAAACTTGTAGATTGCTTTTTTTGTTCTTTATAAACCTTAGAACGCAATCTGTCTATTCCTTTATTTCTTGTTAGTGAAACAATCCAAGTATATCCTGTACCTCTCTCCGGATCAAACTGATCTGCTTTTTCCCAGATATTGGTGAATACATCTTGCAATAAATCTTCTGCCTCCGTTTTCTTTTTTAAAATAGAAAGCAGTAGCCCAAATAAAAGCCGGTTATATTGATCGTACAACATCGATAGTGCAACCGGATCTTTCCGAGCAATTCGTTTAAGCAAATCCTTATCCCTGGAATTATCCTGATTTAAAAACTTACCTATGGCTGATATAAGAAAAAACAACATATTGATTGTCCCTGTTAAGGATTACGAATTAAGTTACTTGCCGGATTGAAACTAACTAATAAATTAAGCTAGTGAATTTGAGTTCAAAATATTCATTAATTCAACTAGATCATTAAATGGCTTCTCACAAGTAAAGTCTGTACAACAATAGAATGTGGTACTTTCGTTTATTATGTGTAGGTCGCTAGTGAAATTACTTACTTCTTCGAGTTCTTTTTTTATAGAATGTTTAAACAAACAAACTTTAAAAGGAGAGAAAACAGAACTGATCTTAGAAGTAATTTCCGGGTCAAGGTTTTTACAATCTACAATAACAACCTCCTTAGGTTGATTGTTTATAAACTGAACTGCTTGCAACCCAAATGTAATACTTGATCCCGAACGAATTAGGTCAGTAGAAAAATATTCACCAATTGAGTTTGCGTACTCTTCAAATTTAGTATTCCCTGTAATTCTACTGAGTTTAATAAAACTAAGCATAGCTACAGAATTTGAAGAAGGGATAGCTCCATCATAGATTTGTTTTTGTTTTCCTAAAAGTTCTTCTGAATTTTTATCACTTAAGTAAAAAGCTCCATCTTTTGAATCCCAAAATTTTTCAACAAATTGTTCTGACAATGAAATTGCTTTTTTTAAGTACTTAACTTCAAATGTAGCTTCATAAAGCTCAATAGCAGCCCAAATGAGAAAAGAATAATCATCAGCAAAAGCATTAATTGAACTTTCCTGTTCTTTATATCTATGAAAAAGTTGTTCCTCAGAAATCAGATGTTCTTCTATAAAATCGAATGCGTTTTTCGCCTTGTTAGTAAATACTTTTTCATCAAAAACACTGCCGGCTTTAGCTAATGCAACTATCATGAGCGCATTCCAATCAGTAAGGATTTTATCATCCAGCAACGGATGATTCCTCATATTTCTCTCTATAAGAAGCTTTTCACGAATGGCATCGAATTGTGCTGATCTGGCATCAGTTAAAACATCGGTTAAAAAAGGTATATTTTTTCCTGTTAACTGCTTAGTTGCTTCATCTTCAAAATTCCCTTCATGCAACATATTAAATGTGGTTTTAAAGAAGTCTGATTCTTCATTCGATAAAATTTTATCTATTTCATCGGTTTCCCACACGTAGAATTTTCCTTCTTCACCATCAGAGTCAGCATCTTCAGCAGAAAAGAAGCTTCCGTTTTTATGGCTGAGATTATTCGAAACATAATCTGCTATCTCAAAAACAGTTTGCTTAAATAAAGGCTTGCCTGTTACTTGCCAACCTTCAGTGTAGGCAATCATCATTAAGGCTTGATCGTATAGCATTTTTTCAAAATGGGGAAGTAGCCATTTTTTGTCAGTGGAATATCTATGGAATCCGAATCCTAAATGATCCCAGATTCCACCTAATCTCATTTTTGTGAGAGTTTTTTCAACAGAATCTTTAAACCGGTCTTCTTTGGTGGCAAACCATTGCCTTAGAAGAAAACTTAAATTATGTGGCGAGGGAAACTTAGGCGCTGTTCCAAAACCACCGTTTTCATTATCAAATCGTTGAGTAAGTTGTTCCGCTGCATAATCTACAGCTTCCAAGCCGGGAAACATACCGGATTCAAACTCCAAGGAGCGGTCAAATCCATCTTGTATGCTCTGCGTAGCTTTTTTGATCTTTTCAGGTTCGTATTTCCACATTCCGGCGATACCGGGAATCAGTTGCTTTAAACCAACACGCTGAAACCTTGGTTCTTTTGGGATATAAGTTCCTGCAAAAAAAGGTTTTTTATCAGGAGTCATTATTATAGTTAAAGGCCAACCTCCATGACCTGTCACCATTTGGCACACCGTCATATAAGTACTATCTATATCAGGGCGCTCTTCTCTATCAACTTTGATATTGATAAACGTATCGTTCAATAGTTTTGCTATTTCCTCATCTTCAAAACTCTCATGTTCCATAACATGACACCAATGGCACGTAGCATATCCAATGGATAAAAAAATGGGTTTGTTTTCTGATGCCGCTTTTTCAAAAGCTTCATCGCACCACGGATACCAGTCTACCGGATTATTCTTATGTTGAAGTAAATAGGGGCTTTTTTCGAATTGAAGTCTGTTTAGCGACATGAGTAAAATTTGATTCTACTATTGATTGAGTAATGTTAAAATAAGCAGTTCTACAGCTAATTTATATTTCAATAGTAATTAATCGGAATCAGAATTTTAATCGTCTAAATTTTTCTTAAATCTTTGACTGTAATCCACAATAAACCGTTCATAGTTGGAATTCATAAGTGGGGATGTTATCAGAAAATCAGCCGAAGATCTGTTACAAGCTAAAGGAATATTATAAACGATAGCTATTCGCTGTAATGCTTTAACATCAACATCGTGAGGTTGAGCCTGAAGGGGATCCCAGAAGAAAATCATCATATCAATTTCATTATCCACAATGGCTGTTCCAATTTGGAGATCGCCACCTAAAGGACCGCTTTTAAAAGTATAAACCGGAATATTTAATTTTTGTGCAACTAAAGATCCGGTAGTACCTGTTCCGAACAAATTGTGATTTTTGAGAAACTCGCTATTGAATTCTGCCCAGTCTAATAAATCCATTTTTCTGTGGTCGTGGGCAATCAAAGCTATATTTTTCTTTGCTTTCATATGCAAAGTAGAGTCCTTGATAGAAGGGTGGTGTTTTTTAACAGGCATTTTTATTTTAATATATAACAATGCCCACAAACTAGCATGGAACCAAAGAGTTTAAATAACCAATCGCATTGCAGTTCTCTCCATGCTAATTTGTTTAACTTTGAAAGTTTCCTTAGAAAATCCTTTTAGCTCTTTTTCTCCGGTTTTAATGAACAAAGTTTTTCTGTTATTTGATAAATATAGATCTGTATCTCCAAAATTATAGAAAGGCTCAGAGACAACAATTTCTTTTTCCTCGGCAA
The DNA here is from genome assembly GCA_002364085.1 of Balneolaceae bacterium UBA3186. Lineage (GTDB taxonomy): Bacteria > Bacteroidota > Rhodothermia > Balneolales > Balneolaceae > Balneola. The sequence goes on along the minus strand of DEXK01000015.1, from coordinate 88,623 downwards.
CGTCTACCAACCGTGATGCAATATTTACAGTAGTACCAAAATAATCTATTCTATCGTTTAAATTAACTGCTGTACAATTCCCTAAGTGTATTCCTGCTTTAAGTTTAAAGGACTCTCCCATTGCAGTTGAAGATGAAAATATTTGTTGAATTCTTTCAACAGCTTTTAAAGCAGATACAGGTTCTTTAAAAACAGCCATAACGGAATCACCAATTGTTTTGACTATCCCGCCCCGTTCCTCCGCAACTATTTGTTGAATAATCTTAAAATGACTCATCAACTGACCGATCGCAAATTCATCGCCTTCTTGTAAGTAAAGATCTGTGGAATTCATTAAATCCGTGAATAGAATAGTGAGATTAGAAGCAGTAACTTTTTCACCATCCTTCAAAGTCTCTTGCGCAAAAAGGGTTCGGAAATCATGAGAAGAGGTAACTTCTGTAGCATAAATAGCTTCGGGTCTCCAGTTTTCTTTTTCGATATAACAAATAAGTTCTTTTTCGGAATTATTTATGATTGTGAGGTTTGGTGTAACTGAGATGGTAGCTTCTTGTCCATTAAAGTCTTCATCAGTTATAAAAATAGTAGCTGAATCATCAACATCTTTTCGAAGGTGTAATTTTAGAAAACCGTTATTTGTAGTTGTTTTGAGAAGGTAGGTGCCCTCTTTCAAACTAATATCCAGGTATTTTTCCTGTTTAGGATGCAGGTAATGCTGAGAAACTCTTTGTGGGGTATTTTGTGGACCTCCATAACAATAAATATTGTTCGATATTTTCCTGATGAGTGGATTAGGGTTAAACACAAGATGTAGATTCTCATTAAAATCAATTGCGTAACTGCATTCACATTCTTCGCAATGAAGATCTGAATGAATATCTCTCATTCTTCTGAAGCTTTGGCGTGTATTTTTACAAACCGGGCAGAATACATCCCATCTAAAATCCAATAGACCAAGTTTCGCTGCATTTAGGAATACATTCAATACCGAATACTTTTTTTCACCCCAATACTCTGCCAATCTATATGGGTGGATGTTTTTAAGTGCATCGTCATCAGCTTGAAGCAAGAATTCAAATAAATGGTTGATTATTCGTTGTCGACGCGTTTTTTCCAATAACTCAGATTTAATCTCTTTGATTTTGCTCCGCGCTCTTCTTGATATATTAACTGTATCTGCATGTTCATAAAACAGAGTGTTTGTAAATGCACAAGTATCACATTCATTTATATACTTTTGCACTTTTCTTTTAACTATCCTTTCTATGTACTGGTCTAATAAATACCGTAGAAATTTTCTGGAAGTATTAATTTTTAAATCGATGGTAAGCTTTGTTCCTGCTCTATGAGGAACAAGATTCACCATAAAATTCAACGATTTTAAAATACTGGCTCTGTATTTTCTAGAAGTACCAAATCTAAATGGTTTTTCCCAAACATATGGGTCTTCAACCCAAGCATAGCCTGTATTTATTTTTGTGGAAGTTAACTCAAGAAACCCGTGCTTATTCTCTCGCATAAATGGCTCTTTGCGAACAGAAAATTGACCTGCCTTTTTCAGAAACTTATTAGTATCTGAAATATATGGCCAAAGTTGCTCCGGAGATGCTTTTAATATAAAACTCCAGTAAAAACTATGTTCGTAGTCATTTCGCATAAATAATTATATAACAGAGCTATTTGATTCGATAATTAATGTCCTAAATCTTATCTTTATATACCATTTTGAAGAGTGTATTTCAAAAGGGATGTTACAAAAAAATTAATTTCACAAATAATATAATGGCATTAGAAAGAACGTTGACAATTTTGAAACCTGATTGTGTCCGTAAAGGTCTTATCGGAGAAGTTACTAAAAGAATTCAGGAAGCAGGGTTCAAAATTTTAGCTTTAAAGATGACGAGATTAACAGCTGATACTGCTGGTGGTTTCTATGCGGTACACAAAGAGAGACCATTTTATGGTGAACTTTGTGAATTCATGAGTAGTGGTGCATGTGTACCGATGATTTTAGAAAAAGATAACGCTATAGCAGATTTCAGAACGTTGATTGGTGCAACTAATCCTGCAGAAGCTGATAAAGGAACAATAAGAGCTGATTTTGCAGATAGCCTTGGTGAGAATATCATACACGGTTCTGATTCAGTTGAAAATGGAAAAATAGAAGCTGCATACTTTTTCCCAGAATCTGAAGTTGTTGCAAATATAGCCTAAGGTTCTATTGTAGAATTAAAGCAGGTTTATTAAACCTGCTTTTTTTATGTCTTTTTTCTAGCCCATTCATAACAAATTAATGCAGCAGAAACGGAAGCGTTAAGTGATTCTACATTATTGACCATCGGTATTCTTAAAGTTGATGAAGCTTTTTTCAATACTTTTTTGTCTATGCCTTCACCTTCATTGCCGATTAAAAAAGCTATCGGTTTGTTGAATTCAGCGTCCCAAAAATTAGTTGTTGAATTTCCATCTATAGCACAGATTTCAAATCCAGCAAGCGCCAGATCTTTCAGTCCCTGATTTGTATCATGAACCCTGATAATTGGTATTCTGCCGGCAGTTCCGGATGAAGTCTTGAAAACGGTTGCATTTACAGGCGATTGCTTTTGAGTTGGAACAATAACCGCAGAAATACCTGCAGCAACAGCGCTTCTTAATATAGCCCCAAAATTATATGGATCTTCTATTCCATCCAGAAAGACTACAGCTGGATTTGAATTTAAATCCACTTCTGTTACCCAATCAAAAAAGTTTGTGTAAGTTATTTGGCTAAGTAGTGCAACAATACCTTGATCGTTTACTCTTCCTACTAAGTTCTGGATTTTAATTTGAGGAACCTTTGAAACCGGAACAGAGTTTTTTGAAATAAGATCTGCTAAGCCTTCAATGGAATTAAGTTGAATTGAACTTTTAATAAAAACCTTTTCAACTGCATTGGGGCGATTCATTAGCGCTTCAATGATTGGGTTTCTACCGTAAATGTAAATATTATCGGATTTACTCATTTTTATTTTTTTGTTCGCGCTGATTTATTAGATTGTTTTAATAAAGTGGTTAGTAAAAGGTAAGGACATGAGCAACGAAGAAAAAGAGATGAATTCTTTACTGGGAAAGAACTCTAAAGATACAATAGATTTAAAACTAAATAAGAAGTTTAGAACATTTTCTAATAAAAATGATCTTACTCCAGTAAGTAGGATACAGATTCTATCTGCATTCATTCAGATTTTATTAGGAGCAACAGTAGTAGCAATATCAATTTTAGAGATGATTGAGCCTATATGGCTTGCTACCATACTAAACTTATTAGGCTGCCTGTCTATAATTTCAGGCTTAGTTTTTTCTTATTCAATATTTTCAAATTCAGATAGTTTTAATTCTTTGATCAATAAAGCGATAAAGAGAGTTATTACATTTCAGAATTAAATTATTGATAAGTTTTAGAGATAATCAGTATTTGGTTAGAAAATATAAGAATGGAATATAGTTTCTATGCAAAACTATTAGAATCAATTTTGTGTAGGGTTTAGTGAATATGGAGCTATTTCTTTAATAGTTTTATTAACAGTTATATCTATTGTCACAAAATTCAGAAATCATGACGATTCCGCCAAATAAAGGATCTCAAAATTTAACTCGCTTTCAAAAGCAGTTTTATACGATAGCTCACAGGGGTGCCAGCGCATATTACCCTGAAAATACTTTTTCAGCATTTAGAGCTGCAGTTGAAATGAATGCAGATATGATTGAACTCGATGTGTTGCTGTCTAAAGACAATATTCCTGTTGTTTTTCATGATGAGAAACTAGATATGAAAACAAGTGGATCCGGTTATGTAAGGGATTTCACACTTAAAGAGCTGAAACTACTGGATGCGGGTTCTTGGTTCGATCCTAAATTTAAAGATGAGAGAATATCAACTTTAAGAGAAATACTAGAATATGCTAAAAACAAAATTTTAGTAAATATTGAGATCAAAACAGAAGCAGTTACTGAAAAAGAAGAAGGGGGAATAGTAGAGCTTGTGTTGAGTGTTATAAAAGAATTGGACATGGAAAATGAAGTGATAATATCCAGTTTTGATTACAGAGTTTTTAATCGAATAATAAAAAGTAATTCTAGATCAAAATTAGCTCTGTTATTCGAGCCGTTGCAATCCAAAGGAAGAGATCCTTTGAAATTAGTAAGCGATTACAGTGTAGATGCTTTTAATATGGGTGCTGAACAACTCAATGATAATTGGATTCAACAACTGAATAAAAACAATATTCCTTTTTTTGTGTACACCGTAAATGATAAAGAACAAATGGAGTATTTAATAAGGGCTGGTGCAACAGGTATATTTACTGATAAACCCGATGTGCTTAAAGTTCTTTCAAAGGAAGTACTCAAAAAAAGTGGCGTTAATTCAAATTACTTTCAAAGTTAGATTGAATAGGGCGCATTAGAATACTATCTTTTCCATCCATCAACTTCACTCAAACTTCGCATGTCTACTAAGTATATTTTTGTAACCGGAGGGGTTGCTTCATCTCTTGGGAAAGGTATAATTTGTGCTTCATTAGGTCGATTATTGGTTGCACAAGGCCTCAAAGTAACCGTTCAAAAATTGGATCCGTATATAAATGTGGATCCCGGAACTATGAATCCATACGAACATGGAGAGGTTTACGTTACTGATGATGGAGCTGAAACAGACTTAGATCTGGGACATTACGAAAGATTTTTAGATATAAACACATCTCAATCCAACAATGTAACTACTGGTCGTATTTACAATGATGTAATTACCAAAGAAAGACAGGGAGCATATCTCGGTAAAACAGTTCAAGTGATTCCCCATATTACTGATGAAATTCAATCTCATGTTCTTGAGCTAGGAAAATCAGGAAAATATGATGTTGTAATTGTAGAAATAGGTGGAACCGTAGGCGATATTGAAAGTTTGCCTTACATAGAAGCTGTTCGTCAGTTAAAATATAATGTTGGCAGAAAAAATACATTATCTATTCACCTGACATTAGTACCATATTTAGCGGCTGCAGGTGAGCTTAAAACTAAGCCAACACAGCATTCAGTGAAGACCCTTTCTGAAAGTGGCCTTCAACCTGATATCATTGTATGTAGATCAGAACATGAACTAGATGCTTCTATTAGAAGTAAAGTAGCAAGGTTCTGTAATGTTGATTTAGAAGATGTTATTGAATCTTTGGATGCAAAAAGTATCTATGAAGTCCCTCTCTTGATGAAGAAAGAAGGTCTGGATAAACGTGTAATTGAAAAACTGCAACTTAAAACTTCAGAATACAACCTTGATAATTGGATCGGCTTTGTAGAAGCAGTTTGTGATCCTTCCGGGGCTATAGAAATAGCACTAGTTGGAAAGTATGTTGAACATCATGATTCTTACAAATCGATAGTGGAAGCGTTTATTCATGGTGGTGCAGTTAATGATTGTAAGGTAAATATCAGATGGGTACAATCTGATGACCTTACTAAGGAAAATGTATCAAAACAGCTTGAAGGTATTTCAGGAGTGTTAGTAGCTCCAGGTTTCGGGGGAAGAGGAATAGATGGAAAGTTAGCTGCAGTTGAGTATGCCAGAGTAAATAAAATTCCTTTTTTTGGAATATGTTTGGGTATGCAATGTGCCGTTATCGAGTATGCAAAGAACGTATGTGGATGGGAAGGTGCTAACAGTGCTGAATTTGAAGATGATTGCGAATATCCTATCATCGATATTATGCATGACCAGAAAGATATTGAAAATATGGGAGGCACTATGCGTTTGGGTAAGTATGCCTGTAAAATTGAGAAAGACTCCAATTCCTATAATGCGTATGGAGAAGATCTAGTATTTGAACGCCATCGTCATCGCTATGAAGTAAACAACAATTTAAGATATAAATTAGTAGAAGGTGGGTTGTCGTTAGTAGGGATGAATCCAGAAAGAGACCTTGTTGAGATCATTGAAATTCCTGAACATCCTTGGTTTGTTGGTGTGCAGTTCCATCCGGAATTAAAAAGTACAGTTAATAACCCACAACCACTTTTTGTGGATTTCGTTAAAGCTAGTTTAAAGTATGCTAAATCAAATGAACTTTATAGCCCTTTAAAGAAACCAAAGAAAAAAGTAACAAAATAAATTGTCCGATTATCAGGATAAAATCAGAGTAAGGAGCTGTGGTATACTTGTAAAGGATGAGTCTGTACTGTTAGTCCAATTACGTTCGCCAATATCACGTGAGTTAATTTGGACACCTCCAGGAGGAGGGGTAAGGTTAAACGAGAAATTAGAACAAACGGTACAGAGAGAATTTTTTGAGGAGACAAGTTTAACTATAGCTGTTAAAGGATTACTTCACATTAATGAGATCATTGAAAATAGATTTCATGCCATTGAGTTTTTTTATTTAGTAGAGTATGTATCAGGAGTGTTAAAGCTTGGAAATGATCCTGAATTGAGTAGTAAAGATCAGATTTTGGAAAAAATTGAGTTCAAGAATAAAGAGGAATTAAAAGACATTGATGTTTTCCCAGACTATTTAAAAGAACAGTTTTGGGTCGATTATGCTTCTACTGCAAAATCATGAACAGGTAATGTAAAATAAAAAGTTGCTCCTTCTCCGAAAGTACTTTCAACCCATATTTTACCGCCGTTCTTTTCAACAAATTCTTTGCAAAGCATTAAACCAAGTCCGGTTCCGGCTTCATTTCTTGTACCTGTTGTAGAATAAAAAGAGCTGGTGAATAGTAGTCTGATTTTATTCTTGGGGATACCCATACCGGTATCTTTAATAGAAATTGTTAAGAATCCCGGTTGAGAAGTTGAGCTTATTAATACAGAATCTTCTTTATCACAATACTTAACTGCATTTGATAGGATATTCAAAATCACAACATCTATCATATTACGGTCTGCAAAAACCAATCCAGAGCTAGTTGAGTCAATTTTAATCGAAATCTCTTTATTCTGAAAACGACTGGCCAAAACTTTAGAATTGGTTCTAAAAAGCTCAAAAATATCAAACTTTGAAGGCACCACTTTATACCCCTGCATTTGACTTTTGGACCAATTCAAGAGATTGTTTAATAAGGTTGAGGTATGCTTGAATTGTGAAACTAATTCAGGAATCATTTTCTCCATTTCCTCTTGATTAGAAGCTCTCATTTCTAACAAAGTAACCAATCCGTAAAGTGAACTTAGTGGGTTTCTAAGATCATGTGCTATTATCGTAAATAGTTGGTTTTTTATATTATTCGTTTCTTTAAGATCCTTGTTAAGATGTTCAAGTCTGAGATTTGCTTCTTCTTCGTTTTTCTTACTTTTGTAAAAAACGAATATAAATAAGAGGCTAACTAAAAAAACAGAACTCACTCCTCCGAGCATAATTTGTTGATTCTTTAGGGCTATATTTTGCTCTCGTTTTAGTTCTTCTTCTCTTCTCTCAAAATCATATTCTGCTTCCAGAATCTGAATTTCCTGATTTCTCCTACTTATATTTAAGCTGTCGCTTAATTCTCTACTCAATACTGAGTATTCAAAAGCATTTTTATAGTCTTGTTCTTCTTCATAAATATTTGATAAAAGATTTACTACATCAGTGAGTTCTGAAAGAGTCTGTGTTTTCTCTCCTATCATTTTTGACCTTAAAGCTACCTCTTTTGCTTTATTAAGCTCATTTCGTTCGAAGTGAATTTTTGCAATTCCGTTCAAAGGATTCATTTTTTGAGCTTCATTTTCCAAGACGGAAAAATAATCTATAGAGTTATTATAGTGTACTAGTGCTTTAGCATATTCTTTTCGTTGTGTGTATAAATCACCCAATTTGTAACTGGCAATAGCCTTGGCTCGTACTTCTATTACATCGTCTCCAAAATTAAGAACGTCTAAAAAATTTGTTTCAGCTTTTTCGAAATCGTTCAATCCTAGATAGATGAAGCCAAAATTTACCTTTGTAGTAACTTGAAGGGCTTTGTTCTCTGCCGATATATCCATGTTTATGAAAACATCTAAGGCAGAACTGAAGTTTTCTAAGCGTATATAAAGAGCTCCTAAATTATTGGAAACAGTATTGATTTTATCTTTTACATCAAGCTCTTTAAATATTTTCTGTGACTTTAAATAATATTCAACTCCTGTTTTATAAATGCCTAGTGAGCTGTAACAATTACCAGTTGCCAGATATAAGTTTGCAAGATGATACCCTTCATATTCAAATTCTTGTGCTAAAAAAGGGAGGGCTCTTTGAATGCCTTGAAAATAAGCCCCTTTTATAAAGTCGACATTTACCAATGCTACTTTAGCGGCTAGTACACCCTCAGAATAATTTAAGGAGTCAGATATTTCAATAAGCCGAAGAGCATAAAGTGTAGAACTATCAGCATCAATATTTTTATAGTATTCTACAATTTCAATAATTGTATTAGCGAGAGGTAGGTTGTTCTGGGTTTGAGATTGAACTTTTAAACTATCAATACTACTTAACTGAAGAGGGTTTCCATATAATGATGTAAACATCATGCTTAATACAATGCATGATGTAAAAGACAGCGATTTTATTCTCATAAAAAATGAACCATACGGTTATTGTAAAAGCTTTAAATTTGATTTAAGGAAACGACTGTCAATACCTATATTAAGAAAAATATTAAATAAAAATTCATATGAAGTATATACAAGTACTACTGTTTGGTATCATAATGTTCATTGGTGCATGTTCACCTACTGTAAACACTACAGTAATTGAAAACATCAACGGTTACACAATTATCGGAGAAGAATTACATGAGTTTAAATCTGTAGCAATAAAAAATGGTAAATTCATTGAAACCAGTAATGTATCATTAGCTGAAAAATATTCTAATTCTATAGTAATAGATGGAAACGGTAAAACTCTACTACCCGGGCTGATAGATGCTCATGGACATGTTATGGGACTTGGATTCCAGCAATTAAATGTAGACCTAATGGGAATAAGCTCTCTTGAAGCTACACTAGACACCCTGAAAAGTTATGCTGAAGCTAATCCGGATCTTGAATGGATACAAGGAAGAGGATGGAATCAGACTTTATGGGAAGAAAATGAATTTCCTACTGCCGCAGATATAGATAAGGTAATATCTGACCGACCGGTTTGGTTAAGCAGAGTTGATGGACACGCAGGCTGGGGAAATACTATGGCTTTACAAATGGCTGGTTTAAGCAAGGATACTCCCGACCCACAAGGTGGAAAAATAATAAGGGATGGAAGTGGTAAAGCCACCGGAGTATTTATAGATGCGGCTCAAGGATTCGTAGAGTCAGAAATTCCGGCACCCACTGAAAAAGAACAAAAACTGGCATTGGAAAAAGCATATGATCAAATGGCAAAGATGGGAATTACTTCAGTCCATGATGCCGGAGTTGGAGTTAAAGCTTGGGAATTATATAAAGAATTTGCTGATCAGGGGAAAGCAAAGACAAGAATATATGGAATGATTTCAGGTTCAGGGGGAACATTCGATGAGCTTTCGAAAAATGGCCCAATAAAATCTTATGCAAATGACATGTTAGCACTTAGAAGCGTAAAACTATACTCAGATGGAGCGCTAGGTAGCAGAGGAGCCGCTATGTTACAACCATATTCTGATGACCCGGGAAATGTAGGGTTATTGTTCATGGAACAGGAAGAAATGGACGCTTCTGTTTCTAAAGTGGTTGGCAAAGGATTTCAAGCAAATATTCATGCAATAGGTGATGCAGGGAACAGGCAGGTTTTAGATGCTCTTGAAAAAGCTCAAAATGAACATGGAGATCAAGGGCTAAGAAACAGAGTTGAGCATGCTCAAATAGTTTCTCTAACGGATATCCCCAGATTTAAGGAGCTAGATATTATCGCTTCGATGCAACCAACACATGCTACTAGTGATAAAAATATGGCAGAAGATCGTGTAGGACCGCAAAGAATAAAAGGTGGCTACGCTTGGAAAACATTTTTGGAGCAAGGGACAGTAGTAGCTGCAGGTTCTGACTTTCCTGTAGAACATTCAAATCCGTTTTTCGGATTGTATTCTGCTGTAACAAGAATGGATCATAGTGGAAACCCCGAAGGAGGTTGGTATCCGAATGAGTCACTCACAAGACAAGAAGCGTTGAGAGCCTTTACAATAGATGCAGCTTATGCAGCACACCAAGAAGATGTATTGGGATCTGTTGAAGCAGGAAAGTGGGCCGATTTTATTCTATTAGATGAGAATTATTTTGAAATACCCGCCAGTGAAATCTGGAAGATCAAAGTCCATGAAACATGGGTTGCGGGTAAAAAAGTGTATAGTTCAGAAAAATAGAATAAGGAACATTAACAATGTTTATGAATTTAAAGGAGAAATAAAAACAAATAGACTTGTTATGAATTCTTTAAAATCACGTTCTCTAACAGCTATAGTTTTAATTATAGCTGTTTTTATATCATGTAATGATGCAAATAACAGAGAAGTAACCCCAGAAATACCTTCTGCTCAAACTATGTCAATTGATTTGTCAGAATTTAGCAGTAACAGCAATCCTAAATCACAAGCTGGTTCACATTTTAATGCGGCGCTCTTCAGAGCTGGTATTGCAAAATTAATCGTAGATGCAAACCTGATAGTACCTCGGATTTTGATTAATGCAGCTCAGAATAAAAACCCAGAAGTTATTGCTGAAGGTGAATATCAATGGATGTATTCAGCTCAAAATGGAGATGATGAATTTTCAATATTATTGACGGCTGAACTTGAATCTGAAGACGAAGTAAACTGGAACTTCTATGTGACTTCATCGGCGACTGATCCCCCGCTTAATAATTTCTTGTTATTCTCTGGTGAAGCAGAGTTCGATGGTAGTGAAGGAAAATGGACCTATTTTGATGCTCAGGAAAGTGGTGCAGTTTCTGAAATTGAATGGGATGTAGATAACGATGGAAGAATAGAATTGGACTTTTCAGTTTTAAGCGACAGAAATGGAAATAAAGGTTCGGAAATAGATTATGATTTTGATGGTGTAACCAAGACGATTATCTATACTGATGGATCTAGCGGAGATACGACAACCATAGAATTTAATACAGATACCAATACCGGATTTATTATTTCACCAAATTATAATGAAGGTATAAAATCTTGCTGGGACGGAAATTTCGAAAACATTTCCTGCCCTAATTAAATTTAAAAACGATCTTAAAAAAGCTTTCGGATTCCGGAAGCTTTTTTTGTTTGTAGTTGGAATGGAAACACATATATTATATGTATAAAATATGTGTATCTATGAAGCAATTACATCAGAAAATTAAAGGAAGGGGTTCTTCAGATAATCCGATTAACAGGTTTGAGGGAAATTATATCGATTATGATTTGGATGAAGAAACAGGTGAAAAGCCTCATCCTAAAACAACATTCTTAACAGATCATACGAAAGAAATTATATCATACAATAAAAGCCCCGATATACCATTCAATGCTGGTCTAAATGTATATAGGGGTTGTGAACACGGATGTATTTATTGTTATGCTAGGCCATTTCATGAGTATCTTGGATTTTCAGCGGGTTTAGATTTTGAATCTAAAATAATGGTGAAGCATAAAGCACCTGAATTGCTTAAGAAAACACTTCAATCTGCAAAATGGAAACCACAGGTAATTGCTATGAGCGGAATTACTGATTGTTATCAACCGATTGAACGAAAGCTTTTATTGACCAGAAAATGTTTAAGTGTACTAGTAGAATATAGAAATCCGGTAGGCATTATCACTAAAAATCATTTAATAACACGAGATATAGATATTCTAAAAGAGTTGAATGAATATAACTGTGTGAGTACAACAATCTCAGTAACCTCGTTAGACAACAAAATAACAGAACTAATGGAGCCAAGAACTTCACGCCCTTATCGGAGGTTAAAAGCGATTGAAAAACTAGCTGAAGCAGGTATACCGGTTGGAGTAAATGTTGCACCTATTATACCCGGGCTTACAGATCATGAATGCGCAGATATTTTAAACTCAGCCTATAACGCAGGTGCTACTAGAGCTAGTTTTATAATAGTTCGTTTGCCATTTAAGGTTAAAGATCTTTTTCAAGATTGGTTGGAACAAAATTTTCCGGACAGGGCAGAAAAAGTACTGAACAAAATAAGAGATATGAGAGGCGGAAAATTATACGAAGCAGAGTTTGGAAATAGAATGAGAGGAAAAGGAAATTTTGCGTCCCAAATAAAAGATCTGTTCGGTGTTCAAACAAAAAGACTAGGACTAAATCAGGATCATTTTAAATTGACTACTGAACATTTTAAAAAATCTTCTGGAGATCAATTGCAATTATTTACATTTTAATTATTAAAAATTGGTTCATACAGGAAACTTTACAGGTTTTAGATCGTCTAATTTATAGTAGCTTCCCGGTATCCTAACTACAGAGAGTGGCTTTTTAGAAAGAGTAGCTTCCTTTTCAATGCATAAAAATGGATATCGGGTTTTTTTTATGCAAATATTTGTATACGGGGATTTATTTTAGCGCAAATATCTGTATCTATGATGCCGAATTCCCACAGCAAAGTTTTTTAAGGTTAAATGAATAGAATTTTTCTGGTATGTGTATTCCTCGCAACTTTCGCGTTGAATCCAAGCATAACTTTTTCGCAAGCAAATCAAAATAGTTTAACAGGTCAGGTTAAAAATATAGCGGGAAATCCTATTGAAGGTGCTAAAGTTGAAATCTATTCTGCTAAAGAGATTGGTACTCAGAAAGACGAAGTTGTTACGAATGAAAACGGGATTTTTGAGTTAAGAAAAGATATTGAATATCCAATAAGAGTACTTGTTTCTCATCCAAGCTACCAAGGGAAAAAAGTAGAATATCAGTCTCCGCCCAGCTATAGAATAGAAATAGAACTTTCATCGTCATTAAGAAACTTTGTTTATAGAGGTAGGTTATTGAGTAAACCTAATAATCAACCTATTTCTGGTGCACGAATAGCATTTGATGATGAAGATATTGCTATCAAAGACTTAGGGAATACAGTTGTAACATCAAACGCAGGTGAATTCGAATTACCATTAAGAATAAATTTAAACGAGCCGGAGAGGGATTTCTATATCTCTTTTGAAAAGAGTGGGTATTTAGACAGCAGAATTAAGCTTTCTTATAATGATAATTTTGAAGGATTTAATAATATTGAGCTAATCCCACAAAACAATAGAATACGTCTTACAGGTAGAGTTGTAGATATTGCAAACAATGAGCCAATAGAATTGGCGACAATTCAAATTCTTTCAGCAAATGATGATTTAGTTTTTGCCAGGCCTATAGGTCAAGCTACTGACGTAAACGGAGAATTTGATTTTAGCAGGCTTATGGCTGTTCCTTATAAAATCAGAGTTTCTCACGTTTCGTATCAGACAGAAGATATAGTTATTAGAAAAATTGAAGAATTAGATAGAAGGATTCGACTTAGACCTAGAAATTTAAGTGGAGAAGATATCATTGTAACTGCAGAAATGGTTAATTCTGACGATTTAAAGAAACCACAGACCATCGATCGTATTAGTACGGTCGATATTCAGCAAGTAGCTTCATTCAATTCTTTTGATCTTGTTTCAACATTGAGAGAAGTTGATGTTGCCACTCAAAGTATGAACTTACAATCAGTTACTACTCGTGGATTTAATGCTAGTGCAAATCCAAGATTCTTACAATTAACAGATGGAGTTGATAATGTTGCTCCTGGTCTAGGGTTTCCAGTTGGTAATCTGCTTGGTCCATCAGAGCTTGATATCGCAAGTGTAGATTTGATAGTTGGATCTTCAACAGCAAGGTATGGATCAAGTGCTTTAAATGGAGTTTTGTTAACCTCATCAAAATCTCCCTTTGAAAATCAAGGCTTTGCTGCAACTATAAAAAGTGGATTTCATAATATTAATTTGGGAGGAGCTTCAGCATTAGCTGCAGCTGGTGATGGTGTTTTTGATGTATCGCTTCGTTACGCGATTGCACTCAGAAAAAAACTTGCGTTCAAGATAAGTGGTACTATAATTCAAGGTGAGGATTGGAAGGCTAACAATTATGGAAATATGGGAGGAGGAGGGCCAAACCTTAGTATTAGAGCTACACCTAGTTATAGTGGAGTTAACACTTATGGAGACGAGTCTTTTGTAATTCTTCCTGTTGGTGTAGATGAAGAAAGAAGACCTGATAGTACTTTAGTCCCGGTATACCGAACCGGTTATAGAGAAGAAGATTTAGTTGATTATGATATAGCTACACAGAAAATTTCATCGTCATTAAGTTATAAATTTGAAGAAGATATAATATTCACAGTTGAAGGGAGGTATGGAAATACAAACACTCTTTATACTAGTGACAGCAGAATTCGTCTTGAAAATTTCAATGTATTACAACTAAAAGCTGATTTAAATTATAAATCAGCTCAATTTTTAGCTTACAGGACATCTCAAAACTCGGGAAGCTCTTACAATGTTAACTATTTAGCTGACCAACTGATTACCGATGCTAAAAGTGACTTTGATTGGTACCGAGATTATAGGCTGGCATATAAAGAAGGCTTTCCTCTTTTTGGTGTACCAAGGTTAAGTTTTAATGATGCAAGATCTTTTGCTGACAGACCGTTTACGCTCCTCCAAACAAGTACAGCCCAAGCAAGATTTGTGCCCGGTACCGCAAGATATGATTCAGCATTAACAGCGCTGAAGAACGAAGCCAGTTTCGAAAGAGGCGCAGGTATTAGAGATAATTCTATTCTGTACCATTTTGATGGATTGAAAACATTCGAAGAGATCGGAATTACAACCGGAGCATCGTATCGTTTTTATGATATTGAATCAGAGGGTACGTTATTCCCTGATACAACCGGTAATGATATAACAAATTTTGAATTTGGTGGTTTTGCCAGCTACGAAGGTTCAGTCATCGATGATAAATTAAGCTTTATAGCAGCTATAAGGGTCGACAAGAATGAGAATTTTGAATACATGTCAAGCCAACAAATTGGTTTGAATTTTGAAGCTTCAGAGAAGCAGTTTTTTAGAATTACTTTTCAAAGGGGTTTTAGGTATCCAACAGTAAGAGAGCAATTCTTGAACACAAATATTGGTAAAGCAAGATTGATGGGAGGGCTTTCTTTGGTCACTGATCCATACCGAATTCAAGGAAACTCATTTTTTGAAAAAGATGTGATCGATTACAATACTGCTATCACTTTTGATGTAGAAGAAAGGGAGATAAGCAGAACCCAGGCTGAACTTAGAAACTTGCCAATTTTGGAAGATGCAATTGTTACTTCAAATGATCTTTTTAAGATCAAACCTGAGAAAGTTAATTCCTTTGAGATAGGATCAAGGCGGCTTTTCTCAGATAATCTATACATAGATTTAAATTATTTTATCAGTGTCTATAAAGACTTTATTGGAACAAACAGATTTATAAAACCACGAACAAGTCCAAGTGTGGATCTTTACAGTGCTGCATCTCAATCAATTAACTCTACTCAAAGCGACAGATTCTATATTTACGGTAACTCAAGCAGCACCTTAATTGCACAAGGTTTTGCGTTCGATTTGAGTTATTCATCCGGAAGTTTCTTTACTGGATTCAATGGTTCATTTTCTAATTTAATTAGCGACTCTGATGATCCAATTGTTCCAGGTTATAACACTCCGCCTTTTAAATTCAATTTTGACTGGGGAAACAGAGAGTTAATAACAAACGTGGGCTTTAAAATGACCTTCAGATACAGGGCTGCTCATGATTGGGAGAGTTCCTTTCTTGATGGAAGAATTGAATCCTATGGGCATTTTGATTTTCAATTTAACATAAAAGTGCCAAGACTTCGCTCAATGGTAAAAACCGGAATAACAAATTTTGGAAGAGAGAGTTACTACGATGTATTTGGAGGGCCAAAGATTGGAAGTATTTTATTTATGTCGCTTACATACAGCCCTACAATATTTTAATTTGTTGAAGAGATCAAGATCATGAAAAAAAGAAAATTACTATTCTTATTGCCTTTATTTGTGCTTTTAGGGTGCGAATATAAACCAACTTCCGGTGAAGAAGGTGTGAGTAAAATGGAAGAAGTGGATTTTTCACAATTTTATGTGATAGGTGGAACATATTCTTCGGGATTTATGGATGGAGCATTATATAATGGAGGTCAACAGTATTCGTTTCCGAATTTATTTTCCGAAAGACTTAATGAAATATATGGGCAAGAGACATTTGTTCAAGCTGAAGTAGAAAGTGAATTAGGTTTAAATCAGGAAGATCCTTCAATTGGTAAGTTTCTGATCGATTATCCGGAATTAAACACACTATATCCGTATAGATCTGCAAAAGGAAGTGCAGAGTTAAGCGACTGGGAAGGTTCTAATACTGAGTTAAATGATTATTCATTTCCATTCTTAAACATATATGAAGTTGACGATCCCTCATTACTTGCTAATAATAGATATTACAACAGGATATCAGGTCTTTCAGGTTCGCTGGTTGATGAGGTAATTCAAAAACAACCAACGGCTGTAATTCTTGACTTGGGTATGGATGATATTTTGCAATATGCTTTAAATGGTGCATCCGGTTCTGAGTTTCCAAACCTTGGAACAATAGCTAAAGAAGACATTATACAGGTATCAGATTATAGAAGTGAAATGGAAACGATTGTGAATCGACTTCTGAATGAGACAAACGCAGATGTTTTCATTATGGATACTTTTGATCCTCTTCGAGCACCTTTTTTTAATACTATTGGATGGACATTAGAATTAGAGATATATAACAGAGACTATATATTTAACGCTACAGACTTTTGGGAAGATTTCAATTTTTTAGTGTATCAATTCAATTTTGTTGACGAGGGTGGTGTTCCGGCTTCTCAAAGGCGCCCAAGAATAAATTTTGATCAGGATGGTTTCCCTGGTGAAACAAGTCGGGCCAGAGTTATTTTTGACGAAGAATTAAATAGCGATACGCTGAGCGATGGTACCGTTTTACCAAAATATCGCCAGCTATTGGATGGTGAATTCGTTCTCTATGACAATCTTCCAAATTTAAATATTGATTCTCCTTTATCTGCAACAGTTGCTTTAGCCGATAACCAAGCCCTAACGCTAAAAGAAATGGCTGTTATTAGAGAAAGATCGATATCTTTTAATGAAGTAATCCACAACATCGCATCAGGGAATAATAGAATTAACGTAATTAAAAGAAGCGAGATAGTTCAAAAAGGATTTATTGAGGCGCTTTTTTACGATGGTGTTTCATATACAGCAGATTTCAGTATCTACTCAATTTTTTCAAGCGACGGATATACTTTAAATAAAAGGGGTAACGCTTTTGTCGCGAATGAATTGATCAAGCTTTTAAACGACTCAACTAGTTCTAACATTAAACTGATGAACCCGAATCTATTAGAAGGCAACGAGATTAAAACGTCTTTTTAGTTCTATTTAATAATTGCCATGCTTTTAGAAGGCGAATAATTGATCTCTAAGTTTTTATTCTGGTCTTCATCGAACACAGTAAACTTAGTAGGCTCCATAAGCTCAATATCATCAATCTCGTTGGGAAGGATTTGAATATTTACAAAAAAGTTCTTTTTTAAACTAACCAGTTGTTTTAATTCTTGGTTTAAATAGTCCATGTATTCAATTTTTAAAGAACCGGTTCGTATATAAGTTGTTATCAAAGAATAGGCAACGGAACCTGAATAATGAATACGATCTGCAAGTTCTTTATTTAACGATTTTAAATTTTGTTGACGGGAAAAAAAATAGAATTTAAGCGCTTTTTCAAAAAGTACTTTGTCTCGTTTATTTAAAATTTTAGTATTGGAATGCATTATATTTTATAAACCGTTTTTGATTACAAAAAGTAAGATAGCCTTATAGTTTTGAATTTTTCAGTAGTTTTCTCAAATATATAATAATGACCAAAGGAATAATTTTATTAAGTATTGTTTTACTGTGTATTTCTGGGTGTAAATATGAACCTCCTGCATCTGCCAGTTCTCTCACTGAAGAAAGTATTGCTTTAGATTTTTCCAGAACATTTGCTGTGGGCGGAACCTATTCTTCAGGTTTTATGGATGGTGCTTTATTTACTGATGGTCAAAAATACTCCTACCCAAACCTTTTTGCTCAATCTTTATCTGAAATTTATGAAAGGGATATTTTTATTCAAGCAGATATTGAAAGTGAAAACGGATTCAATTTAGAAGAAGGGGATAATACAAAAGGGAAGTATAAGTTGGTTTATGAATCTCTAAGTTCAATGTATGTTAAAAGAATTCCAGAAAGTGGGCAGCAAATAGGTAATTGGAGTGGGGATGATACCGACTTAAATGACTATAGTTTTCCAGGTTTAAAAGTTCATGAACTATTGAATTCTAATGGTGATACGAATAACCCATATTATAACCGGGTAGAAGGTTTAAACGGTTCAATAATTGATCAGATCGTAGACAAGAATCCAACAATGGTGATTCTAAGTCTAGGTAACGAAGACGTGTTAAGCTTTGCTTTTAATGGAGCTTCAGGAAGCGACCAGCCAAACTTAAATACTATTACTGAAATCGATCTGATAAAACCTGAAGATTTTCAGAATATCGCTGTATCAATTGTTAATAAAATCATTAATGAAACCGATGCTGAAATTTTTATTGCCAATGTTATAAATCCTATTGAAACACCTTTCTTCAATGAAATCGATTGGGCACTTGAACTACAAGAATATGACACAAGTTATATTGCTGCTGCGGGAAGGTTTTATGAAGAACTTAATGAACAAATCGCTAAGCATAATTTTGTTGAAAATGGAAGCCTTCCTCTATCAGAGAGAAGAAGTATAATTAACTTTCAACTTGACGCCTATTGCGAGGTGCCTACTCTAATATGTGAGATTCCCTTTTTTATTGATAGAGTTAATAGAGCCAGAGTTATTGAAGACGAGTACCTTGATAGTGATACTCTGTCAGACGGAACCATACTCCCTAAAATCAGACAGCTCACAGAAGGTGAAAAGATCCTGTATGATAATTTACCGAATTTGCATCGTGAATCGTTGTTGTCAGGAATTCAACCACTTAATGATAGTCAAGTTTTAACACATGATGAGATAGTGGTAATAGAAAATAGAATTCAAAGTTACAATCAAATTTTAGACGGAATTGCAGGCAGTAGCAATAGAATATATTTACTGGATTTTCATAGTGTGATTGAGAAGCTGCAAGCCAATGAACTTAATGATGATGGGGTTTTTTATACAAATCAATTTGATGAATTAAGCTTTTATTCGAGTGATGGCTATACAATAAACAGAAGAGGACAAGCCTTTTTAGCAAATACTTTAATAGAAAAGTTAAATGAAATTTCGGAATCTAATGTTCCAAAATTAAAGCCAAACTTATTTGAAGGAAATAAAATAGAAATAGGACTTTAATTAAATAGTAATGCTTTATAGTTTTAAGTCTTTAAGACTGTTTTTTTCATGTTTGATTTTTATTTTTTTGGGATGTAAATATGATTCCCCGGTATCATCAGATCTAAAATCATTAGAAGATATAGACATTGACTTATCCAGTATGTACTTGATTGGAGGGGTGTATTCATCGGGCTTTATGGATGGGGCTTTATACTCAGGAGGTCAGGAGTATTCTTTTATGAATCTTTTTTCAAGTCACCTGGATTCGGTATATGGGAAAGGAACATTCCTACAGGCGACAATTCAAAGTTCGAAAGGGTTAAATCTAGAGTTAAGAGACGAATCTAAAGGAAAGTTTAACTTGTTATATGATTCTCCTAATGCGATATATCCTTTAAGAAAAGCTGTCTCATCTGGTGATGAAATCAAAGTATGGGATGGAGATGTTGAACTTTTGAATGACTTCAGTTTCCCCGGATTAAAAGTACATCAGGTATTGAATAATAACGGCCTTTCAAATAATAATTATTATTCAAGGCTTCAGAATGGTAATGATAGTGTAATTGAGACTGTAATAGACAAAAGGCCAAGTATTATAGTTCTAAGCTTGGGGAATGATGATCTGCTTAATTTTGCGTTAAACGGAGCTACAGGGGATGAAAACCCTGAGATAAATTCAATTGCAGAAAACGACTTGATTTCAGCAAATGATTTTGAATTGATTTTAACTAACATAATTGAAAAATTAATAAACGAAACCAATTCGAATATTTTTATAGTTAATGTTTTCGATCCGTTAAAAAGTCCCTTTTTCAATACAATTAACTGGGCATTGGAGTGGGAAGTAGAACAAATGGGATATGATACCACTAATATTTCAGAGGCGGCCAGACATTACGAAGAATTTAACCAGCAAATAATTCAACATAATTTTTATGATAATGGATCTCTTCCGTATTCAGAAAGAAGAAGTATTATTAATTTTCAGTTAGATGCGTATTGTGAAGGTCCGGTTACACCTTTTTGCCCTGATCCCTATTATTTGGGGCAAGTAAATAGGGCGAGAGTAATAGAGGATGAATATTTAGACAATGACACACTAAATAACGGAAATATTATTCCAAAACTAAGACAATTAGTAGAAGGAGAGATGGTTTTATATGATAACCTTCCAGATTTACATTCAAATTCCAATCTTTCTACCACAATACCTTTGAATGATAGTCAGGTATTAACAAATGAAGAGATTAAAATTATTAAATCTAGATTAAATGAGTTCAATCAGATAATATCAGACATCTCTAATTCCAATTCTCGAGTAAATCAGATTGATTTTAATAGGATTATGGAGCAAGTTAAAAATGAAGAACTATATCAAGATGGAGTAATTTACTATAATGATTTTGGATTGAATAGTATCTATTCATCGGATGGTTATTCATTAAACAGAAGAGGGCATGCTTTTCTTACAAATCTTTTGATTGAAAGAATTAACGAGCTCTTCGATGAAAATATCCCTAAAATCAATCCTAATAAATTTGAAGGAAATAAAATAGAAATAGGATTTTAAGAAAGATTTAAATATAAAATTAAATTAACCGTTTTATGTCAGCTACTCTATCCACAATGCTGGAATTAGGAACGACAGCACCATTTTTTGAACTTCCAGATACAGAAGGAAATTTGATTTCCCTTGATGATATTCATGCAGAAAAAGGGCTATTGATTATGTTCATTTGCAATCATTGTCCATATGTAATACATCTAAATGAAGCATTGGTTGATTTTGCAAATGAGTATAGTGAACAGGGAATTGAATGCATTGCTATTAGTTCTAACGATATTGAAAGTTATCCCCAAGATTCGCCGAAGTTCATGAAAGAGCTATCTGATAAGTATCAATTTCCTTACCCTTATTTATTTGATGAAAGTCAGGAAGTTGCTAAAGCTTACAAAGCTGCCTGTACTCCGGATTTTTTCTTATTCAATAATGATTTAAAGCTTGTTTACCGAGGGCAGTTTGATGACAGCCGACCGGGAAATGGAAAGCCAGTTACGGGAAAGGATATGAGAAATGCCGCAGACACATTAATAAAAAGCAAAGAAACTGTGGAACCACAAATACCTAGTATGGGTTGCAATATAAAGTGGAAAGACGGCAACGAACCAAATTATTTCAAGTAATGGACAACAGAGAAATTCAAAAACTTAGAGAAGATTATTCGAAAAATACATTAGACAAAGCAGATGTTCATGCCGATCCTATACAGCAATTCAGAAATTGGTTGAGCGAATCTATAAAAGCCAAATTGCCGGAACCTAATGCGATGACTCTTTCAACAGTTGATAGTGAAAATAAACCACATTCAAGAATTGTACTTTTAAAAGGGATAGAGAAAAAAGGCTTTGTATTTTATACCAACTATAAAAGTGATAAAGGTCAAGAAATTGAAGGTAATCCGAATGTTGCATTATGTTTTCTGTGGAAAGAACTGGAACGTCAGGTTCGGATAGAAGGTGTGGCAAAGAAAATAAGTACAGAAAACAGCGAAGAATATTTTATGTCACGTCCATTTAAGAGTCAAATTGGAGCTTTAGCTTCAGAGCAAAGTTCGGAGATAGAAAGTAGAGAAATATTAGAAGACACATTTAAAAAACTTACAGAACGCTATTCCACCGGAAATGTTCCAATGCCTGAACATTGGGGCGGATATATTGTTGAGCCTACAGCTGTAGAGTTTTGGCAAGGTCGTAGTAGTAGATTGCATGATCGGATTAAGTTTGAAAAAGAAAATAACTCCTGGATCTTTAAACGTCTCGCTCCTTAAAAATGCCAAAGATTAAGCAACGAAGATTTGATGAAATGCGAAAACTCGAAAACGTATTCGAGTGGACAGACTATAATAGTTCCAATCCATTTCCTAAAGGAACTTGGAATAAAAAGATCTTTAAGAATGATAATCCCATAGTTTTAGAACTAGCCTGTGGGAAAGCAGAGTATTCGGTTGGACTAGGAAAACTGTATCCGAATAAAAATTTTGTAGGTGTAGATATAAAAGGTAATAGGATGTGGGTAGGAGCTACAAAAGCAAAAAGCCAAGGGATGAATAATCTCCGTTTTTTAAGAGCTTATATCGATCATCTGGATCAGTTTTTTTGTGAAAATGAAGTGTCTGAAATCTGGGTATTATTCTCTGATCCATATATTAATAAAGAAAGAAAGAGACTAACATCGCCAAAGTTTTTAGAACTGTATAGAAAAATTGCAAAAAGAGGGATTTCAATAAATTTAAAAACGGACAGTGATCTACTATATGAATTTACCCATGAAGTTATTGAGGAGGAGAATTTAGAAATATACCGTGATATCAAAGACGTTTATGAAGAGTGCCCAGATGATCCTCAACTTTCAATTCAAACGTATTATGAGAAGATGCATTTGAAAAACGGCAAGAAGATTAAATTTATATCTTTTGGGTTGTAGTTAATTTTTAAAAGTATAGAGAGTAGATATTTTTCCATCAGTCGAAATTTTTCTGATTCTGGGAACAATGCCTACATCTTCTTCCCAAAACTTCCACCACTTTCCTGAACCAATGGTAGATTCCAAAACATAGACTTCGCCATTGAAAACATCAATTCCGTGAGGAGACCAAGGTTCTTCTGAAGTAAGAATAATCTCTTTTTTGCAAGATGGATTTATTTTGATTATCTGTCGATTCCCATAATAAGCGAGATATATATTTTCATTATTATCAATAGCCATATCAAAGAAAATGTTTGCGCCTGAAAAAGGAAGAGCCTCGGGATTGTCTATTTTTAAATCAGAAATAATATGTTCTATTTTAGAATCTTTGTAGAAATAAATATCATCTCCTGCCATAAAATATAATTTACCATCAGGAGCTACAGTCATTAAGTTTATTCTTTCAAAACTAAAATCTTCAAGTATTTCATCAACTCGATTTTCCGAATTCCTTTGATAAATCTTATTTCCCTTAGAAAAATAAATGTCTTTATTATTTACAACGGCAAAAGTCTGGATGTGAAAATTTGCTTGGTTCCGTTCATTTGATATAAGAGCATTAGAATTAGAAGATTCGATCTTCCAGAGCGTATTTGAATAATCTGGATGTTGCCCTGTTCTTTCCGCCGCGTATATATCGCGGTACTGATTTCTGTTGAGAATAAGATCACTGGGTGAAAACTGAGCTTTTAGGACTTCAATCAGATTATTTTGAGTATCTAGCCTCCATATACAGGCATAATGATTCTGATCATCATTAACAGGACAAATAAAAGTAAAATAAATATTCCCTTGTTCATCAATTACTAAACCACCCCAGGGATGTGAACTCAAGTTTGAGGAAGCTCCCAAAGACAACAAAAGAAGTACAAACAGAAATTTAGCTATATTCGCAAACCAAAGGTTTAACACAGTATTTTTAATTATATAAATAACTTTTTTTGAAAAATTGTTTGAGTGAAAAAAAGTAAAATTAAATTTAATACTTCATCTCCTTGATTTTCCAATCAGATTGATTAAATTGCCGTAGTTAACACTGTTAACCAAATTAAAATATGAGCGAATCTGAAATCTCTTTAAGAGAAAAAATTCTCAATACAAGCAGGAGTCTTCTTTATAATAATGGATATAAAGCTCTTTCTATGAGGGCTATTGCAAAAGAAGTGGGCGTAACTGCAACAAGTATCTACCTTCATTTTGAAAACAAAGACCATCTACTACATACATTAATTGAAGAATCTATTGAGGAGTTAAGTGTATCAATAGAAGAAAGAGTAGATGAACAAGCAAGCGTTGTTGCTCAATTTGAAACTATTATTAGAGCATATAGTGATTTTGCACTTTCAAATTCTGAGAAGTATGAGATCATTTATATGGTTAGACCAGAAGCAATGTCTCGCTACCCTAAGGAAAAGTTTAGAAGAGCCCGCCGTTGTTATGAGTTGCTTGTAAAGGTAATCGAACAAGGCGTGATACTGGGACTAATGGATGAGGAAGATCCTTTAACTTCGGCATATTCAATCTGGGGGCAGTTGCATGGGGTAATATCTGTTGTTCTAAATCAAAGATTGGACAGCAGAATTGATAAAGCACAATTTATTGAAAAATCCATTCAAAACATTATTGAAGGATTTTTAGTTAGAACCAAAGTTTCTTAATTATTGGAGAATATTATGGAAGCATTAGTAGATTTATTCGGATTTTTTAGTGAAGTACCAATTTGGGCTTCAATTTCAACAGCGGTTATTTTAGCCATAATTCTTGCATATACGGGAGCCCCTCTTTTCTTGTGGGCACTTGCAGGATATGTGGGGTTGATAGGATTGGATGCTCCGCAATGGGTATTTATTACGTATACAGTTCTGGTTTTAATATTTAATGTTAAACCGATAAGAAGAATTTTATTGAGTGGTCCTATTATGAAAATATTGGATGCGCTTAATTTCTTGCCTACGATCTCGGAAACAGAACAAACTGCTATAGAAGCAGGAAATGTATGGGTGGAAGGAGAGTTGTTTTCAGGAAAACCTGATTTTAAAAGGACTCTTGAGCAAGCTTATCCTGAGCTAACAAAGGAAGAGCAAGAGTTCTTAGATGGACCGGTTGAAAAAGTTTGTGAGATGGTTAATGATTGGGATGTTTTTGTAAGAAAGGATTTTACAGAAGAGACTTGGGATTTTCTAAGAAAAGAAGGATTCTTTGGATTGATCATTCCAAAAAAGTATGGTGGTCTAGAATTTTCTGCTACGGCGCATTCTGCAATAGTAGCAAAATTATCCTCCAGATGTGGTCCTTTAGGTACTACTGTGATGGTTCCTAACTCTTTGGGTCCTGCCGAGTTATTGAATCATTACGGAACCCAAAAACAGAAAGACTATTACTTGCCACGACTTGCAGCAGGTGTTGAAATGCCATGTTTTGCTTTAACAGAGCCTAAAGCGGGGTCAGATGCAGGTGGGATGACATCAGATGGAGAAGTTTTTAAAGGTGATGATGGAGAGTTATATCTAAGACTGAATTGGAATAAAAGGTATATTACCCTAGCTGCAATATCTACCGTTTTAGGTTTGGCATTCAAACTTCGTGATCCAGAGAATTTACTTGGTAAAGGAGAAGATCTTGGAATTACTTGTGCTTTAGTACCCTCTGAAACTGAAGGGGTGGAATTAGGCAAGCGACATGATCCATTAGGAGTTCCGTTTTATAACTGTCCAACAAAAGGTAAAGATGTTATTGTACCTATTGATGCTATCATAGGCGGTAAAGAAGGTGCAGGAAATGGATGGAGAATGTTAATGGAATCGTTGGCAGTTGGACGAGGAATTTCTTTGCCGGCTTCCAGTTTAGCCGGAGCTAAGTTATCAACAAGAGTTGTTGGAGCCTACGCTGCTATCCGTAAACAGTTTGGTTTAAACATTGGAAAGTTTGAAGGTATAGAAGAACCGATGGCTCGAATTGGTGGGTACACTTATTTTATGGAAGCTGCCAGAAAATATACGACCGGAGGTTTGGATAACGGAGAGAAGCCGGCAGTTGTAACTGCGATAGCTAAGTATAATTTTACAGAGCATACACGAGAGATCATAAATGATGCAATGGATGTTGTTGGAGGAGCCGGTATTTCAAGAGGCCCAAGAAACGTTTTTGCTCATGGATATATATCACTTCCGATTGCTATTACTGTTGAGGGAGCTAATATATTAACAAGGACTTTGATGATATTCGGTCAGGGTGCAATACGCTGTCATCCATATGCGCTGAACGAGATCAATGCCTTGATGAACAAAGACATTAAAGGATTTGATGATAATTTTTGGGCCCATATCGGTCATGTTGGAAGAAACAAAGCACGTGCTTTTATGTTAAGTTTAACTAGAGGCCGTTTAGCAAGTTCACCGGTAAGCGGACCAGCCGCAAAATATTACAGAAAAATGGCTTGGGCTTCAGCTTCGTTTGCGTTTTTAGCTGATATCGCTTTAGGTTCATATGGAGGCGGTTTAAAAATGAAAGAAAAAATCGCAGGACGGTACGCTGATATATTAAGTTTTATGTATTTAGGTACTGCTACACTTAAAAGATTTGAAGCAGAGGGGCGACGAAAAGAAGATCTGGCTTTCTTTAAATGGTCGATGGATTACATATTCTATAGAATTCAGGTCGCCTTTGATGGTATTTTAAGTGAGATCAAAGTTCCAGGTCTTAGTTGGGGATTTAGGTTAGTAGGTGTTTGGTCAAGATTAAATCCAATTGGGACTTACCCATCTGATGATCTGGGGCATAAAGTAGCTCAAGCAATGCAAGAGCCGGGTGAGACCAGAGATCGTATGACAGATGGAATCTACATTCCATCTGATCCAACAGAAGCTGTTGGGCGGTACGAGAATGCATTGTTACTGATTACTGAAGCTAATCCGGCTTACAAAAAACTGTATATAGCTATAAAGAAAAGAGAACTTCCTAAAGATTCGTTTCTCAATTTACTTAAACCGGCTTTGGATAAGAACATCATCACAAAAGAAGAAGCAGAAATGGTAAGAAAAGCTGAGGAAGCAAGAACAGATGCAATTCAAGTTGATGATTTCTCAGTAGATGAATACATGGATGCAACACCTACATCTCCAAAAGGAAAAGGCTTACAAACCAAAGAGGTTGACGAGTTGGTTTAAAGTTCCTAAATAGACTCTACATCTAAGCCCTTCAGGATAACTCTTGAGGGGCTTTTTTTAGATTTATATTCTAAAATAATAAATATTATAGTTTATAATTCTTCGTATTTGGTATATAATAGCATTATATTTAACTATAGTAAATCAAGTAAAGTTTAATCTACTAATGCGTAATGAAATTAGATTCAACAGATCTCAAAATCGTTGACATCCTTCAAAAAGAAGGGAGGATAGCTAACAATGAACTTGCTTCAAGAATAGGTTTGACTACAACTCCAACTTTGGAACGAGTAAAGCGATTAGAAAGAGACGGAATTATTGAGGGTTATACAGCTAGAATAAATCGGGAGGCTGTGGAGAAAGGACTTACCGTATTTGTTACAGTTACGTTAAGTGCTCATCAGTTAAATAGTATGAAAGAATTTACTTCAGCAGTAAAAGCTATACCTGAGATCCTTGCTTGCTACAATACTACAGGTGAAGGTGATTTTTTACTCCATGTTGTTGCAAAAGACACTAAAGATTATGAGAAGTTGATGCGTACAAAATTAACAACTTTACCAGATGTACAAAGACTTCATACAAGCATTGTACTTAATACAATAAAAGATGAACAAGTAATACCTGTGCTATGATAGAAACAAAAGCTAAACCATTTTCATTTGAGACAAGCACTGTACATGCGGGGTCAGGAAAAAAAGATCAGTATGGATCTCATGCCACACCAATTTATCAGACCTCAACTTTTGTATTTAAGAATGTTGATGAAGGATCAAAAGCGTTTGCTCATGAAGAGGGAGGAGCTTCTCATATTTATTCAAGATTGGGAAATCCAACGGTTGAGCATTTAGAACGAGCTATTTGCGAACTTGAAACGTATGGGATGGATAATTCGGAAACTTATTCCGGAGTTGCTTTCGGAAGTGGTATGGCTGCTATAACCACAGGTATAATCAGCATTGCAAAAGGAAAGCACATTATTGCACAGGATGCTTTATATGGTTGTACGAGTCAATTTTTAAAAGAAGAAACAGAAATGCTTGGAATGAGCACTTCTTTTATTGATATGACAGACCTGTTTCTGTTGGAAATGGAATTGAAGAAAAATCCTGATACCGCACTTATCTATTTAGAAAGTATCACTAATCCAACAATGAAAGTGAGCGATATTGAAGCAATTTCAAAAATGGCTAAAGAACATGGCGCTTTGGTTATGGTAGATAACACTTTTGCTACTCCTTATCATTTGCAGCCGCTTAAATTCGGTGCGGATGTCGTTGTTCACTCCACTACAAAATACATGGGTGGACATGGGACAATTATTGGCGGAGCATTGGTTGCAAAAAAGGAATTATTGGATGAAACCGGTGTTTATCTGTTCAGAAAAAATCTAGGTGGGATCTCTGGCCCTATGGATGCCTGGATAACATTGAATGGAGTTAAAACGCTTGCTTTACGAATGGAAAAGCACTCTTCAAATGCGATGAAAGTTGCTGAATTTCTAGAGTCACACCCTAATGTGAAAACGGTTTGGTATCCCGGTTTGGAATCTCATGCCCAACATTCTCTTGCCAGTTCAATTATGACAAAAGGTTTCGGTGGAGTGATTTCTTTTGAATTGAAAGATGGTTTAGAAGCGGGAAAATCTCTGATGAATAATGTTAAGCTTTGTACGCTGGCTGTAAGCTTAGGAACTGTAGACACTTTAATACAGCATCCGGCTTCAATGACACATTCTGTTGTTGATGAGCAATTACGTAGTGATGCAGGTATTTCAGATGGTTTAGTGAGATTGTCAGTGGGAATTGAAAGTGCTGATGATATAATTGCTGATCTGGAGCAAGCGCTTTTGAATTAAAAATTAAAATTCAAAATGGAAAATTAAGAATTAGATTTGTCATTTCGACCGATGGGAGAAATCTAAACATTGCTGAGAGAGACCTTTAATATTCTACAGGCTCTGTATTAATTCGAAATCACAAAGAATTCTTAATTTTACATTCCTAATTCCAAGCCGAAGGCTTGGCGCTACCAACCACCGCTTGCACCACCTCCACCGGAACCAAATCCGCCGCCTCCGCTAAAGCCGCCAAATCCACCTCCGCCACCGAAGCTTCCGCCTCCTCCAAATGATGAGCCACCACCTCTTCGTGGTCCTCCGCCTAGTAAACTTCCCCAAAACAGAACTTCACCTGCGCTAAGTGTTCTTTTACCTCCACCGTGATTTCCGCCGCGTCCTTTTCTGATCAGTACAAAAATGATCAATATTATAAACAGTATTACTTCAAACGGAAAAGAACCTCCTTCAGAATTACTCCTACGTTCAGGAAATCCTTCGAATTCTCCTGCAGCCAGTTGGATCATTGCATCTGTAGCTCTGTCGATTCCTCCATAAATATTCCCTTGCTGAAAATTTGGAGTAAGTATATCGTTAAGTATTCTGTTAGCCATTACGTCAGGTATTGCTCCTTCAAGGCCGTATCCTACCTCAATTTTAAACTTACGATCTCCTTCAGAAATCAGTAATAAAACTCCGTTATATCTATCACCTTCCCACATCTTCCATTTAGAAAATGTAGTTGTAGCTACTTCTTCGATAGAGTTACCCTCTAAGGATTCAATAGTTGCAATAGCGATGACATTAGTGGTTGTATCCCTATAATTCCTGAGCTTTTGCTCAAGTCTGTTTACTTCGGTAGTAGATAACATGTTAGCATAATCATTTACCATGCCTCTAGGCCGATCCGGAAGAATGTCCTGAGCAAAAATATTTATCGAGAAAAGAAATGATATAACTAATAAAATTGATGTTCGCATCTTAATTATCTCCATAACTAATGTCATCAGGTAGTTCATTGATATCATCCTCACCTTGATATGGAAAATGTTCTCTGAGTTTCTCACCAATTTTTAATACTGCTTCTCTTAACCCTGTTTCATAATCATCAGCCATAAAATATTTGGTCAGGAGCTCAAGTTCGTCATCCCAGAAATCCTGACCAACTTTCGAGTGAATTCCTTCATCTCCCCAGATTGCAATTTTATGATCGTCAGATGCTACATAGATAATAGTTCCGTTGCGGAGTTCTGTTTCATGCATATTAAGTTCTGCAAAAACTTCCTTGGCTCTATCGATAGGATCTTCTTTATCACATTTAGCTTCTAAGTGTACACGGATTTCACCGGAAGAAGAAGTCTCTGCTTCGCGTATTGCTCGAATTACTGCTTTCTCTTGATCTTCGTTAAGGAATTCTTTCATGTGAATAGTAATGAGATATTAGACATAAGATGTAAGAGTGTCCTGATGTCTTACATCTTATGTTTTAGTTCTTGTGTCTTTTCAATTACCAAAATCTACTGTTGGAGCATTTTCTGCTCCTTGATCTGCCTCGAAGTAAGCTTTTCTTTCAAAACCACCAATAGAAGCAAAGATACTTGTAGGAAATTTTCTGATTGAGCTGTTGTAGCTCTGTGCAGTATCATTAAATCTTTTTCTTTCAGTGGCAATTCGGTTCTCGGTGCCTTCCAATTGAGATTGAAGATCTCTGAAATTCGAATTTGCCTTCAATTCCGGATAGCGCTCAACAGAAACCAACAGTCTGGATAAAGCACCGCTCAACTCACCTTGAGCTTGCTGGAACTGCTGAAATTTAGCCGGATCACTAAGATCACTTGCATTTATGTTTACGGAAGTTGCTTTACTTCTTGCCTCAATTACTGAAGTCAAGGTTTCTTGCTCAAAATTAGCTGCACCTTTTACTGTATTTACCAGATTAGGTATCAGATCAGCTCTACGTTGATATTGATTTTCTACCTGTGCCCAGGCTCCCTCAACTGCTTCTTCTTTTTCAACCAATCCGTTGTTGATGCTTATTCCAAAAAAGACGAGTAAGCCTACAACAACGAGCCCTATAATTAATTTACCTTTCATGATTTTGTATTTAGTTGTTTAACTTAAGCCCGCTTACGAGCCTGAGTTTATTTTGGTTCATTCAATTTCACATTAATCAAAAATCATTCCATTGTCAGAATTTAATCCAAAATTTATTTACTTCGACCTAGATGACACTCTATTAGACCACAAAAAGGCAGAACAAAACGGACTTAAAGACATTCATACTCATTTTGATGAGTTTAATGACATTTCGCTAGACATTCTTTTATCAGCCTACCATAAAATTAATAAAGGACTTTGGGAAGAATATGGGAGAGGAGAGATTGACAGACATATTCTCCACCGCAGAAGATTTGAAGAAACCTTCATCGAGCTTGGTATTAATTCTTCATTGTATGAAGAAGCCGGGAAAGTGTATATGAATTATTATAGAAATCACTGGGAGTGGATCGAAGGTGCAAAAGAAGCATTCGATAAAATCAGATCAAAATATGATGTTGGTATTATCACAAACGGTTTCGCGGAAACACAGTGGATGAAGATCAGACAGTTTGGGTTTGAAGAAATGGTTTCTCAGATAGTAATTTCCGAAGAAGTCGGAGTTATGAAACCACACCCAAAGATATTTGATTACAGTACAGAACTTATCGGATTAGACAGATCAGACATCTTATATGTAGGAGACTCACTAACTTCTGATGTGAAAGGTGGAAAAGAGGCCGGATGGAAAGTAGCTTGGTATACTTCAAATCCAAATAAAGAGGGTATTGAATTAGCTGATTTAGTTTTTGACGATTTTGATTCGCTGTTAAAAGCTATTTTGTAGTTTAAGATCCTTTAAAAGTTAGCTCTTACGGCAACAAAGAAGTTTCTACCTGGAGCAGCAATACCTGAGGAATAAGGGCGGTATCTTTGGTCAGTTATATTATCAATACCGGCACTCACCTTTACAGTAGAGTTCACTTGATATGCTGAATTCAGATTCAATGTATACCAGCGAGGTGAATACGGGTTATCGTTTTCATCTTTGGCATATAAATACTCTTTACTTTTTTCTGATGGAGCCAGCTCAGAATTAGAAAGCTCTCCATTATATTCTGCATATACGTCGATTTCCAGTTTATCATAGATATAACTTACATGAGTTTCACCGAAAGTTGGAGCGGCATGTCTAAGCGCTGCAAAAGTTCCATCTTCTTGCTCTTCTTCTCCTTCCTGAATATTGATTTGACTTGAAAGACGAAGACCAGAAGGGAGCTCCAATTTTAAACCCGCTTGGATACCATAAACTCGAGCTTGAGCAGTGTTCTGAATGGCTTGGACTCTACTTAATTTTCCATCATACTGAATGCTATCTTGTCCATTTATCATAAAATCTCTACGAATAAGAGCATCTTTTAAAATTGTATAATAGCCGGTAAGATTGATTTTTACTATATCGCTAAACACTTTTGTAAATCCAAGGTCAGCATTATAAGCGTATTCTGGTTTTAAGTTCGAATTAGGTACAACTACAGAACCAGGTTCAGAATCAAATACTTTGGCAGCATCATCTATATTTGGAGCTCTGTAGCCTGTTGATAAATTGGCATTCACTTGCAGGTTTTTATCAAAAGTATAAACCATACCCAAGCTACCTGTAAAGGCACCTTCGTTTATTGAGATATCATTAAAAGAAACCGGATAATATGTTTGGTCAAAAGTAGCGTCCAAAAAGAAATGGCTGTAACGGAGTCCGCTTTGAATGTTGATTTTTTCCGATACCTTTAGTCTATGGCTGATGTAACCAGAAAAAGAGTTCCAGTCGGATCCATCGGGATATCTGGTTGAGGTAGGGCTTGTGCTGTTGGTTTCAATATTCTCATTAAACCCAAATGAAGAGATATCATTTAATACTACTTCTCCACCATAGAATAATCGATTTGAAGCGTTAATATTTTTTTCGAGATCCAGATTCAAAGTAAAGACATCTACATTTTCTTCCCTTGATACCTTCTGGTTAGATTGAAATCGCCGGGTATGTCTGCTTTCTCTGAAATATTGTTGAGAAAGTGTTAGGCTAGCTTGATCAAAGATCTTTCCATTTGATTTTTTTAAGATATTCAGATTATTCATTTGCCAAATCTGAGGGCCATAGTACCATTCAGCATATCTTGGATCACTATTATCATTCGTTAAAGTTAAACGATCAAAGCGATCAAGATCAGAAGATTCAGAATAATGGAATCCAAAATTGATATCCCAATTCTCATTAGGTACATAACGAAGTTTCTGCATCAGGTTTAATTGATTAAACCGTGTGGGTGTAAGTACTTCGGGGTTTGAATTAGAGACTACAGAGTCTTCGTTTTGATATTGGGTAACTTCAAACGTTCTTAAATATTCATTCGGGCCGTTAGATCCAATTCTAAGATCGTCAAAGTCGGAGTAGCTGATACTGGAAAGCGAGGCGAATTTTTTTCTGCCTAAATTTACATCAACATGGACTGTTCGTTCATTATTTGCAGAAGATGCTCTGGCTGTGCTATTTCCTCTAGCATATAAGTTATTGTTGGTAGAAAAAATAGGCTTGGCTGTATAGAAACTCATTACACCACCAATAGCGTCGCTACCATAGATAACAGATCCGGGACCAAAAATTATCTCTGTATTTTGAATTGAAAAAGGATCAAGAGATATAACATTATGCACATTTCCACTTCTGAATATTGCTGTATTCATTCGAACACCATCTACGGCTATAAGAACGCGGTTGGTTGCAAATCCACGAATCATTGGGCTACCGCCGCCAAGCTGGCTTTTTTGTACGAATACTTCTCCAGACACAGTGAGTAGGTCTGCAGCAGTTTGAGGATTCTGCAGCTGAATATTTTCAGGATTAATAGAAGTAACCTTCAATGGAACTTCTCTGGTTTCCTGTTTCCAATGTGACGCAGATACGACAACTTCGTTTAATGCGATATCAGAAGGTGACAAAACCACCATAAATTTTAGTTCTTCAAGCTCTTTGAAGCTATAATTCTTCTGTCGGTATCCTATATATCTAATTGAGATTTTTTTAGATTCAGAAAATTTTGAAACCTCGGCCTGTCCCAGAATATTTGTAATAGCAGAGATATCATTATCCTCATCGTAAATAGTTGCAAACTCGATTGGTAAACCTGTAGAATTATCGGTTACAGTAAGTGTTTGAGCTTGCAATGCAGTCGACAACCCAATAAGTATAATTAGTAGTAGCAGTTCCCTCATAAATGCTTTTTGCAGATGAAATTTTAAGCTTAAGGATATAATCTTTTTAAAGCATAAAAATTGTGCAATTATACGTCTTTTTTCAATTAAGACGGAACATTATTGATAAAGATACATCAGAGCCATGAAGATTGAGTTATCAAAAATCTGGATTTACGAGGGATTTCAGTACTTCAATAGCTCAGGGCAACAATTTTTCCAGCATCTTCAGGTGTAATATTTTGTCTTTCTCCTAAACCTTTCCAATTTCTTTCTTCAAATCGTTTTTTTACAATTTCAGAGGTGTTTTCATAAGCATCGGTATAATCTGATAATTTGGTATCAATTTGAAGTGAATGAAAATAGTCTTCCGTTTTTTTGATACCCATTTTGGCTTTTTCTTCTAAAGTGCCTTCTGTGATGTTCCAAACTCTTTCGGCATACTGAGCAAGTTTTTCCTTCTTATCCTCAAATGTATATTTCATTTGGCTAGGATGTATGATTGCTAAAGTTCTTGCGTGATCTATTCCATATAGAGCTGTTAATTCGTGTGCCATCATATGAGTTGACCAATCATTAGGAGTTCCAACCCGAAGTAATCCATTTAGAGCCATAGTGCAACTCCACATAAAATCGGAAGCGGCGTCGTAATCAGATGGATTTTCCATAACTTTAGGAGCAACTTCAATGAGTGTTTGCATGACACTTTCAGCAATTCTGTCTTGTAGTTTAGCAGCAACAGGATATGTTAAGTACTGCTCAATTACATGAGAAAATGAATCTACCAAACCATTTGCTATCTGTCTTTTTGGAATTGAGTGCACAACTTGAGGATCAAGAATTGAAAACTTAGGGAATAAACCCGGGCCACCCATCACTCTTTTTTCTTTGGTTTCCTCGCGTGTAATCACTGAACCTGAGTTCATTTCAGAACCGGTAGCAGGAAGCGTTAAAACGGTCCCAAAAGGCATACCTTTATAGGTACGGATTCCTTTTGATAATATATCCCACGGTTCATCTCCTTCAAAGGTAGCTGCACCTGAGAGAAATTTCACGCCATCAATAACGGAGCCTCCGCCAACTGCAAGTATGAAATCAATATCCTTAGTTTTAATAATTTCTAAAGCCTCAAGCAAAACGGCATACTCAGGATTTGCGGGAATTCCTCCAAACTCAGTTACATCAAACTCTTTTAAAGCATCGGAGACTTGATCATATACACCATTTTTTTTGATGCTGCCACCCCCATAAACCATTAAAACTTTAGAGTTCTCAGGAATTTCGGATGATAGTTTCGCAATCTGATCTTTACCGAAGATGATTTTAGTAGGATTTTGGAATTCGAAGTTTAGCATAGAATAGTTAAAGGGCTATAAGTTATTTGTAGAATCTAGTTACTTGGGTACCAGTCTTTTAGAATCTAGTTACTTGGGTACCAGTCTTTTAGAATCACATGTACTTCAGGATTTCCAATAGACATTAGTTCTTTAAATTTTTGGACATCTTGACCACGATGATGATACGGGTACATGATATTCGGTGAGAATTCAATAACTGCACTTGCAGCTTGATAAATATCCATAGTATAAGGAAGGTTCATACACACAAAAGCGATATCGATATTCTCAAGGTTTCTCATTTCGGGGATGTCTTCAGTGTCTCCTGAGAGGTAGACTTTTTTTCCTCCAAAATTGATTATATAACCGTTTCCTCTTCCTTTTTTATGACGAGAGTTTTCATCATCAGGGAGATTATACATAGCTACACCTGTTACCTGAATTCCCATTTGAGTAGTGCTTTCTTCATTAGCTATTACAACAATTTGATTTTGTAATTCTTCATTCATTCTATCGGCTACAGCTTGAGGAACAATAAATGTTGTATTTTTGGTGTCCAATCCTGAAATAGTTTCTGAATTAAGGTGATCTCCATGGATATCTGTTATCAGAATCAGATCGGGAGCTTCTAATCCAGAAAATTTATCTGCACCACCATAGGGGTCCAAAATAATAGTTTTTCCTTCAAACGTAAATGCCACAGTTCCATGGTTTATAGGATGAACTGTTAATACTCCATTTTCAGTTTTGTAAGTATCAGGAGTGCTTGATAACTGAGCAAATAATGACGGAACTATAAAAGTTACGATAGTAAAAAAAGCAGCTATTGATTTCATAAATATGTGATTTAATATTGTGAATTATAAACAACACTTCGTCTTATTTAATTCAAATAAAGTCGCAGTTTTAAAAGTGTTCAGAAAAAGAAACTATTCGTTTTCAAAAACAGCTTTTATTTTGTCTTTTAACCCGCTATTGGTTAACCTATAAGGTATATATAAGAACTATTCACCAGTAAATTTTTTAAAATATATGCCATTGGCAAAAAAGACTTTGTGGATCAGCGTATTAGTGCTTTGGGCGTTGATTTTTAATGCATGTTCAACAAGTAAAAATGTAAGTTCATCTAATTCAGAAACAATTTCAGATCAAAAAGCTGACCAATTAAATAAGGCGGAACTAGAGGAATTATACTGGGCCAGAATCGATAGTTCAAAGATGAATTTTACTGAAGCAGATGTTGAGTTTATGACTGGAATGATTGGTCATCATGCTCAGGCTTTAATAATGTCTGGTTTAGCGCCTGAAAATGGAGCAAGCCCTCAGGTACGCACATTAGCAGCTAGAATAATTAATGCACAGAAGGACGAAATTGCAACAATGCAGACTTGGTTACGTGACAGAGACCAGCCGGTTCCGGAAGTTCATATTGATGGGTTGAACTTAATGATTCACGGAGCAGGTATGGATCATTCCGGTCATATGAAGATGGCAGGAATGTTGACTCAAAAACAACTCGTAGAACTGAGTGAAGCCAGAGGTAAAGAATTTGATTTGTTATTTCTTAAATACATGATTCAACATCATCAAGGAGCAGTAACAATGGTACAAAAACTTATTAGTACTGATGGAGCGGTTCAGGACGAGCAAGCTTTCAGGCTATCAACTGATATAAATGTAGATCAAATAACAGAAATAAATCGAATGAAACTTATGCTTGAGACTATTGAATCTGAAAAGAAGGATTGAGCAACTTGTCATTTTTATTTAAACAAAACCTAAACAATAAAATTTAATATGAAAAAGAACATTCAAATTAATAAGAAGCCCGCTTTCAGCTTATGGATTTTTCTGCTGGCAGGAGCTTTGTTATCATTCTCTTGTTCATCCACAGAGCAAATGATGGACATTGAGTATACTTCACCAAATGTTTCTTCACTTTCAAACGTAGAAGCACCTTCACCTGACCCGAGAGTTGGACTAGGCGCAGGACTTTTTGATGCTGAAGAAGCTATTTGGAATCTCAAAAAATTATCAAGTACTCCGCCGCCTAAGGATTTTCTGGGAGTAACTAATTCTGATCTGGCAT
Organism: Balneolaceae bacterium UBA3186; assembly: GCA_002364085.1. Taxonomy (GTDB): domain Bacteria; phylum Bacteroidota; class Rhodothermia; order Balneolales; family Balneolaceae; genus Balneola. Next base: position 50,935 of record DEXK01000015.1, on the reverse strand, counting down.
TTAAGGAAAACTATGCTATTCAGGGAAATTACAATGGAGTAGTTGTTTGGGATATTTCTGATCCATCTAACCCTGTTTTGGTAAAAGATTATCTATGCCCTGCATCACAAAGTGACGTTTCTGTATATGGAAATTTGATGTTTGTATCAGGTGAAGGCTATAGCGGAAGACTGGATTGTGGTACTGAAGGTGTGCAAACTGCAGTAAGTGCTGAAAGGCTAAGAGGAATCAGAATTTTTGATATCACTAATATTGAAGAACCTGAGTACATAGCAAACGTACAAACCTGTAGAGGTTCACACACACATTCAGTTCTAAAAGACCCTAACGATGATGAAAATGTATATGTATATGTTTCAGGTTCTGCGGGTGTAAGACCGGAAGAAGAATTATCAGGATGTGTAAATATGTCACCTGATGAAGATCCTAATTCGGCTTTATTCAGAATTGAAGTGATTAAAGTACCACTATCAAATCCAGAAGCAGCAGCTATTGTAAGTTCTCCAAGAATTTTTGAGAATCTTGAAGAACCACCATCTCATGGTTTAGCTCCGGCTGACAAACAAGCAATGGAAGAAGCGAAAGCTAATGGAGCTTTTACCTTTGAGTTTGGAGGAAGCGAAAGAGTGATGTCTAATGGTTTTGCTATGAGAATGCTGAATGTTTTAATAGAAGAAAGAGGAGGAACCGCTGGTGAACCAACAGCAGCTGACACTACTGCTTTAAGAGAAAGAGCAACTGCTATGGTAAATGAGATGTTCGGAGGCGGTGGAGATGATTCTGGCCGTAAAGGTCCGAATCAATGTCATGATATTACACTTTATCCTGAAATTGGGTTAGCAGGTGGAGCGTGTGAAGGATATGGTTTGTTATTAGATATTTCAGATCCGGCAAACCCAACAAGAATTGATGCAGTTGCGGATTCAAATTTTTCATACTGGCATTCTGCAACATTCAGTAATGATGGCAAGAAAGTATTATTTACAGATGAGTGGGGTGGCGGTGGCCAACCTAAATGCCGTGAAAGCGATCCAATGGAATGGGGAGCAAATGCGATCTTTACTATAGAGAATGGAAAAATGAAATTTCAGGAATATTATAAGATGCCTGCTCCACAAACTTCACAGGAAAACTGTGTTGCTCATAATGGCTCTTTAATTCCGGTTCCGGGACGAGAGATTATGGTTCAATCTTGGTACCAAGGTGGCATCTCAGTATTTGACTGGACAGATCCTAATAACCCAGTTGAGATCGCGTTTCAGGATTATGGACCTGTTGCTGCAGACCAAATGGCTAACGGTGGAAGTTGGTCAGTTTATTGGTATAACGGCGCTATTGTAAGTTCTGAGATCGCTCGCGGACTTGATATCTTTGAATTGGAAGCTAATCCATACATTACTCAAAATGAGATTGATGCTGCAAATTCAGTTAAGCTGGATTACTTGAATGCTCAGGGTCAGCCTAAGTTTGTATGGCCACACACTTTTGCTCTTTCTAAAGCTTATGTAGATCAGCTTGAAAGAAATAAAGAGTTGGATAACACAACTGTTGAAATGGCTCGACAGAGTTTAGCAAATGCTGAAGCAGCAAATCCAAAGGTGAGAAAGAAAATTCTTACAGAGCTTGCTGATAAAATGGATGGTATGGCTTCAGGTAATGAAAAAGTAAAAATGCTTACTGAATCTGTTCGTGGTTTAGCTTCAAATCAATAAGCAGTAGCATTTATAATTAGTTATTTTAAACCCTGATGTAGTTTAACTCTGCATTGGGGTTTTTTATTTGTATTAACTCCAGCTCATATTAATCTTAATATTGTAAGAGTCTGAAGACAATTTTTTTACAAAAACTTTGCCACCAAATGCACCATCTTCTCCCGGTAAAATTTCATAAAGTCTGCTTCCATCTCTAGTAATAGTGAATTCATTTTCTCTAAGTCTTTTAGAATTCTCAATCCATGAATTGATACAATTTTCAGAACATAGAAATTCTATTGTAAACTCTCTGGTAAAGGGACTTCCTTCTGTTTCTACAGCTAACAAATTAGAGTTAGAAGGAAGAGGAGCTAGGCCTCCCCAAGTTAATGTAGTTTCAATTGCATTCGATTCGTTCCAAGGCAGAACAACATTAAATGAAATATAGAAGTAAAGTGTAGCTATTGTAATTAGTGCAAGAAAAATAAGTAAGGCTTTCTTCATTTTATTATTGAAGTATGTATTGTTTCTTATCTTCAATCTTAATTCTAATTAATATCGAATGCAAAAAGAATTACAGCTCAGAGTCATACCGGAAGTAGCCGCACAAAAAGATGAGTTAAAAGCCTATATCTCAAAAACCACAGAAATTGATGCATCAGAAATCAATCATATTGAAATTCTGAAGCGTTCAATTGATGCCCGTCAAAGACAGGTAAAGATCAATTTAAAAGTTCGTGTTTATGTTGGTGAAGAATTTGAAGAAGAGAAAGTAACTCCTCCGAAGTTTGAAAATGTACACGACAAAGAAGCTGTAATCATTGTTGGGGCAGGTCCGGCAGGACTATTTGCAGCGTTGAAATGCATTGAATTGGGGATGAAGCCAGTTGTTTTAGATAGAGGAAAAGATGTGAAATCCAGGATCAAGGATCTGAAGAATATCAATGTAAATCACATTGTGAATCCGGATTCAAACTACTGTTTTGGGGAAGGAGGAGCCGGTACATATTCTGATGGGAAGTTATACACTCGCTCGAAGAAAAGAGGAGATGTAAACCAGATCTTAGAGTTACTGGTAGCATTCGGTGCAAAAAAGGATATTCTGGTTGACGCCCACCCACATATCGGAACCAACAAACTTCCAAGAATCATCGCAAAGATCCGTGAATTCATATTGGAACACGGCGGAGAAATTCATTTCAATTCGAAAGTTACTGATCTGTTGATCGAGAATGATCAAATGAATGGAGTACAGTTGGCTAACGATGAAGTTTTTGATGCAAAATTTGTAATTCTGGCAACAGGACATTCAGCCAGAGATATATTCGAATTACTTCATAAAAAAGGAATAGAAATTGAAGCTAAGCCCATTGCGATCGGAGTTAGGGTAGAACATTCACAATCTTTGATCGACTCCATTCAGTACAATTGTGATGAGCGTGGAGAGTATTTGCCCCCGGCGCCTTATAAGATCGTGAAGCAGGTTAATGAAAGAGGAGTATATTCCTTTTGTATGTGTCCCGGTGGAGTAGTGGCCGCTTGTGCAACAAAACCCGGTGAAGTGGTCACAAACGGATGGTCTGGTTCTCAACGTTCTCGTCCTACAGCTAACTCAGGGATTGTGGTAGAGCTTGAGATGGATGATTTCAGAGAATTTGAAGAATTTGGTCCGCTGAAAGTGATGGAATTCCAAAAAGCTATCGAGAAAAAAGCGTGGGAAGTAGCTGGTAAAACCCAGAAAGTTCCGGCTCAAAGATTGGTGGATTTCACAAAAGGAATTGTATCCAAAGACTTACCGAATACCTCATATACTCCGGGATTGACATCCGCTAACTTACAGGAAGTTTTTCCAGATTTCATGTATGAAGCATTGAAGAACGGGTTTCTCAAATTCGGGAAAACCATGAAAGGATATTTAACCAATGAAGCGGTAGTTCATGCACCGGAATCCAGAACTTCCAGTCCGGTAAGAATTCCCAGAGATCATAAAACATTAGAACATATCAGGATAAAAGGTTTATTTCCATGTGGAGAAGGAGCAGGCTATGCGGGCGGAATTGTGTCGGCAGCTATTGATGGTAGGAAATGCGCCGCCGCTATCGCGGAATTGAATAATTGGGAATAGGTAAATATAAATTAGGAATTAATTATGAAATACGGACTTTCGGGAAGTTTTACAGCGGTTGAAGGGAAAGGAGATGAATTGGCTTCGATCTTAGAAGAAGCGGCTAACTTGATGAAAACAGCAAAAGGATGTCTGATCTATATTGTGGGACAGCAGTCTGATGATAAAGATATCGTGCACGTTTTTGAGGTGTGGGATTCCAAACAAGACCACGATGATTCACTAAGTATTGACGGAGTGCGCGAATTGATCGGAAAGGCAATGCCTATCATTGAAGGAAAACCAAGTGGGACTGAAATCGATATTGCCGGTGGATGAGATGATTGGAATTAGGAATCTAAGAATTAGGAATAAGGGAATATGAGAATTAGGAGTAGGGGAATATGAAGATTGAAAAAGCCACATTATCAGACTTAGAAGAACTCAATGAATTATTTGATGGATACAGAGTTTTTTATGAAAAGGAATCGGATAAACAGACAAGTAAAGCGTTTTTGAAAGAACGTATTGAACAGAATGAGTCGGTTATCTTTATTTCCAGAAATGACGACGGCGTTGCTACCGGTTTTGTTCAGTTATATCCATTGTTTTCGTCAACCAGAATGAAACGATTTTGGTTGTTGAATGATCTTTATGTGGACCAAGCTTATCGAGGTCAAGGATTTTCAAAAGCGCTTATTGAAAGATCAAAAGAACTTTGTTGCGAAACCGCTGCTTGTGGTATGATGCTGGAAACAGCGAAAGATAATCATGTTGGAAATAGGCTTTATCCGGCTACAGGATGGGCTATAGATGAAGACCACAATTTTTATACATGGCATAATGAGAGCTAAAACAATGTAGCAGGATTCATCGCCAAAAATTCTTCCCAGGGTAACCCGGTTTTGCCAACTAACAGAATTTTATGAGGATTAAATTCTTTCTTAAATGCTTCCATACCTTTTGCAGTCTGGGTTTTTCCGCTTTTCACTTCGATACCGATTACTTTTTCATTTTTCTCTATAACAAAGTCAATTTCATCATTTCGGTGACGCCAATATTTTAGCGAGAAATCTTCTGATAAGGAAGCATTCAGAAGGTGAGCGCCAATAGCAGACTCAACCCAACGTCCCCAGATGTCAGGTTTAGCAGTAAGCTCATCAAAAGAATAAGATGACAGTGCAGAAATAAATGCTGTATTGTAAACCTGAAACTTTGGACTTGAAGCTCTTTGTCGGATCAAGTTTGGTGAAAATTTTTCAGTTCCACCAAGTAGTCCGGCGGTATCTAATAAGTGTAAATAATGAGATAAAGTGGTAGTATTTCCCGCATCCTGAAGTTGACCAAGCATTTTGTTGTAGGAAAGTATTTGACCTGAATATTCACAACCAAGTTCAAAAAGCCTCTTCATTAAAGCTGGTTTTTCTACCCTGTTAAGCATTAGAATATCTTTTGATATGATAGTATCGATCAGAGAGTCACGAATATATTTTTTCCATCTTTCTTCCTTATGGAAAAGTTCGGCAGCTCCGGGATATCCCCCAAACCAAACATACTCATGCTCACTAATTCCAAATGCTTCTTTCATTTCGGAATATGACCAATGCCCCAGATAAGTATTTTCAAATCTTCCCGCTAAACTTTCTGTTAACCCCTGTTGAAGCATTAGTCTGGAAGAACCAAGCAATATTACTTTTAACGGTATATTGTTTTTGGAATCAGCGTCCCATTCTTTTTTTACTACTTCGCTCCAGTTCTCAATTTTTTGTATTTCATCAAGAATTAATAAACCTTCCGCATTATCAGATCTGTTTAATTTTATTCTTGCTGATTCCCATTGTTGTTCTATCCAAGTCTGCTGGCTATTTAAAACAGCATCAGCTGAAGCGAAATGAGAAACTATAGATATGTCATTAATTATTTGAGAAACCAAAGTAGTTTTGCCAATTTGTCTAGGACCATAAACCACTTGTAAAAAAGCTCTTGGCTCATTTAAGATTCTGTTTTGGAGGATATTTTTCTCAGCTCTATAAATCATAATAACAAATTACTCAATGTAAAGAGTAAATTTACTCAATTAATTTAGTAAATGGAAAATATAAATATCACACTTCTTGAACCCTTTTTCTCAGGGTCTCACAAACAATGGGCGGAAGGATTACAGAAACATTCTAAGCACAATATTCGAATTCTTAGTTTGCCCGGTCGACATTGGAAGTGGCGAATGCACGGTGGCGCGATTTCTTTAGCAAAACAATTCAATGAATTAGAAGAATCTCCTGATCAGATTCTCGCTACTTCAATGCTGGACCTGACTACATTTCTTTCTTTGACTAGAAAGAGATCGGCAACCATTCCGGTAGCCATGTACTTTCATGAGAACCAGTTGACTTACCCATGGTCTCCTCAGGACAGAGATGTAAAGAAGAAGCGAAATAACCACTATTCCTTTATTAATTATGCTTCAGCACTTGCAGCAGATAAAATCTTTTTTAACTCAAAATATCATATGGATTCTTTTTTGGGAGCTCTACCTAAATTCTTAAAACAGTTTCCAGATAAGAGAGAAAGAGATAACATCGAAATTATCAGGGAGAAAAGTGAAGTACTGCATTTAGGATTAGATCTGAAAAGATTCGAAGATTTCCGTTCATCAGATAAAGAAAAAAATTCCGAGGCTACCATTTTATGGAATCACAGATGGGAGTATGACAAAAACCCGGAAGAATTTTTTGAGACGTTATATGAGTTAAAGGAAAAAGAAGTGCCATTCAAGTTGGTTGTGTTGGGAGAACAAAATGATGTAAACCCCCCGATATTTGATGAAGCAAAAGAAAAACTCAAAGATGAGATCATACATTGGGGATATGCTGATTCTTTTGATGACTATGCGAAATGGTTGTGGCGCGTGGATATCCTTCCCGTAACTTCAAATCAGGATTTTTTTGGAGGAAGTGTGATAGAAGCGATGTATTGTGATTGTTTTCCTTTGTTGCCTAATCGCTTAGCATATCCGGAGCATTTACCGGAAGAACTCGACAGAGAATTTTTATATGAAGAAGGAGAGCTTTCTGCCCGATTAGAAACAGCTATAAAAAGTGTAATGGGAATTCGTCAGGTGGATTACCAAAGCATAGTTAAGAAATACGATTGGAACGAGTTAATCGGGAAGTATGATAGGGAAATGGAGACACTGTATTGAAAGCAAAAGTGTTTTGGGGGATGTTTGTTTTAGGTCTGCTTCCTTTTCTTTTAGGTTTCTTAGGAAAATATCATTGGATCTTAGACGGGTTTTCGCATTTCAGAGTGTATTACTGCTTCTATTTTATGTTTTTAGGAGTCTGCTCTTTAATCTTAAAACTGAAAAAGGAAGCAATAGCAGGACTGGTTTTCTTTTTGCTTAGTGGAATTGGGTTAGTTAAATATTATGTCCCGATAGATCAAGTCGATTCAGTAGCTGATATCAAGATCCTTTCTATAAATCTATTATCATCAAATAACAATTCTGATGAAGTTTTAGACTTTATCATAAATGAAGACCCCGATTTAATTGTTTTACAAGAAGTAAATCAAAAATGGGATACTTATCTGTCTTCTTTAGGATCAACGTTCCCATTTAAGCTAACAGAAATAAGAGAAGATAACTTTGGATTAGTAGTGCTGAGTAAGGTAGAGTTAATAGATCCGGAAAAGATAATTCTGTCTAATAGTGGTGTTCCTTCATTCTATTTTAAGATCAACATGGATAGTAAAGAAACTCATTTTATCGCTACTCATCCTTTGCCACCAATTGGAACCGATTATTTCGATTATAGGAACGAACAGTTTACAAACCTAAACAAAATGGTTAAAAGACTAAATGGCAGCAAGGTTTTGATAGGAGATCTGAATACGACAAGTTTTTCTCCCAATTTTAACAGAATTATTGAGGGAACTAGCCTGAGAGATTCAAGGCTGGGCTTTGGATTACAACCAAGTTGGAACGCTCAAATTCCGTTTATCTCTGTAACTATTGATCATATCTTGATCAGTAAAGAAATAATGGTGACAAACAGAATGGTTGGACCTGATATCGGCTCAGATCATTTTCCGGTTATTATAAAGATCGGGATCTAATTACCAAAAACATCAACCCAAAGTTCTTCAACCTGATCTCTAGCCCATTGGTGTTTTCGTAGAAATTTAAGGCTGGATTTTATACTTGGGTCGTTTTTAAAACAATTTATGTCAACGTGAAAGCTTAGCTGCTCCCATCCGTAAAAGTTGACCAGATCCTCTACAATTTGAGCTAATTTAATACCATGCAGAGGATTGTTCGGTTGCTCTGTACTCACTTTTGTTCTGCGGTTTCCTTTAATTTAGGAAGAACTGCTTTCCAACCTTTTTGAGTATCAATATAACGCTCCTGGCCATTTTCAACATATTTATAGCCCTTTTGAGTAATGGTCAATTCAGTTTTTCCGTCTTCTTCTTCCATTTCGTAAATAATAACCAGATAATTTTCCAATGTATCTTCAATACCTGAATTAGCAGGAAATAGTGTGTGTTCCAACAGTTTGTTTGGAATAGAGCGAATTACTTCTCCTTTAACAACAGTAACTTCTTTATCATTTTGTTTGATATAGTAGTTTGCTTTGCTACCGGGAGTCCAGTTACTGTCACAACGAGAGCCAAACATATATTGCTCAATTTTGTCGGGATTTGTAAGAGTTTCCCATACTTTTTCTGCTGATGCTTCAATCGTAGTCTCAAAAACTATACTGTTTTCCATATTGATTATTTAATCGTCTTATTTAACCAGTTAATCATTTCAGTAAAGGCCTTTTCACGAACCTCTTTTTGTGATAGAAAAATATCGTGGATTGCATTTTCCACAGGGAGGAAGGTAACTTTTTTTCCCAATTTGTTTCCAGTTTCTTTTATGTGATCAACATTTAATACCATATCCATTTCCAGCACTTCGGGGGACCATTTTTTTGGTTTCCCCGATCTTGCTGAATGCATAACCAAAACAGGCTGATGTATATCAGATGTAGATCTAAGTATATTTTGTGCGTTAAAAATAGCTATTAACCATTTAAAATAAGCGGGAAACCCACGTTCTGGTTTCCAGTTTTCATTAAAGTCCCATTCTCCATAGTGCTTTTTTAGCAAACTGCGATTATATATACTGGATAGCGGCTTACTTTTATTAGCATAAGGCATAAAAAAAGAAATAATTCTGGCAAAAAACAGATTTAAATCACGTTCTTTTTCAGAAACATTAAATTCAAAAAATGGAGAGTTTAAAATGAGGGCGGATATAAGTTTATTGTTTTCACCATAGTTTGCATACAAGCTTGCTATTAATCCCCCGGTAGAGTGACCAAGTATTACAATGTCATTTCCATTTTCTTTATGTATGATGCTGAGTGACTCTGTAATCTCTTCATAGTATTCCGATATATCTTTGCAATAGTTAGGATGTTGATGCGAGAGAAGAGATCGTCCGTATTTTCTGAGGTCCAGAGCAAAGAAGTTATAATCGTTTTTATGAAATTCTTCAGCTAAATGGGGATGAAAGAAATAGTCATTGAAACCATGAATATAGAGTATTGATTGTCTTCCCTTGATATTTTCATTGGAACGGATCAAAGTAGCGATTACTTTTCCTTCGTAATCGTCCGGAAACTCCAGCGTCTGTTTGGTGAAATCGTTTAGAGTCATTATTCAGTTAAGAATGGTTCAATGAAGATTTTAAAATTGATGATTTAGACGATATTTGTTTTCAAAAGTTTAGACTAATAACTCACATTAATCAATAACTTCATATTTTTTCTGGACGTGATCAAAATCCTCTTTTATCATTTCAGCAAGCACATTAATATCGATGTCTGATAAACGTTTTATATATAAACATGATTTCCCGGTTTTATGGGGTCCGAGTTTGCTTAAAAACGCTTCTCTTTTCTTTAATCCGCCAAGTATATATAAGGTAATAGAGTTCTTCCTGTTCGAAAAGCCTGTCATAAGCATATCGCCTTCACGTCCGCTTTCGTATTTGTAGTGATAAGTCCCAAATCCTACAATGGATGTCCCCCACATTTTTGGTTCTCGTCCTGTAATTTCTTTCATCATATCATGAATTCTGATACAATCTTCTTTTCTTTGAGAATCTTCAATAGCATTCAGATAATCCTGTACCTTCAGTTGAGTTGGTACAGTTTTGTTGTTTGCTTTAGCCATTAGAATCTTTGATCTGAATTCGTGATTGTAAACGGTACATTCTATATTCTTAACCATGAAATTGCAAGTTAAAAAATATTTCGGCCCAAGTACTTTAGTCACAGCGGCTTTCATTGGTCCAGGAACGGTTACTGTGTGCACACTAGCCGGGGTTAACTCAGGATATACATTGCTTTGGGCTTTACTTTTTTCAGTAATTGCTACGATTGTACTGCAAGAAATGACCGCTCGCTTGGGCTTAATCACTCAAAAGGGATTTGGGGAAGCAATTCGTAGTGAACTGCAAAATCCGTTATTAAGGATCTTTGGGATCACATTGGTTTTGGGTGCAATTGTAATCGGGAATGCAGCCTATGAGGGAGGAAATATATCCGGTGCTGTTCTTGGTTGGAATGAAGTACTTCCTTCTTTAAATATCAGTATTGAAGAACTCGAAATTAGATTAGTACCGCTGATTATTGGTGGGATTGCTTTTTGGTTACTGTATTCAGGAAACTTTAAGCGAATTCAAAACTTCCTGATAAGTCTGGTTGTAGTAATGAGTGTAGTTTTTTTGGCAACAGCAATTATGATCGCTCCGGATCTTTCAGAAATAATTAAAGGACTGTTTATTCCAACCGCATCACCTGATGAAATATTAATGGTAGTGGCTCTCATTGGAACAACGGTAGTTCCTTACAATCTTTTTTTGCATGCGTCATCAGTTCAGCAAAAATACAAAGATACCGGTCAACTCTCTGATTTGAGGAAAGAAAATATGGTAGCCATCATTTTAGGTGGAATTATTTCAATGTGTATTGTTATCACAAGTGCAGCAACAGGAAATTCAGAAATGGAAGTCAAAAACGCGGCCGATATGGCTGTCCAATTGGAACCTTTGCTAGGAAGTTGGGCAAAAGTTTTTTTGGGTTTAGGGCTTGTTGCTGCTGGGATTTCATCAGCAATAACAGCACCACTGGCAGCGGCATTTGCAGCAAAAGGTATTTTAGGATGGGATATAGATATGAAACATCCAAAATTCAAAACGGTCTGGATTATCATTTTGACCATTGGCGTTCTATTTTCGATGTTGAGTTATAATCCGATTAGTATTATCCAATTTGCTCAGGTTGCAAACGGAATACTGCTCCCATTGGTAGCTATATTTCTAATATATATTGTAAACCAAAAAAAGGTACTTGGAGAATATGTAAATACAACCATGCAGAATATTTTAGGCATTGTTGTGATCCTTGTAGCTTTATTAGTTGGGTTCAGAAGTTTAAACAGTGTATTTGAATTTTTATGAGAAATAGTATTGATCTGAATTGTGATTTAGGGGAGTGGAGATCAGAAGATGGACCTGATCTAGACAAAGCTATAATGCCCTATATTTCATCCTGTAATATTGCTTGTGGAGGTCATATTGGTAATGAGATCAGCATGAGATGGACCGTGATCCTGGCAAAAAAGAATAAGGTGAAAGTAGGTGCTCATCCATCATATCCTGATAGAGCGGGATTTGGCCGCAATCAAATTGAGATGACAGGAGATCGCCTTAAACATAGTATTAAAGACCAAATTCTGAGTTTAAAAGAAATTGCTGACGGAGAAGGAGTCAAACTTCATCATATAAAACCTCATGGAGCTCTATATAACGCGGCTTCAAAGTACCGCGACATAGCAAAATGTGTTGCTGAAGCCATTAAAGAATTGGGGTTAAATGTTCTGGTTTACGGGCAAGCAGATTCTGAATTCGAGTTGGTAGCCAGAAAAAATGATCTGAATTTTTGCGCTGAAGTTTTTGCAGACAGAACTTATGAAGATGATTTAAGATTACGAGCCAGAAATCTTGAAGGTTCTGTTCTACATCAAAAAGAGGATGTTTTAACTCAGATATTCGAAATGGTAGTGGAGGAAAAAGTAACTGCTTATTCAGGAAAAAGGCTCCCCATCAAAGCTGAAACCATTTGCTTACACAGCGATACAAAAGGATCAAAAGAATTGGCAAGAAATATTCATCAATTCCTTAAGAATCATGGAGTCAGAATTACTTCGCCTTAACGGTATTTTATGGTCAGTTTTTCGAATGGCGGAAAGATCATGGTTACTTCGTCCCCAGGTAGCCGAGAACGCGTTGACACATATTCAAAATACAGTTTTGCGTTTAGAAGAAGTTGAAATACCACTGTTGGAAGATACTGTTCCAGCCTATGATTCTTTGCTTTTAACATTCGGTTCTAAAGATATAAACCTACAGAAAATTTTACAGAGCATAAAGGAGAGCAACGATAATACAAGGCGTAATTTTAAGTCGCATGAAATAAAAATTTGCTATGATTTAGGACTTGATTGGAATGAGGTGGAGAATAAGACCAATCTGAGTAAAGAAGAGATCATTTCTATCCATACTTCAACACAATATAGTATTGCTATGTTTGGCTTTTTACCGGGATTTATGTTTTTAGAGGGATTGGATCAACGTATCTGGGTCCCAAGAAAAGATAACCCGAGAACAAAGGTTGACTCTGGATCGGTTGGAATTGGAGGAGAGCAGACCGGTATTTATTCATTAGAAAGTCCGGGAGGTTGGCAAATAATTGGAAGAACTCCAGATCAGTTTTTTGATATAAATAACAAAACTCCTACAAATTTTACAGCAGGTGATATAATTACATTTCGAAAGATTTCTTCAAAAGAGTTTGAGAGTTTGGAGAAAAACAATGGCTAAACTTACCGTGAAAGATGGAGGTCTATTTACTACCATTCAAGACATTGGAAGAGTTGGTTACAGAAAGTATGGTATTCCGGTATCAGGAGTTATGGATGTGTATTCGTATAAAAAAGCTAATTATTTAGTTGGAAATGCAGAAAACGATCCGGTTTTGGAGTGCACATTAAAAGGAGGGAAGTACCAATTTGATTCAGATGCTGTAATTGCTCTTACCGGAGCAGTGATGAACCCATCCATCGAAGGATCAAAAATAGAAATGAATACTTCAGTTCTTATAAAAAAAGGGGAAACACTAGATCTTGGTTTCGCAGAAAAAGGCTGTAGATGTTATTTAGCCATTCGTGGAGAATGGGTTATTGATAGGATATTGGGAAGCTGTTCTACATTTGTAATAGGAAAGTTTGGAGGGCTTAAAGGAAGCGAATTAAAGGAAGAAGATGTAATTGTATGGAAAAATAAAAAGAACAGTTTTGAAGGCAGAGTTTTAGAAAAAACGGAAATTCCTTATTTCAGTTCTAAGATCACTGTTGAATTTGTGCCGGGACCTGAATGGGATATGTTAACTGATCATTTAAAAAAACAATTTTTGACTACTTCTTTTAAAGTCAGTTCAAAGAGTAACAGAATGGGTATTAGGTTGGAAACGAACGATCCGTTAATTATTAAAATGTCAGATATGAAATCTTCGGGAACAATTCCCGGAATAATTCAGCTTCCGCCAAACGGATTACCAATTATTTTAATGAAAGATGGGCAAACCATAGGGGGATATCCAAGGATCGGTAAAATTTTAGAAGTTCATCTTAGCAGATTAGCTCAACTTCCACCAAACGGGTCCGTGAAGTTTAAAAAAGTGAGGTTTTAAGATCCTCTCTTTAACTATGGACAATTAGTTTAACCAGCTTTCTTTTTTAAATGTAAAGTAGGAATCTAAAGCCTCCCCATTCTGTGATTTAGAATGCTCAAAGTCTCCAAGTAAGTGCGTTAAAATAAGGCTTGTTCTTCAGAAGAAAGCATTGATAATATTCCCGGAGCCATTACTATTAAAAGAATTAGGGAATATCTTTAATACTATCGAGATGATGGTAATTATGATAAATAGTGAAATACAATAGCTCACGAACGGTACATTTTCCTAAAAGTGGATGAGGAGCAATAACGTTGGATAGTTGAGTCTCAGACCACTTCTGAAGAACTTTAATAAGTCTAACCTTTTCGTCTTCATATGAATTTAATAGCTGATTCTTTTGGTCAATACGTATAAAAGGAGGGATGTATGGGGAAGTTGCTCTGCCACCTTCATTTAATTTTTTATGATACTTTTCTACCAATTCATCAAAACTCCTTTCTTCACGATTTCTAGTCCCAAAACGAAATTTGAGCAAGAACTTTGGTAATCCCATTCCTGTGCTGAGTGGCTTGACGCTTTTTATTAAATGATCGAGTTGTTGACCAGTACTCCATTTTCCTTCTGCTTTAGGTCGATCAAATAATGAATCATCCTGCTGCCTAATAAAGTTTATTACTTCATCAAAAGCCTGATGAATCTCCAATTCTATTTGATTTTTGGATTTCAACTCAATGGTCTTTTACAATTTTGATAAGTCTGTCCCAAGAAGCATTTCTGGCTTTTACATTCGGATCGTCGTTAGAGGCTTCAGGATCGTCACCTCGTCTCATATATGCATGTCCAGCGCCTTCATAGATCTCATATTCATAGCTTTTATTATAAGAACTCATTGCTTTTTCAGATCCTTCAATGGTTGCATTTACTCTGTTATCGGCTCCACCATAAAAACCATACACGGGCACTTCAATTGATGAATATGCCTCAGCATCTTGTGGTCCTGTTCCATAAAAAACAAGAGCGGCTTCGATATCATCACCTGCGTTGGTAGCAAATCGAAAGGATTGTGAACCGCCCCAACAAAACCCTATTATGAATACTTTTCCATTACCTGCTTCAATTTTTTTGGCGTACTCTAGTACTGCGTTAAGGTCCTGAGTTACATTTTCTGCATCTAAAGCATATATCGCAGAACGAGCAGCATCTGAATTTTCGAAATCATTTGTTTTTTCAATGCCATCAACGGTATTTGAAATCAGGTCGGGTGCAATAGCTATAAATCCTTTACTTGCTAATTGATCAGTAAAACTTCTTGCCCAGTCATTTAATCCTCTGTTTTCATGAATCACTATAAAAACGGGGGCTTTATCAGAACGTTCAGGGTAAGCAACAAAGTTATGCATGGTTCTACCGCTTGTTTCAATCTCTACCCATTCATAATGTCTGGGAGAATTTTCTAATTGTTGAACGGCATAATCTTGTGCTGAAACCGAAAAGGTTAATATTATTGCGAATAGTAAAGATAGTGAAGTCTTCATAAGAACTCCTTTAGTTAGTTTAATTGTGAAGCATCTACTCGGGTTGGTGTATCCTGACCTGAAACAATTCCCACTGCAGCTTGCGAAATGGCTCGTATTGTATTTGTTAAATGAACCACATTAATGGTTTCAAACTCGTCTGAAACCTGATGATAATCGGGGTCCACATCAATTGGTGTTGTACTTATAGTGTGAGCAGGAACTCCTAATCTAGCCAAAGTGGCATTATCAGAACGGTAAAAAAGGTTTTGGTTTGGATATGGGTCGGGATAGAATTCGTAAATTGTACCTTCAGCGCTTTTTTGAAGAAGTTCGCCAAAACTAGACTTCTCAAAACCGGTAATCCAGGCAGTGTTAGGTCCTTCAACAGCAGGTTTGCCTATCATTTCAATATTAAACATTGCCATTATTTGATCAGGCTCCAGCTGCTTGGAAAAATACTGAGAACCATAACCACCCGATTCTTCTGCTGTGAATGCTACAAAGAGTAATGTTCTTTCCGGCTTTCCTTTACTTTTGAAATACTTAGCAAGTTCTATAACAGCAGTTGTTCCAGAAGCATTGTCGTTTGCACCGTTAGCAATGGAATCAGCATTTGCAGTATTGGGTTGACGTATTCCAATGTGATCATAATGCGCTGAAAAAACAACATATTCGTCTTTACGATTTCCTTCAATTTTACCAACAACATTGGCTAGTTCCAGAAAGTCATATTCTTTAGTTACATACGCACTGAACGAACTTTGCTGGGATTTTGAAGTAAGGGCAAAAATCTTATTTGAAGATTGATCGTCAGGAAATGTTCTTGAAGCTCTGGAAAAAAAAGGTTGGTATCTTCGGAAGGTATTTTCATGACTTTGATCTACAAACACAAAAGCTTCTACATCCATGCTTCGGATCTCATTAAATCGTTGTTGAAAATTTTCACCTGCCGCTATATGCTCTGTTTTAATTTCGTTAGTTTCGGCCCATTCAATAGTTGATGTATCACCAAGTACAAAATAGTTTTCTGCACTAACCTGAACACCTTCAATTTCCACATCTGCATTTACAGCTCTTATAGATAGAACCTCAAAATTTTGAAGATAATCGGATTCGCTATCTAATTTATCGAGATCAATCTCCTTGAATTGTTCATTGATGAACTCAGCTGCTTTATCGATGTCTTCAGTAAACGCCTGTCTACCCCGCATTTCATCTGAACTAAGTGTTTTCAGAATTTCAGATGAACTGCTTTCACTAAATTCGTATGGTTGTGATTGGCATTGAATCAGAATTAGGATTATAGGAATTAGAAAGAATCTCATGAATGAATGAATGTAGTAGTTTGTATTTGAATAATTATACTGATGTACGTTCTTTAAAAAAGTAAAAGTTTGCTTTTTGGGTAAAATCCAATCTGGACAAGTTTTTGATCAATAATACTTAGTTGGGAAGCTTGTCTTTAAGTTCCTGATTATACTCTTTTTTATTTTTAGAATATCTCATTTGAAGTAACTCCACAAATAAGGCAAATCCCATAGGAAGATATATATATGCTTTTGGAATTTCTTTGTGAAGACCTTCCATGAAAATTGTGATACCAATAGTAATAAGGAAGGAGAGTGCCAGTATTTTAAGAGCCGGATTGGCAAGAATAAATTCTCCAATCGGCTTGGCAAAGATCAGTATTACTACAAAAGCAAGGATAACGGCAGTAACAATTACCCAAACTACATCGGTTAATCCTATAGCAGTAATTACAGAATCAACTGAAAAAACCACATCTAATAATACAATTTGTGTAATTACAGAAGAGAACGAATCTTTAACTTTTTTAGCTGCATCATGTTCATCCTTCAGTTCTATGGTATTGTGAATTTCTTTTACGGCTTTATATAAAAGAAACATTCCACCCGCAATCAGAATAAAATCTCTCACAGATAGATCCATAAAAATTGGGTTTGTTAGTTCTGTAAGTTGCAGTAGTAAAAAAAGTAACAGAATGCGAGCTACCATTGCCAGAACAAGACCAATGATCCGTGCTTTTTGTTGATATTTTTTTTCGAGTCGACTTACGAGAATTGTAATAACAAGAATGTTATCAACACCGAGAACTAGTTCAAGTCCAATTATTAAAGCAAAAACACCAATCAGGTCAGTCATAAATATGGGCATAATGAGTTGAGGATACTAATAGGCAAGATATATAAGATAGATTCAAATGTCAGGACACAAAGATTTACTTTTTCAATGATGTTTATCTATTATAATCTCAGAAAACACCTAAAAATTTGTGATATGAAAAATATATTCCTTTTAGCCTTGTTCGCTGTGGTACCGATTTATATAAATGCTCAAGAAACAAATTACCCCTCAAGTTTTGAGGAGCCTATTCCTTTATTCGATGTAGCTTTGGGAGAATTTGAATATCCGATATCATCCGAAAGCGAAAAGGCTCAGGCTTATTTTAATCAAGGATTTCAAATGATGTATGCATTTACAAAAGTAGACGCCGCACGATCATTTCGGGAAGCCCAGAAAGCAGATCCTAATTGCGCAATTTGTTATTGGGGAGAAGCATGGGCATGGGGATCGTATTTAAATGGCGCAATGACAGAAGCAGAAGCGCCACGAGCATACGAAAAAATTCAGGAAGCAATTGAGATATCCAGAAATAATGGAGATGAAAAAGAAAGAGATTTAATAAAAGCCTTCTCCATTAGATATGTTGAAGATTATGACCAATCTGCAAGAGCAATCCAAGACACTCTTTATTCAAAGCAGATGGAAATACTGGCACAAAAATATCCCAATGATCTGGACATAGCTACTCTTTATGCGGAATCTTTGTTCTTGCTGGAACCAAGACGTGGGACCAGAGATGTAAATGATCCAGATGTTGAGAAACTTCATTCCGTTCTTGAAGGGATTTTAGAAAAAGATATCAAACATCCGGGGGCATGCCATTTATACATTCACGCTACCGAATCAACCCAGAATCCTGAATGGGCAGAACCATGTGCTGAATATATTGGAACGTCAATTCCTGGCGCAAGCCACATAAATCATATGCCATCACATACATGGAACGAAATAGGCAGGTGGAGCGATGCCGTTACAGCAAATATTATGGCCTGGCATTCAGATATGAAAGCATCGGTTGGGGAAGGATTTGCAATTTATCCTTCTCATAATCTTCATATGCTTGCTTTTGCAGCGAGTATGGATGGGCAAGGTGCTATTGCCATTCAAGCCGGTAAGGATTATGCAAAACTTACAGGGAATAATATGTACCATGTGCTAACTCTGATCCGTTTCGGAAGGTTTGATGAAGTACCGGGAATAGAACACAGACCCGATCACTCTATTCATGGAGGAATGTGGGATTTTGCTCAAGGATATGCAGCACTAAAGAATGGAGATAGAGAGAAAGCCGTGCAGATGAAAGAAAAAGTGTTGAAGGAAGCGTCTTCATCTTCCGCTAGATTCAGATTTCATTCGGCTGAAAACCTTCTTAACACTGTTGGTTATATTCTTGAAGGGGAGATTTTTTGGATGGATGGAGAACTGAGTAAATCGGAAGCATCTTTCCAGAAAGCGATAGAATATTATGATTCTTTAGCATATGATGAACCTGAACCAATTCCATTCTCGCCCAGACATTGGTATGGAGCTCTTCTTCAAGAAATGGAACAATTTGAAAAGGCAATAGAAGTTTATGAAAGAGAGTTACAACATCATCCCAATAATGGATGGTCTTTGTTTGGAATCCAACAATCGTTGAAAGCACAGAATAGATCAGATAAGAATATAGATCAGCAATTTAAAGAAAGTTGGAAAAGATCAGATACTTGGATTCGAGGTTCCAGATTTTGATTAGAGTCTTGATGTAAGTATTAGATTTAAAGCGAGGAAAAGGAAAAAGAACAGATAGATT
Source organism: Balneolaceae bacterium UBA3186 (assembly GCA_002364085.1). Classification (GTDB taxonomy): domain Bacteria; phylum Bacteroidota; class Rhodothermia; order Balneolales; family Balneolaceae; genus Balneola. The sequence continues at coordinate 31,898 of DEXK01000015.1, read as the reverse complement.
ATTCAGATTTGATTATGTAAACGTAGATTTTTGAAGTAACTACACTAAATAAAAGTAGGCAATCAATGAAGTTGCTTATCGTAAATACGGATGTTTTGATAGTGATAAAGAGATCACTTTTATTCCTGTTTATGATGCTAATGCTTATAAATTGCTCAAGAGTTGTATTAGAAGGAGACAGAGAAAACAGAAATATTCGAATCACGGATCCTTATAAAGGTACAGTTACAATACGGTTTCAGTTTATTAATAATCTGGTAGTTATCCCGGCTCGGGTAAATAACTCTCCCGAACTGAAATTTATATTAGATACAGGCGCGGGTAGGACAATAATAACAGAACTTGGAGCTGATCAAAGTTTTGAAATAGAGTATGAAGAGAATATTCTGCTAAATGGATTAGGAAAAGGAGAGCCGTTATCAGCTTTGATCTCAAGAGGGAACAGAGTTTTTCTCAAAGACATTGAAGGAAAAGAACAATCAGTAGTTTTTATACTTGAAGGCCGATTCAATATATCCGGCTTTATGGGTACGCAAGTAAATGGATTATTGGGATACGATATTTTTGATAATTTCATCGTTGAGATAGATTACGTTAGAGAACGGTTATATCTACATGATCCGGACTATTACAAAGATGAATATGAAAAGAGAAAGGCCGAAGATTCCTGGACCTATGTTCCTTTAACAATAGCTGATAATAAACTTTACGCTACTGCTGAAATTTTAGAAAGTGATTCTACTGTTAAAAAGTTAAAGCTGTTGATAGATTCAGGAGCTAGCCATACAATATTTATTTATCCGGGAAATGAGGGGGATGACATAGCAGTACCTTTTAACAATATTTATTCTTATCTGGGTACTGGACTAAATGGAGAAATATTTGGGAGAATAGGAAGAATACCACAGATAAGAATAGCAGGTATAGAAATAAATAACCCAATAGTGTCTTACCCTGATCTGGAAGATATAGATAAGGCTGTTTTTTTACATGGAAGAGAAGGTAGCATAGGCTCAGATATTTTAAAAAGATTCGATATCATTTATAACTATGCAGATAACGGAATGCTTATACGCCGAAATAATTACTTCAGAAATAAATTCAGATATAACGCATCAGGGATCGAGTTAATAACTCCGGTATTGGATTTTCCATATTATGTAATATCAGAAATACGTGAAAACTCACCAGCTGATAAAGCGGGTTTAATGAAAGATGATATTCTTATAGAAGTTGAATCTCAAAAAGCATTTACATACAGCTTGAATGAGTTAATAAATTTATTTCAGTCAACTGAAGAAAAAAATATATCTCTGTTGATACAAAGAGAGAATGACTATTTGAGATTCAACATTAAACTAGAAAACGAACTTGAGATTGTGAATTGATCTCAGGCTATTACTGTAGAAATTCTTTTCCAATTACGGGGATTAAAACTTCAGTTTCTGAAATATCTTCCAGCACTTCTTTGAATTCGTTTGGATCTGAATCAATGGGCGGCCATGTTCCATAATGAATTGGAACAGCAATATTTGGATTTACCATTTCAACAGCATAAGCGGCTTCCTGTGGCCCCATTGTATAGTGATCGCCTATTGGGGCTAATACAATATGTGGCTCATATAATTCACCGTATAAAACCAGATCAGAAAATATGTTGGTATCACCCATATGATAAATACACAAATCATCTTCAAAAGAAAGTATTAACCCTGCAGGATCTCCTGCATATTCTCCGCCATAAGAAGAAGAATGATTTGCAGAAACCATAGTTACAGAAAAGTCTTCAAAACTTACTGTACCGCCTTTGTTGAACTCTACTGCCTGATCTTCATTAAGTCCCTTTTTCTTAAGTAAACCGATTAATTCTACTATTCCAACAACTTTACAACCGGTTTTTTCAGCTATTTCCAATGTATCTCCGACATGGTCTTCATGACCGTGAGTAAGAAGTATATAATCGGCATTTTTCACTTCTTTATGTTCGTCAGGGGTTGAAGGATTATCCTTTAGGAAAGGATCAACATACACAATGCTACCGTTTTGGCTTATAAATTTAAAAGCTGAGTGTCCTAACCAATATCCTTTTAAGTTTGTTTCCATAATGAGTTATAAAAATTTGTTTATAGTTACTTCATACAATGTGAGATCTTTCCTACAAGTTCCATAAATCAAAGTATTTGTAATATATTAATCAAAAAAGGGGATATGGGCTTTCTTGAAAAAATTACTAATGCACTTTCCGGAGATGGAAATTCTTCAGAAGAGGAAACAATTTGGAATAGCATTAATTGTGAAGAACAGATTGATAAAATTTTGAAGTTATCACACGAACGTATTCAGATTGTTTACAAACACAGCCCTAGTTGTGGAGTAAGTTATTTTGCACTTCGGAACCTGAACAACCCCGAGCTCTTGGAGAATTCGGGTATAGATTTCTATTTGATTGATGTAATAAGGCAAAGACCCATTTCCGGAAGTTTTGCAGAAAAAGTTAATGTTCGGCATGAATCACCTCAGATCTTTGTTATAAAAAACGAAAAAGTGATCTGGCATGACTCACATAATTCAGTTACTGCAAAGAATGTGTTACGCCATATATAGAATCTAAGCTCAATACCCTGCCGCGTGTCCATCTCCACGAGGATCTACACCGCTGGATTTTTTACCTTCAGAATTTACATAAATGATATGACCACGAGCGATTGACATGCTCCGGAGTTGATGCCCCTTTTGCTCCAACAAACGAATAGTGTCTGGGCTTAAGCCATAGTTTTCATAAAAAAGCACATCTGGGAACCATTGGTGATGGATTCTGTTTGCAGCAATTGCTTCCTGAGCATTCATGCCGAAAACAGCGATGTTTAAAAAGTTCTGAAGAGTCGCTGTAATTATTCTTGGACCGCCGGCTGCACCCAAAACCATGCGAACTTTACCATCTTTAGTAACAATAGTTGGAGTCATACTGCTGAGCATTCTTTTCCCGGGCTCAATTGAATTTGCTTCTCCACCAATCAATCCATAGGCATTAGGTTCTCCGGGTTGTGCTGAGAAATCATCCATTTCATTATTGAGTAAAAAACCGGCTCCATTTACAGCTACTTTACTTCCGAATGAACCATTTAGAGTTGTTGTAACAGCTACAGCATTTCCATCTTTATCAACAATGGAGAAGTGGGTAGTTTCATCAGATTCATAGTTATTAGAAAATTCACCATGAGAAAGAGAAGAAGAATGAGTAACTGTATCTATAGAAAAGTCAATCATTCTTGCATGATTATATTTGGGATCGAGTAAGTCATTTTTGGGTACATCATAAAAGTCTGGATCTCCTAAGTAATAAGAACGATCTGCAAAAGCTCTGCGCATGGATTCAGCCATTAAGTGAACATAATCTGCAGAATTATGACCTAATTCCGAAAGAGCATAATCGTCCATCATATCTAAAATTTGAGCAACAGCAATGCTACCGCTACTTGGAGGAGGCATAATTGATAATTCATAATCCTGAAAACGAGCTTTTACCGGTTCTCTCCATATGCTTCTGTAGTTTCTCAGATCAGAATGAGTGATCAATCCACCTTGTGTTCTCATTTCTCTTACAATGGCATCAGCTACAGGACCGGAGTAAAATCCATCACGCCCATATTGTGCAATTTGTTCCAGAACTTCAGCTAAATCTTTTTGAATGAATAGATCACCTTCATTAAAAGGAACTCCATCTTCTTTAGTAAAGTATTTTTTAGATCCTTCGTATTTAATAAAAGTATCTAGCTGGTTATTTAACGACCGAGCCTGAACATAGGATAAGTAATAGCCATTTTTTGCAAGGTCAATGGCAGGTTGTATAACCATTTCTAAAGGCATTCTTCCATATCGCTCCAGTGCAGTTACCATACCATCCACTGTGCCCGGAACACCTACAGCCAAAATTCCCTCCCAACTTAATTCGGGTTTAAACTCACCATCCTTTACATACATATTTCTGGTTGCACGAGCGGGTACTTTCTCTCTAAAATCTAATGCAGTTGAAGTTCCGTCGGTAAGTTCTATTACCATAAATCCGCCACCTCCAATATTCCCTGCTCTGGGAAGCGTAACCGCCAAAGCAAATTGAACAGCTACTGCAGCGTCTACGGCATTGCCACCTTGTTTAAGAATTTGCTTGCCAACTTCTGATGCATAAACCTCAGCAGAAACAACCAATCCATTATCATAGATTTGGGTAGACCGTGATTGACTATTCAGAAAAGTAAATGGAATAAATAGAAAAATAAGTAAATGAATGTGCTTCATGATATCAGGCTCTAGGATGAAATTCTTTATGTACTTGGTGCAAAAAAGAACGGTCTATATGTGTGTAAATTTCTGTAGTAATAATGGATGAGTGTCCCAACATTTCCTGTACTGCTCGGAGGTCGGCACCACCTTCAAGTAAATGAGTAGCAAATGAATGCCTGAAAATATGAGGATATACCGGTTTTTTAATTTCAGCTGTGTTAGCAGCTTTTTGTACGATATTCCAAACACTCATTCTTGTTAAAGCTCCTCCTCTTTGATTTAAGAATACTTTATTCTTTGCTTTGTCTGCTTTTTTAGGTTTAAAGAATAAAGGACGAATATGTTCCACATAATGTTCAATTGCTTCTTGTGCTGCTTCACCAACGGGAACCAAGCGTTCTTTGTTTCCTTTTCCTATAACTCGGATAAACCCGATTTCAAAAAATAAACGATCCATCTCTAAACCCGTAAGCTCACTTACGCGCATTCCGGTGCCATATAAACATTCAAGAATCGCTTTATCTCTGATACCGGCAGGTTTTTCTGTATTTGGGGACGAAAGCAGAGCTTCAATTTCTGCTACATCTAAAACTTCGGGTAATTTTTTGGCTTTTTTAGGGAGCTCGATCAACTCAGCGGGATTAGCTTGGGCAAAACCTTCAACAGTAGCAAATTCATGAAAGCTTCGAATACTGGAAATATTTCGAGCTAAGGAACTGGTAGAAAGGCATTCAGAATCGATAAGGAAATTAAGAAAGTCTTCAATATGAGTAAGTGTAACACCACTCAGATCATTTATTTTTTTATTGAAGACAAGAAAATCTATATATCTCTTTATATCATTTTTGTAGGAATCAATGGAATTTTTAGAAAGTCCTTTCTCAAGTTTTATAAACTGGAAATACAGATCAACTTCCCTTTTAAATTGTTCCATTAATCCTGATTTTTTTCCACCTCTGTTTGCTCTGCACTTTCCTGAGAGTCAATATTTGATTCTTCTTTTTTGTCAGACTCTTTTCCTTTTTTATCCTCAGGATATTCTATTCGTCCATGATAGACACCAACTAGAATATTAATAAAAGTTTCTTTAATTACGCTCAGGTCTCGGAAAGTAAGAGGGCATTGACTTAATTGATCTTCCGCAACACGGTCATCAACCATTTTATTTACGAGGTTTTCAAGCTTATTGTAATTTGGGTTCTTCATGGCTCTGGAAGCGGCCTCAATTCCGTCAGCCAGCAATAAAATTCCGGTTTCTTTTGTGGAGGGAAGAGGACCTTCATAACGGAATTGCTCTTCATTCAGCATTTCCTTCAGGTTGTCATCTTCTTTCGCTTTTTCGTAGAAATACCTAATCACAGAAGTGCCATGATGTGTTTCAATAAAATTGATAATAGTTTTAGGAAGTCCTGCTTCCTCTGCCATTTTAACACCTTCACTTACGTGTGCTTTGATGATCATGGCACTCATCTGGGGTTTTAGCTTATCGTGTTCGTTAGAACCTCCTCCTTGATTTTCCACGAAATAAGAAGGTTTTATCATTTTGCCAATATCATGATATAAAGCACCAACCCGGCATAACAACGAATTTGCTTTAATAGCCGCAGCGGCAGCTTCGGATAAATTTGCTACTTGCAGACTATGATGAAAAGTACCCGGAGCTTTGTTCATCAACTCCTTTAAAAGTGGACGGTTGGTATCACTCATTTCAAGAAGAGTAAAGTCGGTAGTAATGCCAAAAAGTTTTTCGAAAAGCAGAATTATTGGATAGGTAAAAAGAATGAATAAGGAATTAATAGCGATGAATAGGATCTGACTAAAAAATGAATCCCAGCCACTTAATTTTGTTAGCGAAAAAGCACCAATTACTATTATATAGGAAATAAAAACAACCCCCGGAGTTGTAAAGAAAAACTGAGAGCGATCTTTGATATCCCGAACAGAAAAAACACCCATACTACAAGCACAAATTGTAGCAATGGTAAACTCAAAATCATTACCATTAACCATGCCAATTAATGCAGCTAAAGTTACGGACGCAATAATTCCCACTCTGGAATCAAAAATTATAGTGAGAATAATAGGTGCAATGGCAATTGGAATTACATAAATGCTCGAAATATCATATCTCAATAGAATAGCGCTTGCCAAACTAATTAATCCCATTGTAAGAAAGACCAGAAAGAATAATCCGTTATGCGTGCTTATAGGTCTGCGATAGAGATACAGATACATAAAAAATACCAACGAGATCATACATATAGCTACAACACCGCCTGAAAAACGAAGCCATTTTTCTGCTATGGAAGCATTTTGAGACCTTGTATCAGATAAACTTTCCAAAACATTAGCACTTTGCTGAGTTACGATATCCCCACGCCTGATAATCATCTGCCCTTGAGCAATAGCGCCTTTGGTGGTAGAAACCTCGGAAAGTTCTTCTTCAATTCTGGCTTGGGTGTCCTGCTCACTGAAAATCAAATTAGACTGGATAACTTTATTATAAAGTTCCATCCCCAATTGGGCTATTTGCTGTTCAAACCTTCTGTTTAGCTGAAATTGGGCAAATTCATTAGCTTCACGAAGATCCCTTACTCTTGCTTTAGTAGCTAAACGTTCTGTACTGTTTACAACATCACGAACTACAATTTCATTTTGATCAATGCTTGCTTTGGTTCGGTTAATGATGCCGTCATTCATCAATGTTTCGATCACCGATTCTAACTCTTGTTTTACCTGTACACCAATAAATGAACTAATAGGGAGGTTCGTTGATAAAGCAGAATAATAACTATCAAAAAGAACATTCCACGATCTCTCAGTTAATTGAATTTCTGAATTGGTAAACTCTTGTGCAAAACGGATACTGTCATCAAAAACAGTGGAGAGGCTCTGTTGTTTACTTTCCTGCCAGTTGAAATAACTTTCAATAACCGGTTGAATATTCCTGTAGAGCGAGTCAACTTTAGTTTGAACTCCGATTTCAACATTCGGATCAATATTAAATACTGGAGAAACTGTATTTCTGATTTGATCTTCTTCTTTCTGGATCTCTTCAACTGTTTTTTTGATAGCGAAGGTATAAGGAGCTACAAGATCTTCAGCTCTCCAGGGTTGGCCAACGGTATAGTTAAGACCGGAATTGATGGTAGCATTAGGAAGCGAGAGAATAGAAATGCCTATAAAGCATATAAAAATAAAAACCCTTAGATAAGGATTTCTTTTCAGGGAATATTTCTCCTGTTGCCTTTTAAGCTTCTCTCCCATTAATGGAGTTAAGTCATTTTTCTTTTGTCCTAACCCGATTCTATCAAGTAAACTCATAAATAAATATTAGTTTCGCTAACAAGTATAGCAAGCGTTCGTTAATTTACAGATAATAGTTTGCAGATTTAAACCATCTATTAAATTTAATTCTGCTTCGGAACATAACTCTCAAAGTATTGAATGTCATTTAAAACAAAAAAAAGTCTTGGACAACATTTTCTGACTGATAATAACATCATTTATAAAATAGTTGATGCTATTAAGGCAGAGAAATCAGATCGCATTATTGAGATCGGTCCCGGAACAGGAGCACTTACAAAATACCTTGTTCAAAAGTATGACGATGTACATGTAATAGAAGTTGATCAGAGAGCAATTGCGGTTCTTGAGGCAGAAGTTGAAGGAATAACCATTCATCAGCAAGATGTTTTGAAAGTAGATTGGAATGAGTTGATAGCCAAAGAAGGCAAAACATATGTAGTAGGAAATCTTCCATATTACATTACAAGTCCTATTCTTTTTTCATTACTGGAAAATCGGGATTTATTTGAAGATGCGATATTAATGATGCAAAAAGAGGTTGCAGAGCGGTTAGCAGCAAATATTTCAACAAAGGCTTATGGTATACTTTCTGTTCAAACCCAGCTAATGAGCTCTGTTGAAATGTTATTCGATGTATCTCCAAATTCATTTAGCCCTCCTCCAAAAGTTCAAAGCTCAGTTCTGAGATTGACTTTTGATCAACCAAAAATGGAGTGTTCTGACAAGAATTTAAAAACTGTAGTGAGAACAGCATTCAATCAAAGAAGAAAAAAGATCAGCAATTCCCTGAAGCCGGTTCTGGGTGATCTGCAACCTGAAGGTTTTGATTTTGACCTCCGCCCTGAGAATTGGGAACCCGCCACCTATGCAAAATTGACAGTCCATCTGGAGAGCATTGGAATGATGGATTGATTTGGTACGGTAGTTGCATTGTAGCTTCTGAAACAATGAAAGAGCATTTGCTCAAATTAACTACTAACAAAAAATAAGAGGAGTCATACACATGGCTAGTATTAAACCTTTAGGCGATCGCGTACTTGTACAAGCGGACGCAGCTGAAGAAAAAACCAGCTCTGGTCTATATATTCCGGATACAGCTAAAGAAAAACCACAGCAAGGAACTGTTATAGCTGTAGGTGCAGGGAAAGTAGAAAATGGAAATAAAATTGATATGACTGTAAAGAAAGGCGATAAAGTTCTTTACGGAAAATACGCAGGTACTGAAGTAAGTTTTGACGGAGAAGAGTACCTAATTATGCGTGAGTCTGATATTGTTGGAATCCTATCGTAAGTAGATCAGACGAAATACAGAAAAATTTAAAATCAAAAATTAAAAGAAAAGAATACTATGTCTAAGTTAATTCACTATGATGTGGAAGCACGTGACGCTCTAAAGAAAGGTGTCGACAAACTTGCCGATGCTGTAAAAGTTACGTTGGGACCACGCGGAAGAAATGTTGTAATTGAAAAATCATTCGGCGCACCAAAGATCACTAAAGATGGTGTTACAGTAGCAAAAGAGATCGAGCTTTCTGACAAGGTCGAGAACATGGGAGCTCAAATGGTTAAAGAAGTAGCTTCTAGAACCAATGATAATGCCGGTGATGGAACAACTACTGCAACGGTACTTGCTCAGGCAATTATTACTGCAGGTTTAAAGAATGTTACTGCAGGTGCTAACCCAATGGATCTTAAAGCTGGTATAGACAAAGCAGTTGCTGCTATTGTTGAAGGCTTGAAAGATGTTAAGATCGATATCGATAAAGACATCGATAAATTAAAGCAAATTGCTACTATTTCTGCAAACGGTGACGAAGAAATCGGTTCTTTAATTGCTGATGCATACGAAAAAGTTGGAAAGTCTGACGATGGTACCTTCAACAACACTGGTGTTATCACTGTTGAAGAAGCGAAAGGAATTGAAACTACATTAGAAACTGTAGAAGGTATGCAGTTCGATCGTGGTTACCTTTCTCCATATTTCGTTACCGATTCTGAAAAAATGGTAACTGATCTTGAAGATCCATACATCCTTATTTTCGATAAGAAAATTTCTGCGATGAAAGATCTGCTTCCAGTTTTGGAAAAAGTAGTTCAGTCAGGAAAACCATTGTTGATCATCGCTGAAGATATTGAAGGCGAAGCGCTAGCTACGTTAGTAGTTAACAAACTTCGTGGTTCATTGAAGATCGCAGCTGTTAAAGCTCCGGGCTTTGGTGACAGAAGAAAAGCAATGTTAGAAGATATCGCTATCCTAACAGGTGGTACTGTTATCTCTGAAGAGCGTGGATACAAATTAGAAAACGCTACTCTTGATTTCTTAGGTCAGGCAAGCAACGTAACTATCGACAAAGACAATACTACTATTGTTGGTGGAAGCGGAAAAGCTGATGACATCAAAGCAAGAGTAAACCAAATCAAAGGTCAGATCGAGAATACAACTTCTGATTATGATCGTGAGAAACTACAAGAGCGTTTAGCTAAACTAAGTGGCGGTGTTGCTGTATTGTACATCGGCGCAGCTTCTGAAGTTGAAATGAAAGAAAAGAAAGACCGTGTTGAAGATGCATTACATGCAACTCGTGCTGCTGTGGAAGAAGGAATTGTTCCTGGTGGTGGAGTAGCTCTTTTAAGAACTCTCGGTACTCTTGATAAACTTAAAGGCGCTAATGAAGACGAAACTGTAGGTTTCCAAATCGTTCGTAGAGCTCTTGAAGCTCCATTGAGAACGATCTCAAACAACGCCGGAGTTGAAGGTGCAATTGTAGTTCAGAAAGTGCTTGAAGGAAAAGGTGCTTATGGATACAATGCACGTACAGAAGTGTACGAAGACTTAATTAAAGCCGGTGTAATCGATCCGACTAAAGTAACAAGAGCAGCGCTTCAAAACGCAGCATCTGTTGCCGGATTATTACTTACCACTGAAGCTGTAATTTCTGACAAACCATCTGATGATAATGATGGTGGCGGAATGCCAGGCGGTATGGGTGGCGGAATGCCGGGAATGGGAGGCATGGGTGGAATGATGTAATTCCCTCATAAACTTCTGAAAAGAAATGAAAGCCCCTTCAATATTGAAGGGGCTTTTTTTGTGTTTGAAATTACTAGTACCAACGATCCCCATCGGTACCAATGTTACGATGCAGAGTGCTGTAACGATGCTTTAAGATCATAAAACCTTATTTATTCAGTTGAACAAGAGTTTTTTATAATTGGTATCTAAACTGATCCATCTGAAGGATTGTTCTTTTGATGGAATCTGGATGAAGGTAAAATTCCCTAAAAACGAAATTCCGTCACCACATTTTTAGTGAAATGATATAGATACGTTGTAAATAGTCAGGTTCATATAAATACTCTCGTTTTGAATGTTAGCCGGGCAATAGCATATCAAAATCGGGGTCAGGATTTGATGCTTGTCAATAATTGTAACTGATTACTTTTGTTTTTTAGCACGTCATAACTACATTATTATGGTTTTTAAAAGTGGGACACAATTTGGTAAAACTTATACTCGTAACAATTTTTTGGATAATTCCATGGTTTTGTTGGGCACAAAATTTTGCGTCTGAGGATTTTGTTGTCACTCAATTTGGATTGGATGATGGACTTCCTCAAAGCTCAGTAAATGATATCATTCAGACTAGAGATGGTTATATCTGGTTGGCGACTTTCGGAGGGCTTGTGCGTTTTGATGGAAATTCATTTACTACTTTTAATCGATCTAATTCTGAAGGGTTTGGGTCGGATCGAATCCTTCATTTGTATGAAGGTAAAACAGGCGCTATTTGGCTAAGTACAGAGATGGGTTTTACAAAATACAAAGATGGAAAATTTCAAACTTATCCGCTTAATAACGTTGGAGCTATAAACTCACCTCAAAGAGTAGTTCAGGATGCAAAAGGAAGAACTTGGGCATTGGTAGATGGAATTCCTTACTACTTTACTAATGATACCGTATTCAGTAAAAAAGTCTTTGATAATGATGATCTTAAAAGAAAGGCTTTGGATAATAGAGATGGAATATTTGTAGCCTATCAAAAAAAGGTTCTGCATACAATGAGAGACTCACTGGTACTGATCAAAGATTTTGATTCGGTATTTGAAAGTGAGATTTCTGATGTGATTGAATATCCAAAAAATTCCGAAATTCTTTTTATATCTACTGCAAGAAACGGTGTTTACAGATATAAGAACGGAGAATTATTTTCGGTTAAAGAGAGTACCGGCTTTTCTTCAAATTTTATTAAAAGACTTTCTATTGATCGAGACAGTACTTTTTGGGTAACAACATATAATGGAATTAGCAGATTCAATGGAAATGGGTTTGAAGTATTTGATCCTATAAAGGCTGATTATGAGATTAATTTCACGAAGATCTTTAAAGATAATGAGGGAACTTTATGGCTGGGTACATTGGGAGATGGTATGTTCTCGGCAAAGTCATCTATTATCAGAACCATAAGTAAAGAAGACGGACTTGAGAATGATATTATGTTATCATTAAGCGAGTTAAGCGATGGACGAAAGTTGTTTTCTACAAATTGTGGGGGAATCTATGAATGGGAAGAAGGCAAGCTTACCTATTCTGTTATAAATACACATTTACCTAATCTTTGTGTATGGTCGATTTTTGAGGACTCTAAAAACCGTATTTGGTTAGGAGCTGAAGAAATGTATCGATTAAATTCGCTGGATTTATCCATGAAAGGCGAAAGAATAGATACAAGCCATGGTTTTTACGGTAATGTTATTCATTCCATAACGGAGGACACAAAAGGGAATATCTGGATAGGAGCTTTGGATGGGTTGTTTAAATATGATGGCAAAAAATTTCAAGGCTTTGGTTCCGCAGATGGGCTGTCTTCTAATAATGTTCGGGTAATTCATGAAGAAAAGTCTGGAGTGTTATTGGTTGGAACAATTTCAGGTTTATTCAAAAAAGAAGACGAAAGATTCACATTAATCTCCCTGAGAAGTGAAACAGAAAAAGAGAATGAAAACGAGCCTTATGTACGAGCGATTTACGAAGGTGAAGATGGTGAGTTTTGGATAGGTAGCTATGGGGATGGATTATTCAGGCTGAAAGACAACGAAGTTTGTAATATCACTTCCAAAGATGGACTATTCGATGATATCGTATCACATCTGGTAAAAGATAATGCTGATAATTTTTGGATGGGAAGTAACCGGGGAATTTCCAGACTTCCAATATCATCAGCTTCAGCCTTTTGTGATGGTGAAACAGAAGTGGTTCAAACATATTCTTATGGAGAACCCGATGGGATGATTTCAGTTGAAACGAATGGTGGATTTCAACCAAGTTTTATTCAAGATACAGAGGGTAACATTTATTTTCCTACTGTTGGAGGAGTAGCAGTAGTTAAAACAAACGACATCAATATAAATACTACTATTCCTCCGGTTTATATAGAACGTGTAAGAAGCAGCACAGATGTAATCTCAGTTACTAGTACCGTTGAATTACCTTACAACGATTCATTTTTGGAAATAAGTTATACTGCAATTAATTTCAATAAGCCCGAAAAAACAAGTTTTAAATATAAACTGGAAGGCTTTAATGATAATTGGGTTGACGTAGGAAACAGACGGGAAGCGTTATATTCCAAAATCCCGCCCGGTGAATATACATTTAAGGTGTTGGCAAGTAATTCTGACGGTGTATGGAACGAGAAAGGGGCTACGATCGGGATAACGATAACTCCTCCATTTTGGCAAACAAAAGTATTTTATGGAATAGTAGGATTAATATTTCTAACCTCTGGTCCTGCAGCTTATTACTATAGAGTAAGTCAGTTAAAAAAGGAAAACGAGAAGCAGAAAAGGTTTTCAGAGCAATTGATTAATTCTCAGGAAGCTGAAAGAAGACGTATAGCTTCAGAACTTCATGACGGCTTAGGGCAACAAATTTTGGTGATAAAAAACCGGTTAGAACTTGCTAAACAACAAATTGGAAATACTACGAAGTTAGAAGAAGAGCTGAATGAGATAATGGAAAGTACTAAAATCTCAATCAGCGATGTGCGATCTATTTCTCATGCACTGCGGCCGGTACATTTAGAAAAATTTGGGTTAACCGATGCGATCATAAATCTATGCAGAGAAATTAAAGATTCTGATAGTATTGAATGGAGTTATCATATTGATAAGATTGATGGGCTTATTGATGAAAATAAAGAGATTCATTTCTATCGCGTAGTTCAGGAAGGGGTTAATAATATTATGAAACACTCTTCTGCAGAGGAAGCTTCTGTATTAATAAAAAGAACTGATCATACCATATTTACAACTATTTGGGATGATGGAAAAGGATTTGATCTGAAAAATATAATCGAAACTGAAGGACTCGGTTTTATAGGAATGAAAGAGAGAGTGGAGTCACTTGGGGGCACCATTGATATAAAATCAGCGCCAGGAAAAGGAACAACGATCAAAATCAATATTCTTAGAGCATAATATAACCAATAACTTAAAGTGTGTTTATAATTTTGTTTGTAAGGGAACATCTCCTACCTGAATTCCCTGTCTTTGTACCAGCATTGGTCTCTCTTCACTAATAAACCGCATTAAAGCCATCCTGATATAGGTACTTGTGCCTATTAAATTGAGCACTTCTTCCCATTGTTAAATTACATAACAAAGACAATATTATATAAAAGCAGATCGAAGTAGGGGGCTGATAACGCATCGATTTTAAGCTTTTCACAATATAATTAATTGGTACATCATGAAAAAAATTAGAACATTTAAAATGAAAGCATCTTTTAGTTTGGTGCTTATGTTGGGGGTACTTTTCGTCTCTTGTAAAGACTCATCGGTTTCAAGTATAGAGGAAAAGGGAGTAACGAAAGATGAACTGCTGGTAGTTCAAAGTTCAGCAAATCAAACCAATACTCAGAGTGCAAGTTCTGGAAGTATCATTATTGATGATTTCAATGGCCCGACGGGTAGTTGGTCGGGTGATTTTCCGGGTTTGTACACATACTTAGAAGATGAGACTGTTTTGGGTGGTGGCCGTGAACTTAGAAGCTATAGATCTGGTGTAACCAGAATTAATGGATCTGAAGGGACTCTTGAATGGGGTGGAACAAACACATCCACGGAATATGCACTTTACTATGGTAATTTTATTGGGTCACATGGTTCACCTACCAAAGGTTCCAGCCCTCATGCAGACAAAAAAGTGTTTTTGAATCTTGATATTGGATTAGAAGGCGCTGTTGTCCTTGAAGTGTTAAACATCAGCGAAGTTAATAATCAAATTACTATGTATCTATCTTCTACCGACGGTGGTTGGTTTTATTACACCAATGTAACCCTCACAGAAGGAGAAGTTCAGGTTCCGCTAAGTAGTTTTAAAGCATTTGAATATAATACCCCAATGCCGGCAGAAGCAGCAGCTGATATTGATGGATTCAGGTTGGATGGATTTGCACATAATGATCAAGGAGCAGCTGGAACAGGTACGGTTTTGGGACATATTGCCTATAAAACAGGAGCCCCAACATCTAACGTGTATGTTAGCAGTTCCTCCATTCAAACATATGATCCTATTTTCCCGGCTTCCGAAGATCGTAGTTGGACTTCAAGCGTTTGCTACCAGTCAAACAACTTCGGACTTACTGCAAATTGGGTAAATCCACATAATGCTTTTGAAGTAACTCAGGATAACGGACAACCACATCCTTGGGACAATGCGACATTCGATGCTGCATGGATCAATTCCTACAATAGTATGAACTCAGATGGGCCAGGCGGTCACAACTGGAGTAAATATGAGACAGAAGTATCAGGAAATGGGGAATTTGTAATTCAACTTTTAGCCGATAACTGTTCATGGGTTTATCTTGCTGATGAAAATGGCGACAATCCTCGTTTAGTTGGATATCAAGGGGCTACAAGTTCACCGGGTGAGTATGGCGTAACTTTAGACGGTACACATCAACTTTCGTTCGTAATTTTTGACGGTGGGGGACTTGCCGGTGGTAAATTCAGATTGGAAACCACAGAAGAATTTGGTGGAACTCCTCCTCCAATCGACACAAATAATGCTCCGGTAGCAGATGCAGGCGCTGATCAGACACTAACAGCTACAGGTGCAACCACTTCGGTGAAACTTGATGGTTCCGGTTCTTCGGATGCCGACGGTGATGCTCTAACTTATTCATGGTCTAACGGAGCAACAGGAGCTACACCAACCGTTGCACTCGCAAAGGGCACTCATGTACTCACTCTAACTGTTTCTGATGGAGAAGAGTCTGACACCGATGAAGTAACAATTACAGTTGTAAACACAACTCCCGTAGCAGATGCAGGTGCTGATCAATCAGTAACAGCTACAGGTGCAACCACTTCGGTGACACTTGATGGTTCCGGTTCTTCGGACGCAGATGGTGACGCGTTAAGTTACTCATGGACACTTGATGGTTCCGTGGTATCTACAGATGCATCGTTCAGTACAAACTTAGCAGATGGTAGTTATACCTTCACCTTAACCGTTTCTGATGGGGAAGAATCTGATTCAGATGAAGTAAGCGTTACTGTTGTAAATACCATTCCTGTGGCAAATGCCGGCGCTGATCAAACCTTAGAAGCAACAGGAGCTACAACCACGGTTACTCTTAACGGTTCAGCAACGGATGCGGATGGCGATGCGCTTACATATTCATGGTCGAATGGAGCTGCCGGAGCTTCTACTTCTGTTGATCTTGCCGTAGGTACACACACCTTTACAATGACTGTAACGGATGAGCAGGGAGCAACAGATTCAGATCAGGTAACAGTAACTATTACTGATACAACAGCCCCTGTAATTAGCTTCAATCAGGAAACAAATAGTCTGTGGCCTCCAAACCATAAAATGGTATTGGTAGCAACAGGAATCACTGCTTCTGACATTGTTGACGGAACTACAGATGTTCAGGTGGAGGTCTCCAGCAGCGAAGCAGCCAACGGCAAAGGCGATGGGAATACGGACTCAGATTATGAGATCAGAGTGAATTTCGATGGTTCCATAGATGTATATGTGCGCGCAGAAAGAAGTGGTAAAGGAAAAACCGGCAGAACGTATACAATCACAATGACTACAGGTGATGTAGCAGGAAACAGTTCGGTGAATAGCTTTGAAGTATCAGTAGCTAAAAGCCAAGGACGTACGAAGTAGCTTAGTTAGAGTTATCGATTGATGGAGAAAAGAGATGTTCGATTATTCGGATGTCTCTTTTCTTATTTTTATTAATGTGATTTGTTTATAATGATCACATCACTGGTTTTTAAAATATACTTTTAGTGCGAGCTCAATTTTTTAAATTTTCAATACTGTTATTTCTTTTCACAGGCTATTCATGTTTGTTATTTGCTCAAATTCCTAATGCGGAAGATTTTGTAGTTACAGAATTTGGAATGGAAGATGGACTTCCTCAGAATTCGATTAATGAAATTCTGCAAACGGAGGATGGATATATTTGGATAGCCACTTTTGGGGGTTTAGCCAGATTTGACGGAAATAAATTCACTAAATTTGATCGATCAAACACTTCATGTATGATTTCTGATCAGATATTAGATATTTATGCTGATTTAGAAGGGGCAATATGGATATTCCCAGCCCATGCAAATACCTTAATTACCAGGATAAAAGGAGAGGAATGCAACACGTACAAACTGGGGGATGGAGTTAGCCAGAGAGTTGGTGTTATAGAGAATTATGATAGCTCAATATGGGCATATGGTTTTGGTGAGTTTTTTATTTATAACACAGAAGGTTTTAAAAAAACCGAAATAATCACAGACCCATCAGTTAGAAACGATGCTCTGAAAAGTAAACAAGGGACATGGTTTGGGATAGAAAAATCCTTGTTCCGAATTTACGACGGCTCGATAGTAAAGATCTGGGAGAATATTACTTACTTCGATTCAAATATTAATTCTGTATACGAACATCCGGAGATAGAAGGAAGAATTTTAGTAGTTACCGCTGACGGTATTACTGAACTTGAAATAGGTGAAGAACTGTCTTTTATCGGCTTTAAACCGGTAAATGATATCGTATTAGATCTGAAATTTGATAACAACAACAACCAATATGTAACAACAGTAACAGGTATCGATGTTAATGTTAATTCTGGATTTGAATCACTTTCCCCTTTTAATGAACAAGAATCAATTCGTATAAAATCATTTCTGCAAGATAATGAAGGAAATTATTGGATGGGAACAGAAGGAGATGGTCTTTATCGATTTAGAAAAAAGGCTATTTCTATGATTGACAAAGAGAATGGGTTGCAAAATGAAAAAATGCTCTCCATCACTAAACTCACTGATGGAAAAATATTGATGTCCACAAATTGTGATGGTATTTATGAATGGGAGGATGGGAAAGTAACCTTGTCATCAGTACATAATTATATTGATACAGGCTGTTACTGGTCCGTATTTCAAGATTCGAAAGGCAGAATATGGTTAGGTGGTGATAAGCCTTATATGACAGAGTCAATTGACAAGCCGGGAAAGTTCTTTGGTAGTGAGGATGGGTACGATGGTTACTCTGTATTTGCAATTACAGAAGATTCAAAAAATAGAATATGGGTAGCTACAACAACAGGAATTTTTATTTATGATGGCACTACATTTACAGAGAAATTAACTGAAAATGAAGGGTTGTACTACAGAGATGCCAGAATTCTTTATGAAGATTCTTCAGGTAAAATGTGGATTGGAACCAATGGTGGATTAAACACTTATAAAGACAAGGAAATTCAAAAAATTAGTTTAGCTTTAAATTTTGAATCAGATATAATAACCCAACCCCATGTTAGAGCAATTCACGAAGATGAAGAGGGTATTTTTTGGATAGGAACTTATGGTGATGGACTTTTCAGAATTAAGGATGGAGAGTTTTTTCATTTTGATACGGGTAATGGTTTGTACGATAATGTTGTTTCTCACATCATTGAAGATGAAAATGGTTACTTTTGGATGGGAAGCAATCGTGGGATACACCGTACAAGCAGAGAGAGTCTGAATAAATTGGCAGATGGAGAAATAGCCAAAGTAATTTCCTATTCATACAGTAATAAAGACGGAATGAATTCTCCCGAAACCAATGGCGGATTTCAGCCTAGTTTTATATACGATTCTGATAAGAATATCTATTTCCCAACTGTTGCCGGTATTGCCAAAGTTTCAACTCGTGATGTACATAAAAACAGCACTTCGCCACCGGTTTATATTGAAAGAATAAAAAACAGTGAAGGCAGCAATTTGGAAATAGAAGCTGTGAAACTAAACTATGATGAAGCCTTCCTTCAATTCGATTATACCGCTATTAACTTTACGGATCCTGAAAAAGTACGATTTAGATACAGACTAGAAGGGCTGAATGATAACTGGGTTGAAGCAGGCTCAAGAAGAGAAGCGGTTTATACAAAAATACCTCCCGGAGATTATAAATTTCAAGTAATCGCGAGTAATAATGACGGGGTTTGGAATTACGAAGGTGCTTCTGTTGATGTAATTATAGTTCCTCCGTTCTGGCAAAGAACATGGTTTATTATATTATCAATTATAGGGTGTGGAGCAATTATTGGTTTATTTATTCGGGGAAGAACGGTACGGCTTAAGCAAGAATCAGAACAAAAAAAAATGTTTACAGAACAACTTCTTGTTTCTCAAGAAAACGAAAGGAAGAGAATTGCTTCTGAAATACATGACGGTTTGGGACAGCAGATACTTGTAATTAAAAATCGAGCTGAATTAGCCCGTAAACAAGTTAAGGATTCAGATGAAATTGGAGAGCAACTGGATGAGATCATGTATAGTGCGACTAGATCTATTGAAGATGTTCGGAATCTTTCTCATGCGCTACGCCCGATACACCTTGAAAAATTTGGGTTGACCGATGCAATTTCGGATTTATGTAACCAGCTTCAGCAATCGTCATCAATGGAATGGAGTTATCATATTGATGATATAAACGAATTGATACCTAAAGATAAACAGATCAATTTCTATAGAGTTGTTCAGGAGGCGGTCAATAATATTTTAAAACATTCATTGGCTAGCGAGGCATCTGTTATTGTAAGAGTAAGCGATGAATCTATACAAACAGTGATTTGGGATAACGGTTCAGGATTTATTAGATCTTCAATTAAAAACTCGGAAGGATTAGGGTTTTTAGGAATGAAAGAAAGAATGGAAACCCTGAATGGGAAAATGACAATAGATTCCCTTCCCGGAGAAGGCACCACCATTAAGATTAACATACCATTAAAGTAATATGAAAGAGGTTAATAAATTACTTATTGCAGACGATCATAGTTTGATTCGTAAAGGGCTAAAGCAAGTACTGGAAGCAGAGACCGCTTTTACCATTTTAGAAGCTGAAAATGGAGAACAAGCACTCGACATTATTCGCAATGATAAACCTGAAATTGCAATTCTGGATATTGAAATGCCTGAATATACCGGGTTTGAAATAGCTCAAAAAGTGCATAAGGAGTCAACACCGATAGATATTATTTTCTTGACGATGTTTAAAGACGAATCTATGTTCAATAACGCCATGGATATTGGCGTAAAAGGATATGTATTAAAAGAAAATACGGTATCAGAGATCGTTCAGTGTGTAAAAGCTGTGCTCTCAGGTGAATACTATTTGAGCCCCGCTATTTCACAATACCTTATTCGCAGAAATAGTGGTTTAATGAATGAAGCTTCTGATAAACATGGTATCAATTTACTAACAGATTCGGAAAAGAAAATCCTGAAACTGGTGTCTGATATGAAAACCAATCAGGAAATAGCAAAACACTTAAGCATAAGTAGCAAAACGGTGAAGAATCACAGGAACAACATTTGCAATAAATTAGGCTTAACAGGTACTCATGCTCTTCTTAAATATGCCATCCAAAACGAGTCCAACTTAGATTAAATGTAGGTACTAATACCTATACATTTGGGCATCTCTTCCTATGGATTGTAGCTGTTATAAACCCTAAGCTCATTTAGGATCTGGGTATGCTATAACATTGTAAAAAAATTGATTATGAAAATAATGATTGTGGAAGATCATGAGGGAATGCGCCAATTACTTAAGTCTATGATCTTATCACATTTTAAAGACTCCATAGTGATAATAGAATGCGAAAATGGAGAACGGGCAATAGAAAAGTTCCCCAAAAACAAACCGGATCTTGTATTGATGGATATTGAAATGGGAGAGCTTGATGGTTTTCAAACAACAGAAATTATTCACTCAACTTATCCGGAAGCAAAAATAATATTTGTATCCAGCAACGATTCCACAGAATTCAGGAAGAAAGCAAAAAAGTTAAACGCGTTGGATTTTGTGTCAAAAGAAACGCTCTCTGATATCTATGAAGTGGTCGAAAAGAATCTTGCTTAAAAGTGCTTCAATTGAAAGAAATACAAATCCTTATGGATTACATTTTTATTCATTCCTTTAAAAAAGACCATAGGTATATGGGTACATGTGCCTATGAAATTGAGCATCTCTTCCCATTTATTAAATACAAAAAAAAGTAAATATTTCATCATGGAATTTAATTATGGAGCTCTCTCCGGATTAAATGAAAAAAAGAACAAAACCTAACGGGTATTATGAAAATAATGATCGTGGATGACCATGAAGCCACTCGAAAGATCCTAAAAAGCATCATCTTACTTCATATTACAGAGACTATTGAGTTTTTTGAATATGATGATGGAGAAGATGCGGTACAAAATTTTGTATCAGATACACCGGATTATGTACTCATGGATGTTGAGATGAAAAAAATGAATGGCTTTGAAGCGACAAATTTGATTCTTAAAAAAAACCCGTCTGCTAAAGTCATCATCATGACAAGTAATAACTCAAGCTATTTTCGCGACAAAGCAAAAGAGGCCAATTCAATAGGTTTTGTAGCCAAAGATGATCTTTCGCATTTATTTAACTACTTACATTTTAGTTAAGAAATACCATTTAAGTTGGCATATGGATCTACCCGAAATAGGTACTTCTACCTAGATAATTGAGCACCTCTTCCTATAGAAAAAATATAAGAATGAAAATAATGATAGTTGATGACCATGCTGAAATGCGTCGTACAATAAAAAACTTTATAACACTTGCTTCGGGTAAGAAGCATCAGATTATTGAATATGAGACAGGTGAGAAGGCATTGCTAGAGTATGAATCTCAACAACCGGATTTTGTTCTGATGGATATAGAATTAAAGAGTATAAGTGGTTTCACTGTATCGAAAGAAATTATCAAGAAAGATCCTGATGCAAAAATCATATTGGTTAGTAGCTATAACACACCAGGTTTTAGGCGCAAAGCAGAAGAACTCGGATTAGTAGCTTTTGTCGCAAAAGACAAGCTCTCTGACTTACAACCAATTTTAAATTCAAAGAAATTAAAAACGAATACACGAGTACAAAATGAGGCATTCAATTAAGCTATTATCTAATCTAATCATATTAGTAACACTATTGGTAGCCATTCCTGTACAGGCTCAGTTTCCACCACCTTCCGGTCCATTTGCGGACTTTGTTGAAATTACCGGCACTGCTGAAGTAGGGGAAACGTTGACTGGTAGTTACCAGTACAGCGACCCGAATGATATACCCGAAGACGGCTCTACTTATCAATGGTATCGACTAGACAGTGAATTTGATCCACCAGTGCCAATAGATGGTGAAACCTCGATAACGTATACACTTGTTGCTGCAGATGAAGGCAAACTAATCGTATTTGAGGTAACTCCGTCTAATGGTACAGATACTGGAATGCCTACCCCTAGCGATCCTGTTGGCCCTATTAGTGGAAGCGTTGGTGGAGGTGGTAACAATCCGCCAACAATATCAAATGTTTCCATCAGCGGAACATTAGAAGTAGGTTCTTTACTGACAGGATCATATGATTATAGTGATCCTGATAACGATCCTGAAAGTGGTTCTGTGTACACATGGTATCGAAGTGATGATGCAGGGGGGAGTGGGAAAACAGCAATTGGCGGAGCTGACGCTAATACTTATACATTAGTTAATGCTGATGAAGGCAAATACATAAGTTTTTCTGTTATTCCAAGTGACGGTACTGATGCAGGCACTTCCGGAGAAAGTTCACTGACTGGACCTGTACAGGCTGAATCGGTCTCGGTAAGTTTTGCCGGTGGAGATGGTTCTCAGGGAGATCCATATCAAATTACTACCGCCGAACAGCTTCAGGAAATCAGTAACAATCTGACGGATTACTTTATTTTATCCCAAAATATTGACGCCTCAGGAACTTCAAGCTGGAATAGTGGTGCCGGCTTTGAACCTATTGGAGCAGATACACCATTTACAGGAAATTTAAATGGTCAGGGGTATAAAATCACAAGTCTTTTCATAAACCGCTCATCGAATAGTAACGTAGCACTATTTGCTACCATTGGTGAAGGTGGTGTTGTAGATAGTTTAGGAATTGATCAAGGGGATATTACAGGTACTTCCAATACGGCAGGGCTATCTAGCGAGAACTATGGAACCATTACTAATAGTTATTATAATGGTTCTGTAACAGGAACCTCTCAAGTTGGTGGATTAGTGGGGCAGAATGGAGGCGATATTACAGCGTCTTATTCTACGGGGTCTGTAACGGCTACCGGCTCTGATATTGGTGGATTGGTTGGAAATCATAATCTGAAAACTATTAAAAAGAGCTATTCTACAAGTTCAGTAAATGGTGGGGATAATGCCGGTGGTCTGGTTGGTTTTGCCAACGATAATATTGAAAATAGTTTTGCTACCGGTGCAGTATCAGGATCATCTCAGGTTGGAGGATTAGTTGGTAACCTAGACAGTGGTATAATTACAAATAGTTTTTCGACAGGAACGGTAAGTGGAAGTACCAATATTGGAGGATTTGTTGGCTTAAAAAGTGGTTTTGGAGCTGCACAAAACAGTTTTTGGGATACTGATGAAAGTGGAACTACCACTGCCGTTGGTGCAGGGTCTAGTTCTGGCATAACCGGTAAGACTACTTCACAAATGAAAACAGAGTCAACCTATACAGGAGCTTCATGGGATTTTACAGACGTTTGGGAGTTAGTAACTGGAGTAAACAACGGCTATCCAATACAGCAGGAATTAAATCCGAATGCAGAATCAGCCAATACAATCCCTGCTGCCTCAAACCTTGTTATAAATAACCGAACAAATGCAGGAAACTTACCTGAATTGGGAAATCAATTAGCGGTAACCTACAATTACAGTGATGCTGATAACGATCCCGAATCAGGAACAACATTTCAGTGGTATCGTGCAGATGATGCTAGTGGTACCAACGCAGCACAAATAGCTGGAGCAACCGATTCAATATATACGGTAGTGTCAGCTGATTTAGATAAATTTTTACGAGTTGATGTAACACCCAATGATGGAACTGATGCCGGAACTTTAGTTTCCAGCTCTTATTCTGAAGTAGCGGCATCAAATCAACCTCCTTCCGCCGGTACTGTTACAATTACAGGAACTCCGGGAATTGGCGATACGCTGACAGCAGATTATACCTATTCTGATCCTGAAAGTGATTTGGAATCAGGAACTACCTTTCAATGGTATGTAGCAGCAGATGAAGTCGGAACCGGACTAACTCAGATAGCAGAAGCTACTTCAAATAAATATGTAGTAACACCAGATGTAGAAGGAGCATACATCCGTGTAGAAGTTACTCCAAATGACGGTACACAAAATGGTTCAACGTCGGTTTCCGACTACATAAAAATAAATGTTCGTCCTATCGCAATTGCTGGTACTATCACAGGAACTCCTGATGTTGGTGAAACGATTTTTGCAGTATATGAATACAATGACTTTGAGGATGATCCTAATGCCGGTGCTCAATTCCGCTGGTTTGTTGCGGATGATGGATCTGGTACTAATGAAAGTACGATATCCGGAGAAACAGATAGTAGTTATGTAGTTGATTCAGGTGATGCAGGAAAATTTATACGTGTTGAAATAACTCCGTTTGATGGTACTTCTTTTGGTATAGCTGATACCTCATCCTATATAGAGATAAATATTCCCAATAATGCTCCGGTTGTCACCAATGCTATAGCGGACATTGCTGTAAACGAAGATGGAATCATTGATGCTATTGCTCTTACTTCTGTATTTAGTGATGCTGAAGATAATGCTGCTGATTTAGTCTATTCGGTAACCACCAACAGCAACCCTGATTTAGTAAACACCTCTATTGATTCAAATTCAGACGAGCTTACTTTAACGCTTCAATCGGATTCTTCAGGTACCTCAGATATTACAATTCGTGCCACAGATTCAGGAGGATTATCAGTTGAAGATACTTTTACGATTACAGCTACTTCAGTAAATGATGTTCCGGTGTTTGTTGCTGGAGCAAACCAAACCATAGATGAAAATTCTGGTGCTCAAACTGTAGCTAATTGGGCAACCTCAATTTCCGCAGGATCTGCAAATGAATCAGGTCAAAACCTGACATTTGATGTTTCTACCAATAATGACCTTTTATTTTCAGTATTACCTGCTGTAGATCCAGTTACTGGAACCCTTACATATACACCTGCCGCTGATTCTTTTGGAGTAGCGAATGTTACCATTCGACTTTCCGATGATGGCGGGACAACTAATGGAGGAATCGATACATCTGCTGATCAAGTGTTCACAATTACGGTAGAAGAAGTATTAAGTGTAGATTCAACAACAGCATTTATCACGACTTGGAGAACAACAACACCCAGCGAATCTATTACCCTGTACACCGATGGAGGGGCTACGGTTTCCGATTTTGATGCGATCATTGCCTGGGGAGACGGCACAGTGGAACAAATTACCGGTGATGATCCGGATCCTTCCCATAGCTATGCGGTGGCTGGGGAGTACGAAGTACGCATTGGCGGGACCTTCCCGCGCCTAGACCTAACCGATAATGCTGATTTGTTTACCTACGGCAACAACCCGGGCTATGCCCAGAATTCAGCCAAGCTTATTGGCCTTAAGCAATGGGGGAATATAGCGTGGGAGAGTATGGAAAATATGTTCTACCAAACCCCTAATTTGGTTAGCTACACCGCCACGGATGCCCCCGATGTATCCTTGGCGAGCAGCATGGAAGGCATGTTTGCCTTTACAGGGCTAACCATGGCCGATTTAAGTGGCTGGGATGTAAGCACGATTACGAATTTCGCCAATATGTTCACAAATGCTACGTCCTTCAATGGCGATGTTAGCGGATGGACCTTCTCGAGTGCGCCCTACTCGGTAGCAAACGGGCTCAATTTTACTGGGATGTTCAACTTGGCGAGTTCCTTTACCGGAACCGGTGTGGCTGGATGGAATGTAGGCAACGCCGATAGTTTAGCGGTAATGTTTGCTGATGCGGCGGCCTTCGATGCTGACCTGAGTGGTTGGAACATCAGCAATGTGAAGGATATGTTTTTGATGGCTGATGGGGCAGGGTTAAGTTCGTCCAATTATACAACCATGCTGACGGCATGGAGCGCATTGAATGTGCAGAATAATGTAGATTTAGGTGTTGGTGAGGCAACGTATACTATCACTGGATTATCTGGACGGGAAGCACTAGTAGATACATATGGATGGACCATCTCCGATGGTGGACTGACAGCCGGAGCACTGAGCCTGTCAACGACAGAAGTTTCTCCGATAGACACATCAGTTACCGATACGCTATGGATGGATTTGACCATTGATGGAACCGTAGCTACAGATGCCTTAAATCCGGGCTGGACCTTAACCCCGGCAACAGGATTGACAGCTACAGGTACACCAGTTTATAACGAAACTCGCCAACAATGGGCTTATGACTTGAGTGGTATTACGGTTACTAATCTGGATCAGGAATATGCGCTGCAAGTTTCTGCGTCTGTTTCTTTAGAAAATGGGACATCCAGTGTGGACGATAACTTTTCGATAAACATAATGGTGTCGAATACCGAGCCGACTGTGTTAGCTGCGATTGAAGATCTTTCTATAGATGAAGATGCAGATAATACAACAATTGATTTAACTTCTGTTTTCTCTGACGCAGAACAAGCAGCTAGTGAATTGACTTTTTCAGTCGAGTCGAATTCAAATACTGGTTTAGCAGATGTTTCAGTAAATAATACTTCAGATGAATTAACACTGTCATTAATTGCAGATAGCTCTGGTTCTGCAATTATTACTATTCGTGCTACAGATTCAGGTGGACTAACTGTAGATAATTCATTCAACGTTACAGTAAATCCAGTTAATGATGCGCC
Source organism: Balneolaceae bacterium UBA3186 (assembly GCA_002364085.1). GTDB lineage: Bacteria > Bacteroidota > Rhodothermia > Balneolales > Balneolaceae > Balneola. The sequence continues at coordinate 4,992 of DEXK01000015.1, read as the reverse complement.
AACTATAAGCACTCCTATTGCTGATGTAACGGTGGATGAGAATGCACCAAATACGTTAATCGATTTAAGTACTAACTTCAGCGATGTAGAAAGTACGTCTGGCTCATTGATCTACACTATAGAAGTAAACGATAATCCCACATTGGTCACAGCAACTATCAGTGACTCTGCACTTACTCTGAATTATCAGACTAACCAATTCGGAGTAGCCAATATTACGGTTCGAGCCAGCGATGGGGAATTATTTACCGAAGACAGTTTTGTAGTTACTATCAATGAAGTGAATGATCCACCAGTATTTCCGGGTCGATATGATGTTTCTACTGCTGTTTTGTCTTCTTCGGAAGATAGTCGCTTAGGAGGATCTAAAATTATTTTTAATAGCGATGGGACTAAAGTATTTGCGTTCAATGTATCTACTGAGGAGGTAACGGAATTTACCTTAAACCCGGCATTTGACTTACGTACAGCTTCCAATCAACAAAAGGTATTTACTTTTGGAGACGAGGTTACAACTATTTTTGATGTTAAATTTAATGGTACTGGTACTAAAATGTTCGTTTTGGATGGTAACAATAGATATATACTCGAATATAGTCTTGATATACCGTATGATGTATCCACGGCAATATATTCGGGAGAGGGTGAAAAACTTGATGTTAGTACAGACGTATCTTACGTATCCAGTTTTTCATTTAATATTGATGGTACAAAGATGTTTGTTTTGAATGGAAGCAATAATAATGTACTGGTTGAGTACAACCTAAGTACTGCATATGATGTATCCATTGCCGTATTTGCCGGAGATGATGAAAAATTAAATGTGTCAGATCAAGTTTATGGTGCACGTGATTTTTCCTTTAATGGAGATGGTACCAAATTATTTATATTGTCGGGAAGTGATGATAAGATTGCAGAATATAACCTAAACACAGCCTACGATATATCTGAAGCGGTATATGCAGGAGTTGAGGAAGAGTTTGATCATGGAAATGTGATAGGTACCGGGAGAACAATTGATACAACTGAGTTCTTATTTGATGGTGATGGTACCAAAATGTACATATATACATCTATTGGAGGTTATTATTTTAAGTACTTGTTAGACAATCCAACTTCAGCCAGCTTTGTTGAGAATAGTACAGATACAGTCATAGACATTAATGCAAATGATGGAAATGGAGCGGCGGCGGATGTAGGCTTGACCTATTCTATCATTGGTGGGGTTGATGCCGGAGCTTTTAATATCGATGCGAGTACAGGAGTTCTGACCTTTAAAACAGCACCTGACTTTGAGAATCCAACAGATGCCGATGGAGATAACGAGTATGTTATTACAATTCAGGCAGATGATGGGGAGATTGTTAACAATACAGCATCCGTCGTATTAACTGTTACAGTGACGGATGTTTTTGAAAACATAGCCCCGGTAGCGAGCAACGCAGGTATTTCAGGCACACCAAAAGTGAGAGAAACCCTTGCTGCAACCTACGATTTCAGTGATACCGATGGAGATGCAAATGCAGGCGCTAATTTCCAATGGTATGTTTCGTCAGATACGTTGAATGAGGAATCTGTAATCTCAGGGGCCACCGATTCTACGTTTACCCCAATTTCAGCCCAAGCGGGTAAGTTTATAAAAGTAGAAATCACCCCGAATGACGGGTTTGACTTCGGAGTGGCTGTTTCCAGCGATTGGCTGGAAGTGGCCAGTGTATTCTTACTAGCTGAAAATGGAGTTACGATTACGTGTAGCGATGCAACAGTCGGAGACACAGGAATAGTAAATGGAATAGAATACACTAAACGAAGCAAACTTCAGATAACCACGGAAAATGCAGCTACAACGTGTACGAGTGGAATTACGGATATGAGCTCTATGTTTAATAGTGCAAATGCCTTTAACCAGAATATTGGGAGTTGGGATGTATCTTCGGTAACGGATATGTCATATATGTTTTTTGATGCCTTCGTATTCAATCAAGATATCTCAAGGTGGGATGTTTCATCAGTTACTAATATGAATTTCATGTTTCGTGCCTCTGTCTTCAACCAAGATATTTCTGGATGGAATATGAGCTCAGTTACGCAAATGGCATATATGTTTTTTAAGGCGTCAACATTCAATCAAGATATTTCTGGTTGGGATGTGAGTTCGGTCTTGAATATGTCATATATGTTTGATAGTGCAACAGCATTCAGTCAAGATATTGGTGGATGGAATGTTTCTTCGGTGACGTCTATGCCAGGTATGTTTAATGGGGCCACCTCTTTCACATCAGCAAACTACGATGCGCTATTACATGGCTGGTCGGTGTTACCAAGCCTGCAATCTGGAGTTCAATTTGGAGCCGATAGTACCCAGTTTTCCTCGGCAGCTTCCTCAGCTCGTGCAAAACTAATCAACGACTATGGGTGGACGATCACTGATGCCGGCCGAACCAACGTGGTGCCGGTAGCCACTGACGTTCTCATTGCCGGAACGCCAAAAGTAGGCGATCAACTAATGGCAAGCTACACCTTTACTGACGCCGATGGCGACGCTGAATCAGGCAGTACCTTCCAGTGGTATGTTTCTACAGATACGTTGAATGAGCAATCTGTAATCATAGGGGCTACTAATTCTACGTTTACGCCAACTTCAGCGCAAGCGGGTAAGTTTGTAAAAGTGGAGGTGACTCCTAATGACGGCATTGAACTAGGAACTTCCGTTTCCAGCCCTTGGGTGGAAGTACCAAGCTTATTCTTGCTGGCTGATAACGGTGTAACCATTACCTGTAAAGACGCCTCTCCGGGAGATATCGGATTGGTAGGTGGTGTGACTTATACCGCGGTAGATGAGACAACATTACGAAGCATGGCGAGCAATGACGAAGATGTGACTTGGGTATGTACAAGTTTGGTTACGGATATGAGTCATTTGTTTTTTAAGGGGGTTAACGTTGCCGGTTTTCCTATTGAGAATGCCTTTAACCAGGATATTAGTGCTTGGGATGTTAGCTCAGTGACGAATATGAGGAACATGTTTCATCATACAATTTCTTTTAATCAAGATATAGGAGCCTGGGATGTTAGCTCAGTGATAGATATGAGCTACATGTTTATTAGTTCCAATAGTTTCAATCAAGATATCAGTAGTTGGAATGTATCGTCAGTAACCAGCATGTACGGAATGTTCAACGAAGCAGATGCATTCAATCAGCCTCTCGGAAGTTGGGATGTATCTTCAGTAACAACTATGAGTTCGATGTTTGGAGGTGCGGAAGCCTTCAACCAAGAGTTAAATTCTTGGAATGTATCTTCAGTAACTGATATGTCAAATATGTTTGTTAATGCCACCGCTTTCAACCAAGATATTAGTACTTGGAATGTATCTTCAGTAACTAACATGGCAGGCATGTTCGTAGGAGCAGATGCATTCAATCAAGACCTCAGTTCTTGGAATGTGAGTTCCGTGGAAGCTATGCAAAGTATGTTTAGGGGGGCTGTAGCTTTCAATCAAGATATAAGTGCTTGGAATGTCGGTTTAGTTACAAATATGTCTCGAATGTTTGAAGGTGCCACTTCCTTTACTACGACCAACTACGATGCGCTATTACATGGCTGGTCGGTGTTACCAAGCCTGCAATCTGGAGTTCAATTTGGAGCCGATAGTACCCAGTTTTCCTCGGCAGCTTCCTCAGCACGTGATAAACTAATCAACGACTATAACTGGACGATCACCGATGCCGGCCGAACCAACGTGGTACCGGTAGCCACTGACGTTCTTATTGCCGGAACGCCAAAAGTAGGCGATCAACTAATGGCAAGCTACACCTTTACTGACGCAGATGGCGACGCCGAATCAGGCAGTACCTTCCAATGGTATGTAGCTGATAATGTAAATGGAACCAACGCAGCAGCCATCACTGACTCTACGGCTAATACCTTTACCTCAACTTCAGCTCAAGCGGGTAAGTTTGTAAAAGTGGAGGTGACTCCTAATGACGGCATTGAACTAGGAACTTCCGTTTCCAGCCCTTGGGTGGAAGTACCAAGCTTATTCTTGCTGGCTGATAACGGCATAACCATTACCTGTAAAGACGCCTCTCCGGGCGATACCGGATTGGTAGGTGGGGTGACTTATACCGCGGTAGATGAGACAACATTACGAAGCATGGCGAGCAATGACGAAGATGTGACTTCGGTATGTACAAGTTTGGTTACGGATATGAGTCATTTATTTAATAAGGGATATAACGTTGCTGGTTTTCCTATTGAGAATGCCTTTAATCAGGATATTAGTGCTTGGGATGTGAGTTCAGTAACGGATATGGGATTAATGTTCAACAATGCGAGTGATTTTAATCAAGATATTGGTAGCTGGGTTGTTGATTCGGTAACTGTAATGAAAGGAACATTCGATGGTGCGTCATCATTTAATCAAGATATTAGTTCATGGAATGTTTCTTCCGTAACCGACATGTCTGTTATGTTTGCAAGAACTGTTGCATTCAATCAGCCTATCGGAAGTTGGGATGTATCTTCTGTAACAACTATGAGTTCGATGTTTGTAGGTGCGGAAGTCTTCAACCAAGAGTTAAATTCCTGGAATGTATCTACAGTAACTAACATGGCAAACATGTTCATAGGAGCAGAAGCATTCAATCAACCAATTGACAGTTGGGATGTTTCAGCAGTTACTCAAATGAACTCAATGTTTTTGGGTGCAGAAGCCTTCAATCAAGACCTCAGTTCTTGGAATGTCGGCTCAGTTACAAATATGTCTCAAATGTTTGAAGGTGCAACTTCCTTTACTACGACCAACTACGATGCCCTACTAAACGGGTGGTCAGCCCTGCCAAGCCTGCAATCAAATGTGCCTTTTGGAGCCGATAGTACCCAGTTTTCCTCGGCAGCTTCTGCAGCACGTGATAAACTCATTAGCGACTATAACTGGACGATCACCGATGCCGGCCGAACCAACGTGGTGCCGGTAGCCACTGACGTTCT
>DEXK01000007.1 GCA_002364085.1 Balneolaceae bacterium UBA3186 | reverse complement strand
ACTTGATCATTGTTACTAACTTCAGTTCAACCTACGGGTATAGAAGTTAGTAACAATGATCAAGTTCTGGAAATAGAATGGTCGGATGGCGTAAAATCAGTTTACCCACTTTTTGGGCTTAGAAAAAACTGCCCATGTGTTATGTGCAGAGGAGGGCATGCGCATATGAATGAATTTGAGCCTAAGATGTTCTTTGTTGAAAATCCTTCTAAAATCGATATTAAAGATATACAACAGGTTGGAAATCACGCTATACAAATTACCTGGGCTGATGGACACAATTCAGGTATGTACCGTTGGGAAACCTTGAGATTTCTGGACCCGGAGAATCATAAGTAGTTTTTATTTTTTATAGGGTCATCCCAATAGTGTTCTTGATCTCGGGCAGACTTATTTAATTCACAAGTCTAACAGCTTTTCACATTTTAAAACACATAATCACAATTCTCTATTTAGATTCTCTCTAAATAATGTTATTTTTGAGCGAATTAAAAAGTTCAATTAAAAATTAACCGATGAAATTTTCAACATTATCTATTGCTGCTGTTTTGGTTTTTCTATCAGCTTGCAGTCAACCTAAAGAAGTAAATATATATTCAGCTCGACATTATGAAACCGATCAGGCTTTATATTCCGATTTTACTGAAGAAACCGGAATTAAGGTAAACTTAATCGAAGGTAGTTCAGACGAACTTATCGAAAGAATCAAAAGTGAAGGGGTTAATTCTCCTGCTGATATTTTAGTTACAGTAGACGCCGGTAGAATTTGGCGTGCAGAAGAAGCAGGAATTTTAAGTTCTATTGATTCTGAGATTTTGAACGATAGAATTCCAGCTTCTTTAAGACATCCTAATGGGCTTTGGTACGGTATTTCAAAAAGAGTTAGAGCAATTGTTATAAATCCCGAAAATGTTGAAGATCCTGAGTCTTTAACTTATGAAGATCTTGCTACTGAAGACTGGAAAGGAAGAGTTTGTATTCGTTCATCAAATAATATTTACAACCAATCTTTAATGGCTTCTATCATCGAGTCTAATGGTGTTGAAGCAGCTGAAGCATGGGCCACAGGAATCGTAAATAATATGGCTCGTGATCCTCAAGGTGGTGACAGAGACCAAATAAGAGCAGTTGCTGCAGGAGTTTGTGATGCTGCAATTGTAAATCACTACTATCTTGCTATGATGCTTACCGGTGACGAAGAGAATCGGGAAATTGCTAAAAGCGTGCAGCTTGTATTCCCAAATCAAAGTGAAGCTGGTCGTGGTGCCCATGTAAATATTAGTGTAGCAGGTGTACTTAAAGACGCACCAAATAGAGAAAATGCCATTAAATTTATGGAATATCTCACTAATGAGACTTCACAGAGTTACCTGACAGTAGACAACAACGAATATCCGGTTAATGAGGATGCAGCGTGGAATCCTATTCTTCAAGGGTTCGGCGAATTCAAAGCGGATGAAATGAATGTTTCAGCACTGGGACGAAACAACCCGGAAGCTATCAGAATTATGGACAGAGCAGGGTGGAAGTAAGATCACTGATTTGATTTCTGATTTAGTGATTAGTTAATTTCGCTGATACTCAAATCAATTTAAAAGCACCTGTACTAAGTATGGGTGCTTTTTTTTGTGGAGTAAAGAATTTATACCTAATCTTCCGAGCCTAAAGGCTCTACTTGTGTAAGGTTTTCTTTAAAAGAGAAGGACTTTTACGTCCGCCTGAGATTAATCAGGAAAATTAATGCTCTTCAGTCTTTCGGGAACGGGTGATGGTCTTGCTTAGAAGTATAACCGGAATGATACCCACTAAAACGATCGCTAGAGCTGCTCCAGCTGATTCACCCAGTCTTTCATCGGATGCAAGGCGATAGACCTGTACAGCAAGTGTATCGAAGTTAAAAGGACGAATGATGATGGTAGCAGGCAGTTCTTTCATCACATCTACAAAAACCAGCAAGAAAGCAGAAAGCAGACCTCCGGAAAGCATGGGAATATGAATCTTTCTCAGGATCTCAGAGAAAGAATACCCCATTCCTCTTGAAGCTTCATCAACACTTGGAGAAATTTTCTGTAAACTGGAATTAATTCCATTGTAAGAAACTGAAAGAAAGCGAACTACATAAGCGAAGATCATTGCAAACAGAGTTCCGCTAAGCAGTAATCCGGTTGAAACCTGAAAATTAGAACGCGCAAACGAATCAATGGTATTATCCAGCCAACCAAAGGGGATAAGAACACCAACAGCTATCACAGATCCGGGGATAGCATAACCCAGAGCACCGAATTGATTAAGACCTTTTACCAACTTTGAAGGATTGAGGCGCGAGGAGTACGCCATTAACAGAGCTACTGCTACAGTAATAAGTCCGGCAATGGCAGCAACGCTTAACGTATTTAATGAATACAATAAAAAACGAGTATTTACAGAATCCAAATTATTAAAAAACATAGAAAGCAAAAGAAGAACAGGAAGTATGAATCCAAAGAAAACAGGTAAAGCACATAAGAAAAACGCTCCCCATTTTTTTAATCCGGTGAGATTAAATTTTTGAATTCTTTTAAATCGATTAGTAGCACTAGTTTGATCTTTAATTCTAGATCTTGACCATCGTTCCAGTAGAATCAATACAATGATAAAGAGTAAAAGAAACCCTGCTAATTGTGCTGCCGCAGGACGTTCTCCAAGACCAAACCATGTTCTGTATATGCCAGTTGTAAATGTTTGAACACCAAAGTATTGTACAGTGCCAAAATCATTTAGGGTTTCCATTAAAGCTAATGCTAAACCTGCAGCAATTCCCGGTCTGGCAAGTGGTAACGCAATTTTAAAAAAGCTTTGAGTAGTGGTATATCCCATAATTCTGCTCGCTTCAAAAAGGGATACGGATTGATTCAGAAAAGCAGAACGCGCGAGCATATAAACATAAGGATAGAATGCCAGTATCATAATGAAAATAGCACCCCAAATAGAACGGATTTCAGGTAGAACAAATTCACTGATTCCTAAATCAAAGGTAGAACGAACGGCGGTTTGTAAGGTTCCGGTAATCCCGAAGAAATCAGTATAAATATAAGCCAATAAATAAGCAGGAATTGAAAAAGGAAGAACTGCAGCCCACTCAAAATATTTTTGTCCGGGAAAATTGCACATGGTGATGATCCACGCCAAAGCCACCCCAAGGAGAACCACTCCCGATGAAACTCCTACAATTAACAAAAGAGAATTGGTTATGTAGTCTCCTAGTACAGTAGAAGCTAAGTGTCTCCAAATCTCACCCGAAGATATAAAAAAGGAAGAGAGCACTGAAAGTATTGGAATAGAGACAAGAATGGCAATAATTCCTGAAATAGAAGCCCACTTCTTAGAAAGTGTTGTGGGATATCTGTTAGAATCCGAAGAAGTAAATGTACCAGCTAAAAACCTTGGTGCTTTAAACATAGGTTGAAAATAAGGAATGTTAGGCTACAAGGAGAGTTTTATTCCAAATTCATTTTTGAGCACAGATCGAGCGGCATTGAAACCCGACATTCCATGAACTCCGCCTCCCGGAGGGGTTGAGGATGAGCATATATATAAATTTTCTACCGGTAATTTATAAGGATCCCATTTAATTAATGGTCTCCCGAATAATTGCTTCAGGTTTTGTGCCCCTCCATTAATATCTCCACCAATATAATTCGGATTATACTTTTCAAAATCCATGGCGGTCATTGAAGAAAAAGAAATAATCGTATCTCTAAAACCAGGAGCATATCGTTCAATTTGATCTATGATCTGCTTTTCCATGTTTTCTTTACTACCATTAGGTACGTGACAATAACTCCAAAGAACATGTTTACCTTTTGGTGCTCTTGAATCATCAAATAATGAAGGCTGGGAAATCAATACGTACGGATTCGTAGAGTGAATACCATCCCAAACTTCTTTTTCGGCATGAACTAGTTCTTGCATTGTGCCCCCTAAATGAAGAGTACCAGCTTTTTTACATTCTTCATTAAGCCAGGGAACAGGTTCAGAAAGAGCAAAATCAATTTTAAATACGCCGGGGCCGTAATTGTAACTTAGAAGCTTGTCTCTTAATGAATCAGGTAGTTTTCTATCTGCAATAGTTACTATTTGTTGCGGTGTAAGATCAAACAATATAGGTTTCCCTTCGGGGAATTCATCTAAAGATTCAATATGAGTATTTAGCTCAATTTCACCACCCAGCGTTTTAAAATAAGATTCTAATGCTTTTGTAATGGCATGAGAACCATTTTTGGCTATGGGCCATCCTACTGAATGAATGGTTGTTCCTAAAACTAACCCAAATGAAGCAGTAAATGCATTTTCTAATGGCAGTATGCTGTGAGCTGCTAAACCAGCAAAATAGGCTTTTGTTCTTTCTGATTTGAAGAAGCTGTTTGACAACAAGGTTGATGAAAACATTCCATACCATCCAAATCTCATCATAGATATAGGGTGATTTGGTATTCTTAAAGTTCCGAAAAGATCTTTTGAGAGGTATTCCCAAGAATCAATGAAATCCTTAAAAAGTTTTTTATAATTTTTTGAGTCTGATCCGAGTCTTTGCAGTGTATTTTCGAACGATTTTTCAACGATAACTGCCTCACCGTTATCAAGAGGGTGTGCGAGAGGGAAATCCGGGTGGATCCAAGCTAAACCGTGATCTGACAAAGGCAAAGTATTAAAAAAAGGAGAAGAAACAGCAGTAGGGTGAACGGCCGAACAAATATCATGTTTAAAACCCGGTTCGGTTAATTCAAGGGTTCTTGTTCCTCCGCCAACAGAATCTTTTGCTTCAAATACTTTAACCTTTAAGCCTTGTTGTGCTAATGCTACAGCTGCTGCAAGTCCGTTAGGACCTGAGCCAATTACAAAAACATCAAAATTTGAAAGTGTTGTATTCAATTAATTTGAACCAGATGTTTTAATTTCTGCAAGTCTGAATGCTTCATAAATATTCAGAATACCACCTGTGGCTGAAAGTTCAGAAAAAGGAACAGCTATATCACTTCCTGGTTTATACACCACATTGGACGGCTTTGTTACTGATTCTAATAAGATCATTTTAATTTCATAAGCAGTAAGTTCCGGGTAATACGACATAAGTAAAGCGGCTGCTCCGGCTACTGCGGGGCTTGCCATACTGGTACCACTAAAAGCTTCATAAGTATTATCAGGAGTTGTAGAATAGATATCAACACCAGGAGCAAAAAGATCTACACGAGTTCCATAATTACTAAACTCAGCTGCTAATAAAGAATCACTCAACCATGAAGACGCACCAACGGCAAGGTAGTTTTTCATTACTCCACCATCATCATAAAATTTGTTAGGGTAGCTGATTGTACTATCAATGTTTTCAGCTGAATTGCCTGAACCACTAATCAAAAGCACGTTATTTTCATCAGCAAATTTCATTGCTTCGTCCACATAAAACTTTTGTGGGGAATAAGCTTTACCAAAGCTCATATTGATGATGTCAGCTCCATTTTCAACGGCATAACGGATAGCATTTGCTACATCCTTATCTCTTTCGTCGCCATCGGGTACAGTTCTTACTATCATTAATGAAACATTTCCTGAAATTCCATTCATGCCTAATTCATTATCCCGAATTGCACCAACAATTCCGGCTACGTGTGATCCATGATCACTTCTGGGGCCTTCAACATCATTGTTACCATAAAATCTATTACTTAAATCTTCATAATCATCTCCAACAATATATCGTGGATCAAAATCAGGATTATATGCGTAGTTGTACATTTTATCGAACTGTTTATACGCATCATTTATATCATCTTCCGTTACACCCAAGTCTCGGAAATATTTGATGACCTGCTTTGCTTGTTTTTGGTAAGGACCGTCATTATAGTTTGGCTCAAGCTCTTTATTTGAAACAGAATCAATCGAGCTAACATTAAAAATGCTTTTAGCACCTTGGATAGCATTTTTTATATTTTGAAGATTTTCAAAGTTGGTTTTTGCTTCCGCTCTTTTTTCTTCAAACTCTGTTTTTATTTTTTTATAGTACTCAAATTCTTCTTTTTGCTGGTCATCAAGAGATGATTCATCAGAGTCTTTAAACTGATCTCTTAGTTTTATATAAACTCTTGTTAGCTCATAAGTGTCTTTGTCTACATTATTTCCATCTTTACCACCAATAAAGTTCCATCCGTGAACATCGTCTATATAGCCGTTTTTGTCATCATCAATACCATTTCCTGGAATTTCATCTTCATTAATCCAAATATTCTCTGCAAGATCTTCGTGCTCAATATCTGTTCCAGAATCAATAATTGCTACAATTACTTTTTTTGAAGGTGTTCTTGTAAGGAGGATTTCGGAGTAAAGCTTTTCGGTTCCTATTCCGATATGATCAGCATCCGATGTTAAATGATGCCAATTGTCAGGCGCTTCTTCCGGTATTTCTACATTCTCGGAAACAGATTCATTATTAGAAGAAGTTTCTGAAACGAGTGTATTATTAGTTGATGAGCATGCAGTAGCCAGAAAAGCCGCTAAGAGCATTAAAATAATTTTATTCATTTTTCCCTAAAGATTATTGGTCAGTTAGATCATTGGATGTTCTTTTTTTTCATCCAATGAAGCAAGTTATCTAATCCTAAGGTAATTGAAATTATAAGTATCAACAAGGCGAGGCTGCCAATTGGTTTCCAAATAATAAAACCTCCTAATGTTCCGAGCACTGCACCCAGATACTGAATATATTGTAATTGATCATTACTAGCGTTCTTGATCAACTTCTCTAACCTTTGTTCGTCATATTCACGAAGGTTGTCTTCTACCAGTGAATGTACATCTAATTGATTAATAAGTTTGTAGAGGAGGGAAGTAACTATGTTTTCTATCGTTGAGCTGTTTGCTTCTATTTTATCAGGCAGGGTATCAAGGAAATTGTCCAGTTTATCTAATCCTTTTTCTACGCCCCCTGGAAGCTTAGTAAGAGCATCTTCTACCAAAGTCTGCATTTCTTGTCCTTTGATAAAGCTGTAAGCCTTCAGCGCTACTTTTTCAAAGGAATTTTCTTCTATATTATTTTCGATTTGATGGATAATTGATTCCGCAATATTTGCGCGCACTTCAGGCTGAGCTACCATCTCATCCACATAATTTACTGCCAGAGATTTCAGATCGGCTCTAAATTCAGGGTCGTCAATTACTTCCCTGATATATTCGGTTGCCTGTGCTCTGTATTTTGAAATAGCGTTCGACTCTTGAATTTTTTGTTTAATGATATCCGGGTTGATGAGGTCCTCAGATACCGCAGCAGCTAAACGAAAGGCAATCCTGTCTTTTTGAGCTGGAACCAATCCCTGACCAAATATAGGACGACGCTGAGCAGGACGAAAAAGCATTGTAATGGCCAACCAATTTGTAAGAAAACCAATCAAACCACTTATTGAAAGAATTCTCATAAGACCTTCGAATTCTATAAAAAATCCAAAAATGGTTGTTTCAACGCCGTTAAAATCCCAGTAAAAAGAAGCAATGAAAGTACAGATCAAAAGGACTGGGAATAGGAATAAGAGCTTGAGAAATATCTTGTGCTTTCCTTCTTTTTTAGGAGGGCTTACTCTTGTTACAGAGTCATGCGGCTCATCGGACTGTTTTTCGATCTGTTTTTGTAGAATACCCCAAAGTTGTTGCCCGTATTCTTTGGTTCGTTCTGCGATAATATTTTTTTCTTTGAGTTCAGCCATACTATTAGTTTTGGCATTATTACGAGCGAATCGGTTTCAGGTTACTCGTAAAACATAGATAAATACAAATTTTCCAACTTTGTCATTTCCTCTTTTTCTTCATCAGACTGATCATCATAGCCGGTAAGATGTAATAAGCCATGAATCAATATTCTAAGACATTCTTTTTCAGATGATTGATTAAACTCTTTAGCCTGATCAATTATGCGGGGTAAACAACAATATAAAGTGCCTTCTATTTTGGTATTAGAATTATCTTCATCATACCTAAAGGAAATTATGTCGGTGATGTAATCTCGTTTTAAAAACTCTTTATTAATGCGAACGATTTCTTTCTCATCAACATAGGCAAGTTCAACAAGTTCAAATATTACTTTTTCATGTTGAGCAACAAATTCAAAAACTTTTCTGCAATCGATTTCTTTACAAGGTAAATCGATATCTGTGGTGTTGAATATTTGAAGAGGGTAGTTCTCTGCCACTATCAAAAGTTAGAAACTGAAATCATCATCCATAGATTCTGTAAGTGATAAAGCAATACCACACATCATCATATCTTCAGGAAGTTGTGTAAAATCTCCTGTTAACAATGTTTCATCAACATTAGCGTACAAACTGCAACCGGCTGCTTTTTCAACGATCAACCCGGATGTCTTTTCTCCTGATTTTCCGAAAAAAGTAACTTGTTGTAGCATCTCACTCGCAACAAAAGCGGTACAATTATGCAATTGAAGAAAAGTATTGTAGGCATACACAGACACCATATTCATTTCCTCACCATTTACATCAAGTCCCAAATGTATTTCCAAAGCAAGTTTACGATTTTCTTCCTCGTTCTTTACTTCGATTCTAAATACGTCTTTGCCTAATGGTTTAGGAGTAGCTCCCAGTACCTTACCGATGGTGGAAATATTTTCTGCTGTAAATTGATGAATCATGATATAAAATTTTAGCTCTCAGAATATACAATACTGAGAGCTAACTATAAATAGATGGTTAATTTAAACCGTATTGTATTCCTATTCGAATACTTTCTTCCCTGTTAGTAGGAATTAAAGGTATTTGAGTTCCTTCAAACTTAGCATTTGTTTCTTCAGCTAGCTTAAGACCTTGTTCATCGTCGCCGGCTTTAAAGTATACATATTGTACAATAATTATAGCTTGGCGTTCTCTCATTATATTTTGAGAAATACTTTGAGCCTGTTGTACCAAAGAGTTATTGCGTTGGGTTAACGTTCTTTGGGCTTTAATATCTGCGCTTCGTCTTGCTTGCTCATAATCTGAGGCAATTTGAGCGAGTTCATTTTGAACGCTCTGGAAACGATCGAATTCAACATCCAATTTATCTACAAAACCATCCAGAGATCGGTTTAGCAGTCTGAGTGCGTCGTCACTTTCTCCAAGCTGAGCATAACGGTTTGCATAAAGAGCTATAATGGTTGTTACTTCTTCATCATCACGAAGAGGAATAACCTTTTCACCATGTCTTAACCAATTAAGAGCACTATCCGGTTCATTTTCAATAATGAACTTCTCAGCTAACTGAAGATAGTTATAACGATAATTACCCATCATCCGACGAATATTTTCATCGAAATAAACATCAGTATCGCCCCAATTGCGGTGGCTGAAATTACGGAATCTTTTTGCGTGAATTTCAGTGTCAATATATCCAGAACCAACTAAGGCTTCCATCTTCTTAGGAACCACACGATACGCTTTTCCTTCGGTTCTGAAGTAATCCTGCAAGTTAAGCTGACTTTGCCCCGAAACTGTGTTAGCAAAGTAAACCGGGCGGAGCCACTTATTAGTTTCAAGAATTTCAAGAATCAATCTGTCTTGAATCTGAAGATATCTGATATCGTTGCCTTCCTGATCGCGCCCATAATATCTGCCGTTTAATCTCCAGCTTACTACATCGTCAAGAGAGTCGACAGGAATTTCATAATCTGTACCTGATTGTAGTAAAGGTATGTCGGTACTTGTAGCACCTATGGCTTCTTTATACTGAGAATCCTCAGAAAAAGCTTTTCTCAATAATTCTTTATCTACAGGGATGTTGATGTTTTGAGGTTGCCATTGTGCAATACCAGACGTGATTCGTTCCACTTCTTCATCTGATAAATCAATAGGTAGTGGGGCAGACTCATGCGACCATTGGTCACGAAGTTGTTTGATGTACCAATCTGTGTTCAGAAGACTTAAGCAAACAATACGAACATCTGTTCTTATTCCTTCAACTTCCTGTGCATACCATAAAGGGAAGGTGTCATTATCACCATTGGTGAATACCAAGGCATTTGGTGCTAATGAATTTAAAAGGTTAATCGCATAATCAGGAGCTACATACCGATCACTTCGGTCATGATCGTCCCAATTCTGATATCCCATCCAAACCGGAGCTGCAAGTAAACAAAGTCCGATCACTCCGTAAGCAGCCATAGAATTTTCTTTGATGTAAGACTTTATCAAATCAACTAATCCGGTTACACCGATCCCAATCCAAATGGCAAAAGCAAAGTAGGAACCTACATAGGCATAATCTCGTTCTCTGGGCTGGAAAGGGGGTTGATTGAGATAGAAAATAATAGCTATCCCTGTAACCACAAATAAAGTGAGAACCGCAAATGCGCGTTTTTTATCGGTACTGAAATGATAGATCATACCAAAAAGACCGAGTAGAAATGGAATATAAAAGTAGGAGTTACTGGCTTTATTACTGGGATATTTGGGTGGAGAAAATCCAGATTGCCAACCGGTATCCTGAACATCTGATGCTCGACCTATAAAGTTCCAGTTAAAATAACGCACATACATGTGAACAACCTGATATTCCCAGAAGAAATCCCAGTCGCTGTCATATCTTCCGTAATATTCTATATGGCGTGGATCTTGTGAATGACGTCGCGGGAAAAATTCTTCATTTTCTGGTCCACGTGTAATCTGACCTGTAGCGTCATCATAATTATTCCCTTTCAGGATAGGAGTATCACCATATTGATCTCTGTTCAGGTACTTCACAAAAGCTTCTACAGTTTCCGGATCATTCTCATCGATAGGAGGATCGGCAATTGATCGGATCATGATCACTGAATACGAAGAAAAACCCATCAGAATCATAGCATAACTTATCATTGCGATATTAGCCAATCGGTATTTCTTTTTATGAGTGTACCAAACTCCCCAAGCCACCGCTAGCATTATTAGGAAAATAAACACTAAAGGGCTAATTAAACCATAAGTAGCTCCTCCAACTTTTGAAGACCAATCTGGAATCCATTTGATGGTAGCAGGATATATGATGAAAAAAGATGAAACGGCTAGAATGCCCATTATCCCAAAGGAGAGGTAAGTAAAGTCCTTCTTTTTGAAATAAATGATAAGCGCTACAAAGAAAAGAGTAAGAAGGTTCAGCAAGTGAACACCAATTGCTAAACCAAACATATAGGCAATCAACACCAACCATTTTTCATTAAAGGGCTCTTCATGCCTTTCTGACCATTTTAAAGCGAGCCAGACTACTATTGCAGTAAAGAACATAGAAAGGGCATACACTTCCGCCTCCACAGCGTTGAACCAAAAAGTATCGGTTACAGCAAAAGTAAGAGAGCCAATTAAAGCTCCTCCGTACATCCCGATCTTATCCATAAGGCTGAATTCTGAGATGTCTCCTTTCCATTCTCTAACAAGACGAACAATGATCAGATACAATAACATTACTGTTAATGCAGAAGCCAAAGCACTAATGAAATTTATACTAACAGCTACATATTCTGTTGGCATGAACATAGAGAAAATTCTACCTAAAATAGAATAGAAGGGAGCACCAGGAGGGTGATTAACCTGAAGTCCGTGCGCAACAGCAATGAATTCTCCCGCATCCCAAAAACTGGCTGTAGGAGCGAGTGTTAACGTATAGATTATTAAAGAAACGAAAAAAGTTAATAAAGCGAGGTACTTATTGGTAGTTTTGTGATCTGAAAACATCTAAAATATACTCGTGAAATTGTTTTTTGGATAGTCGTTTATTACCGTTATGCTTGGCTAGCAATTATAGGCATAGCCTTTTTCTATTCAAAATATAGAAAGCATGAAGATAACAATCTTCGCATGAAGAAACGGCTACTTTAAACATGTATTTTTTAATTAACATTATTTTTTAAAATGAGCGCACAAAAAGAAGTTTTTTCCTCCAAACTTGGGATGATTTTAAGTGTTTTGGGGATTGCAGTTGGAACCGGAAATATCTGGAGATTTCCAAGAATTGCTGCACAGAATGGAGGAGAAGATGGAGCAGGAGCGTTCTTAATTGCGTGGGCAGTATTTCTGATTATGTGGTCAATCCCATTAATTATTGCCGAATATGGTATTGGAAGGAATGGCAGAAAAGGAGTGGTTCAGTCATTTGCAGATCTGATTGGTGAGAAAAAAGGGTGGATGGGAGGCTTTGTTGGTTTCGTTGCCACCGCTATTATGTTCTATTATAGTGTGGTAGCTGGGTGGTGTCTGTATTATTTAACGCAGGCAATTTTTGCTCCACTTCCTGAAACAGCAGATCAGGCATTGGGAATTTGGAATAGCTTTCAAGGCTCTAATTGGCCAATTTTAACACACGCAACAGTAATGTTGTTAGGTGGATATATTGTATTAAAGGGAATTAAATCTATTGAAAAGGTTAATAAGATCCTGATTCCATCGCTTTTGGTAGTGTTGGTAATTTCTCTTGGTAAGGCTTTAACTCTTGAGGGAAGTGGAATCGGAATTAAATATTTATTTACTCCTGACTGGAGCGACCTCACCAATCCTAATCTATGGTTAGAGGCTCTGACACAAAATGCGTGGGATACCGGAGCAGCATGGGGATTGATTCTTACATACGCTACTTACATGCGTAAAAAAGATGATATCACAATCAGTGCTTTTCAAACAGGAATTGGTAATAACCTGGTTTCAATAACTGCAGCGGTTATAATTTTTTCAACTGTGTTCGGAACATTAAGCTCAACAATGAGCAACTCGGAGATTTTGGACGTCATGAAAACTTCCGGTCCTGCTTCAACAGGATTAACTTTTATCTGGATGCCTAGATTATTTGCAACAATGGGTGGCGGTGGAATTTTTTCTATCCTTTTCTTTCTTGGATTGACATTTGCTGCATTCAGTTCTCTTATTTCAATGATCGAGCTTGCTACAAAAGTTTTTGTAGATGCAGGTGCTACCAGAAAAAAAGCGACCATTTTCATTTGTGTATTTGGTTTTGCATTCGGGATACCATCCGCGATGAACCTGACTTTCTTTGCTAATCAGGATTTTGTTTGGGGAGTTGGACTAATGGTTTCCGGGGCGTTCATTAGTTATGCAGTAATAAAGTATGGAGTTACCAAGTTCAGAACAGAATTGGTGAATACCGCGGAACGCAGTACGACATTAGGTCCTTGGTGGGAAATCGTACTTAAATACGTTGTTCCTGTGGAGGTAGTGACGTTACTTGGTTGGTGGATGTACTTAAGTGCAACCGAATATGCACCTGACAGTTGGTACAATCCATTGAGTGCTTTCTCGGTGGCCACTGTTTTGTGTCAGTGGGCAATTGCAATTTTTCTGGTGAAGTTCTTTAATAAGAAATTGGTTACAAATAATTCGAAGACTGAATAGGATTCTTAGACTATAAGATCAGCAGGTTTAGGTTAATTTTCTCCATCCCAAGTTCCTGCTTGGGATGCAACTGAAGAGCTCCTGCTTCTTATTTCTTTACGATGTGGATTCCAAGGACTAAAGTTCTTTATTTTTTATGATCATGATGATTGTCATTTAGAGTTGAATCAGCAAGTAGCTGATGACCGAGAAATCTAAGATCAGTATTGAAGCAAAACTGTAGATTTATCCCTCCGGTCGAAATGACAATGTGATTGTTTGTTATTTGTTAGTTGCATAAACTTGTATACTAACAGGATAGCGTGATGCTTGCGCTAGTTATTTGTTCGATCTTATTGTGAAATGGGATTTGGCTATGCTCTATCGATAAAAATTATTAGTTATGGAATTAAAGTTTATTTCCGCAAGAATATCCAAAATACCTGTATGGTTATTTCAGCCTGTCTTACAGCTCATTCTATATGTTTTACTATATGAGATTACCTGGATAATCATTTATCAATTCGAATTATACCAACCAACCATTCAATGGGGTTTAAACTCAATTTTTTACCTGAACATCTTTTTCGTCTCGACTTTTCTTCTGGGAGTGATGCTGTTTTTCTTAAATAATAAGTCTTTTATTGTAACCGCGGTTTCAATCTTGATCTTTTATCTCATCACTTTTTTAGATTTTATTGAATTGCCTATCAAGGTTAGCATTGTTTGGGGTATAGTCTTGATTAGTACTCTGTTATCATATGCATTTGTTAATTATCAGTCGCCTAGTAAGTCAGTGACTTAATTCTCTAGAAAAACCTCATTTTTATGTAATACACTAAGGACTAAAGTCCTTTTTTTTTATGATCATGATGATTGTCATTTCGAGTTGAATCAGCAAGTAGCTGATGACCGAGAAATCTAAGATCGCTGTTGAAGAAAATCTTTAGATTTCTCCCTCCGGTCGAAATGACAAAATGATTGTTTGCTTTGAAAGCAGAAAAAGCCCGCTTACCTTGGAAGTTTAAAATTATCTTTACCGGCTTTTATTTCCTTCAGACACTCAACACACAGACAATCTTCAAATTTATTACTGATAAATGCTCTGTTTTCTTCAGTGAGTGTTACCGTTGAGCACTGACATTCAGAAATTGAATTCGCTTTACATTCAAAGCCTTTCTTACATCTAGGGCATTTTTGTTTAGAAGCTGTCATTAGCTGACGAATTTATAATAGATTTCCAGAGTCATCTTCAACGGTCTCGGCTATGAGTAGTTGCG
>DEXK01000005.1 GCA_002364085.1 Balneolaceae bacterium UBA3186 | reverse complement strand
GTTCATATGATGCATATTCACGAATCATCCTGAGTGTAATTATCGCTCCTCCGGAGCCGTCGATTTCATTACGTTCTTGGCTCGCCAATAATTCTAAAGGTCGGTGAAATTGGGAGCCTTTTGTGAAATACTGAAGTTTATTAGTAACGGGACAATTGTTGTAAGTTAATTATCTAATATCCATAATCCTGAACTTGTTTCTCCGAATAAGTCCTAAAACCTGAATTATTACATCCTCGGATTGTCCAAAGAACTGTTTGGACAATCGTCTCCCTTCGAAGGGAGAATTATTCTAATAGCAATAAAATGATTACAAATATAACGCTAAAAGGTCATCCCAAAACCCAGGATAGGAAACAGCTGCACATTCAGCATCTAGTATTTCTGAGGAAGAATCCCCTTTTAAAGATAAAATTGCAGAAGCCATTGCAATTCTGTGGTCGTGGAAACTCTTAAATGTAGCTGAATCAAAACTGAAATCCGGATTTCCGTGAATCTCTACACCGTCTTCTTTTTCTTCAAAACTGACTCCGGCAGCTTTCAGCATTTCTGAAATAGCCATAATTCTGTCTGTTTCTTTATGACGAAGTTCTTCTGCACCGGAGATCACCGAGATCCCTTCCGCAAAAGACATAGCCACGGCAAGGATCGGCAGTTCGTCAATACAATTCGGAATAATACTTTGCGGTATATTAATTGCTCTCAGATCAGAGCTACGAACAACAATATCACCAACAGGTTCAGCCCCTTCCATTCGTTCATTTTCAATGGTAATATCTGCTCCCATTTCCTGTAAAATTCCAAGTAGTGCATTTCTGGTTGGGTTTAATCCCGTAGCTTCAAGCGTGATCTCAGAATTTGGAACAATACATCCGGCCACTAGCCAAAAAGCTGCCGCCGAGAAATCACCCGGCACAGTATAACTTTGATCTGGGATTTCGTCATTCAGTGATGATGAAATAATTTTCTTACCGTTTTCTTCCTCAACTTTTAATTGAAGAAGTCGTTCTGTGTGATCTCTGCTGGGAATAGCTTCTATAACTCTGGTAGGGTTTTCACCAAATAAACCCGCCAACAAAATACATGATTTTAGTTGTGCACTTGGAATCGGAAGTTCGAAATCCATTGGCTTTAGTTTCTCTTCTCTGGTGATCATTAATGGAGCATAAGCACTGTTTCGTGCTAAAATATAAGCTCCCATTTCTTCCAGTGGATCAATGATCCTGGTCATTGTACGAGAAGTTAGAGACGCATCTCCGCACATTCTAACTTGCTTTCCAGAGCCAGCAATTACGCCCGCTAATAATCTCATTGCGGTACCTGAATTTCCACAATCCAGATCATCTTCCGGAGCTATTATTCCCGATCTACCTGTTCCTTTTATAGAAATTGAATCTTTACCTCGGATAACTTCAGCTCCTAATGCTTCTACACACGCCAAAGCACTTTGCGGATCTTCTGCCACTGAATAATTTTTGATTATTGAAGTTCCTTCATGAAGCAATGAAAAAATCGCTGCTCTTTGTGATATAGACTTATCAGGAGGTGGTGATAATGTTCCCTGCAATGAATCAGCGGGGTTTACTTTTTGGATCATTTATCTAGCTAATCGTATTTTTGTGGATATAAGAAAGTAGAGAATTTGAGGATAAGATATTTAGCAAGCTCGCCCAAAAATCTAAACACATAGTCTCGATTCTTATATATCTCATACCTATTTAAAAGGAGATAAAAAGCAGACCAATTACTCTGTAGAATCCAACAAAGATCTTGCCTGTACAGCACCTTCGGTATCAGGATACTTTTCTACAATTCCATTCAGAATACTAATTGCTTCTCCTCTGTTTCCTAAACGAATATGGCATTCTGCAGAATTATAAAGTGCTTTTGAAACCCAAATTTCAAACGCCTCAAATAATACGCGAACTCTGGAATAATTTTCAATAGCAGCTTCGAAATTACCTTGATCCTGTTCAATTTTGCCTAAGTAGTACTGAGCTTCTGCACCACTTATTGTTGTGCTTTTATCTGCAATTGAAGCTAGTAATGCTTTTGCATCTTCGTATCTTTTTTCAGCGACAGCAACTTTACCGAGCCCTACATTTGCTGCAGGGTTTCCTGCGTTTACCTTCAAGGCTTCTTCGAATTCAGATTTTGCTTCTCCAGTTCTACCGGCAGCTAGACTAGCTGAGCCCATACCAACGTAGGCTTCTTGTCTGAAACGAGATCCTTTTTCAAGAAGCAGTTCGAAATAATTATGTGAAACATCGTATTCCCCTTTTCCAGAATATAAATTCCCTAAAATAATTAGTGCCGATGGGGTTTGATCGTCATTTGGAAACTCATTTACAACAGTTTGATACGCATTTATTGCCTTGTCAATTTGCCCTGTTTGACGATAAGAGTCTCCTAAATTGGAATATGCTTCCGGAGTTAAATTGTCAGAATTAGTAATCCTCAAATACTGGCGAAACTCTTTGATAGCTCCTTCATAATCGCCGGTTTGATAAACCGTTTCCGCTTGACGGTATCTCAATCTGTCTGCAGTTCCACTGCTAGGGTTATTGCTTAAGAAATCCTCTAGTACAGCTGAACTACTATCCACTCCTGTAGAAGAAAGTTGAGAATATTGAATACCATTTACAGCATCAATTATGTAGCTGCTTCTGGGATAATTTTCTAATACATTTTTATAGGCTTCTATCGCACGATCATATTCACCTGCGTTGTAATAGGAATCTCCAATATTATACTGTGATCTTGCTGCCCATTCTGTTCCCGGATATTTACTTATCACTGTCTGAAATTCTTCTATAGCCTGAGAATAATTATCAGAATTCAAATATATGTACGCAATGTTATATTGAGCTTGTTCTTTTAACCTGCTGAACGGATAAATTCGAAGAACTCTTCGGAAAGTAGTTACCGCTTCAAATGTTCTGCCTGATCGGTAGTAGCTGTTACCGACTTGAAACATCGCATAATCACCGCCAGGTTCTGCTCCAATAGCTTTGTTATAAAAACTGATCGCCTCAGCATATTTACCTTGAGCATAATATGCGTCTCCAATTCTTAATTGTGTATCTGTGTCGTAGGGGAAAAGAGCAATTGGAGGTGGATTATAATCATTTAGAAAAGCTTCCAGTGGAGCAACTGCTTTTTCGTAATCACCCGTAACAAAATAACTCCATCCCAATGAATAACGTGCTGCTCCGATCAATTCATGATTTGGGTAATTCCTGATAAAAATGGAAAATCTTTGTGCTGCATCGCCATATTGCTGCAGTTTATAGTAGCTATCAGCACTCCAGAATAAAGCTTCCGCTCCTATTTCAGAAGTTGGAGTTTCTGCGTACACTGATTCAAAAATAGGCTGTGCTTGTTCATAAGCTTGGTTTCTGTACAAGATCCATGCTTTTTGGAAGCGAGCTTGTCTTCTAAGTTCAGGATCAATACCAGCAATCTTTTCTGCTTCTTCAAAAGCTACACTTGCCCTTGTAAATTCGTTGTTTGCAAAATAGGATTCGCCCAAAAGTGTATAAACTTTTCCAGGATCCTGAAGATTCTTTTCATTTCTGATCAGAGTGAGTAATGTTTCAATAGCATTGCCGTATTGACCTGATTCAAAAGAAGAAACTGCCCATTCATAAAAAGCCTGTTCTACCCAAAGCCCCGTTTTGTATCGTTCACCAAACTCAGTAAAAGTATTGATCGAGTTTTCATATTGACCACCAAGTTTTTGATTTATAGCCTCGTAGTACAAAGCCTTTCTGGCCAATTCGTCGTTACCGGTTGCTGCTTTTTCAAAAGAGTCGGCTGCCCAGTGATATATTTTTTGTTTGTGATATAACCAACCAAGCCCGTAATGAGCACTTCTTTCTTTATCGGTTCCTTTAGTTAAATTCAAATACTGTAAATACGCTTTGGAAGACTCTTTAAAATCGCCAAGAAAATTAAAACTTTCTGCAATCAAGAAGATCGCTTTTTCTTTTGATTCATCATCCAGATATGGCATTGCAACTCTTAGAGCTTCTATAGACTCACTATACTTGCCCTGTTGATAGTAAGATTCTCCCAAAGCAGTGCCCACTCTTCTTGTAATAGGGTTATTGGGATATCTTTCTTTTAATACTTCAAAAGCGATTGAAGAAGAATCGAACTTATTTTCTGAGAGATATAACCGACCTCTTGCATATAATGCTTTGGGAGACCAATCACTTTCAGGGTATTTATCTGCTAAGGCCAAAAAGTATCTTCTTGCCTCAATATTATCTCCTTTTTCTACTGCAGCTTCCGCAACCCAGTACTCTGTTTCAGCTGCGGTAGCAATCGAATTGTATGTTTTTAAAGATTCCTGATAGTAGGTGATCGCATCTTCATAGTTTCCATTTTTTGAAAATCGATGTCCCAGATCTTTCAACAATATTTTTGAAAGATCATGTTTAGGATAATCCCGAATAAAGCTCTGATAATAGTATTCAATTCCGGTAGAGTCGATCCCGGTTTTTGAGCGAGCAATGTAATAATCGACAAATATTGAAAGTTCAGAATTGGTGTTATTCTTTTTAAACTGAGTTAACTTGTTCAAAGACTCTTCAAAAAAACCCTTTTCGAAAAGAATAACCCCATCTTGATAAACATCAGTTTTAGGTGATTGAATCTGCTGTGCTGAGAGTGGCCCAGAAGTTATAATGAATATAAAAAGTAAGCTGCTTTTAAACAGAATGCGCATTTATCGCTAGAATATAGTTTTGAGTTTATTCTTTATATGTCAAGATAGCGAATAAGTTCGTCAGCACGCTCAGAAAAATTATTTTCCATGTTCTCACTTCTTTCTTCCGAGATAATGATATAACCAAATCTACGTAGAGCAGCGCTTACTACTGAAGAATCTTCAAGATTTAATTTTATAGAAACTCTTATTGAATTGAGAGTATCATTAGGTTGCTGAACGGCTATTCCTAAAATTTTTGCGCTTTCCGTTTCAATAATTCGAACTATTTCAGATAATGTATAATCAATTTGAGCAAGTTCAATAGTAATTACTGATCCGTAAGAAGAAAGATTAAAAATCTCTCCAAGCCCATTCAGAACTTCTCTTTTACGTACCAGACCTAAAAAATTATTTTCGTTGTCAGTTACCGGAAGAACGTAAAGCTCGTGTGCAAACATTTGCCTAGTAGTCTCGAAAAGATGCTGAGAAATAGGAACAGATATAATTTCTTCAAGAGGCAGGTTAGATAACTCTGTGTTTTCATCAACGACCTCAGCAAGTGTTTCAATGCTGATCATTCCTTTGATTTTTTGATCATGACCTACAACAACAAACTTATTGATATGGAGCAAGTCCAATTTTGCCAAAGCTAAAGAAACAGGATCTGATTCTTTCAATGGTGCTATTTCGGTATTTAAAATCTCGTTAACCAGCATACTTATATAACTTCTCCGTTTGTCCCAATAGTATTCAACAAGTGTGAAAGTTGCTCAAAATCTTTTTCAGCCATACTAAAAGTAAGCTCTACATCACTTCCTTCATAAACTTCTTTATCGACATTAGCGTTCTCATGTATAAATGCTACTGCTTTATATTTACTCATCGGGATTTGAAGAGTGTGATCTACATATTCGCTTTCTATCATTTGTTCAATTTTGACTTCAAGCTCATCAAGGCCAATGCTCTGTTCTGCTGAGACAAAAATAGCATCTGGGTAATCTGATCTCAACTCCTTAATCTGATCTGTATCCATCATGTCTATTTTATTCAACACTAAAATAGTTCTGGTGTTAGTAGCATTTAATTCTTCAAGTGTGGTATCAACAACTTCTTTGTATTCATGAGCCATTTTTGAAGAACCGTCAACCACATGTAACAATACATCCGCCTCCCTAACTTCATCCAATGTTGATTTAAAACTCTCCACTAAATTATGAGGAAGCTTCCTTATAAACCCAACTGTATCTGATAGTAAAATAGTATGGTTTTCAAGCTCATGACGTCTTACCGTTGAATCTAGAGTTGCAAACAACCTGTTTTCTGCAAGCACATTTGTTTCGGTAAGTGCATTCATCAAAGTAGATTTACCAGCATTTGTATAACCAACTAAGGAAACGCGGTGCATTCCTTCTCTGCCTTTTCTTTGAGTAGTGCGTTGTTGATCAAGTTTTTTAAGCTTGTCTTTTAAAGTTGCTATTCGTTGTCCAATAATTCTTCTATCCGTCTCGATCTGTGTTTCACCCGGACCCTTGGTACCAATTCCACCTTTTTGACGAGAAAGGTGAGTCCAATATCTTGTAAGACGTGGAAGAAGATATTGAAGCTGAGCTAATTCAACTTGAGTTTTTGCAGCAGCAGTTTTTGCTCTTCCTGCAAATATATCAAGAATAAGAGCACTTCTATCCAGTATTTTCGCATCGGTTCCGGCTTCAATATTACGAACCTGTGTCGGAGAAAGATCGTCATCGAAAATAATGGTATCTATGTTTAATTCTCCTTTAAGCCTTTTAAGTTCCTGAAGTTTTCCTTTTCCAACAAATGTAGTTATATCGGGATTGGTTTTATTTTGCAGAACTTTCTCAACCGTTATTCCTCCCGCAGTATCAGCTAAAAGGGCTAATTCTTCTAAATATTCTTCTGCCTGAAATTTTGTAGTGTCTGGCCCATATAAACCAACCAGCATTACTCTTTCCTTCTCAATGTCAGAATTTTTAACGTCGTCTAACAATAATCTATCTCTTCTCTTTTATTCGTTTTGTAAATCTTTTAAATCAATATTTGGGATTTCGTGTCCTTCAAACCGATTTTTCAACTTTAAAGATACGATTTTTTCAAATCTCTTTCTTTTACTATCAGGAACATAAATCTTGAGTTGCTTAAATCCTTCTGTAAGGCTTTTGTCTAGTTCGGAATATGAAAAAGAGTACTCAACTCCTCCTTTTTCTTCTTTCTCTACCTGATCTAATACCTGAAACCAAGGTATGGTTTGAGATGGCTCATTAATATTTTTAACAATTCCATAGTCCGTAATGTAATGCTTAGATGCCAAATAACTTGAAATAAACCACATACATCCAATCCAGACATAGCATACAAAAGTCGGATAGCGACTGATATCATTTAAATAAAATGCCGTTACACCTAATGTACCAATCAATACCAAAAAAACGGTCGCAAATAATGGGTACCCACCCATTTTTCCGGCTCTCCAACTCATCCGCACTTTTCTTAGCCTGAATTTATTCATCACGGAATAACCGGCTAATAAGGTTGAAGAAATTGTAAACAATACAATTACACCTTGGAAAAATATGGAAAGTATTTCTTTCAATTAAGTAACTGTTTCAGCTTTATAGAAAATTGATACTAATGACTCTGTTACAAGGAGCAAGAACCCTGCCAGCATAAACCAATGCCAAACTTCTTTACCAAACCCACTGCTTCTGATCTCATTTTTTATCTGTTCTGAAGTTAACGCTCCTGAATCAACAATATTGATATTTTCTAAAACGAGTGGGTCAACAGTAGATTCTGAATAAAATATTGATTCGCTTCTGGATAAATTCAATGACATTTTATAAGTATTATTGCCATCTGTAATTGTAACCCATCCGGGCTCCCAGTCATAGCCGTTATAGTTTACTAAAATTGACCCTCCTGCATTTTGTGGGGTTACCTGAATACTTTCATTGTTGTATATAAGTTCTGTTTTGGAAGGATCGGCGTTTCCTTTCCATTCAAAAGCACTACCTAACATTTGATTATTCAATCCCCCTTCTTCTAAAGAAGCTGCATAAAGCATCGTTCTATAGTACATTGGAGCATATAATGCTTTTACTGGAAAGTTAGACCAACTAGGATCGTTACCAATAGTAAAAATCAAAACACGTCCTTCCCCAAATTTCTTCTCTCTGAGAAGAGGATCTCCATTGTTCAATTCCAAAATATTTAACCCTAATCCTGAATTGTTGGTTCTTAGTTTCAGGTAATAATAAACTTCTGGAACTGTGAAATTGAGTTCTTCATCTGATCCTCGTTCAAAAAGCCCCTCAAAGACGGGATGGTCTTCTAATAACAAACTACCTTTAGCAATAGAATTAAATGATGAAAATTCTCCAAGTACACCTACAAAATTTCCTGCGTTAAAGAGATTCAGAAAAGCATTGTAATTCTGTATGTCAGCTGTTTCTGAAGGAAAGAATACCAACCCTTTTCCATCTTGTACAAACTCTTGTAATTCTGAAAACAAAAACTCAGGTACTTCATCTAATCCCTCAAGAATCAGAGCGTCATAGTTTTCAATATTTATAGCAGATATCTCACTCATATTAACTTTTGAGTAATTAATCTGATTATTTCCTTCTTGCTGTGCATCTAGTATTACAGAAGTATAAGATACATCTACCGGGTTCAAAGACTCATTTACTACCCATAAGACATTCCTTTTTTCGGGAATCTGTATTGAAAAAAAATATTCATTATCGTATTGGAAACCGTCTCCTTCAATAATTGCTGAACCTGTAATTGGTCCTTCTCTGTCAGGATTGATCTCGAACGAAAAACTTTGAGTAACTCCTGGTTCTATTTCCAGTGGATATTGACCAACCGTTCCACCTTCTACTATTAGAGTCAAAAACTGATTTGCGGCAAGAACTTCACCTTCATTCTTAACCGCTACCTCTAACGTAAACGGAATTCCTTTACCAACCATAGAAGAAGAAGTGGATATCTCGGATACAAATGTATTTTGAGTTTTCACCTTTTCAACATTTAATATGGTAACACCAACATTCTTTAATCGGTCTTGAAAGTTATTCGTGATCACATAGTTTAATTCAGGATTATTATCACTTATTATATAGAGGTTCTTATTTTGAAAAGGTGATTCCTCTAAAATTGATAGCAAATTATTCAATCGTTCAGATAAAAAAGCACCGGTTTGTGTTACTTTAATTTCATTAAGCTTTCTTTCAATTAGGTTAGCACCTGAGATTGAAGCGTTAACAGGTTCTCCGTTTGTATTTTGGATTATGAATCTGTCTTTTTCGTTTGAAGCCAGTAATATTTCCTTAACCAACTCTTTAGCCTGGTCTGACAAAGGACCTTTTGAACCAATTCTATTCATGCTTATGCTATTATCGAAAAGAATTGCATGAACTGTAGGTTGATTGCTCGAAGCTCCTATACTTAGTGCAGGAGGAAGAAATGGCCGGGCTAAAACCATTGCCAAGCATGCTATTGCTAATAATCTGAGTAGAAGAAGAAGCAATCGCTTTATCTTTATTTTCCGAATAGTTGTTTTTTGGAGTTCTTTAAAAAAAGCCAATGTAGAAAACTGAACCCTTTTAGGCTTTCTCAAATTTAACAAATGTATTACCAGAGGTAGACCTATGGCCACTAAGGCAAATAAAAAAATGGGATTTAGAAAACTCATTTAGCTTAAAAAAATGTTACTTTCAGTATGATCGGGCTGGAACTTTTTTCGCAAAGTAGACTTAGCCATAGAAAAATCAATATTCAAAAAAAGATGGTTTAAATCCATTTATGCAACGTGCACTTACGCTACTAATTACAACCTTTATCTTTTCGTTCTTATGGGCCTGCTCATCTGTGAGCGAACAGCCATGGACATCAATGGTTCCTGCGGAGTCTAGCTTTTTAATAATTCCGAAAGAAAACGTTTCCATTACTAATATTTCTGATACGCGTTATGCTTCTATTTTAGAGGACATTACCGCAAGTTCCTCACAACAAATAGCTAGTTTCGACCCTGAAGTTTTATCAACCCTTTCTCTAAAAGGCATCGTTATTTTTCCTTCCAGATCCACGGAATCTGAATTGATTTGGATAACTAGTGCAAACGCCCCGATTGATACCTGGGTACAAAAATTCTACAAACCCCTTTCTCAAAATTATTATAACATTAAAGGTAATACCATTCATAAATTAGAAGCAAAGAACGGCACTGTACTCTATGCATCACAAGTACATGATTGGTTAGTTTTTTCTTCTTCAAGCTTGGCTGTTGAATCATCGATCAGGTCTTATTTGGGCTTAACTTCTACTATGGAAATACCTACTGACGCCTCTCCCGGCCAGTTAATTATGAACACACCAAATTTAGATGATTGGGTAGAGCAATTTTTGAATGTAAACTTAAGACCATCTGTTACTAAGTCTTTCTCCGGTTCAAAATCTGCTTCTCTTCTTTTCACAAGCGCCGGTGACTCATTGAATTCACCTGTAAACCTGGCAGGCAAAATCACTTTGTCAGACACCTCACGTTCTACTCTAATTCACGCACTTTCATCTAAGAATGCACCTATAGAATTAGATAGGTTTATTGCCAGCAACGCTGCTGCTTTTGCTCTATTTCGCTTACCCCCTAAAACTATCCCCAAAAAACCTCTCACCAGACTTACTGATCTCGATAGGTTTCTTCTTGACTCTAATATAGAGTACTCTGAGATCGCTACTACACTAGATGCTCCTTTTGCCGTTGAAACTTTTTCAGAATCTGGGTTAGTTTCAAATGGAGAATACTTATTCATGAGAAAACTCAGAGATGTACGTGCGTTCAGAAATAAACTAGAAGAATTGGTTCAGAAAGAACTCCTGACAAAATTCGGTAATTCTTATTTTGCAAGCAGTTCTATTTTGTCTGAATTAATTGGTTCAGAACTTAGTCCTTTTATTGATTTCTATATTTCATTTTCAAGGGATGTAGTTGTAATCTCTAACAGGCGTGGTCTTTCCGAAAGTGTTGAGTCTGACCGAGCAAGAAGGAGGGTAATATATTATAATGACGATTACTCTAACATACGCAAGGGTTTACCCACCGAAGTAAGTGGTTTTGTATGGGTTGAATCATCTGAATTTCAACGATTTTTAGAACCTTTTTTACTGCCGAAAAATGAAACTGCAGGATTGTTTAATCAATTTGAACTTGCACACATTACCTTTCAACGATTAAACCAATCTGCTATAGATTTCTCACTATCAACCAAAAGTAAAGAAGGATCAACTCAGCCCTATCAAGAATTATGGGTAACTTCATTATCAAATAGTGACCTAACTGGCGCACCGATTCTTGGTGATGTAGCAGGGAGCAATACCGATGAAATTATTTATGCCACTGAGGACGGGAATATTTTTGCGGTTGCCGGAGATGGCACTATTGTTCTGCAAACTACTACTAATGGCAGCATTCCAGTTGGAAGCCCGGTTTTATATGATTGGTACGGTAACAACCAACCAGTAATTATGATCGGCGCCGGAACTAAGATCTTTGCATGGAACAGAAGCGGAGCGCTTCTACCCAAGTTTCCTATAGAGCTGAATCGGCAAATAACTGCACCTATTGTGGTTACCGATGTTCGACGAAATGGAATTCCTGAAGTTATTGCAGCTACAGAAGATCGACTGTTACATGTAATCGATGGCAGAGGAGAGAACGTGTCCGGATGGCCACGAAATGTGAACACTGCAATTACAACCAAACCTGTTTTTGCACAGGTTGATGGCACCTGGTCCATTTGGGCTTTTTCTCAAAACATACTCCATAGTTGGCTTCGCAACGGCGCTTCTCGTCCCGGTTACCCTCAATTTGTAAATGCAGGATTTAACGGATCCCCTCTTGTTTATGAGAGCTCTGTATATGGAGCCGCTTCGGATGGAAATCTTTATTCCATTGGCAAAAATCCAAGTTTCAGTGATTCATTGGGAACCTTTACAAGCATGGATTCTATTTCTGTGAAATCTCTTTATGTGACTAACAATGAACTTTTATCTGTTTCTGTTTCAGAAAATGTACTTTTAAAAGACAGTACTAACTTTTTCAGAGAAGATCTGTTGCTTGCTCAAAGTCGAAACGGTTCCGTTTTTGGTTTTAATTTATTGGGCGAAATCAGATTAACAGAAAATTTAGGACAACCGGCCTCCCACACTTTCCAACCCACCTTAGTTGATATTGATTCTGATCAAAATGATAATCTTTTGGCTCTTGCAGAATTCGGCCGCCTCTTTGCCTGGGAAGTTTTAACCGGAGAGCGGTTTTATGATCTACCTACTTCCGGTATGAGGTTCCCAATTATTGTAGACTTGAATGGTGATGGTAGAAAAGAACTTATTGCTCAAACAAGAGAAGGGTTGAGATGTTGGACCATTTTGAGGAGTAACTAACGATCTAGAATCAAGAATGAAAAGTTAAAGATTATGATAGACGTAGTTGGACAGTTTTTATACTTCTCAAGCCCGCTACCTTTAATATTTTCAATGTTTTATTTTTGGTGCCTTAAAGAACATTCAATATTATTCCGATTATTTTCAGGAATTACAATTGGACTATTTAGTTCCATTCTCATATTTCTTACTAGTATAGCTATTCTCTTAAGAAATGGGTTGGGCCCAACTTAAAGTTTAGCTTCTACGTTTTAGTTATTTTTTTCAGGAAAGAATATCTGCTAATGCTTCTTCTAATTCTTCAAATCTGAATTCGAAGCCATGAATTTGAAGTTGTTTTGGTTGCATCCTAATACTACCAGTTATGGGTTGAGCGGCTTCACCAAATGCTAGTTCGAGAGCAAATTTTGGCACTCGGAAAAATGATGGTCTGTTCATTACATCTCCCAATGTATCTGCAACTTCATTCATTGTTGCGGGGTTTGGTGAGCATACATTATAGGCCCCGGCAATTTCTTTCTTCTCAATCGGAAAAATTAAAGCGTTTATGAGGTCCTTACGATGTATCCAGCTCATATATTGTTTGCCGTCGCCAATGGGGCCACCTACAAAAAATTTAAACGGAGGGATCATTTTTTCCAGTGCTCCCCCACCTTCTTCAAATACGATTCCAATTCTTGGATTAGCAACTCGAACTCCAAACCGGATAGCTTTTTGTGATTCTTCTTCCCAATCTTTGCAAACACTTGCGAGAAAATCGTTTGCAGCTTCATGCTCTTCAGTAAGTACAGTATCTCCCTGGTCTCCATATATTCCTGAAGCGGAAGCAGAGATAAAAACGGATGGCTTTTTTTCTGCTTTCTCCATTGCTTCAACTAAAGAACGGGTCGAATCTATTCTACTGTCATATATTCGTTTTTTTACATCCTCATTCCAACGTTGACCAAAGATGTTTTCTCCCGCTAGGCTGATCACTGCTTCACAGTTTTCCATTTCTTTAGTCAGATCAGAGTCCCAGCTAATAAACCGTTGGTTTGTAGCAGATTCATCCTCATATTTTTTAGGATCTCTTGTAATAATGACAAGATTTTTTCCCTTTTTAAGAAGTGTTTCTCTTAGTTCCTGACCTATAAATCCTGTCCCGCCTGTGATTAGAATACTCATGATGTCATACTAGATTTTTACGCTCTTCTGTTTAACCAATCAAATCTGAGATTCGTTTACCTAATCCCAATTCCTATCCCTTTTCTAAGATCAATTTGGCCATCTTTCAAAACCTTTAATCCAGAATATGGATCATTTGAAATCAATAAATTACCATCTAAATCTGCGTATTCACTAAAAAGCGCCAAAACACCTCCCGCAGTTATCCCTACAGAGCTTTCAACCATACACCCTATCATTACTTCTAATCCAAGTCTGTGAGCCTCCTCAATGGTCCGCTTTGCTTTTACAAGACTTCCTATTTTCATCAGTTTAATATTGATGACGTGAAACGCTTGAGCAATTTCTGTTATATCTTCACTTCCTGTAAAACTCTCGTCAGCACAAAGTGGAAGAGGGGAACGTTTTTTAAGTTCTCTTAACTCTTTTTTCATTGAAGCGTGCATCGGTTGTTCTATAAGTTCAACATTTTGAGATTTTAGAAACTCAATTTCTTTTAATGCCTGATCAACTGTTTTCCAACCTTCATTAGCATCTACGCGAAGGGGTTTATCAGTTACTTCTCTAATTCCTTCAATGATTTCCCGATCATGATCAGTTCCCAATTTTATTTTATACAATGGATAAATATCCGCTTCTTTGATCTTTGTTTGAATTACCGGAATTTCGTCAATCCCAATTGTATAAGATGTTACTGGACCTATATTAGAATTTGCTCCCCACAATTTCCATAGTGGTTGGTTCTTGGACTTAGCCCACCAATCCAGCCAAGCCATTTCTATGGCTACTTTACCCGATTGAGGGATTTCGAGTGCAAACGTTGATTTTATCTTTGATGAAGATTCTTCAATAAATACTTCAATATCTTCGGGAACTTTAATATTGCTCAATTCATCAAATGGAAATTTTTCAAAATATTTAACAACAGTTTCGGAAGTTTCATTATAACGCGTATTCGGACCGGCTTCACCATAACCAGTGATTCCATCTTTTTGCAAAGTAAGAAATATGTTTTTTACAACTGATTTTGATCCTCTTGCAATCGTAAAAACATTTTTTAGCTTTAGATCTTTAACTTCCCAAGTTGTATTAAAGTGAGACATAGCCAAATTCCTGAATAAGTATTAGATAAACATACATAGCGCAAGAAGCGGGAATTAGCGCATCGAAACGATCAAAAAAGCCACCATGTCCCGGAAGTAAATTTGACGAATCTTTTACTTCTGCTTTTCGCTTTATTTTACTTTCGATCAAATCTCCGATCGGGCCGAAGATTCCTATTAAAAAGATAAGTGGAAGTCCATTTAACATTGTGATAGGTGAAACAAATGGAAGTGTATATATCGAAACGGCTAACCCAACTGCACATCCAATAAAACCGAACAGGAATCCTTCTACTGTTTTCTTAGGGCTTATTGTCGGAGCCAACGGTCTTTTTCCGAAGTTTTTCCCGCCGAAATAAGCGAATACATCTCCTCCCCAGATCATAAGAACCAAAGTAAGAGCAAAAGCAAAACCCTGTTCGTTGGTTCCCATTCCTCTTATTAACATTAGGCATAAAAAACCCAAAGGTGCATAAATCCCACCAAAAAACCCTGCGGTTAAATTATTGAATGCATCCGGCTTAACATTGAAAGTTTGAACGGCCACAAAGATCAAGAAAAGTATTAAACCTATTTCAAACGCAAACGGTAAATAGGGAAAAAGCATTACATATAAACCGATCACCAAAGTAAAACCAAGACTAGTTGGAGTTCCAGCTTTTTTTAAAAGCTTAACTATTTCGAGCTGAGTAAAGAGGCCGATTGTTAAGATAATAAGGTCAAAAGTCCAACTTTCGTACCACATAACAGACAGAAAAAAAATGCCTGCTGGAACTGCAAATAAAACTCTTTTCAGAAGTTCGTTCAAGAATCTTCTCCTTCCTCTCCATTTGCTTTATCCAGTTCACTCAGAGCCTCTCTTGCTTCTTGTTCAAACTCTTTAGGAACGTACAGATAAGCGAAAGACATATCTCCCACGCTTAAACTATA
Source organism: Balneolaceae bacterium UBA3186 (assembly GCA_002364085.1). GTDB lineage: Bacteria > Bacteroidota > Rhodothermia > Balneolales > Balneolaceae > Balneola. The sequence goes on along the minus strand of DEXK01000005.1, from coordinate 12,234 downwards.
TGAGGAATCTTGCTTGGATAGAATATTGGAAGGAATTTTTAAACTAGACAAATAACTTTTTGCCAACTCCACTTCCAGCTTGGTGCTACGTTCTAACACACAAACCCAATTTTCGATTTCATTTGGCTTAGGATCGTTAAACATGTTCTGCCTTCGGGTTAATTTCTGATCGATATTTACTTAATAAATATAAAACACCCGGAGTAACTATAAAACTTAATCCTATTAATAACCAGGGCATCTCAGAATCGGGTGATGGAGTGCTTTCTAATATTTCGGGATTTAAGCCAGCGGCAAGTACAATTCCACCATTATTAATTAAATGACCGAGCATAGCAGGGTATAAACTATCTGATGTCCAAGTCACGTAAGCCAACAACGCTCCTAAGAACATTCTGGGAAGCAAGCCTGTTATATCCAGATGAAACATCGAAAAGACTAAACTGGTAACTAAAATAGTAGTGATCAATTTTGTGGATTTTTCGAAGGCTCTGAACATGTATCCACGAAACAATAATTCTTCACAAATTGCAGGAGTGATACCTATAAATAAAAACCCTAAAATAATTCCATTTTCGGAACTTAATAAATTACCGATAACTTCTGCTGATTGATCGGCTATTTGCTTCATAAAATCACTAACTGGAACAAAGGAATTTATCCATCCTAAAAACAGTACGATTGGGAAAGCTACAATAAACAGCACTGCAGTTAACCCCATTTGTTGTATGAAATTTTCACCCGTTTGAAGTCTTAAAAAACTCTTATTGGCTTTTACTTTTCTATGAATTTTAAGCCCGATTAATGATCCGCCTGCGATCATAGTGAATTGAGCCACTGTATTTGCTAGCATCAACAGGTCTGGTCTTTCCGTAAGAGAATCAATAATAGCGGTAGGGTCGGTAAGATTTTCTGCCGTGCTAAGGACCAAAATAAGCTGAAGAATACCTCCGAAAACCTGAAAAGCAACTGCTGCTACAAAAACCCATATAAGTGCCATTGCCCAGTGAGCAAAGCCATTACGTTCTACCCATGGTTCGATGTTTTGCTCGTAAAAAGAATAATTATCTGCAGATGAAGTTTTATCAGAAGTCATTTATTAAGATCAGTTTAAAATAATAACTCTGTCAGGATCATAATCCCGGCAGAGTCATATACATGTAGTAATAAGATTGGATTTACTCTTCTTCAGAAGCAAATATTTTTGCTCCGATCATACCGGAAAGAAGGTTAACGAAGCCAAGAACACCTGCGTTTATTGCAATGCCCTTTAGAACTCCTCCCATACTGGACTGATCTTCAAAGCTTTCTTCCATGCTAGTTATGATCTCATCTTTTTGTGACTCAGGAATCTGATCATTCATTTCAAACGCTCCAATCATCGTGTCGGCAAACCTCTCCATTAAAGTCGGGTCTACCAAGTTCCAAATCTGACCAATAATACCGCCAACCACTGCTGCAATGATTCCTGTAAAAAGACCAATTTGAGCACCTGTTCCTATTGGGAAAGTAATATCAAAAGCCTTCGCATAGCTTCTAGTTGCCAAAATACCACCGATAAGCCCAATTAGACAGGTTATTGGGATAGTAAGCCCGGATATCATCATAACGCCCATTGACGGCTCAGAACCAGCAACATAATATACTAAGCCTAATCCAACTACTGTTGTTACAACCGCTACAATAATTGCAGCTTGAATTACGGATGGCCAATAATTTGGCTTCATTTCTTCATTTTCCATTTTAATCCTCTGTATTTAGTTTTTTAAAAAATTCATTCGAAAGTAATATAGCCGAAGAAAGCCCAAATAAACTCCCGAGCAAAAATCTCGACTCGTTTGTATTCGTCCAAAAATCAAATTGGTTTCCCAAAACATCAATAAAATTTAAAATAATAGTACCAATCAAGAATCTGAAATAATATCTGAACTTAACTTTTTTAGTTAGTACCAAAAAAGGCATTAAAATTACACCTGTAAAGAACGCCCCATAAATTCCTATACAACGAGCGCACACCGACATCTGGCTATTATTTAAAGTAAATGAGCGTTGTGGATCCTGATGACATAAAGAATGAAATGCTTCAAATTGAAAACTTACATAAGGTATCGAAGGGTTTCCGAACAATCCCGGGCCGAGAGCTATAATTACAAGAAAGAAGCTTCCAACGAAAACTATTGTATATAGTGCTCGATTTTGGAATTCGAGTCCTAAATTCATTTCAAATATGCTTGATGATCTTATTCAGAAATTCATCCGGAGCTCTGCAAGGTCTGCGGGATTCAGAGTCCATAAAACATAATGAAACTTCACCCAACACATGTGGTGTTTTCTGATCTTGAGTAAACACTTCATAAAATGTTTGCAGCCGGACTTGAGGAATATCGAATACCATCACCTTAATCTCCATTTCTACATCATAGTGAACAGGGATTTTATATTCCAGTTCAGAATGGATAACCGGGAGCATAACTCCATTTTCTTCCAACTCGCGATACGAAAGTCCGAAACTACGGATCATTTCTGTACGGGCTACTTCAAAATATTCCAGATATCGTCCATAGTAAACATACCCCATCTTATCTGTTTCGCCGTAGCGGCTTCTCAACTTGTGAGTGTATTCGATGAGCGGTTCTCTATCAGGAAAAGAAATGGCCACTATTTTGCGATCTCAAAAGCACCAATTGAAGAATATTTTTCAATTCTCTGCTCAATCAACTTATTTGAGCTTAGTTTCTTCAATTTTTTGAGGCTTTTAACTATTTGAGACTTTACCAGCGCAGCTGCTTCATCATGGTTGCGATGAGCACCACCTAATGGTTCTGGAATTACTCCATCAATAACCTTGAGTTCTTCCAGATCTTTCGCTGTAAGTTTCAGATTTGCGGCAGCTTGCTCCTTATAATCCCACGTTTTCCAAAGGATAGAAGAACAAGATTCAGGAGAGATCACAGAATACCAGGTATTCTCCATCATGTAAACTTCATTCCCCATTCCGATTCCGATTGCACCACCACTAGCTCCTTCGCCAATCACAATAGTGATCAATGGAACTTTAAGCATAGCCATCATTTTCAGATTTTTAGCTATAGCTTCAGCTTGTCCTCTTTCTTCAGCTTCCAGTCCGGGGAAAGCTCCCGGTGTATCCAGAAGTGTAATGATCGGAATTTTAAATTTTTCTGCCAGTTTCATCAAACGGTAAGCTTTTCTGTAACCTTCAGGATTCGCCATACCAAAATTCCTGTATGTACGACTAGCGGTATCTCTTCCTTTTTGATGACCAATTATCATTACAGATTCCCCATCGATCTTTCCCAAACCCGCAACAATCGCTTTGTCGTCTGCGTGATATCTGTCGCCATGTAATTCAACAAAGTCGTCTACGAAGTTATCAATATAATCCGTGGTATATGGTCGGTCCGGGTGGCGAGCTAACTGAACTCTTTGCCATCTTGTAAGATCAGCAAAAATTGATTTTCTAAGTTCTTCAACCTTTTTATTCAGGCTTGCGATCTCTTTTTTAAGAATCCCGTCTCCAACAGTAGAAAGATTTTCAAGTTCTTCGATCTTTTTTTCCAGATCAGCTATTGGTTTTTCAAAATCAAGATATTGCATGAGTTCTCTTTTTTAGAATTTGTTCAAATATAAACAATCAAACTAACAAGGTCAGCCTTAATGCGATTTAAAGTGCACCAAAAATACTTCTGAATTTTAAAGCCCAAACACGCCAAATCGCTTCTCTTACTATTGCCTTGGACATTTTTGAAACGCCCTCTTGTCTTTCTTTAAATACAATTGAAACTTCTTTGAGCTTGAAGCCGGCTTTCCATGCCCGGAAATGAAGTTCTATCTGAAAAGCATATCCGTTGGATTCTATTCTTTTTAAAGGGATCGCCTCAATTACACTTCTTCTTAAACATTTAAATCCTGCAGTTGTATCAAAAATTGGTAGTCCTGTAATAGTTCTAGCATAAATATTTGCAGCATAAGAAAGAATCAACCTGCTAAGTGGCCAGTTTATAATGCTAATCCCTTTACAATATCTGGAGCCAACTGCCACATCGCAATCTCCATTTTTTACTGCCATAATCAATTTAAGAGCGTCTTCCGGTCTGTGAGAAAAATCCGCATCCATTTCGAGGATATATTCATAGGAATGCTGGAGAGCAAATTCAAATCCACGTACATAAGCTGTGCCTAGACCTTGCTTAGATTCCCGTTCGATCAGATGAACTTTATCTGGATATTCTTTCTGCTTAATTCGAACATTTTGAGCGGTTCCATCTGGAGAACCATCATCAACTACTAGCACATCAATTGGAAAGTCCAATGCCATTAGTCTATCAATCATTCTCACAATATTCGTTGCCTCATTGTAAGTAGGAATAATTATCAGAGCCTTATCCATCGTTATTGCCCCTTTCCTTTTATGATTGTGAGAACAGTATTAATAAGGATCTTAGCATCCATTTTTAGCGATATATTTTCAATATAAAAAAGGTCATACTTGGTTTTTTCACGAACCGTATCTAGAGAACCACCATACTTCCACTTAACCTGTGCCCAGCCGGTAATTCCAGGTCTTACTCTTAACCTTCGAGTATATAACGGTATTTGCTTTGTAAATTGATTAACAAAATGAGGCCGCTCAGGTCGTGGCCCTACTAAACTCATATCTCCTTTTAAAACATTTATAAATTGTGGAATCTCATCTAAACGTAATTTTCTTAACCAGTAACCCACTCTTGTAACTCTTGGATCATTTTCTTTTGCTAAAGTTGGTCCTGTTTCGTCTTCAGCATTCATAAACATAGTTCTGAACTTAAGTATGGTGAATGTTTTTCCATTCTTTCCAACTCTTGTCTGCTTAAAGATTGCAGGGCCTTCTGAGTTAATTTTAATTATAATAGATACTATTATTAAGAACGGAATTGAAAGTACCAGAGCCAGAATAGAAACTAATATATCTAATACTCGCTTTGCTGCTCGTTCCCATAAAGGCATTGGCTCAGGAGAAACTTCAACCAAAGGCATCCCGAAGATTTGATTGGTTTTACTTAAGCCGCTAACCAATTGGTAAAAATCAGGCAGTAGTTTTAAGGTAACATCTGGGAAGTCAACTTTTGAAATTACACTTACCAGATCTCTTCGTCTTTCAGGCTCAAGTGCTACAAGCACATCCTGTATTTGGTTTTGATCAATAATAGACCTTATGTCATCTAAATGGCCTATTACTTCATTAGGTAGAATTCCTGAGCTTTCGTCCGGCACTTTTCCATTTACCTGAATAAATCCAAGAACCTGCATTCCTAAAGTTTTATTTCGAATTAGGTCATCATATGCGGTTTTCGCAGTATTTCCTGTTCCAATTATTACCGTTTTATGTAATCCTTTGCCTCTTCTTGCGTAAAACCTTTGAATTGTTCTTATTAAAAATCTATTAAAAGCGATCAATACAAGTGTAACGCTCCAGTAAAAAACAGTTAATGACTTTTGCTCCTCAATTGAAATACTATCACCAATTAGTCCTATAAAAAATAAAAATAAAACCCCAATTGAAGTAGCTTTAACAACCGTAATAAACTCATCTAACCGGGATACCAGATATAGTTTTTTATACAACCCGGTTACAACAAAAACAAACATCCAGTAAATGCTTACCAGCACTCCTGTGTTTACAAAATTAAGATCTGCATCCTTTAGGATCATATTGAGTTGTTCACTATGATACCAATGGAACACAAACCAGCTTGCCAGAAGAATTAAAAAATCCAGCAAACTTGTGAAAATAACTTCGTTATATCTTTTTAAATTGCCCAATAGAAAATTAAGCTTTCTTAGTTTTTGAATCGCTTAAAATACACATTTAACAGTCTCCTTCATAAATAATAGACCAAATTTTAGTTTGTATACTTTAAAAAAAGAAGCCGCATCCACAAAAGCCCGTTTGGGAGAGTTTAAAACCGATCATGGTGTTATTGAAACTCCTATTTTTATGCCTGTTGGCACATTAGGAACTGTAAAAGGAGTTTCTCAAAAGTCACTTATTGAGCAAATCCATGCGCAAATAATATTGGGTAACACGTATCATCTGTATCTAAGACCTGGTAATGAGATAATGAAAGAAGCGGGTGGGCTTCATAAGTTCATGAATTGGAACAAACCCATACTTACCGATTCGGGTGGATACCAAATTTTTTCACTATCTGAAAATAGAAAGCTTGAAGAAGAGGGAGCGCACTTTAAAAGTCATATTGATGGCTCCAAGCATTTATTCACTCCTGAAAATGTTGTAGATACGCAACGCATCTTAGGTTCAGATATAATGATGCTTTTAGATGAATGTCCTCCTTACCCAAGCACATATGAATATGCTAAAAACTCGATGGAGTTAACCCATCGTTGGGCAAAAAGAGGAAGAAAACACTTTCTTGAAACAAATGACCTATATGGCCACAAACAAAATCAATTTGGTATAATTCAAGGAAGCACTTACAAAGACCTTAGAATAGAGTCTACAAAATTTATTACAGATCTGGATTTTGAAGGAATAGCTATTGGTGGATTAAGTGTTGGAGAGCCTATTCCTCTGATGTATGAAATGGCTGATCTTAACACGGATTATATTCCCAAGAATAAAGCCAGATATTTAATGGGGGTTGGAACTCCCGGGAATCTTCTGGAATGTGTAGCCAGAGGTATTGATATGTTTGATTGTGTGATGCCAACTCGAAATGCACGTAATGGCACCATCTTTACAAAAAACGGTAAAGTAAATATCAGAAATGCCCAATGGAAGAATCACCATAAACCTTTAGACGAAGACTTTCCGTCAGAGCTTTGCAATACTTATACTATGGCTTATATACATCATCTCATAAAGCATAACGAGATCTTTGGGCTGGTTTTAGCATCGGTTCATAACCTTACCTTTTACTTGTGGTTAATGGAAAAAGTACGTGAACATATTGCTAATGATACTTTTGCAGAATGGTATCCTGAAATGGTTCGAAAAGTAGAATCTAAGATTTAATTCTTTTTTTCTAAGTTTTCAATATTTCTCAAAAGTGAGAAATCTGAAAAAAGACTTTTTGAAAGAATATCGATATCCAACCAGATAGAATAATTTTGCAAATAATTCAATTCAAAGCGCTCCTGATCTTTTGAAGATGATATTCTTAGAGCATTAAGTTGAACTAAACCTGTTATACCTCTTTTGTACTTGTAAATAGGATCAAAGTCAGATGCGATTGGGGAACCGATTAAACTCAACTTGCCAGCTAAAACTTGTTGAAATAATAAGAACCTGTTTAGGTTTTTTGCTTTATTCACTGGAGTGTAGTAGGAAAGAGAATCCTTGGTTCTTTTTTCAAAAGATGAACTCATCAACTTTGGTATAGAAATTACAAAAAAGAAAATTGTTGGAAACAGAGATATCATAATATCGAAACACCTCTTTAACAGTTTATTCAATCCTTCCTGATAGGTTAGATTAAACAGGACAACCGGAACTGAATCAATATATTCTACTTCAGATTTACCGAGAATATAATTCATTGACTCCGGGACAATTTTAAATACCAGATTTTCTTTTTTTAGATGTGAAATTTGCTCCAACATAACCTTATAGCTTATCTCACTTTGAATGAAGTACAGATGATCAATTGAATGATTTCTTACAATATCCTTTAGTTGTGAAATCTCTCCCAATGCATCCGACTTCCCGGGCTCATCATTTGGTTTACTGGAAACAAAACCTACTACCTCATAGTCCCAATCTGCACGGGTATTAATTTTACTTATTAGATTGTTGGCTGCATTACTACTCCCGACTATTGCCAGTCTCGTTTTTTTAAATTTTCCGCTTGTACTTTTAACCTGTTTAGCTCTATTTGCTCTGTAAATACGTAAAACTGTTATTAGTACTGCTGTTAATACAAAAGAAATGCCCAACACTGATCTTGAAAAGGCTAGATTTCTTGCAAAAAAAGTAATTGCAGCAACCCCTGTAAAACTAAAAAATGTTTTTCTCAGGCTATCAGCGATCGAGTCAATTCTTCTGCTCGAATTAAAACCAATAGAAAAAAGTATAAACAGCCCTGTGAGTAACACATTCACCCATAAATATTCTAAACTTCTCAAGCTATTAAGCTTACTACTTAAATCGTTTGTAAATGAAAAGCGAATAATAAAGGCTAATAACAACGAAATGTTTAAGATGATAATATCAAAAGAGGCTAATCTGATTTCTTTAGATTTAGAAAGCAGAAAAGATGTAATACCTCTAAAAGAAATAGCAATGTAAATTAAGCTTCTGAAAAGAAAACTATATCTTGATGTAAAGTGTTTTTGAAAAAATTGATAGTTAGCCTTATTGAATAATTTAACGTATTTGAGATCTCCTTTCTTTGTGCTTTCGCCCTTATAATGAATGATAGAAGTCTCCGGGAAATAACTAATTTTATACCCAAGTTTGGCAACTCTAAAACATAAATCTATATCCTCACCATACATAAAAAATCGCTCATCAAAGCCATTTAGTTTTTTTAAAATATCAGTTCTAAAAAACATGAATGATCCTGATAATACCGGTATATAAGAAGTTTCGTCTTCATCTAACCATCCTAAATAATAGCCGGAAAAAAATTTACTTTTCGGAAAGAGTGAAGACAGCCCCAATACCTTAGAAGCAGCTGAACGTATTGTAGGAATTGATCTTCTGGATTCCGGTGCAAAAGTACCGTCAGGATTTAAGATCTTGCACCCAGCTGCAGCGACCTCTGGGTTAGATTTTAAATGACTTAACATTTTAGTCAATGTGTCTTCGCTGACAATTGTATCAGGATTTATCAGTAGTGTAAACTCGCTATCTACAACTTTGATAGCCTGATTATTAGCTTTTCCAAATCCTACATTATTTTCATTGTAGATATATTCAATTTCTGGAAATTTGGAAGGGACAATTTCCTTTGATCCATCAGTCGAAGCATTGTCTATTACATAAATTTTGACCTTTAAGTCATTTTTCGCCTTCTCTATAGAATGTAAAAGATTAAGCAGATATTCTTTTACATTATAATTCACAATGATAATTGAAATATCATAGGCTGGGCTTTTCATTAAAGACCTAATTTGTTTAATAAATAGTCTAGTTTACCTTTAAAACCAAGTCCATATCCAAACCGATCTGCTGTCCCTCTCCAAATATGGTCTATATAATCCGAAATTTTATATGCTTTTAAAGTAAAACCTTTGCTGGCTGCATCAGAAAAATTATGCAACGTTGGTTGTCCATGATGTATAAAGGGGCGTAAAGAGGAGTAAAGATCAGTATTAATCAGCATATAAGGCGTTAACAAAATTTCCTTACCGGTTTCAGATTTGTACCCTCTTTTATTGGCTTTAATGATCTCTCCCATACCATAAATTTCTCTTTCTGAAGAAATGAATTCATCCATTTCTTCAAGAAACCCACCTTTTTTTGTAACAGTATCACTATCCAGAAAAAAAACATATTTAGTATTCACATATTCTTTAATAGCTAGGTCCATAGCAGGCCCATGAAAAATATTAGTTTCTAGAAACACCCCTTCAATTGATTCAAACTCTTCGACAAAACTTTTAATTAATTTCTTAGACTGTCCTAAGTCTTTTGATCCGTTATCAATAATTATTAAAGGTATCTCAGGATAAAATCTTTTAAACGATCGAACAGCTCTATCAAGCAAGTCCGGTGTCTGAAAGTTAATTATTACAGTAGTTATATCCATTACCTAACTATTACAACTTTACCTACTCCTTTTGAGCCTTTTGAATCATCCACTGCAATTATATAATATACACCTGAACCCAGCATATTACCAGATGAATCCATTCCATTCCATGAAACTCTACCACCTTCTGAAGAAAAGGAATTTACCACAGTTCCATCAACCCCTAATATTTTAATTAATGATTTATCACTCAGTCCGTCAATAAAAATCTGTTCATTTTTTTGATAGTTGAATGGATTTGGAAATACTTTCAGCTCATCCATTTTAGCAATAGAACCTTTTGGGATATCTTGGTAGCTTATTAAACCACCTTCTGTAGCAATAAAAACTTCTCCGGTAATATCGTTAACTGCTATCGATTTAATACTATTTGAAAAAAGGGGGCTATTCTCAGTAGTAAAGCGTTTAATTATTTTACTTCCTTCTGGATTTAATAAATATAAACCCTGATTTATACTTCCTATCCACTTTTCGTTAGCAGCATTTACTGCCATTGTACTCACATTTATATCCCTTAAAAGAAATCTTGATACTGCTGAAGTATCTTCATTAATAAGCCATTGGGCAGTACGTTCCTGTGTAGAACCTTCAACTATAAGCTCAGGAAATATAAATTTAGCAATACCTCTGGAAGTACCGATCCAAACTTCCCCATTCTTATCTTCTATCAATGCATTTACCTTGTTGTCAGGAAGGTTTCCATTCGAAGCCCCAATTTGTAGCTTCACACCCACATCATCGTTACTGTTTTCAGGGTCGTTTGTATCTAGTACTAATAATCCGGTTCCACTAGATTGAGCATTTTGGAGAGGTATCCACTTATGATTATAAGAATCTATAAAGAGGTTCTCATAAAGGTCTGATGAACTTACACTACTATTTTCTTCGAAACTCTGCCAATCATCCTCTCCGGGAGTTTGTCTATACAGAGGACTACCTCCGTATCTGCTAACTAGCCAAACATCATCATTAGTATCAGTATCAAGCCCTGTAATAACCGGAAAATTTGGATCATCGGCAGGCCACCCTCTTAAACTGGAGTTTGTTTCATCAAAAACTTTTATTTCTTTCGTTTCCTTATTAAGCCGAGAAACACCACGCCCCCAACTCCCAAAATAATAATACTGATCAGTCACAGTAGATGTGAAAGCTTGTTGGAATCCTAATTCTTTAAGTTCCGAATTCAATAAAGAATTATAGTTAATCCACACATCATCTTCTAGAACATAGAATCCTTTCGATTGATCGATATTACCATTTCCTGAAAATTTATTTGTAGAAGAGGCGATTAAAATCCCTTTATCAAAATTGAGGCCATCAAATAGATTAGTAAATGGTCCCTCTCCATTAATATACTCTATGGAAAGGTCTGTTCTATTTAAAATTCCTAAACCTCCGTTGAGAGTTCCAAATGCAAAAATTTCATTTTTAGTATTTATTAATGCCGTACCTATGTTATTAGAGAGAAATTTTGCCTCAAATCCCGATCCATTTTTTATAAAAATATTCTTTTGAGCTAAGGCTATAAAGGTATTATCTATTTCTGAGTAACCGATTATTACATTATTAGTGAAGCTATTGTTAACTACCCAATTATTAGCACTTTGGTCATACTTAAAATTTTGGTCCTCCGACGAAGCAAAAATGTCTTTTTCTGAATTTCCCAAATGCAAAATCGAACTATTACCTAATCCTGAACTCGATCCATAGCTAGTCCAGTCATTACTTGAGTAATTACCATCTATAGGTGAATAAGCTATTCCTTGATTAGTAGCTACGTATAAGGTATCACCAACAACTAATAAGTCATTTATTTTCGAACCTGAATCAAAATCACCTAGCTTTAGAAAAGTATTTTTTACTAATAAATTTGAAATGGAATATTCAACAATTCCAAAATCGGTCCCTGCCAGTAATGAACTATCAACTATTAACAATTCATTCACACTTTTAGATGTAAAAGCAGTACTCCTTTGTATATCCTCTAAACGATCAATACTATAATCTTCTATATCTATTACGTCGATTACTCCATCAATGTAACCCACAAATATTTTAGCAGAAGCCTGATCATAAGAAATCGATGTGCCCCGTAATCGATTCAAACCATCTAATTTAGTAATCCGTTTAACAAGACTGTTATTCTCATACACAGCTATACCTCCATCAGTAAGCGCCCATACCCTTGCTAAACTGTCTTGTTCAATACCTATAATGCTACGGAAAGAAGTATGAGCTCTCCATTCCAAAATTTCTTGTGAAAGGGAAAGCTGTGAAAATAATGCGAAAATTAATACAAAAGAGTATTTCATTTACTAGCTATATTTTTTCAATTAACGACTAGATATGAATAATAATGTACAAACAAAAAAACCTCTTACTAAATCAAGTAAGAGGTTATAAAAAAAAGAAGGCGATGACCTACTCTACCACGAGTGCAGTACCATCGGCGCTGCAGGGC
>DEXK01000013.1:470652-473337 GCA_002364085.1 Balneolaceae bacterium UBA3186 | reverse complement strand
TTTTGTCTTGATACAAAAGTAGCAAAAGATCAAGCCGAAGTATTTAAGACGGGTTCACTGACCCTGCGCTGAATAATCCTAAAGGTCTTCGTTCATTCTGAAAAAATTAATATACTCTTCACCAGAAAGGATTATTCCTGCTTCGCAGACGCATCCGGATCAGGTTTACTTGTCCGTCTTAAATACTAAGGACCAATTTTTCCAAAACTATCACTATTTAACTGTCAACAAATTACCTGACATCTACAAGGATGACCTAAATACAAATTTAAATAGTTCCCTTTCTAAGCATTCATTAACTTTAAAAATGCCAGTTGATCAAAAATATATTCAAGCCATAAAAGATGGCGATGTTGTAGCATTCCCAACCGAAACTGTTTATGGACTTGGTGCAGATGCGTGGAATGCAAAAGCGATATCAAAAGTATTTGAAACCAAAGGGCGACCTTCTGATAATCCATTGATCGTTCATGTTTCAGACTTTGATCAAGTGAATGATTTTGCAGCCGAAATTCCCGAAGCTGCTCAACTGCTCATTGAAGAATTCTGGCCGGGACCATTAACGCTGGTTTTCAAAAAAAAACCTGAAGTACTGGATGCTATAACAGCAGGATTAAATACTGTTGCTATCCGAATGCCCGCCAATGAAATAGCAATATCACTTATTTCAGAAACTAACCCTCTTGTTGCCCCAAGTGCGAACAGATCCGGAGCTCCAAGCCCTACAAAAGCGAGTCATATAAAGGCTGATTTTGGTTCTTCAGTTTTAGTTATTGATGGAGGTTCAACTCAGGTTGGCCTGGAATCTACTGTACTGGATATTTCCGGAGATCAACCAATGATCTTGCGACCGGGAGTGATCGACAAAGATCAACTTGAACAAGTCTTGAATCAAACAGTTCTAACTGATGATAAGAGTTCTGAAAATCCTAAAAGTCCGGGACAAAAATATTCACATTACAAACCCAAAGCGGATGTAAAATGGCTGGACTCCGAAGATGAATTTGAAGATACCTCTTCTCTGTTCTTGCTTTTGAATTCAGAGCTCGAGCAACAAAACATCATAAATTATAATCAGGACTTTGAAAAGCTAGCTCGTGAATTATACGATAGATTTCGTCAGGCTGATATAGATGGGTATAAAAAAGTGGTCCTAGAACCTTTTGATGATCGTTACGATTCTTCTGTTATTCCCGCATTACTGAACAGGATTGAAAAGGCAACTTCCCTATAATGAATAGCATTTACCGATTTATTTAACCGTATATTACTCAAACTAAAGTAGTGTATGGGAATAGGGTTGCTAAGGCACATATATGCTATCTTCAAATTAAACTGAGAAACTTTTCTGAGCTCTATCTTCAACTTTCTCCCCTTCTTTCTTACATATACATATGAAATTCCGCGATCTTCAAATTATTGAACCTATCCAAAAGGCTCTAAAAGACCAGGGCTATGATCAGCCTACACCAATTCAGGAACAATCTATCCCAATTTTACTGACAGGAAAAGACCTTCTAGGTTGTGCACAAACCGGAACAGGAAAAACAGCTGCTTTCGCAATTCCGATTCTTCAACATTTATCTGATTCTCATGAGACCGATAATCCGAGACGCTCAATAAGATCTCTGGTGATCACTCCAACAAGAGAATTAGCGATTCAAATTGCTGACAGTTTTACTACATATGGACAATATACTGACATTAAAAATACCGTTATTTATGGTGGAGTTAAGCAGCAAAAGCAAGTTAAACGGCTTAAAGCAGGTGTTGATATACTTGTAGCCACACCCGGAAGATTATTAGATCTGATGAATCAGGGATTCGTGTCGCTAAAGGATGTAGAGTATTTTGTACTGGATGAAGCCGATCAAATGCTGGATATGGGATTTATTCACGATATCAAGAAAGTAATTGCCAGATTACCCAAAAAACGACAATCACTGTTCTTTTCGGCAACCATGCCTCCTGCTATTGTGAGTCTTTCTAAATCCATTCTTGGAAACCCTGAAAGAGTGACTATAACTCCTGAAAAAGCAACTGCCGAGAAAATTGAACAACAACTGTTCTATGTTACGAAAGGAAATAAGATCAAATTATTGATCCACCTTCTTGAAACAGATGTAATAACATCGTCAATTGTATTTTCAAGAACCAAACATGGAGCTAATAAGATCGTTAAACTCTTATTAAATGCTGATATTAGTGCGGAAGCTATTCATGGTAACAAGTCTCAGCCTGCCCGACAAAGAGCATTGAGTAACTTTAAAGATGGAACCACCAGAATTCTTGTTGCAACAGATATTGCTGCTCGTGGAATTGATGTGGATGACATTTCTCATGTTATCAATTATGACCTGCCGAATATCCCTGAAACCTATGTACACCGTATTGGAAGAACAGGCAGAGCCAATGCCAGTGGAATAGCTCTCTCCTTCTGTGCTGTTGATGAAAGACCTTTTTTACGTGATATTGAGAAATTAATTAATCAACAAATTGAAGTAATTTCGGAACATCCTTATCCTGATGATTCAAATGAGCCGGCTGCGCCTACATCAAAAGGATCTAACAGAAGCAGATCAAAGAGCAACGGTAGTAGAAATTCCAGAAGGAAAAACACTAGCAGCCGAAATAACCGTAACTCGAGATCAAGAAATAGAAACTGATAGCTGATAGCTGATAGCT
>DEXK01000013.1:372927-470517 GCA_002364085.1 Balneolaceae bacterium UBA3186 | reverse complement strand
GATAGCTGATAGCTGATAGCTGAATTAAAAAAAATATGGACGGAACTCAAAGAAAAGACATTAAACCCGGAAGCTCTGTTGAAGTAGTTCAAAAACACCACCAACGAAGTGGAGAACTAACTTCAGGAGTGGTTAAACGATTGCTTACCAAATCCCCTTCGCATCCACATGGCATTAAAGTAATGCTGGAATCCGGAATCGTAGGTAGAGTTAAGAAAATAAATTAGAGCTCTGTACTATCTCTCTATAACCAAAATAAAACGAAACATTTATATTGATTTAGCCGTGTAGAACAAACACGAAAAAGGAGGAAAAATGGGTATTTGGGCTGAATCTGCAAAAACACTTATATTCAATAATTCAATGCTTAGAGGTAAAACTCTTTTCAAAACATTGAGTGAGAACTCCAGATATAATATCCTTCAATCCGAAATTGATCCCGAAAAAATGAATTTCGGATTAGAGCTTGTTCAGAAAAGAAAGAACAGAAGAAACCTAATATTCTTTCTTCTTATTTATCCAATTACTATTTCTGCATTTGTAATTTGGATACTTACCAATATCTGATCAATCTTCAAAAACACCAAATGTCTGATCAGGTCGCATAGCTAATACAGCTTCAACCATTAAATTGATCAGGTCTTCTACATCATTCACATTGCAAGTTTCTACAGGTGAATGCATATATCTGAGTGGAAGCGAGATCAATGCACTTGGTATTCCCGTCTGCTGGAAAAAAATACTATCCGTATCTGTTCCTGTTCTTACACTGGTGGCTTCATGTTGGATATCGATCTTGGCTTCAGAACAAACTTCTTCCAAAAAATTGACTACCTTTGGGTGGTTAGCCCCTCCGTGTTGAATAGCAGGACCTTTACCCATTTCTACTGTTCCGTGCTGTTTCTGATCGATTCCGGGAGTATCGGTCGCATGTGTTACATCCGTTACCAGTGCAACATCCGGCATAAACCGGTAACTCATCATTCGTGCACCAAATCCACCTACTTCTTCCTGAACTGAGTTCAATGCGATTACATTTACTTTAAGATCTTTCCTTCTCTCACTGATCTTTCGAAGTGCTTCAGCAATAATATATCCACCTATTCTATTATCAAGTGCACGTCCTGTTAAAATATCGTCATTCAGATATTCCAGATCCGAGGAATATGTGATCGGATCACCTACCTGTATCAACTCAAGAGCTTCTTCTTTTGAACTAACGCCTATATCAACATAAATGTCTTTCCAGGCCGGCTGTTTACCTCCACCGTTCTTTGTATCCTGCAAGTGAATGGCTGTATTTCCGGTCACTCCAACAACTCTTCCTCTTTTGTTGTGGATGAATACTTTTTTGGCACGTGCAATGGTAGAATCGCTTCCCCCAAGCTTGTTGATATACACAAACCCCTGATCAGAGATATGCTGAACCACCATTCCAATTTCATCACAATGAGCTTCCAATAAAACCGTAGCTACATCTCCACTGGTGTTGATCTTACCGGCGGCTGACCCATAAGCATCGGTTACCACCTCATCCGAAAACTGATCTACGTAGTCTTTCCATACTTTAACTCCTGCTTTTTCAAATCCGGTTGGACTTGGAGTGATGAGTAGATCTTCTAAAAATTGTTTACTGGAACTGTTAGCCATGCCTGTATAGTTGTAATTATCTTAAATTAATGTGGCACCGAATATAACGAAAGAAGTATACAATATTGAATATGGATGATAGAATAAAAGACAGAAATTATATTCCTTTATTCCTAATTCCCTTATTCCTAATTTGGAGACATGATCAAACCTGACTACGATTCCGATTTCTTTTACCATTGGCATGAGCTTACTGTCCGATTCAGTGATGTAGATTCGCTTCAGCATGTCAATAATGCAACATTCAGTACTTATTACGAAGAGTCCCGCTTACGTTTTCTGGGAAAATATTTCGAAATGAGTAAAGAATACTACGAAGGACGATCTTTTGTGATGGTTCGTTCTGAAATTGAATATCTCGGTCAGATCAAATTTCCTGATACCATTTTGATCGGGACAGGCATTCTGAAAGTTGGTAATTCCAGCTTAAATACCTATCAAGCTATTTATAACAAAGAATCTAAAAAGCTAATGAGTGTTGCTCAAACTACAGGCGTTTGGTTTGATGTAAACAAACAACGACCGGTTAAACTCCCTGAAATTCAGAATCTGGATGCGATGCTCATAAAAACCGATCAAGATGGATAAAAGCACCAGGTACAAAATTTTCAATGATCCTGTACACGGGTTCATCACTGTACCAAAAGGGATCATTCTAAGACTGATCGACCATCCTTATATTCAGAGATTAAGGAGAATTCGTCAGCTTGGTTTAGGTTATTTAGTTTTTCCGGCTGCTGAACATTCCAGATTTTCGCATGCTTTAGGAGCTCTGGAATTAGCTAAAAGAGTACTGAATAATCTCCTGGAAAAAGATACTACCATCACAAAAAAGGAATATGAAGGCACTTTAATTGCCATATTGCTCCATGATGTTGGACATGGTCCACTTTCTCATACATTGGAACATTCCCTGATCAAAGATTTTAATCATGAAATGATGAGTCTCACTATCATGAAAGAGCTTAATCAGGAATTCAAAGGCGAACTAGACACTGCAATTGCGATTTTTACTAATCAATACAAAAAGAAATTCCTTCATCAACTGATATCTTCACAACTCGACCTTGATAGATTGGATTACTTAAGTCGGGATAGTTTTTTTACAGGTGTTTCTGAAGGCAGGATAGGAATAAATAGAATCCTTAAAACGATGAGGGTTCATAAAGGCAACATCGTTATAGAGAAAAAAGGGATCTATGCCATTGAGAACTATATCATAGCACGGAGGTTGATGTATATGCAAGTATACCTTCATAAGACTGTTCTCAGTGCTGATGCTTTGATTAGGTCAGTGTTTAAAAGAGTAAGAGATTTATTAGACTCAGGTCAACATTTAGATTTTGCATCCGAAAGTCTTCGGTTTTTTATGGAAGATCAACCATCAGCTAAAAAACAGATTACAAAAAAAATGATGCAAGCTTATACTTCTTTAGATGACTATGATATTTATTTAAATATTAAATTCTGGACTCAAAGTAACGACAAGATACTTGCTGAACTTTGCACAAGATTTTTAAATCGGAGTTTATTCAGAACTACCTTTTTCGAGAACCAGCCGACTAACAAAGAGCAAGAAGAAATACACAGGCAAACTAAATTAAGCTTAAAGAAACTTGGTCTCCCTTATGGCGATGAAGCAGCTGCATATTTTTACAGTTTTGATCAAAGCTATTCTGAAGCTTATAAATATCAAAATGAAAGTATTTGGATACTAGAAGATGAAAATGCAGTTGAATTTTCAAAAGCAGCTGACACAAAGAACATTATTGCATTAACTGAGCCTGTTGTAAAAAACTACTGTGTACATCTTAAGGAAATTAAGATCTGAATTTTGAATAGGTTATGAGTTATGAAAGTCGACTAAGTTTTCAAGAGGCTTACGTACAACTACTGCCAAATTCATTCCTCTTTTAACGAGTACATCTTCGAGTATATCTTTGTAAACCGAAGCAATAGAGCCTACAAACCCAATCTCTTTCTGCTTGGATTCTTCGAAATAGCCCAGCTGTTTATCTGCAAAAGCTTCGAATCCTCTTCTCACCATATCCTTAATGAACGGATGATCTCTGTAATCCCCCAATATTTTCGAGAAAGAAGCTACAAATCTATTTGCCTGCGGTTCTTCATAGATCTTATGAAGAACACTTTCCAATGACATATCACTTGTTTCTTCCAGAGCGTTTCGCAGATCTTCCGGCATAGTCTTATAGTAATATGCATTCAGAATTCGCTTTCCGAAATAACCACCGCTTCCTTCATCTCCGAAAACAAATCCAAGTGAAGGAATTGACTTCACGATCTTTTCACCATCATACAAACAAGAATTGGAACCGGTACCTAAAATACATGCAACGCCTTCATTATTACCAAAGCAGGCAATTGCAGCACCCAACATATCACTTTCAATAAATATTTCAGAGTCAGGAAAGTTCTCTCTTATTGCATTTTGAAGTATAGCCTTTCTGGATGCATTTCCACTTCCTGAACCATAAAAATGAATTTTATCAATTTTAGAATTCTTTAAGCTACTTTTTACCCCGTTTTTAATAGCCTCTGAAAGTTGACCGTGTGTTCTGAAATAGGGATTTAATCCATCACTGTTAAAATATTCTTTTTCTCCATTTTGAATTAAAACCCATTCTGTTTTTGTAGACCCACTGTCGGCTATTAAAATGCTCATTTATATTTTTTGTTAAATTTTATTGAAGATAGTTAACACAGTATTTCATTACCACATTAAGAATAATTTTTAAGTACATTCCGAAAATAAATTAAAATTATATGACCTCTATTAGCGGTGTCTCTTCGGGTAAACGTTTAGTTTCTTTGGATTTTTTCAGAGGAGCTACTGTAGCAGCAATGATACTTGTTAACAATCCCGGTTCATGGTCGCATATTTACGGACCATTAAAACATGCTCCCTGGCACGGGTGGACTCCTACCGATCTTATTTTTCCTTTTTTCTTATTTATAGTAGGCGTTTCAATTGTTCTCGCATTTACTAAAGCGAAAGCCAAAGGGGCTCACAATTCTGATCTTTTAAAAAAGACATTAATCAGAGCTGCAAAAATATTTGGGCTTGGTTTAGCTCTTTCCGCTTTTCCTTATCTAACTTTTTCTCCGGACTTCGGATTTCATTCAAACCTTATTGATTTAAGAATTCCTGGTGTACTGCAACGTATTGCGATCTGTTATGCTGTGGGAAGTATCTTATTCTTATATACAAAACCAAAAACTCAAATGTATACTTTAGCCGGATTACTTCTCGGCTATTGGTTCTTAATGATCGGTATACCGGTTCCCGGTTTTGGAGCAGGGGTTCTTGATAATCCCGAGGGCAACTTAGCTGCATATATTGACCAACTCACATTAGCAGGTCATACATGGAAAGAGAATTGGGATCCCGAAGGTTTACTTAGTACCCTCCCTGCGATAGGAACTACATTAATAGGTATTTGGACAGGCAGAATACTGATGAAAGACCATGATTCTGAAAGTTCCAGAACGCTTCAGTTTTTTATCTGGGGTTTTGTTTTAATAATAGTTGGATATATCTGGAGCTGGATCTTCCCTATTAACAAAAATATCTGGACAAGCTCTTATGCTATTTTTACAGGCGGTCAAGCAATGTGCATTTTTGGTTTATGCTACTGGTTCCTTGATGTAAAACAAAAACAGAAATTTACCAACTGGGGTGTAGCATTTGGTTTAAATGCCATTACCGTTTTCTTTCTGAGTGGAGTTATAGCTAGAATTTTGAGTATGATCACTGTTTCTCATAATGAAACAACGTACTCAGTTAAAGGCTGGATCTATGAAGTAGTTCTTAAATCAATTGCATCTCCAATTAATGCATCTCTACTATATGCTATAATGTGGATCTTACTTTTTTGGGGATTGGCTGCCTGGATGAAGAAGAAGAATATTATCATTAAAGTATAAGTCAAAAACAAAGTTTACATAACCCTATAACCCTATTTAAATACTCCAATACTATTTGATCAATGTCATTCTTTTGCTTTGTGATCCGGTTTCAGTAGTAAGTTGATAGATATATATTCCAGAAGACAAATTTGAAGCATTGAACGATATTTTATGCGTTCCGGAGGTCATATTTTCATTCAGAAGTGTTGAAACCTCTCTTCCCAAGATATCATATACTTTTAAGGAAGTAAGGCCACTTTCAGCCAGTTTGAAACTAATTACAGTTGTTGGATTGAATGGGTTAGGATAATTTTGAATCAATTCACTTTCTGATGGGACTTCTATATTTTCCTCAATAGATACACTTAATTTCTTTGGATAACTTATCCTCATATTGTCAAAAAAAAGAGAGCCTGAATATATCTCTCCGATCTGTTGCTCAGACTTTAACTTTATTCCAATACCTGTAATTGTAATAGGATAATAGAAGTTGCTAAAGGGGTCAACCGGTAAAATATTTTCCATTGACAGGTAATACGCATCGAACTCGGTATTGTCTGCATACCTTTTAAGCCTGATCGTAAATTCCTCGGCATTGTCATCTGTTACTATCAGATCTATCAAATGCCTCTTACCATCTGTAGCTCCATCAATTAAAATTGTATCAGGAACTCCAAAAACCGGGATATTGGTTCTTAAATAGGCCCAAGTACTGGGAGTGCCCGCATATGTAAATTGATAATTCAGTTCCAAAGAATTTGAACCTGAAGTAAATATACTATCCGAAATACTGACTGATGAATTAGCTAAGTCAATATTTTCTCCTTCCAGTGAAATCCCCTCAATACTTTCGAAGTTTCCAACCTGAAGTATTCCACTTCCAATTTGAACTTCTATTTGAGCTGTATCAGAAACACCATCAAAAATTCCAATAACATTTGTAACTCCCTCTTTTAGCCCCTTAAATACTCCATTTTCTATAAGTCCAATTGTCTCATCTTCAACTTCCCAACTAACGTTACTATTTGAAACAGGCTGAGAAATACCATCGCTATCAAATGATGTATTGAAAAAAACTAGCTCCTTAGTGTCATCTGTTACAGCCCTTTCAGGAAATAAATTAAAGTCTCTGATTCCTTTTATTATTACTAAAGAAGAATCTTTAAAACCATTGTATTCTACGAAAACATAACCCGTATCCGGATTATTGCCTGCTATGAATAACCCTGAATCAGAAATTTCTGCACCAAAACCTTCACTAAGGGAATAAGAAACGTCCTGACTTATCAGATTTACCGGAAAATAGTTTTCGTCAGATCCTTCTACTTTATATGCAAAAGATTGATTCCTGTATATTTTTTTAACTGAAGGATTAATTTCAAATTGATGAAGATTCCCGGTTTTTTGCTCACTCGAAACTAACATTAGAGCATTTGCTACTTTTCTTTCACCTGCCCCATCTGACGGAGAATTAGCAACTTCATTATGAACAACTAAAGTTGTTGAACCTCCCCCATCGAGATTTAGAGCATTATGAGCTCCAATTCCCAACATAAAGTCTCCTAATTCTGTAAGGGTCATACCAGCACTGGTTGATTGTCTTCCATCAACAGTAACGAAATAAAATTTAGTGGTATCAGCGTTAAAGCCCAATGCAGACCGGGGGTGCCTTTCAGGCCAATTTCCTTGATTGATGCCTTCACTAATAAACTTAGCGCTCCCTCCTACAGCTTGAGTTATTGAGTTAGTTGCCGGAGTTACTTTGTGATTAACAACTAATGTATCTCCCAATGATACTGAATTCAAAATAGTTGCTCCTGCTCCGTGACCTGAAAGAACAAAAGTTGAATCCGTAAGAGTTGCATTCCCCTCGTTTACTGCTTTAGAAATCACAACAGCTTTTACTTCACCATTTACGACCCAGGGATCTATTGCTTTCAAAGTTAATTCGGTCCCAAACTCATTTGTGGAGGTACTGGATCCGAAAAAATGATTATAAAAGATGATATTATTACTGTTTCTGACTCTATTTACATTATTGATAGTTTTGCTTTCTCCTGCGATCTTCAAAACTCCATCATAACTAGTCGTATTTATAAACATTTCTGAATTGCTGCTGTAACCGAATACTTCTCTGTTAATGGGTTTTGTCAGAATCTCACCATTAAGTACTTGCAAATTAGTTGGTGTACCACCACTATAGAAATCACCATTTATAGCCGCAATTACTTGATGCCCTTCTACTGATTTTCTAGCAGACATGGAACTAGTTTTCTCGTAGGCAGATAATTTATCTTCTGCTTTTACAGTTTCCAAGCTATATATATCATTGGTGAGATCAATTTCTATTACCTCCAGAGTCCATGGAACAGATGAAGCTACTACAGAATAATGAAATGCACCTTCCCCAATTTGTTTAACATTAACAGTGTCAAACTTTACCTGAGAAAAAGCAGCAATAGGAATTAGTGTTACTGCTATTACACAAAGAAACTTAGTCATAACAAAGAAATAAAATTAAAGTATAGATAAACAAAAGGCTCCATTTGGAGCCTTTATAGGGATATTAAAATTCTATTTAATTAGAGTCATTCTACGGCTTACTGACTTGTTACCTGATTTGAGTCTATAGATATAAATCCCGGATGAAAGATTAGACCCGTTGAAAGGAATATTGTAAGCTCCAGAAGTCATATTCTCATTCAAAAGAGTAGAAACTTCTCTACCTAACATATCATAAACCTTTAAAGTTGTAAATCCACTTTCAGATAATCTGAAATTAATTACCGTTGTTGGATTAAAAGGATTAGGGTAGTTTTGTGATAACTGAAATTCTTTTACTAATTCAGGTTCATCATCAGTTGAAACAACAATTCCACCTTCTATAGCAGGAGTTGGATCACTTTCAATATTATTTCTACTAGCAGCCGTTACAAAATACCAATAACCGCTCTCTGAAGGTGGAGCAATATCCGTAATACTGGTATCTCCTGTTACTTCGATGAGATTGTAGTAGTTCTCCATCTCTTCAGATTCATTTGGAGCAGTTCCTGAATCGACTCTGTAAACCGCATATTTAACTAAGGTGTCAGTATGACTACTGGCTGTACCTTTTGTAACCTGGTTAATAGATGAAGGGCTCCATGATACATTAAAAATATACTCAGCTTCGGGATCTCTGTTCACAACCAAATTTGAAGGAGTTTCTGGCTTAGCCATACTTTTCCATTCCATCACAGGTTGAAGGGCATCATATTTATAAAAATTATTTCTTAGTGTATCCGCAAAACCTTTAGACGAATAACTGGTGAGGTTTTTTTCTCTAAAAAAAACACTGCCCTGAATTTTTTGGTTTTTTCGATTGATTCGTACCTGCTTTGATATTTGATTCGCGTCAAAAAGTTGCCCACTAAATGTATTGGAATCGCTTCTGTAAAGCCCATGGCCCGGATACATGTGTCGTCCGTAAGTAGCAGCACTATCTGCCCACCAGTCTGCTAATGCATGATAATCTTGACCACTTGAATATACAAACCTATTAATCTCCCAGTACAGCTGAGGAGTTATATAATCAATTGTTTGGTCTCTAAGCCAGGTAATCCCATCTCCAAAAATTACACTATATGCATCCATACCACTTATCCCAGATGGGACATTGTTTTTCCAAATACCAAAAGGACTGATACCGAATTTAACCCAAGGTTTTACCACTTGCATGCTATCATAAAGTTGTTCCACAAAGATATCTATATTATTCCGTCTCCAGTCAGCTTTATTGGTAAATCCTCTCGGATACATTTCGAAAGTACTATCATCTAGCGTGTCATTTTCAAAAGATGCCATTTGATTTGGGGGATATGGATAGAAATAATCGTCAAAATGAATTCCATCAACGTCATAACGATTTACTACATCCATAACTACATCTATATTATAGTTAATAACCTCAGGTAAACCCGGATTCATAATTGCGATCTTACCGTTCATTACAAGTAACCATTCAGGATGTGTGTTGGAAACATGTTTTTCATCACGTTCACTAGTTCCAATTTGCTTACTTTTGCCTTTTTCATATTCTTTTTGCAAAATTGGCTTTAAGCTCTCATCTACTTCATCTTGTTCAACCTCTGATAATGATTTTTGGGTGAAATCTGATGGTATGGTTCTCATAGCTCTATACGGATTTAACCACGCATGTAATTCCATTCCTCTTTTATGAGCTTCTTCTATTGCAAATTCTAATGGGTCCCAATAAGGATCTGGAGCTTTACCTTCTTCCCCTGTAAGATACTTCGACCATGGTTCAATGGGAGAGTCATAGAGTGCATCTCCTTCTGTTCTGATCTGGAAAAAAACAATATTTATACCAATCTCATCAAGTTTATCTAATTTGTTGATAAGATCAGATTTTTGAAACCTTACGGGTATTCCTCCTGACTGAGGCCAATCTAAATTTATAACTGTAGCCATCCAGGTTCCTCTGAATTCATACTTAGGAACACTTTCTTGAGCAAATGCTAAACAAGGTGCTAGAATAAATATTAGAGTAAAAAGTTTTTTCATAAAATTATATCTCAGTATATAAATGATATAAAAAAGGCAGCACTAGGCTGCCTTTTTATACTAAACAATTGCTTATTTAATTAAAGTCATACGGTTAGTTAAACGTATACCATTTGCTTGTAGTGTATAAATGTATACACCGGAAGCAAGGTTAGTTGCATCAAATGTTACGGTGTGATCACCGGCATTTTCTCTGTTGTTAACTAATGTAGCTACTTCTCTACCTGTAATATCATACACTTTCAATGTTACAAAACCAGTTTGATCAATTGAATAGTTGATGTTGGTAGTAGGGTTAAACGGATTTGGATAATTTTGTCCTAACTTAAATCCTTCAGGAATTGAGTTAACTTCATTTTCATTTGAAGTAAATACCTGAGAAGTAGTGAATTTTTGAACATCATATGGAGTATCACCACCACTGAATACACCAACATATGCTACTGTTCCTTCTGCATCGAAGTCAAGAGCTCTAGGACGTCCTGCATCGAATTCTCCGGTAAAGTCTGCATTCCATGCACCAGCAACCCAACGGATACTATCTAATGGTTCT
Source organism: Balneolaceae bacterium UBA3186 (assembly GCA_002364085.1). GTDB lineage: Bacteria > Bacteroidota > Rhodothermia > Balneolales > Balneolaceae > Balneola. The sequence goes on along the minus strand of DEXK01000013.1, from coordinate 459,824 downwards.
TCACTTGCAGTTCCTAAAGTAGCGTAGTCAAAAGCGTACCAAGTTTGAGGAGTATAAGGAGTACCAGGAACATCGTTTAATGAACCAGCACCAACCCATAAGTATTTGGTAACAGGATGAACATCAAAACTTTCAGCTCTGATTCCTTTTAATACAGTATCAGGAGTTCCGAAGCCACTAAATTCATCAGGCTTTTGGTATCTTAAAACATATCCATTAGTGTAACCTGCCCACCAGATAGTTTGACCATCAGCAGAAACCTGTACATCTCTTGAGAAACTTGCAGTTGTTGTAATTACAGTTTCTTCGTTTTCAAGATTGCTGTCATATTTATAAATAGGAGCATCAGTACCTACTACACAGCCAACATAAATATTTCCATCGGCATCAGTACTTGCTTCTCCTAAAGAACATCCAGCGGTAGGATCTACCATAGCAAGTCCTTTACCAGTTTTATAATCAACTTTGTAAAGTCTGTTAAACTGAGAAATGATAATGTTACCATCAGCAATACTAGCTTCAATTCCTCTTCCTGAATAACCTTCATACGAAGTTCCAGTCCAAACTCTACCTAAAGTATCATTTGGAGTAGTTCCATCTGCATATTCGATTACTTTAAGTGGAGAGAAACTAGCTGGTGTTCCATCTGCATTATAAACATAGATTGCTCTTGTTGTAAGCGTATCTGGATCACCATTATTACCATCTCTGTTAGTAATTATAGTCTCAGTAGCTGAAAATGGTTGAACCCAAACCTTTCCATCAGGATCAACGGCAATACCGTGTACTTCAAAGAATAAGTCACTTGTATTGGCGGTATCCGGTATAAATGTATTATCAAAAGTCCACTGTTGTGCATTTACCAGCATAGGTGCAAGCAAAAACCCCAGTAGAATTAATAGTTTGTTGTTTTTCATAGTTCTCCTTTTTGTATCCGTGTTTCTATAAGTATTATTTATTTGTTTAGTGTTAAACAGTCTGCACTGTGTAAGTTTTCTTAAAATCCAAATATTCCAGCTCTAGTGCGATCATACATATCCATAAAATTTACACTTGCATCATCTCCCTTTATGGAAACCACTGCAATTTCATCATCTCTCCACGTAATTCCAAATGTACCTTGTTTAATCATACCTGGATAAAATGGTTGATGTTGTTTTGAAGGAAAGATCCTTACAATACTTGATTCTCCGGTATTACCGATCAATAATTCACCGTTTGAAGCAAATATCAAAGATGTAATAACACCATCGTAGTTTGCTCCATAATCAAAGTATAGTTCGCCCGCGCCTAAATTTCCACTTCCATCAATACTAAATTTCCAAACTTGTTGGCTGTCATTTATTAAACCGCCTACATATAATTCGTTATTGTTATCAAAGTAAGCCACACTATTAAACTGGCCTGTAAAAGGAAATTTTGTTTCTGATCTGGAAGAAACTGTAAATCTGTGAATTTGATCGCTATCTAAACCAACAACCCATAGAAACCCGTTATCATCGAAAACCATATCGTTAATTTTTAAACCTGAGGATGACGAAGCAGACCAAACACTCTCTCTACGATCATCACCAAAAGTTTTGGTGAAAATTGCTCTAATACTTTGTTGACTTAAAAACAGATTGTTACTTGGTCCGATCTCGATATCACTAAAAGCTGTAAATCTCATAGTACTGTCTGTTGGGTACGGTCTTGAATCTTCAGGATCAGGTCTTGGCTCCCCGGGATATTTTACTAGATCTCTGGTTACAGTACCATCAGGTGCTATTCGGGTATATCTGATCACCCCATTACGATTTATTATTGTGTAGATATTGTTACTTCCATCTACAGCTGCTTTAGTTGTTGGAACAGAACTATTGTCAGTACCAGGATAAAAACCTTGAGGTTGTCTCAAAGTATAAGGAAAGCTAGAACTGAAAAATTCAGCTCCCCTTCTTGAAACTACAACCGGAAGTCCGGTTCCGGAAATAACTCCAGGTCTCACTATTAACTGAGTTTCTGAAGCTGCTTTTATTACTCCAGGTGATCCTCCAAAATTGATAGTCATTTCATCGATCTCAGCTGAAAAGCCTTGTCCTGTTACGATAACAGAATCCACACCGGCTAAATATCCGTTAGCAGGACTGATTGCTGTAATTACAGGAGTTTCATTTGGCGCCTCATACTCAGAATCATATATACTATTCCCATCCTTACAACTTGTGAAGAAGAAAGCTACTATGAGTAAAACGGCAGGTATTAAATTATTTTTGAATTTCATTACTGTCTAAAAAATTAAAATCCTAATTGAACGCTTAATCTATTTACTTCACCAAAAACTCCGAACTGCGTATAAGAGTAATCTACACCTAGATCAAAGCCACCTAGCGGTTGTTTTAATCCAAAGCCAAATGCGAATTCTTCTTCATCTTTAGGAAAACCATATCCACCACGTACAATGAAGCGATCTATGAAAGTATATTCTAATCCTATTAAGATCTGCTCGTCGTAATCTCGTGGGCGATTTGCATCTATACTTACTAATAAAGAGTGGTCTTCCAAATCTGTCAAATCTAAAACATCCATGGATACACCAATTTTGAACGTAAGTGGCAATTCTGAATTCTCAGTATCATAAGAAACCTCAGGAGAAAAATTCCTAAGCGCCATAGCAAAGTTTAAACTTTCGAATCCGGTTTTGTAAAGAATACCAAAGTCCAAAACTGTTGTTGAGGCTGAATATGATTGAGAAACATATCCATCTGCACCATCAGATCCGGTTGTAACAGAACCAAGATCATGTGTAGCATATCTGAAATTTGCACCCACTGAAAATTGATCTGTAACCGCGTTAGCATAAGAAAGTCCAAGAACCATCGCTGTTGGATTTACAAATCCATTATCACGATATCCTTTTTCTTCACTTTCGTCCACTACTGTTGAAATGATATCCCCATAATCTACCGAAATTGCATTCAGCCCAAATACACCATATTTACCATCAGATGGCATAAAGATAAGCGACGCTGAATTGTGATTTATATCAGTGATCCATTGAACTGAACCAATTGTGGCAGAATATTTAGAGGTTATATTAACCATCGTAGCCGGATTATAAAAAGCACTGTAAGCACCCATTTCAACAGAAGTTACCGCATCAGATAATGCCGATGCTCTTGCTGAAGGAGAAACACTTAAGAACTTCATACTTGTTTGTGCTCTCTTCTTTTGACTATACACCTGAGTACTAGTTAGAAGTAAAGCCAGACCAAATAAAATTAACTTACTTATTCTCACTGTTTCACCTATAAAATTATTACAATTTTTCTTATTGCCACTCTACCAAAATCCTCATCGTTTGGATCTTTATTTATAATTCTTGCAATGTAAATACCACTAACCACACGTTGCCTGAAATCTGTTCTTAAATCCCAAAACTCATCTCCACTTCCGTTATCATGCTCAATGGTTCTAACAAGCTCTCCAATCTCAGTATATATCTCTATAGTACATATACCAGGAATTTCATAAAAAGCTATCCTGTCTCTGCCATCCTGATCAAGCAATAACGAACGGTCGATATTAGGGTTGTATGGATTAGGAACGACTCTGATATCTTCCATTGCTTCTCCTGCTGCACGTAAAAGTCTTGCAGGATCATAAGATTGTGAGTAATAACGATTACTTTTAAGACTTGTACCTGTAGGCGTTAAACCTGTGCCATCATTATTAGGGTTACCAACGCTTACTATATAGTAATAGTAGTCCCTACCACGTATGGGGACATCTAATTCATAAAGTGCTGGGTCAGTAATTCTAGCACCATCTCCGTCATTTAATTCACGAGCTGATGCAGGCACTTCAGCTAATAGTCGGTAAGTACTATCCACTCTACCTGAAGCTCTGTAAATCTGAAAACCTTGTATATCAGCTTCGTTGCCATCAAATTGCCAGTCAAGTTGAATTCCGTCTCCCGCGGAAGTAACAGAGAAAATACTTGGAGGCAATGGTGATTCCGGTATTTCGAAGCCTGAATTAAAGTTTGCCAGAGCTCTTTCAAAAGTTTGGAACAATGAGTCACGTCCTGTAAATACCCACTCATTTTTTGTCATGCTTAAAGTCTGACCATTCACTACCGCTTCGATATCTTCATACTCACCTGAGTTGGGGTCCAGAATATCTTCTTTAAATCCTCTTCCCACTTGTTCAGCTAAGTCTCTTGAAATTCCTGCAGAAGCTTCAGCTATTACGATTCTGACACTTTCACCTGGAGCAAGTGTGTAAGGTCCATATCCATAATTGTAAGCAAACCCACCTAGATTATTACCTAACATAGGATCTCCAGATGGCTCAATAAATCCGTCGTATCCCGAAGGTTCTACTTGAAACGCATGACGGGTTGTTCCACGGCCTTTTGTCATCATATTGTATTCTGATGCCATCTTGGTAGCATTAAATGCACTGTTATTGGCGTACAACTTGTCATCATTATGTTCTTCAGCCATCGTAAAAGGTTGAGCGGGATCATCCGAATCATCATTGGCAGAAGCATCGGCATGTAAAGTAACAGTTCCTACAAAATGGTATGCTTCCAACCGTCCGGTGGTATCAGCAGCAGATAAGTATCCTCCTGTAGTTACAGGTACAAAGATCGGAGCTCCGACATTATCATAGCTAACATCTGAAGTAGGATAATATCCATGCCATGCAAACTGCGCTCTAAAATTTTCCGTTTCCTCAGGAACTTGACCATCTCCTCTTCTGTCATTCATAGTATTTTGTCCCCAACCTGACCCGTTTCCGATAGTATAACGAGATGCTTTTACGGGAGCCATTCTGTTTAAGAAATAGGGTACAAAACCTTCTACAGTTCTGTTCGGAAATTCGATTTCATCATCACCGTCAACATTACCCGTATTAGTAAAGATATATTCAATTACATGGTAGTTATCATGATAACCTTGACTAAACTGCATTGCAGTTCGTTGAACAGTGATACCTAGCAATGTATTGGTAACAGCTACGATCTTACGATCGGCTTTCATTGTTGGATCAACTTCATCGTTTGTTACACTTTTACTAAAAGAAACTAAACCGTCAACACTAACCTCAGGAGGATCGAATTTACTTACAGTTTTCATTGAAACAGGATAGAATTCTCCAAGGCCCGTAACTCTAGGTCCTACGTGAACCACTCTATAATCCCAGGTTTGTTGCTCATCAGTAAAATTGGTAGCACCTAGCCAAAGAGCTTTCATAGCCTGAGCATCTTGCCCTCTGTATATAGCAGGCCATTGCCAACCTCCTTGCTGTTCATCAATAAAACCTTCTTCTATCTCAGAACCTAAACTGGAATAGAAATTATGAAATGAACCTGCTGATAACCATCTATACTCAACCTGAGCGTTACTATCCTTAAAGGGATAAAAACACAGCGCTATTAGCAGTAACCAACTAAACTTATTAAAATATTTTTTTGACATATTTATCGAATCACTCTTAAAATGAAAATCTAACTCCGAATCTAATTGTTCTTGGATCCAAGAAATTAAAAAACCTTTGATTTGGCATGTTAATATAGGCCTTATCATCTAATACCCTATCAACAAACTTTCCGTCTGCATCTACAAATGCAGTGCCGTTCCATTGATAATATTTTCCTTCCGTAGAATTATAGTACAATGCTCTGGTGTTTCCTTGAGTAGGCAAGTTTACAGAAACTTCAATAGGCACATACTCAACATCTGCTGGTCTGTAATCTCCGGGTTTGTCAGATCCCGGCACTCTTTGATTTATAAGACCGATCTCATCCAACACATCAGCAGGTAAATGCAATGAAGCCATGTAATCTAAATAATCATTTCCGCTTATTGAACCTGAGTTAAACGGATTGAAGTTTCTTCTGTTGATCACATTGGAAACATCAGCGAAGAATCGTACAGAGCTACCATTATTTAGATTAACATTCTTAGTTACCCTCAAACTTGTTCCCCAAAAATCTCTGAGCTGAACATTATTTACAACTCCTGGAATTGAACCTCCACCGGTATAAGTAAACCTTGAACCTGCTTGCCAAGTTACAAGTGGTACAAATTGCCAATTAGCTAATGGTTTTCCTCCTAACAATTCCGGTCCAAACTCTGCAGGTGACTGTAAGTAAAGTTGTAATCTGGCAAAAGGTTGTGGAACCGGTCTGAAAATATCGTTATCGCCGGTTGTTCTTTCGTAATTACGTTGATCGAATGGATTTTCATAATTTTCAAGTGTACCGAACAACCCTCTTGAAGCAACACTATAGGTATAGTTTATTTCACCCCAGAAATATCTTCCTGTTTGTTTTCTGAATGTAAATTCAAAACCTCTGATATCCTCATATGAAAAAGCTCTACTTACTGTGTAGCTGTTATTGTCTCTGCTTGTAAATCCAACCTGTATTGGCTGGTTAGAGAGATCTTTATAATAACCACTAACCCTTACTAAATAATTTTCAAGAATATTATGTTCGTAGCCTAATTCATAACTAACCGTTTTTGGAAGCTTATTCTCTGGCGCAGCTACCCTTACCACAGTACTTGTAAATGGTTCTACTCTAGTTAAGTAAAGATTCTCAGGATCTGGTAATTGAACAGTGTGCCCATAGTTAAAGAAGAACTTACTCAGATCTGTTATTGGGAATGATACCCCTAATCTCGGCTGAAGAACTATCTGTGGTTTTACATCAGAAGTAGCCGCTGTATCCAACGCTGAGGCATTTCCCGTATCGAAAAGGTCAGTAAATGGTTCATAATCATACCAGCTAACATTAGGATCAGAATAGGTTAAGCGTAATCCAAGATTCGCGATCATACCATTGAATTCTAACTTGTCTTGAACAAATGCTGCCATACGAATAGGAGTAGTATTCCAAACCGATACTGTTCTACCTGAAGGCAATACCTTATCAAATGAACCATAATTTACCATACTGTTGGTACGAATGAACTCAAGTCCAGCTTTTACTTCATTTACTCTGTTTATCTGGCTCGTAATTTTAAAACTGGCACTTAGCACAGAAACCTCACTACTATCTCTTGCTGTACTCATTCCAACACCCATTCTCATTCCGGATGCTAATCCAAATGAAGTTTCATCGAAGAAACCAAAAGGTCCTTCATCAAACCCAACCCCACCGAAGAAAACTACATCTGTTGTATCTCTTAAAGGACTAGGATTTGTTGAGTTAGTAGAGATATAGTTATTTACTTTAACCTCATAGAACGTAGTATTTGAAATAGAATGAGTGAATTGAGCACCAAGGTTGAAAGTAGTTTGTTCTGTTGGAGCCCAGTAATCAGATGCATAAAGCCTGGATTCAATGAAACTCACATTATCCATACTTCCGGCTATTCCTGAAGGAGATACGAAAAAGCCTGGATTACCTGCCTGACTTGCAGATGTACCTGTTTCTCTACTGTATAAGCCATCAATTGAAACCTTCATTCCAGAAGCAATATTACTTGTTAACTTACTCTGAAATGTTGTTTGCTTATATCGGTCTCTAGATAATGGGACCATATACATGGTTTGAGTTTCTCTGAATGAAGTTGAGAATCTTAGATCACCAAATCGTTCACTTACATATGGAACGGGACCTCCAAAGGTTAGATCAATTTCGTAATCCGGTTCAGTAATGGCGAAATCTTTTCTGTGCTGCCATAAAAAAGCTTGTTGTGCAGCTTCCGGGGTTAGATCATTAGTCGGATCATCATCCGCTAAAGTAGACTGAGAAAATGCATTCCACCCTTGAAAACTAGGATATTCATCCTGAGTATAGGAATCCCAAGCACCGTTATCAGTTCCAGTCCATGCTACATCATCATCTAAATAAGGTCTTAACCAATATGAATTTGGGTCATTAATTGATTGACCAACATTTTTAGCCTGTGGAGGAGTTACTCTTATTAATCCATCAAGAGTGTATCGATCTCTTTCCCCTTCTTTACTTGTTACATTTATCAAACCTGATCTTAGATCACCATACTCTGCATTAAAGCCACCGGTTTGTACTTGTACATTTTCAATAGAAGTAATACTAATTCCTGTAAACGGGGAATTACTTCTTTCTGACCTTAAGGTAAACCCGTTTAAATTAAAGGAAACTTCATCGCTTCCACTACCGCGAACACTTAAACCCTGTACACCGGCTTGTAATGCAACTGCATCTGTTACACTGGTAATTGGAAGTGCATCGAGGCTTTCCTTGCTAATATTGGATTGACTTGAAGCAACGTCTTTTTGAACCACCGGACGTTCAGCAAGAACAACAATTTCCTCACCTTCAAAAGTCTCTTCCCTCATTGTAATATCAATTTCAGTAGTCAAATCTATATTGACTGCGACATTTTCAATAAGTACAGGAGCAAAGCCTATGTAAGTAGCTTTTAAAGTGTAAGTACCCGGCTTTACATTTAGAATTTGATAAAAACCATCCGCCTGAGCTGCAGTACCTTGTAAAGTACCTTCAATAACGACGGTTGCCCCCGGCAAAGGCTCGCCTGTGGAATCTTTTATGAAGCCATTTATCTTACCAGACTGTGCTAAGAGTGAAGAAGAAAATAAAGCAATTATAAAAAAAAGTAGTAGCTGTTTTAAACCCATATATTTTCAGATTGAATAAATAAAGAAAACCATTCCGCGGAAGGGCTTTTTTTTATGTGATAACATTTTAATAAAAAAAAATTATTGTTAAAAAAATTTAGTGGACGATTAACTTTTTTTGATACTATTTATCTAATCACTCATAGAACAAAATTGAGGCACTTTTTTGCTTTGCAACTTGATAAAAAGGCTTTTCAAGTTATTGAAAAGCTAATGTACATAATAATCACAATGTATTTTCTCTGAGAGCAAGACTACTTCTATATTAGATTTCGATTACTCAAATACTCAAAATTTTATACAGTTTTGAAGCATAAAAAAACCCTTCAGAAAAGGGTTTTTTTATGCAAATAATATTAGCGCCTGTTGCCAAATATTCGTAGCAAGAAAATAAACATATTTATAAAGTCCAGATACAGTGCTAAAGCTCCCATTACGGCTCCCTTCTTACCCTGCTCAGAATCAGCTTCAACTTCTAAACTCATTTTCTTGATCTTTTGAGTATCGTATGCTGTTAGACCTATAAAAATAGCGACGCCTGCATAGCTGATAACCCAATATAATGCTGAACTGGCTAGAAATATATTCACCACAGTTGCAATAATAAGTCCAATCAAAGCCATAATTAAAAAGCCTCCAATTGAAGTAAGGTCTTTTTTAGTGAAGTAACCATACGCACTACAGACCCCAAAAGTACCGGCTGTTATAAAAAATGTGGAAGCAATTGAAGCGCTTGTGTACACATAAAAAAGCACTGACAAGGTAACGCCGTTTAAAGCTGAGTAAAGAATAAACAACCCAGTTGCAAAACCCGAGCTCATCGATTCAATTCTGGAAACCATCCACCAAACAAGGCCTAGTTCAATAGCAATAAGAATGTAGAATGGCATTGCACTTGAAGCGCCGGTAAACATCCCCATAAATGTGCCCGAGTCAGCGACTCTCATCGCCACAATTCCTGTAATCGTTAAAGCAAGCCCCATCCAAACATATACTTTATTAATAAAGCTGGTCTGGATACTTTTAATTTCTTCTGCTGTAAGTTGATGTGCCTGATTCATTATAAAAAAGGATTTAGTTCTTGATGATTGACCATCAAAATACTAAATCCTTTATCAATTTGATAGATACTTAGCCACCAAACCAGTAACTAAATTTTACCAGAAATACATTAGTTGGTTCCGGATCTAACAGGTTTCCAAAATCGTTTCCAAAATTAAATTCACCATTTGGTCTGAATCCGCTTCTTTGCTGTTGCCATACTAAAAAGAAGGTAGATCCGGGATTGTATTCCCATCTGAATACGGCATTTCCTTGCAAAGAAGAAACATTAAAGTCCAAGGGACGAACAGTAAAAGCATCTTCACCTCCTGCACCATCAGGATCTACTGTTTGGGTTCCGTCATTGTTTTTAGTGATTGTGCCCTGATCCTCTCCATATATATCAAATCCGAATCCTCCCGGATTATTGAACTCTTTAAGGTTGTAATATTTACCTGAAGCAATAAACGGTCTGATATACGTTTGCAAACTCATTTTGGTGTTAAAAGTCCAATTCAATCTGAAAGATGTTGAAAAATTGGTTTGGTCAATATCAGAGAAAACATATCTGTTGCCAAAAGTTTGATCATCATCGAGTGCCGCCGCATCTCTGGATCTGGTTTGAACAAACTGATCTACATCCTTCTGAAATCCAAATTCCGGTTCTAAAGATATTTGAATAAAAGTTGTAGGTCTGTATGATAAATATCCCCAGAAAAAGTGATCGTATTCTCCTACTCTGTCTTCTCGGTGAAATTGCCCAGTTCCACCTGCCAATCTTTTTGAACGATTTGAATTAATATTGAAATTGAAATTCCAGCTACCGGGCATCATAAATGTTGGACCACCTCGTGTTATTCTATCTGAAATGGTGTCAAAATTTGCATTCGCATTAATATTAAACGACCATAGGTTTTTGAATTGCAAATATGTTCCAGCATTGTATCCTCTTGAAATCAGGTCATTATCAAAATTCCATGCATGTGTTGTAAAGCTCCATATATTTACAAACTGGAAGAAACTTGGATCTCTTTCCTGATACATGACACTGGTTGTTATCGCTCTGTAATCAGCTCTGTTTTGGAAACCTATATCATTGGTTTCGTAACCCGGTGTAACCATTGATCCCGTTATTGACCATGTCCAGTGGTCACCACTGGCTTTCTGTAAACTTAATTCAGATGCAATACCACTCAAACTGGTTTTTGTTGTGTCTATAGAAAGACCCTCTGAATCAAGTCTTTGGTAATATCTTTGAGGTGCATTCTGGGTTCTTGTTATTGCATCTGCTGTACCAAAAACTGAGCTTAACGAAGCTGTACCGCTAACTATCCATTTTCTGTTATTCCAACCGTGCTCAAAATCTGCTCCCGTTATTAATGCAGAATTATGAAGTCTGTTTTCAAAATAGGTATCATCAATATCTCGATTCATACCGCTAAAGAAACCACCTACTACCGTATTCCCTTCATTAAAATCTTGCTTTAACCTGCTTACAAGAAAATTATTTGATGGTTGAGCAATGAAACTTCCTTCAACGCTGTTACCATTATTCAGATTTGCTGTGTAATCTGAATTCTCTTCTAATGTTCTAGCATATAACGTTCCAACAGATAACCCTGATTTTGTTTTACCACTAAGCTTTGCAGCGCCAAGTATCTTGGTTTGATTAGGCGTGTTTGTATAAGTAGCATCAGTTTCACTTGGATCGAATAAATTATTCCCTGAAAAACTATTAGCTTGTGATAGATTTCCTTGGGGTGAACGTCCTATTCTTCTCGAATAAAAAGTATTCGGATTACCATAATTGTTAAATGTTTTTGTACCACCAAATCTGAATATCTCATTTCCTTCTAGGAAGAATGGTCTTCTTTCTGAGAAGAATTGTTCAAACTGAGATAAATTGATTGTAGCAGGATCAGCTTCAACCTGACCAAAATCGGGATTAATTGTAGCTGTTATAGTAAGATCAGAAGTAAGCCCATATTTAATATCTCCCCCAATATTGGCATCCAACTCATTTTCATTATAGTATGGGTTGTTTACATTTCCGGGTGCTCTTTCCAATACTGAAGAAACGTATGGTGTGATCTCCAATCTGTTTGGTTCTTCCAAGTCTCTGATACCATTCAAGCGACCAAATAATGAGACACTTCCTGAAGCTGACTGCGAAGTTGGTGCCCAAAAGTTAAATTCCTGATGTCTCGCTATTCTACGTTGAAAGTTAACTCCCCATGATTTTATATCGTCTTTGGAGCTAAAACGTAATTGTGACATTGGAATTCTCATCTCCACTGACCAACCCCCTTGAACCATTTTCGCTTCTGCTTCCCAAACAGCATCCCACAAAACATCTTCCCCTCTGTCATCGAAATACAAAATATCCTTTTGTACTCCACGTGGGTTAACAGCAAAGGTAAAAGCCGTTCGCTTATCATTATAACTGTCTAAACTTACGTACACCCAGTCACTGGTCTCATTACCATCTCTTCTGAATAATGAAGCGATCACTGAATCCGGAGCGTTGTCATAGGCCATTATTCCTACATAAACTTCATTATCCGTATACAGGATCCTGGCTTCCGTTCTTTGTGATGGCTTTCCTCCATCTTTTGGAGATCTCTGTGTAAACCCGGTAGCAACAGGAGCCGTAGCCCAAATGCCTTCATCTAGAACACCATCTAACTTTATGGATTGCCCTGAAATTCTAACAGCTTCCATAGTTGGGTTTTGTGCATAACCGAATCGGTAGTCTATATTATTTTTTTTAGAGTTATTTGTTCTTAACTCTTCTTTCTCTTCCGGTAAATTTTGTTGTGCTTGTACTCCAAAATTTAGGCATAGCAATAGTAGGGTAATGGTAAATTTCCGCATGACAATAGTGTTTTAAGGCTTTGGTAAGAAACTGCAAATCGTTCTCTCCAAACAATTTGCAGTCATTTTTATTTAACTCTGATTATTAGACGAGTCTTATTTTAAATCGTTACTCTCATTTACTAGTTTTTACGAATTGAAATATCTCCATGGAGTGTTTTGAACAAATATTCAGGGCCTCCACCATTTACAGTGCCGTTAACCCATTTATTAATGGAAACTTTATACTGCCCTTTTTTTGAAGAAACCTGAGTATCAGTAGGACTTCGATCTATTTCCATATCGAAGTTTGTGTAAACGTCGCCCCAGTCAGTTTTCATTTTAGCACTAAATTTCGCGTTTTCCGGAAAACTCACTTCAATGTCTCCATTTACACCGGTAAAAGACATCGGTGCATTTGGGTCTGTTTTGGTAAAACTTACTTCAATATCTCCATTTACGCTGTTCACCAAAGCGGAGCCGGAAATATTAAATACTTCAACATCTCCATTAACTGATTCTATTTCTACTTCTCCTTCTAAGCCATCAACAGCTACATCACCATGTACTGCATTTAGCTTCAGCGAAAAGTTTTTTGGTACAAGTACTATTAACTCGAGATCATTGTGTTGTGGCTGGCTACTTATCTTAACCACGTTATTATCTTCAGTAATCTCTAGACTTAAACCGCCTGAGGAAATTCTTCTCAAGCCGTCTTTCCTGTTGTTCCTATTATCTCGGTCATCTTCACCTTCATACTGAACGATAACATCCTGTCGATTGTGAGTTTTAACAACAATATCATCTGCATAAACCAGATCAATTCTTAACATTCCTTTTTGTCCTGGTTTTGATAAAGGAACAGTAATATCATCCTGAGCAGCCAAAGGGTTTATAACAGCCAACACAAGCAATGCACTAAATAGAGTATTTATTATTTTATTCATGATTCTTCTTTTTCTTGATTTTAGTTTCTTTTTCGGATGTAGGCACTTCCGTTTATTGTTTCGAATTCCATCTTGGCCCCACCTTCTCCAATTTGGATAGGTGTGGTTTTACCAATCCGGTATCTGTAGCCTTTTCCGTCTCTTTCCTTGTTCAATTCGGATTTAAGTCGAGTTACTTTCTCAAAATCTGTATAGAGGTCACCATGTAAACTTTCAAAAGTTACCACGGCACCTAAATCTTTTGGTGAATAAATTTCCATGCTTCCGTTCACAGTATTAAATCGTGAGTCATCTGTCGGACTCTTTGCAAAATATACTTCGATATCACCATTTACAGTATGCGCGTGAGTTTTACCATCTACTTCTTTTAAAACTACATCTCCGTTTACATTTCCGGCGTCAACTCCATTCAACATATTCTCTACAATGAGTTTTCCACCATTAACAGTTGAAGCTTTTACCATCATACTTTCGGGCATTTTTACTTCAATATTAAATTCAAAATGGACTTCATCGTAGTCTTCCCATCTGTTTCGATTCCAGTTCATGGAATGTCTCATTTTTCCTTCTTTAAAACTTACTTCTACTCCCGGAGCTTGCACGTACAAATAGATAATTCCTTCGTGCTCTTCCTGGCGAAGATAGATCTCATCAATAGTTCTTTGATCGAGTTCTCCTCTTTTTTTGCGAATGGTTTTTGACCCGGTTATCAGAATCTCATCTCCATCGTACCCAGAAACTTTAAGGTCTCCATTTATATTTTTAATCGTAAATCCATCAACAGAAGATAATGCACTTTTCTTTATCTGAATATCAATCCCTTCTGTTACTCTTTTATTTTGAGCAGTTACTTGAATTGTAAGTAACCCTGCAAGTAGTATTCCTATGATCTTTTTCATGATTTTCCTTCCTTAAAGCGACGCAATGGTGCTTTGTAGTTTCTCTTTTACATTGATATTTAAATTTCTTTCCTGAATCAGGTTTTCGAATTCTGATTTTGAATTCTGAAGACCTAATTCAACCATGGCATCAGCCAGTGCAATGATCACCACATCAGAATTTTGAGCCCCGATGGCACTAACCAATCCTTCCCGAACAGTTTCGTCTTCACCCCATTTCTTTAAGGTTTCTATAGTTTGAACTCTCACATTTACGCTTTCATCATTATTGAGGGTAAATAAGAGAGCTCTCACTGCTTTTTCATCAGCTATCGGTAATTCTGCACTTATATTTACCGCTCTCAACCGGTCCGTTGTGGATGCGCCTTCCAACATACTAACGATCATCATCTCTCTCATGTCCTGCATTTGATTTGTTAATTCATTGATCTGGGAATCGTTGCTGCCCACTTGTGCCCCAATAAATCCACCGACTATCAAGAGCACAAAAGCATATGCCAATCGAGGCATGGTTAAGGCTGCAAATAATTCAGTTAGTTTTTCCGAAATGTTAAACATCGGTTTTGCAGAAGCTTTTTCTTCTTCCAACATTGCATAAAACCTGTTACTCATTTCCGAAGATGGCTCTGGTGTAGAAACGATTTCCAGCTCGTTGTGTAGTTGTTCCATCGCCTTAAAGTCGATCATATCGATCTCACCGCTGGCAATCAGAGCTTCTACCCTTGCTGTTTCTTGTTCATCTAATTCACCGTTCAAATATTCGGCGATCAGTTCTTCATATTTTTCATTCATCACTGTATTCCTCACTTAATGTGTGTACAATGTTTTTTAAATCTTTCATTGCCCTAAAGAATCTTACTTTTACTGCACTTTCAGTCACTCCCTGGATCTCTGCGATCTCTGCATATTTTAAACCTTCGTACCGGCTTAAGATCACTACCTCTTTCTTATCTTCATCGAGTTGATCGAGTGCTTTTTCAAGTATCTTCTTTCGTTTTGTTCGCTCGTCCATTTCACCAAATTCAGGAGGGACATCACCCATTCGATCTTCATCAAGCTCTTCTTTTTCATTATGCTTTTTGTTTTGGCGATAATGATCAATATGCGCATTACGAGCTATGCTGAACATCCATGTTGTAAATGCCCCTGATCCTGAATAGGTGCTTCGATATTTGAGCATGCGCTCGAACACCGATTGAACAAGATCTTCACTCACATCGGTTTGAAACGTTTTCTTGTAAAAAAAACTGTAAAGCGGCCGATTGTAGCGTTCGAATAAAAGGCCCAGTTTATCCAGGTCTCCTTCCTTCACTTTCATCATTAAAGCTTTATCTGTAGTTGAGTTCACTTATTTACCGTCTCAATGCCCGAAGTTTCGTGTTCTGTTGGTTACACTTATGATTATGGAAAAGGTTACAAAATAGTTTTTAGTGATTAGTTAAGAGTTAAGAGTTTTGAGTTATGAGCTAGGCTTCAGTAATTCAAAACTCATCACTCAAAACTAAGAACTTTCCCAAAATAGCTGACTCTTCCATTATAATTATATCTAAAGCATCCAGGCTTGTTATTAAAGTTTAGCCTCAAAAACCAGATTTATCATTGTAAGCAGATCATTTCCGGTAAAGGTGTATTCTTTTTCTGTATCTACTCTGTGAACAAGCACCATATTCGAAGACGGATATACTCCAAGCATATGAACCCCGGTTCCTGTATGATAGAATGATCCGCCTGATCTGTTTTCTGTTGGCGCAAGAACACTCCAAAGCATTCCGTAAGCTAAACCAAATCGTTCATTATAAATGGAATGTGGTTTTGTGCTTTCTTCTATCCAGGATTTCGAAATGATCTGAGAACCGTTCCACTTTCCTTTGTTCAAATATAGTTGTCCATACAACGCCATATCTTTTGCAGACATCCTGAAATGATAAGCCGGATATTTTGATTTTGATCTTTCGTACTGATAGAATCCATTCGTTAGAGGCAGTTCAAAATCAGATTCATTTTGAATGGTATCCGCATCAAAAGTTTCATAGCGCACATCAAAATGATGCATACCCAATGGTTTTGCAATCTGTTCATTATATAATTCGAAAATACTTTCTCCCGTTTTCTCTTCCAGAATATGTCCCAGCACATTAAAATCCCAGTTGTTGTAGTAATAATGAGATCCGGGTTCTTTTGAATTTCTTTCGGGTTTTCCTCTTAGCATGCCTTCAGAAACCGCTGCTGCACTATGATAAACTCCTGATCTTGATTTCAACAGATCTGCTACCCGTGCACTTTTCTCACCATCTGTTAACCCATGTATATCATCAATTCCAAGTTCAGAAAGCGTAGCATTAGTGTCTATCAATCCATCATGTACAGCAATTCCAAAAATGGAATTCAACATTGATTTCCTGATAGAATGAATGGTGTGAACTTGTTCTGTATTACCCCATTCAAAGATGATCTTTTCATCAACCATTAAGATCATAGATGAAGAGCCTTTTTCTTCTAAAAAAGCTGATAAAGAATCCAATCCTGATTGTGAAAATCCATGATCCTCAGGCTCCGCATATTCAAAGGTATATTTTTCATGGTTTGTTGTACAAGCAAGGATCAGAAGTGCAAAAAACAGAATTGAGGTGCGAAAAAATGTCATTACAAATAAAAGTTTAGGTTCAGCTTCTACCTACTTACAGTTTTCGGAAAGGTTACAAAATAGTTTTTAGTGATTATTTAAGAGTTTTGAGTTTTGAGCTAAGCTTTGTAATTCAAAACTCATCACTCAAAACTATTAACTCTCTAAACAGGCAACCCTTCCATCCTCATTATTTCCAAAGCATTTGTACTTGGGCAAGAACCTGATTTCAGCTTGTATTCGAAACTCATTTTACCATCGGCTATTGACTCCACGAAATGCCAGTTACTCAATGCATCAATTTCGGATTCCAGATCTGCCAGTTCCAGATCGTGAGTAGAAACCATTCCGATTCCATTCTTCCCGGCTACTTCCCTGAGAAAAGCTGCGCTTCCGGCATAACGCTCTTTGTTATTGGTTCCTTTATAGATCTCGTCTACAAAAAAGAACAGTGGCTGATCTTCTTCTTTGTTCAGCTCATCTAATAATTCCCGAAGACGTTTTACTTCAGCGTAGAAGTGAGACAAACCATCACCCAGAGAATCATTCACATTGATGCTGGTAAATATTCTGTATAAACCTGTGTTTAATGATTTAGCGTTTGCAGGTGCTCCCGAATAAGCCAAAACTAAATTGATCCCAACCGTTCTGAGAAATGTACTTTTACCTGCCATGTTTGAACCGGTAATCAGAAACAGATCTTTTCCGGAGTGTATTTCAAAATCGTTAGCTACTTTTTGGTTTTCGGGAATCAGCGGGTGACCAAGTTCTTCTGCCTTAAACAAAGCATCTGTATCTTTATTGAATGTTGGGAAAGAATAATCGTCATTCAGAAAAGCAAAATTAGCCATAGAATTTAAGGCTTCAAGTTCATAAAACTTATCGAGCCATTTAGATACTTTTGGTTCAAGCTCCTCTTTCAGGTTCTCCAATTTCATTGCAAAAAATACATTCCATGGAATAAATAAATTCACAATGGGTCCCAGTAACTGGTCTTTTTGTATTGACGCCGCTACAGAAAACCTTCTTACTTTTTTCAGAATAACAGATGGTTTAATATTCTCTTCTTGATATACCTTCAAGAATGTTGAGATCGATTTGTTATCACTCACTTTAAATCGTTCAACATGACTCAGAATATTACTGAAGCTTCCCAATAACTTTTCCATTTGAAAAGCTGCATTGAATAATCCTTTTACTTTATCACCAGTAAGTTTCATCATGAATAAATAACTCACAAATGAAATCACAAAATAAACACTACTGAGGTTACCGATCAGTGCCAAAATTCCCAATGTCATATTTGAGATCGACAGAATGATCATGATCAAAAGCGGAAGTAAAAATCCTGTTTTCTTTGGAAGTCGTAGCCAGTCTAACATTTGCTCCATATTCCACTCATACCTACCCGCTTTACTTTTAGTATATAATGCCTCTACTCTGAGTTTGTCTCTGAATAATTGTAGTGGAGCTAATTCCTGAATCAATTGCTGTCGCTTTTTTATTGGTTCAACATCTTTAGATTGATTGAGTAGCCAGGCCGAAAGCACTTTTGAGCTACCTTCATAGATGGATGTATCCATCAACTGAAACAATGATCTTCTCCCAATGATGTTCAAGTCCTGGGCGTAAGGATGGCTCAAATACTTATCTCTGTTTATATCTCTGAAGGGTATTTCATCCCAGTTCAGCTCCAGCCGTGCAATTTGCTCTCCTTTTACCTGCTTCAGAAATCCAAGTTTTTCAATGAATTGCTCAACTTTTTTATGTCTACCCATCAGATCGAGAAATACGATAACTGCGGCGATCAAAATCGCTGAATACACTAATTCATGTAAACGACCACTTGCCAGAAAAGCGAAAAGCAAAGTCACAATAAAAATAGTCAACCGTGCTCTCGATATTTTACTACTCAGCTTAATATATAACTCGATCTTTCTATCAATACGAGCAATATGGTGTTCAAATAGTTTCTTCAATTTTGGATAGATTTAGATAGATATCATTTTTCAAATTTAAGGATACAGCTTTTTTTAAAGATTACAGATTTAATCAAAGTTAATAGTTAATGGTTATTTGTGAATAGTGGTGCACAAAAAACTAATAACCAATAACAATTAACTATTCTTCAGCTCCACCAATGTAGCTCCCCAACTGCTTCTGTCATCCGCCAAACGATAGGAAACAACAAACTCATTTTTATCCAACAAACTATGAACCGTTCTGCGAAGCACGCCCTTCCCTTTTCCGTGAATGATCCGAATGGAATAGATATCTTTCTCTAAACAAGCTTCAATATAATCAGGAATCAAATCTCCCAACTCTTTAGGACTGAATAGATGCAGGTCTAAAATTCCGTCAATAGGTAACTCTACTGGATCCATTCTAGTTTTGAGTTATGAGTTTTTAGTGTTGAGTTCACTTTTCACTTTTCACTTTTCACTTTTAAACATAATCGACTACTCTTCGCTCAGTGACTACCTTCTTTATAAACTGCACCACCATCTGATGCTCCGGATGAACTGCATACGCATTTAAAGCTTCAGTATCTTCACAAATCGTTGTCAAAACTACATCACAAATAGCCTCAACATCACCGCTCAAAATATTTATCCCAACTTCTGCCGAGTCCAACTCCTTAATTTTCGCGGGTAGTCCTTCCAACAGCTCTTTCATAATCTCAGCGTTTTCCTGTTTAGTTTTCCCCTCGGCTACCGGTTTCAGTTTCCACATTACAATGTGTTTTATCATTTTCAAGAAAGTTATAAGTGAATAGTTCTCAGTGTTAAGTTTTCAGAATATCCAACATTCAGTAAGGAATATCCATCTATAAGTTAGCTTCTAATAATTGGATATTGAATATTCGATATTCATTATTGGATATTCGTATTTAATCATCGGAACCCTTAACTTTAAAATTCGGTTTTAAGCTACCTAAACGGCTTAATAATCAATAAAGAAAATCCCTTTACACTTGGATAACTTAGACTTAGACAAAATTACTGCTGAAGACTTGGGCGAAGCGCACATTGGTACTTCAGAACTTACTCCGCTCCGTGACGATGCTTTTGATCTTTCAGATTCAGAAAAAATCGACATTATTCAGGATCATTTTAAAGAGATCATGGAAACTCTGGGTTTAGATCTCAACGACGACAGCCTTAAAGGAACTCCATACAGGGTTGCTAAAATGTTTGTGAAAGAAATTTTTAACGGACTTGATCCAAAAAACAAGCCTGAAGCCCGTACTTTTAGCAATAATTATGATTATAACGATATGGTGATGGAGAAGAACATTCAGGTGACTTCTTTTTGTGAGCACCATTTTCTTCCGTTTATCGGCAAGGCTCACGTAGCTTATATTGCATCAGGTAAAGTGATCGGGTTGTCCAAGATCAATCGTCTTGTAGATTACTTTTCACGCAGACCACAGGTTCAGGAACGCTTGACCCTTCAAATTGCCGACGCTCTTTCTGAAGCAATGGAAACCGATGATGTTGCTGTTTTTATCGACAGTAAACATTTATGTGTATCAACCCGTGGAATTCGTGATGTAAGCAGTAGCACCATCACTACAGAATTCAGAGGTGCTTTCAAAGAGGAAGCAACTCAACGTAAATTTATTGACTTCATCAAAACTGAAACTGAACTCTGATTGTTTTGTCTGAACAAAAACTTCAAGTTTACAATACACTTACCAGAAAAAAAGAACACTTTGAGCCACTGGACCCTCCGTTTGTGGGGATGTATGTATGTGGTCCAACGGTTTATGGTGATGCTCATTTAGGTCATGCCAAAAGCTATGTTTCTTTTGATCTGGTTTTGCGTTACCTCCGGTATCTCGGTTATAAAGTTCGCTACGTTCAGAATATTACAGATGTTGGACATTTAGTTGGCGACGGAGAAGAAGGCGAAGACAAGCTTGGTAAGCAAGCTCGATTAGAGCAAGTCGATCCAATGGAAATTGCTGAAAAGTACACATACACGTATTTCCGTGATATGGATGCTTTGAACGTCCTACGCCCTGATATTGCTCCACGTGCTACCGGACACATTCCTGAGCAAATTGCCATGATCGAAAAATTGATAAAAAATGGACACGCTTACAATGTAGATGGCAATGTCTATTTTGATGTGCATTCTGATGAAGATTATGGAAAACTAAGTGGCAGAAAAACTGAAGAAGCTGAATCCGGTACTCGTGTAGAATCTGCTTCAGACAAAAAGAATCCTGCTGATTTCGCTCTTTGGAAAAAAGCTGAAGATGATCATTTAATGAAATGGGATTCTCCGTGGGGAGTTGGTTATCCCGGATGGCATATTGAGTGTTCTGCTATGAGCACCAAATATTTAGGTGAAAGCTTTGATATCCACGGCGGTGGATTAGAGAACCAATTTCCGCACCATGAATGTGAGATCGCTCAGTCAGAATGTGCTCATGATGCTCAGTTTGTAAAGTATTGGATGCATAATAACATGGTTACCCTTGAAGGACAAAAAATGGGTAAGTCATTGGGGAATGCGATCAATCTCCATCAATTTTTTACAGGAGAACACAAGCTTTTAACCAGAGCATGGGATTCTCAGGTAATTCGATTTTTCCTACTTCAAAGTCATTACAGAAGTACGACAGATTTTTCAGAAGATGCTTTGGAAGCTGCTGAAACAGGGCTGAAGAACCTTTATTCCATGATCTCAACTATTGAGAAAGCAGAAAATGGCTCCGGAGAATCGTTCGATATCGAAGGCTTTAAATCCTCTTTTGAGAAAGTAATGAATGATGATTTCAATTCAGCAAAAGCAATTGCAGTTGTTTTTGAAAAACTGAAAGAGATCAGAAAATTGATCAACGACCAGAAGACTCCTTCAAATATCGAAGAAGTTAAGTCT
Source organism: Balneolaceae bacterium UBA3186 (assembly GCA_002364085.1). Taxonomy (GTDB): domain Bacteria; phylum Bacteroidota; class Rhodothermia; order Balneolales; family Balneolaceae; genus Balneola. Next base: position 437,952 of record DEXK01000013.1, on the reverse strand, counting down.
GTTATCAAAACGGTGGTTGATGATGTACTTGGTATCTGGCCACAGGAAAACGCCGGAGACAATGAGGAATTGACCAAAGGACTTGTGGAACTTCTTATCGAGATCAGGAAAGAAGCCAGAGAAAACAAGAATTTTGCACTCTCGGATAAAGTTCGGGATGACCTGAAAGAGCTTGGCGTACAGCTCATGGATGGAAAAGAAGGAACTTCCTTCGAAATTGACTGATGAACCTGCTGAAAACCATATTCAGCAAGTTACTCATCGGACTTGTACGTTTTTATCAGCTTGCTATTTCTCCATGGTTGGGAAGTAGCTGCCGATACTCCCCAACTTGTTCTCAGTATATGATTGATGCTGTGAAGGAATGGGGACCATTAAAAGGATTTTGGCTGGGAATTAAGAGAATTGGCCGTTGTCACCCCTGGGGTGGCGATGGACATGATCCGGTTCCTCCTCGAATATCCAATGATGAACAGGGAATTTCCAATGATGAAAGCGATCAGAAATAACACAACTAATTTTCAAAACTAATAAAGAACCTTTACTCCATGTCCCCTCTTGAGAGGGGATTCAGGGGTGTGTCAGAATTAATTATGAGCAACATAAAATTCAAAGAAAGACTATCCGTAGAACAAGTAGAAGAAGCCAACGATCTGGCTCCGAAATTTCAGGAAGATGGATTAATTCCTGTAGTAACCACTGATTATACTTCCGGTGAACTGCTTATGCATGGTTACATGAATGAAGAAGCATTCAAGAGGACCATAGAGCTAAGCGAAGCAGTGTACTACAGCCGAAGCAGAGAAACTTTATGGCACAAAGGCGCAACTTCCGGTTTGACACAGATCGTTAAAGAAATGAGAATTGACGACGATCAGGATTGTGTTTGGCTACGTGTTGAAGTTCAGGGCAATGGAGCAAGCTGTCACGTTGGTTACCGTTCTTGTTTTTACAGAAGCGTACCAACCGGTGATGCATTCTTTGAAAAAGACGGCGAGTTAGCCTTCGAAGAATCAGAAAAAGTATTCGATCCAAAAGAAGTGTACGGAGATGCACCAAATCCAACGAAGCTTTAAAATCTCCCTTCGAAGGGAGACCGATCGAACACTTGTGTGAGATCAGAGGGATGTTGTGAAGTTTTTGAGTTTATAAACTTCACAACATCCTCCGTCCGCCAGCCGGCGGACACCTCCTTCGAAGGAGGATTTTTATTCTTGCCTTATAATTTATGTTTCCGAAATTAGCCGTTGTTTGTTGATTGAGGATAACCAATAATTAAATCTCTAATCACTACTTAAGCATTAAAAACTCCTTTCAAACTCTCGTCTTTATTTCGAAGATCAATTCCTCCCTCCAGAATTGATTTCAAATTGGTCATATAAAACAACCATCCTTCCCCACAGCCTACATATAAGTTCTTTTTTGGATCTTCCTCAATTGGAATATTGTTTTGAGTGACTTCAACCATCACATATTCTTTGTCAATTTGCGATAGCTTAACCTCTACATCGCATTCATTGGTAAACATAAAACGGAAGTAATTTTTGCCGTTTAATTCCAATACCTCTCGTTCTTCATACACAGAATCCGGAAAGCCGAACCACATCCAGTAATACATATCTCCGGGTTCGTAGTGTTCAACTGCAGGACGTTTACTTCCATCCTTCTTGGTTGATCCTGCACTTCTCAGAAACCAACTTTCTAAACCTTCCTGAGTAGTCCATGCATCATAGATCTTTTGCATTGGTGCTTTAACAGCTATTTTCTTTGTAAAGCTTTTCCATTGATCATTCATAACAACAATTGTTTGGTGAATATGAAATTAAATCTAAACTCAACTTAATTACAAAATCAATTTGTAAATAAGTGGATAAGTAGATAAGATATCCTCCACACTATTTATTTACTTAGATGAAAAAAGACATCAAAGCATATCACGACAAACAGGCTGATTCAGATAAAAATATCTGCGATCTACTTTACAAGGAGATCAATAAAACCCTTACAGAAGCAGAAAACAAGATGTGGCATGCTCATCCGGTTTGGTTTTTGGATGGAAACCCGATTGTGGGATACAGTAAATTGAAAGACTGCCTTCGATTGATGTTCTGGAGTGGCATGGGCTTCGAAGAAGATCAACTAAAGCCCGGAACCGGAAAATTCAAAGATGCTTCAATAAGGTATACTGATGTTGATCAGATCAATACCAAAGATCTGGAACGATGGCTTGAGAAATCCCGGGAAATTCAATGGGATTAAAAAAAAATCGTAAAGCGAAAAGGAAAGCTGGAACGACTAAAATAAGCCCCGATAATGGCTACTAAAAAAGAATTGAGTTCTGCAATAAAGGAAGAATTGATCGATACATTGAAAACCCGTTTTGAGGGAAATATGCACCGCCATGAAGGTTGTGATTGGAATGCTATTCAACCCAAGTTGGAAGCTGATTCTGGCAAACTTTGGACTCTGAATGAAATGGAGATCACCGGCGGAGAACCGGACATTGTAGATCTTGCTGATACTCCAGAAATTTATACTTTTGTAGACTGTTCACCTGAAAGCCCGAAAGGGAGACGAAGTCTATGCTACGACCGAGAAGCACTGGAATCCCGAAAAAAATATCCTCCCAAAAGTTCTGTGATCGATGTAGCAAATGAAATGGGAATTAAGCTTTTGACCGAAGAACAATATTACAAATTACAATCTTATGGTGAGTTTGATACCAAAACTTCCAGCTGGATATCGACCCCTTCCGAGATAAGAAAACTAGGCGGCGCACTGTTTTGTGATCGGCGTTATAATCAAGTCTTTACGTACCACAATGGTGCAGATTCATATTATGCAGCGAGGGGTTTTCGTGGGGTTTTGAGAGTCTAAATGTTAAAGGAAAGAGTTGTAAACCTTGAGAAGTTATTCAGCAAATAAGTGAATATGATTTTTTAAAATCATATAATTTGTAGATAGATGGATAAGGTGAAAAATCACTTATTCACTTATTCCTTATCAACTTATCCACTTCCCCCGCCAAAACATCCGCAGCTTCCGGACATTCTCTGAACCACAATTCGGGCTCAACTAATTCAACTTCTGAAACGGCTAGTTGATCTTCATTATCCCACATTACATCTACTCGTGCATAAGCAGGTAGTGGTTCACAAGCATGTACAACTTTTTCTGCAAAAGAAATTTCCTCTGATGAAGCTTGGTAATTATGGACCGTACCACCAAAATCATCCTGTACTCTGAAATCTCCTGATTTTGCTTTTTTAAGAATAGCATGCGTAAACTTCCCTCCCATCACCATAAACGAAACCTCGCCTTTTGTGGCAATGTTATATTGGAATGGCTGAAGCATCATGTCTTCTTTTGCAATTAGTTTTCCAAAAACTGCTTCATGATCTTCAATATTACCCGAGTTGAGTTTATAAGTATGGCGAGCGGCTCCGGCAACTGTTGGCTTTAAGATCACATCTTCCCAACCTGTTTCGGTATAAATATCTGAAAGAGATCTGCTTTCTCCTCTTTTGATATACAACGTTTCTACAATTCTGATACCCCTTTTCTCTAAATCCCGGAGATAATGTTTATCTATATTCCAGCGGATGGTCGAAATTGGATTGATCAGTATTGTTTGAGTTTCAACACGATCCAGCCATTGCTGAAATTCCTCAAACCGATCAAAATAATCCCAGGTAGTTCTGAAAATAGCGGATTTGGTTGAAGTCCAGTCGAAATCAGGATCTGCCCAATCTTTACGAACCACTTTTAGATCGTGTTTCTCTAAAGCTTTTCTGAGCAGTTCCTCTTCCGTTAAAATGTTTTGAATGTAGTCATTCACTTTCTCCGGATTCAAATATCTGGATTCTGTTAAAATGACTACATCAAATTGGCTCATTTTCTGCTTCTTTTTCGATTACCGGTTTTACGCTTTCCTTTTGGAAAACCGCCATCGTTACTTTTTCTTTTTCCGCCGCCGCTTCTTCCACCGCCGGAATTGCTCTTCTTTTCATCTTGAGCCCTTTCAACGGCAACATCTCTGCCTTCAAATTTAGCACCGGTTACACTGTTAGTCAATGCGCTTTCATACCCTGATTCTACTTCAAAGAATGAGAAGTTATTTTGAAGATCGATCTTACCAAAATCAGGTTTTGAACCATTTAATTGCTCATTTACCAATCCCATTAAACGAACAGGATTTAGTCCGTCTCGTCGGCCAACATTGATGAAAAAACGCTCATAACCTGCTTCGGTTACTCCACGATCTCTACCGCCACTTCTTCCACCACGATCATTCCTGCTACCTCTATCGTTGTTTCCTTTTCGTCTGTCGCCACCACCTGAAGCGTTTAAATCATTTGAGTTGGAATAGTATTCCAGAAATTGGTTGAATTCTACTGCCAGAAAATGTTTAATCAGGTCATCTCGTTCTAGATCGGCAAGTTTTTCTAACGCTTCCGGCAAAAATTTTGCCATCTGTTCTTCATTCACTTTGGTTTCTTTTACAGTATCAATCAAATTCAGCATTCTGATACCACAAATTTCTTCACCACTTGGCACTTCTTTTTTAATGAAGTCTTTACCAGACATCTTTTCCAGTGCGCGGATTCTTCCGGTTTCTCTGGTATGTATAATCGAAATTGAGATTCCTGAATTTCCTGCACGTCCTGTACGTCCACTTCTGTGAATATACACTTCTAAGTCATCCGGTAGATTGTAGTTAATTACGTGAGTTAATTCGTTAACATCTAAACCACGAGCAGCTACATCAGTTGCTACTAATAATTGCAGGTCTTTGGTACGGAATCTATCCATCACATCATCACGCTGAGCTTGTGAAAGATCTCCATTAAGTAAATCTACATCGTAACCGTCTTTATTTAGCTTAGAAGCAATTTCAGCTGTTTCGCGGCGAGTTCTGCAAAAGATTATTCCGTAAATATCCGGGTTCATATCTGTGACTCGCTTTAAAGCTTCAAAACGATTCTTTGCATGAACCATGTAATAATGATGTTCTACATTTTTTGCTCCGGCATTACGCTCTCCCACTTCAATTTCTTCCGGGTTATTCATGTATTTCTTAGCAATCTTTGCAATACCTTTTGGCATAGTTGCAGAAAATAAAAGCGTTTGCTTTTCCTTAGGTGTATCTTTTAAAATTGCATCCAGATCATCCTGAAACCCCATATTCAGCATTTCATCTGCTTCATCCAATACAAGTGTACGAACATTGCGAACGTCTAATTGTTTTCTATTGATGAGATCAAGCATACGACCTGGTGTACCAATTACAACCTGACAGCCATTTCTGAGTGCCTTAATTTGAGTAGAGATATTTGCTCCACCATAAACCGCTACTGTTTTAACTGCTTTCTGATACTTTGCGAAATCCTTAAGATCCCGAGCTATTTGAATAGCAAGTTCACGTGTTGGTGAAAGTACCAATACCTGAACATCGTCAGAATTAGTATCAATTTGATGAAGTGAGGGTAGCCCGAAAGCTCCTGTTTTTCCCGTTCCTGTTTGAGCAAGAGCAATAAGATCTCGTTGCGATTCAAGAATAGTTGGAATAGCTAATTCCTGTACTTTAGTAGGTTGTGTGAACCCTAATTTTTCTACTGCGTCGAGTAGTTCTTGTTTAAGACCTAGTTCTTTGAACGTTGGCATATTTTTTAATCGTTTTTATCCCGTTCAAAAACTATGCTGTGAGTATTCCTGCCCGGGTCATTTTAGGTAAAAGAGGTGAGCTAATGACAAGAGGCAAGCGAGACTGCTTGATTCATAAAAGCCAGCAATGATCTATAAACCTGAAGGTTGTTACAGAAGTAAAATTTCCAGTCTTATCGCGAACTCACAATTCAATAAGCTCCTAAGATAAGCATTAATTACACCAATTATGAGATAGATACTATAATTCTTTTTAATGAAAGATTTCCTGATATATGCTCGAATATTCCTGTAGATTTTTTTTATTTTGGCTCAAGAATTTTGAACCGGATATCAAAAAATTACATGTCTGTTAAAGCACAATACCCCAAAGCTATTGAAATAAGAGCACTGGAACAGAAAATTACCAGCGAGTTAAATCTTAATGGGTTCATTTTATCCAGAACTATTTGGGGGACTTCTATCTGTTCTGATGAAGTAAATAACTCATTCAATATTTTCAGCCGATTGTTTGTGGGACCCGGTCCGTTCAGATTTGGCGGAATCTCAGGACTACCGTTTACAGGAAAAACGGGTGTAATGGCTTTTGCAAGTCATATTCCGGATAAAGGAGGAGCTTTTATTTTATATGGTCCGCATATAGGAGTATCCAAAGAAGGTATAGCCGGAGAAACCCTTCGCCAAAGACAAGATTCTAACTCTACTTGTTGCGGTTCTCTCATTGCCGGATTATCTGCAATTCAAAATCCGTTAACTATTGGTGAAGGAACCGCATCTGATTATCAGCAAGCTCAGGTTGTTAAGATGCTTAATGCAGAAAGAGACCAAATACTAAGCGCTGACGATCAGATCAAAGAAGTGACTGAAAAAGCTTATGAAAAAATTCACAACGATCTGAAAGAACTTATTCATGATTGTAAAGATGCACTTGTAGGGAAAAAACTATATTTGATGGGCGGAATCGTGATCAACACCAATTGGGATGAGGAAGATTATTTTGAAATCAGAAATTCAGAAGTGATCGAATTTACCTGAGAAATCTTTCCCAGGGCGATTTTTTCGTGATTGCTCCAATAAGAGCTACACCAACTATTATTACATGTATAATAGTTTTCATTCCGTTTGCAACTTCAGGAGAGATCATATAAATGTACCTCCCTCCCAGCCAATTGAAGATCAAATAGAAGACAAAACCAATCGTTAAATTTCCAAAGAATCGGATAGCGAATAAAGCTCCCGGATGATAATCACTGTCTATTTTTTCTTCGAATTCCTTATCATATTCCTGCTTGCGGAGAGCTCTTTCTATCTCACTTTCAAATTCCTTTTGTTCTAATTCTCTTTCTATCTTGTTTTTCATATTCAGTGCAGCCACAAAATCACTGAAGCACAAAATTTTTAGTGACTTTGTGTTTTAGTGGCCTTTTATTTTAGTGACTGACCTATCTTGTTTTTATTGCTCATATCCCAAAATAGCAAAGTGGACTAATAATAAAAATTCAGATCATCCCAGTAGTTGCAAGATAATCTGTTGACAAAAAATCATTTGTTATTATCTCTTTTAAAAAGCCAGGACATCCCTGTAGATGTCAGGTAATTCGTTAACAGATTAATAGTGATCGTTCTCGAAAAATTCGCCCTTTGTATTTAAGACGGAAAAGAGAGCGTGATCCGGATGCGTCTGCGAAGCAGGAATAATCCTTTCTGGTGAGAAGTTTAATAATTTCTTCAGAGTGAACGAAGACCTTTAGGATTATTCAGCGCAGGATCAATGAACCCGTCTTAAATACTTCGGCTTGATCTTTTGCTACTTTTATATCAAGACAAAAGTAGGTAGCCTTAGTGTTGAAGTCTTCTGGAAAAGCTTCCACATATACCGACCTTTAGAATTATTGGTGAGAAAGAACTCGATTGTCATTAGAAACCCGGGGATATATCCCCTTCTAGCTTATGTTCAAGTCTTAAACTCGTACATAAACAAGCAAGGACTTTAGTCCTGCGACTAACCTTACAACAAGCAAAGGAATGGAGGTTACTTTCATTGAGGCTCTTCCTCAAATCCACATTCCAAACGAGAGCAATCAGTACTGCCACAAAATCACTGAAGCACAAAAGTTTTAGTGATTTCGTGCTTCAGTGGCCTTTTACTTTTCCTCATACATAAACTCGATCATATTCCCATCAGGATCAGCTATAAATAGAAATCTTCCCTTTTTTCTGTTTGCCGGACCGCTCATGATCGTTACTTCTTTTTCTCTGAAGTATTTTGCCAGCTCATCTATTTTCTCCGGTGTTTCCACATAAAACCCAAAATGGTCAACACGAAAATCTCTGGAAGTTGGGTCGTAACTGGTTTCCGCTTCTACGATCACCATGGTATCTCCACCTCCAATATCGTACACAGCCATACTCTGCCCCATAGTTCTTATAACTTCAAAACCAAGAATGTCTCCGTAAAATTCTTTGGAAGCATCGATCCTGTTTACCCGAATAGTAATGTGATTTAAACCTGAAGGCGTAAAATTCATGTCGTTCAATTAAAAATTAAGTATTGTTCAATAATCAATATCTTAAGTTAATTCTAAATTGTATAATTTCATTCCGAAATTTTTTCAAATCATTTTTATTCGTGTCAACATTTTACATTGTAGCTACTCCGATTGGTAATCTTGGTGATCTTTCCCCCCGGGCGGTAGAGGTTTTAAAATCTGTAGGTCATATTGCTTGTGAAGACACTCGTACTTCCGGCAAACTATTGACCGCCTTTGGAATAAACACTCCTAAATTTTCGTTTCACCTTCATAATGAACATCATAAAGTTGAACACGTATTGAATATTTTGAGAGGTGGACAATCGGTTGCATTGATCTCTGATGCGGGAATGCCGGGTATTTCTGATCCGGGTTTTTTAGCCGTTCGAGCTATTAAACAAGAAGGAATTACAGTTACCGTTATCCCCGGACCTGATGCTGTTACTACGGCTTTGGTGGCAAGCGGACTTCCCTGCGATAAATATTGCTTCGAAGGATTTCTTCCGCCAAAAAAGGGACGACAAAAACGACTGAAAGAACTGGCTGAAGAAGAACGAACGATCGTCTTTTATGAAAGTCCGCATCGCATTGTGAAATTACTCAAAGAACTGGAAGAGCATTTTGAGCCGGAACGATTGGCAGCCGTTGCCCGTGAACTCACCAAGAAATTTGAAGAAGTGGTACGAGCTCCTATTTCAGAATTGAAAGAAGATTTTGAAAACAGAACTTCCATAAAAGGTGAAATTGCTGTTGTTGTTGCAGGAAAAGGGTATTCGGAATGATAAGTGGATTTTTAAATTTGAGTTTATCTAAAATTAAAGAGTCATTCAGAGCGATAGCGAAGAATCTTCAAGTATTTGTAGAAGCAAATTATAGTCGTGAAGATCCTTCGCTATCGCTCTGGATGACTTATATTGTACTAATTCCCAAAAATCGAATAAGAAATAATTGATGAACAAATTTCTCGAAAACAAATGGGCATTATCTATCACAGCCGGAGTTCTTCTCGGATTAAGCTTCCCTCCTGTTGATCTGTCCTTTCTGAGTTTTCCCGCTTTTATACTTTTATTTTTACTGGCTGATAAATGTGATTCCAATAAACAACTGGCTTATTACAGTTATGCGGGATTTGTAGTCTGGAATTTGATCACAACCTACTGGTTAATGATGGCAAGTCTGGTCGCCGGAATTGCAGCTGTACTGGCAAACGCTGCTATCATGACTATTCCGCTGGTTCTTTTTAGGGTTTGCTCAAAACGATTTGATAAAGCATGGCTGATCGCTCTGTTACAAGCTTCCATTTGGGTGAGTTATGAGTTCCTGCACCACAACTGGGATCTTTCTTGGCCTTGGTTAACACTTGGAAATGCATGGGCAAATCAGGTTTCTTTGATCCAGTACATCTCTGCTACGGGACATCTTGGGATTTCTTTTTGGGTGATCTTTACCAGCTCTTTAGCTTTTCTGGCATTTAAAAATAAAAAGCAATCTATTGCTCTGGCTGCTACTTTTGCCCTGCTATTACCATCCGGAATTTCACTCATGATGTTTTTAGGCTCTACTGAAGAACCGGCGATCAAAACAACCAGCGTAGCTGTCATTCAACCCAATCATGATTCTTATGAAAGTCATGGTGGATTAGGCAGCCATTCTGTGTTGATGGACAGTCTTTTCAGCATCACGAACAAAGTGATAACCGACGATACGGAATTGATCGTTTGGCCTGAAAATGCGGTTGACGCAGGAATCTACATGAATTCCAGAACTGCTTACAGCATCTCAGATTCAGCCCAAGCTTGGAATGCTTCGTTGATTACCGGAACCGGTTTATTTGAACTGTATGAAGAGCCTCCAACTTTGTACAGAGATATGGTTAATGGACGAGCAAGAAACTACTTTAACGCCGCTCTTTATGTTAATGCAGATGGCGAACGCACTCGTTACGACAAACATAACTTGGTACCCGTTGTAGAACGGTTCCCATTCGTGGAGTTCTTCAATAATATAGATGTTTTCGGTTGGCTGGATTGGGGTAAGATCATGCAATTCGGAAAAGGATCAGAAGCTACTTCCCTAAAAACAAACAGTTTTACCACTCAGGGATTGATCTGTTATGATTCTGTGTATCCATCATGGATCAGAGAGTTTGTAAAAGACGAAGCTGACTTTATAACCATTATCACTAACGACGGATGGTGGGGAAATACCAGTGGACATTATCAGCATTTTGCTTACGCACGATTACGAGCCATCGAATTTGATCGCTGGATCGTGAGAAGTGCAAACAACGGATTTTCCGGCATCATAGATCCTGAAGGCAATGTACTCCAGAAAACCAACTACTGGGAACGAACCGGATTCACTTTTGATGTTCCATCAAAATCCACCAAAACCATTTACACCAAATTTGGAGATTGGCTTGGGTATTTATGTCTGTTTTTAAGTGTTGGTGGGTTGGGATTCATCTCGTTTACTAAGTTCCAAAACTCTCGCTTTAATCAGGATAATTAGGTATATACGAAATAAAATAAGACAGGCATATACGCAATGCGTGCATACATAAGTTGTAGCCAATGTGGAAAAAACGAAAATTGAAATATGACATTTGAAGAATTTAAGACAAAATTAAAAGCTGCAAAGACGGAAGAAACGGTAAAAGCAATTTATGCTAAATACTTCAAAATTGACTACGATACTGCTGACAAACACGATTTGTATACCCCACAAGTATTATTCGAATTTAAATACGATAAAAACTTTCAAAATTTAAAAGCATTAGCGACAATTCTTGCTCAATCACTTTATTATATCAGACGTTTGAAATATGGAGAAGCTCAAAAGGTGATTCCATACTTTTTGTGTTTAGCCGATAAGAATGAAGCATCCATAACAGAAACAAATAAGTGGTCAAACTATTATTCTAATGACTCTTATAATTGGGAAAACCCACCAAGCAAACCTGACCAAAGATTAATTGACCATCTCGTAAAAGAACCTGAAACAAGAAATCTACACGTTTATAGAATAAATCTTAAAGGAGAACATTCTGCCTTCAAAAAGAACCTTGAAAATGCTCTGAATCCACAAATAATTATGGATTTTGGAGACAAGAAAGTAATTAATGAGGAAAACTTTGAAGCTGTATTTGACCATTGGAAAAACATTTTAGGGAAGTACATTGTAAATGGTTACAAAGACTCATTTTACTTTTTATCTAATATTCAAAAGGATAAGATAATTGTAGATAGGGAAAACAGTAGAGTAGTTTTCACGTTCGAAGACAAAAACTCAAAAACCCAAAAAGTCTTGATGAAAGACTATGATTATTTTTGGGGAGTTTATGACTACATTACAAGCCAGGAAACTATAAATGGTATTCACGCCAAATTAGATAGACTAACTGATGAGAACCAAAGAAGATTCGAAGGAGAGTTTTATACACCTTTAAGATTTGGTAAAAAGGCTATTCACTATATTTCAGAAGTTCTTGGCAAAAATTGGTACAAATCCGGAAAATATAGAATTTGGGATATGGCTGCTGGAACAGGTAACCTTGAGTATCACTTGCCAGCAGAGGCTTATAAATATTTATATATGTCCACACTTCACGCAAGTGAAGCAGACCACCTTAATAAAGTTTTTCCAAACGCAACTTGTTTTCAATATGACTATTTGAATGATGATGTCGAGTACTTACTAACAAAAGACAATCTACCATTTGAGCCAAATTGGAAACTACCAAAAAAATTAAGAGACGAGTTAAAAGACGATTCAATCACTTGGTTAGTATATATTAATCCACCTTTTGCTACTGCTCAAGTTGGTGGAGCTAAAGGAGAATCCAAAAAAGGTGTTAGTAAAACGAAAGTTGAAGTACTAATGGATAACGAGAACGTTGGTCACGTAAAAAGAGAATTATTCGCTCAATTTATGTTTCGTCTAACTCACGAATTACCTAAAAACACTTATTTAGGTATGTTCTCAAAGCTTAAATACTTGAACGCACCAGATAGTGTTGAATACAGAGACAGATTCTTTAATTACAAATATGAAAAAGGATTTTTATTCAAATCAACTAACTTCAATGGTGTTAAAGGAAAATATCCAATTTGTTTCTTGCTTTGGAATTTGGCAAAAGATAGAGAGCTAAAATCTATTTCAATTGATATTGCAGACGAATCTGCAAAAACCATAGGAACTAAACATCTTCAACTTATCGAAAAAGGAGATGTGATTAATAAATGGTTTGAAAGACCAAAAAATTCAAATGAATACATACTACCACCTTTAAGTAATGGAATTAGCGTCCGAGAAAATAATTCAGATACTCGACACAGAGCAAGGCCTGATTTTTTAGCTTCAATTTGCAGTAAAGGAAATGACTTTCAAAACTCTAAATATGTGGTCATATTATCATCACCAAGTGTAAGTGCAGGTGCGTTTACTGTTAATGATGAAAATTTTGAAAAAGCATTGGTATTGCACGCAGTTAGAAAAATACCAAGACCAACTTGGTTAAATGACCGTAATCAATTTTTAATTCCACATACAGAGCCAAATCAAGAATTCTATAATGACTGTATCATTTGGAGCTTATTTTCTTCTTCAAATGAAACAACATCATTAAGTAATGTTGAGTATTTAGGTAACACATATCAAATTAAAAACAACTTCTACCCTTTTTTAATTGAGGAGTTGAAAAAGTGGGAAATTAAAGACCCTGACTTTAGGCAACAATTATCTGTTGATGAAAATCGTTTTGTTGCAAAATGGATAAAGAAAAGTGAATTATCCGAAGAAGCTAAAGAAGTCCTGACAAAGGCTAAAGAAGTTTATAAATTTTTCTATTCTCATATCAATGAAATGGCAACACAGAATTGGAAAATTGAAAATTGGGATTCTGGTTGGTATCAAATTAGAAGATGTTTAAACGAACATAATTTTGCCACAGAGGAAATGAACGAATTGAAAAAAGTAAGTGATGATTTAGCTAATAAAATCCTACCTCAAATTGAGGAATTTGGATTCTTGGATAAAGATGAAGTTTACGAAGAAATATAAAAAACGCTAGGCACAACAATATGTATAGTGCATAGCTACCCTGCGGGATAGCTACGACTCCATACACAGACCGTTACCTCATCCTATAAACCACAGTAACCAAAACTCCTTTTGCCTCTTTGGGTTGAAATTAAAAGTTTGAGCCTGAAGACCAATTTGATGATTCATGGTTCACTTATTAAAATTCAATGCCTAAAATCGTACTTCGTACTGAAATTCAAGCTAGTAAGGATATTGTTTTTGACCTTTCACGAAGTATTGATCTCCATAAAATTTCGACTGAACAGACCAATGAAACTGCAGTAGCAGGAAAGACAACTGGTCTTATCGGATTGAATGAAAGTGTCACATGGAAAGCTAAACATTTCGGAATCTATCAGAAGCTTACTGCTAAAGTAACTGAATTTGATCGACCCAATTACTTCGTTGATGAAATGATGAAAGGAGTTTTCAAGTCCTTTAGGCATGAACATCACTTTGAAGATCTTAATGGAAAAACCATAATGACGGATATTTTCGATTATCGGTCCCCATTTGGATTATTAGGAAGATTCGTTGATTCGTTATTTCTCAAAAAGTATATGACTGATTTACTGGAGAAAAGAAATCGAATCGTGAAAGATTTTGCTGAGTCAGATAAATGGAAAGAGGTATTAAATCCTGAAGTGTACACCATAGACTGATCAAATCTTACAGAAAAAATGATTAATTCTTCAAATAACTCATTACACTCCGATATTCCTTAATACTAAAATCTGAACGCCATGAATTTATCTTCGGAAACTCAGAACATTTATTCACAGATAGACCCTGAATCGCCCAAGCTTGGAGATCTAAAGAAAATTGCGAAAGATATCAAAACAGATCATTCTATGGCAATGGAGCTCTGGTCAACGGGTGAGTATTTCCCCAGACTTTTAGCCGTTCTGATCATGGATAAAAAACTACTCACTCAAGAGTTGATCAATACATTGGATGAAGAAATGCAGAAGCATTCATCCGATGAAAAGAATCGATTAATGGAATGGCTAATGGCAAATCAGCTTATGAAAGCTAAAAGTACCATCGCTTTAATGAATTCATGGGAAAATAGTCCTACGGTTCTTCAGAGACGCACTTATTGGTATTATCAGGCAAGATTGAGATGGACCGGACAAACTCCACCGGAAAATACGCCGGAGCTTCTTTCAAAAATTGAAACCAGTATTGCAGAAGAAGACCCTGATGTTCAATGGGCTATGAATTATACAGCAGCGTGGATTGGAGTCTATGATGAAAAATATCGTGATCGCTGTAAATCTATTGGCGAGAAAACAGGATTATATAAGGATGAAATTGTACCAAGAAACTGTACTCCCAGCTATTTACCATTATTTATAGAAATTGAAGTCGATAAAAGAAAATGACTAAGTAATTCATATTCAGCATCAGGGTTTTGGGATTTTTAATTGATCTGGCCCAAAGCTATCGCTTTACTGAAATTAATTAGGTATATATAAACGAAAGATGGATGTACAACTGTAAATACCTAAAGTGATGAATTTAATGAGAAAACCATTATATCTGCTATTTCTTGTCACCTTTCTATCCTGTAACCAAAAAAATAAAAAGCAGGCTGAGAAGTATTCACCTTATCAGGAAATAGCCTTTGTTTCAGATCGGGACGGCAACTCCGAAATTTATATGATGGACGTAAACGGAGACAGCCTGAAAAGACTAACCAATAATGAATCTTTAGATTTTAGTCCTGACTGGGGAAAAGATGGTGCCTCTGTCTATTTCTATTCAAAAAGAGACGGAAATGAAGAGATCTATAGTGTAAACACTAAATCTACAGAAGTTACTCGTATTACAGATCATCCCGCAAAAGACGTTCTCCCCACGCCCTCCCCTGATGGTAAATTAATTGTATTTATGAGTGATCGGGATTCACTGAGCCGAAATGTATATGTGATGGATAAGGATGGCTCCAACATCAGATCTCTCACTAAAAATAAGATGTATGAAGAGAGTCCATCCTGGTCGCCTAACGGTAAAAATATTCTCTTTACTAGACAACTACGGGATTCTACTGATAATACTCACGCGGCAAACGGTGAAATTCACATTATGAATGCTGACGGAAGCAATGTTCGCAGATTGACCAACAAAAAGGGCTATGATTCAGGAGCTAAATTTTCTCCTGATGGTAAAAAAATCGCGTTCTACGGACTTAACGATCGTCAATGGGATCTTTATATTATGGATGCTGATGGAAGCAATTTAGTAAACCTGACAAATGACTCTATCGAATGCTATTCACCGGATTGGTCGCCGGATGGTGAATGGTTGGTCTATACAGCGGGATCCAAAGGCAATTACAATATCTGGAAAATTAATATCCTAACTAAAGAGAGAATACAATTAACAGATACTGAAGGAAGAAACGAAGGCCCTGTCTGGAGAAACTAAAAGAAGTTTGTGATACTGTTATGAATACTTATTCCATCTCAACATTCAGTATTAAATGTTCAATATCCGTTATTCTCTGACACTTATCTCGACTGAATAGCAATTCTGATATTGAATCTAATTTCCTGATTGGTTCGTGGAGGAATGGATGACCCTTTTGGTATTACGCGGTTATACGTGTATTCAAAGTTCGAATTTATGGTACTGGATATTCGGTAACCTATCACTAATGATCCGTTATACCGCTTTTGTCCTGTTTCGTTTTGAGGATCAAAGTCATAGGCATCTACATCTGTTCCTTTTTCATTAAAATTCTGAAATGCATTGATCAGGTCATTCACTAGAATGAAGTTTTGATCAGAATCTTCACTGAAGTTTCCACTTACTGCCAGATCAATATTGTTTTTAATATTAGGGAAGATAGGGATTGAAACCTTACGGAAAGTATAATTCAGATTTACTTTAAAGCCTTTTGATCTTCTTTCAGAAACCGTTTTACTGGATAAAGCAAAGCTTGTCAATTTACTGGTCTCATATCCAAAATCAGTTTTTAATGAATTTTTCCATGTAATATTCAATTGGATCAACGGACTAAATCTTTGGTCGATAGTTATGGATGCAGGTTCAAATTTATCTCGGTTATCATTTATGGTAATACCACCAATATTCTGAGAAGTCTCATCACCAAATTGATTTATAAATTGCCACCCAAGACGGTAAGTACCTTTATAACTATGTGTTAGAGAAGCTCGATTCATATTATCGCCAAGAAACGGGATAAACTTCTCAAAACCTTGCCAGGTAACTCTCCAGTTAGGCTTTGGTATCGGTGTGAATTCTTTTTGTCCTGCACCGGAAGTATTACCGGATAAATAGGAGTTTCTGAAATCGTCCTGAAGTGTGACTCGGTTCAATACCGTTCTGCCATCACTATTTCCGTTTTCATCGTCAATTACTCCCCCTTCCAGATCTTCAAATGCTGTCTTCAATTGTGTACGAAAGAAGTCTTCATAGCCACTGCCAAAAGCCCAAACAGAGGAATTTATATCACCTGAAGAAATGTTTACGGAATTGAAATTATCTGCTCCTGTAAATGTAATTGTTTCTGTTGTTCGTTCATCCCATCGGGTTGACCAATCCAGATCTACAGAAATATTTTGGAATAATTTAAGTGAGGTTCCTAAAGTAAGATTGTCAGAGTATGTTTTATTTATTGCCAAAGGATTATTGTTATTTCTTACCAACTGATCTCTGGAAATATCCTCGTTCAAACCTGTTCTATATCCGAATGGCGGTGAAAAAGAACCTGTACTTTGATCACCAAAGGCATTGAAAAATTGTGATTGTCCTCCATATCCTTGTTGACTGGAACTTTTTCCTTTTCGGTAACTAAAATCAACGTTTTTCATGCTAAAAAGAGCCAGAGCTAATTTACGTCCTACAAATTGAGCATCTTTAAGTACATTTATTCCTCCGGTTGATGTAGTATCATTAAGAGCAGGCTTATTGTTCTTTCGGCTTGCTGATTCCTTTTTATCGCTTTCTCTCATCGAATCTATAAATCCAATACTGTCGATGATCTTTCCAACATTGAATTTGAAGGAATTTGTGAGATCGAATGTGTTAGAAACTCTGGCTCCTAAATTTGAACCTCGGGGACTGTTATTCCATTGAAATCCACCTGAATATGATGCGTTATAAGTTACCCAGTTCAGTGCCTTAATTGTATTGAGTTTTGGCCTCCAACTTGCTGTATAAGCTTCTGAGTAACTGGATCTTCTGGCTGAGACTGAATCAGTAGTTAAAATATCATTAAATACATCGAATGTGGGTACAACCTGGAATCTGAGGCTATCAACTCCGGTCTGATTAGCGTCCTTAATGCCGATATTCGACATATCGAAATTCACATTAGATCTGAATGTGGTTGTGATAGATGGAGTAAAATTGTAGTTAAAACCAAAGTTCGCTCTTTGGGTAAATGCATGCGTTTGTTGAATAGGTTGAATGGTTTCATCCCCAAGTAATTTCCTTCTACGCTCATCATAGCTTCTGGTTAAGCTGGTTGATGCATTTACACTTGACGGCATATAACCAACCCTCAATCCGGAAAGAACATTTAACCCCGGTAGTTGCTCTGTAAACTTAAAAGGTCGGAATAATTTAACTCTTGGAAAATTGAGTCCATAGCTTAATGTGGTTGAATAGTTCCAATTATTCTGCAATGCCAACTGTGGGTTGCGTGAGGTTCCTTCATTATACACATAGCTCAATTTCATTCTATCTATAGTGTACTGAGCAAGTTTACCCTTAGAATTTGATTTTGATATGTTTGATACGTTTAGTGAATATCCTTCCGAAATTGTTTGTATCTCACTTATTTTCTCATCTACATTTTGCTCTATTTCTGAATCTGAAATGTCTGTTCGAGCTCGTTCTGCTTCTATAAAATCATCTAAGCGGATATCTCCGCGATCCGGAAGAAATTTTGGTGTTGATGAACTTCTGCGGGCAGAAACCGTCACCGGAAATGACCACCCAAACCTATCTGGAACTAGTTTGTGTAGGTTTACCGTTGAACTAACCGAATATCCTAAATTGTCTGAAACAGAACGTTGACCTAAACGAGAATCCAATCCACCAAAACCAGTTGTTTGGCGTGTTACATTTGCATTCATGGTAGCAAAGTCAGCTAATTTTAATGTCGCTTTACCATTCGCTGCCCAACCGTTTTCATTATCAAAACCTGAAATTCGAAGTTCATTCACCCAAAATTCTGCATCCAAAACAGGGTTCCCGGGCGAATTAATATCATTCATATCGTGTGGATTTCTTATCCCTATAGCGAATTCTGAAACACGATCTAAGGATGGATTTCCTTTTATAGAAATTACAGCTCCAGGAGCCATCCCATCAGGTAATGGTGTTTGCCCTTGATAAATCTCTGAAGGATTACCATTGTTATTAATTCTTTCCTGTTTTAAAACGTTAAAAGCAGAAATGATGATATTCATACTATTTTCGTCGTACTTCCATATTTCTTCCGCTTCTGAATTTAATCGCCCGCCTTCTGTAGGATCATATGAACCAAAGTTGAAATTTGGATCGGTTGGTGTCACCGGTTGCCGGTACTCGTAAAAATCATTATCAAGATCGGTTCCCATTCTAATTACGAGTTCCGCATCTTCCCTGTTATCATAACCTTCCCCATGAACAAACATTCTGATGTTTGAGTAATTTAAAAAGTTCAATCCGCCAGGATATACTCTTTTAACAAAATTGATTTCCTGAGAACCCAAACCTTCTGTTTGCAATACCAAAGATTGTTCGTTTGCCAATGTTTGTGATTGTGCTCCTCGGTTTACAGCTCTGATGGCTCCTTCCGGCTGTCGGTAAGGGATCGGAGATCTGCTGGCATTTTCTTCTATATTTACGGTAGCAACTTTAAAATCAGATGCACTTCCTCTTGATTCTGTTATATTTTCAGCTTCTCTCCATTGGCTACCCACAAACTCAAATGTTGCAAAGCGTAAAGTAAAAGGCTCTTTGTAGCCAGACATCCAAAGTCTGATATAAGAAATGTTTTGAAACCCGTTTATGTTCCCAACTTTTCGGGTAAACTCACTTAAAGGTATTCGGATTAATCGCCATGTGGTTTCCTGACTTCCACCACCCACCTTATCAACTATAAAGGTGCTGTCTGATCCAATTTCCAGATTATCAAAATCTGCCGGATTATAATTTATCTCATACTGGAAGTAAGAATTTTGAATTTCGACATTAGACGGTGTGATCAAACCTTCTTTTTCGGGTTTATTCGTTACCGCTCGTTTATCACCGCCTGCAACAGGAGTATTCCCATCATAATATCCTCTAACTCGGTGGAAACGCTCATGAAGTTTTAATCCATCTACTTTCGATTCCCCGTAATACACATAATCATCATTTGACGGGTCGGATTCGATTTCTCGATATTCAGGACTATTTAGTCCATAAGCCTCTTCCATAGCGGTAAGGAAGCTAGCAAACAATGCTTTCTCTGTTGTTTCAGAATTAAAACCATCTTCATTCGGTACGCCATCAAGTCCAACATCTTCCAAATCTCTGTTCTCGTTAGAAAATTGACCTTGTGGAGGAGTTGGTATAGTTGGGATATATGATCTTCCTGCCGCATCTTTTTCAACACTTGAAATATTCTGTGCTAAACCATCCTCAGAGTTCGACACCTCGTTTGGAATTACATCTTCGGAAATGATCCCTAAATCTATATAGATCTTGCCCGCATAATCTTCATTTATATCTTGCCCGTCCGGTTGTCTGCCATCAGGCAAAATGCTTTGAACCCAGAATTCTATAAACTCAATATTGTTTTGGGTAAGGTCTTCCTGTCCGGTTGGTAAAACTGCAGTCATACCACCCCACATATCTTGCGGTTCGTTCTCTAATTTGTTTTTAAGATCAGGATTATAATTATACGGACCTCTTTTGGTTGGATTGTAATACACATCCAGCGGAGTAATGATCTCTTCCTGAGGATTATTTGTTTCCCTTCCTCTGAACACATCCCTAACAAAAACAGGCCTTGATTCAGGTGTTATTTCAACATTCCCCAAAATATTAGATACGTTTCTTGGAATCTCGTACCAAACAAATTGTGCTCTGAGATCGGAACGTGCTATTTTCGACATCAGATCCGGAGCAGGATTGGGATTGTTTTCAAAATCATCGTCATAACCGGGAATAGCTGCTGGTGCGCTTGGTAAATTCCAACGGGCAGCAATTTTAAATGGGATACTGAACTCCGCTCCTTCAAAATCATCTATAAAAGACAAACCATTCTCTTCATCTTCGAATAAAATACCATCGTCAATGGCATCCCTTACTGCATTGGTTTGTGCAACGCCCGGTCTTAGTTGAGCAAACTCACCACTTACGCTAAAATTAGATTCAGCTCTTGTTTGTAAAAGCGGAATCTTATCTATAAATCGAGTTAGCCAAGGAGTGTCAAATTTTGCATTCGCATCTAAACCTATAACGGTATTATTGATAGGCTCATTTCCAATTCTGATCTTCTCAGAAAGTGTTTGCTCGTTTAATCGGAAGAAAGTACTGCCTAAACTAATATTATCGGAAACAAAATATTCTGCTCTTACTCCGGTAAAGTTCTTTTGACCAATTGAGAAAAACTGATTGTTTTCATATTCAACTCGCAGATTTTGACCGGACGCTAGAAACCGGTCATTAAGTATGCTTACACTCCCGAACGAATAATCTACTTCGTAATCAACACCTTCAATTAGCTCTGCTCCGTTTGCAAATACTTTTACTGAACCTTCTACAAGATCACCCAAAAAGAAAGAACTGGAAACCCCACCTTTAGAATTACCACTTATCTCATAAAACCTGTTCTGAGTGCTTTCAAAAGCAATTTCCTTTTTGGCTGCATACAGAGAATCAAACACCAACTCAGATTCATCGGTTGGCAAATCTGAAATTAAGGTGTCAATTCTGGCTCCAAATGGTTCCAGATATGGGAACATGATCTTTCCGGTAAATGGGTCAAATCTTAAACCGTCAAAATCTATTCGGCCATCTTTTCCCAAAGCTTGCTGAGAATCCTGTAGATCCAAACCAAGGTCTTCCAAAAGTGTTTGTGTTCTGCCGGGAATCCTGTTTATGGACTGGTTATCTTTTGTAATTTCGAAATCCAGTGTTAGTCCTTCTTGGCTAACATTGGTCACTCCAAGCGAATAGATATTTCGCATTGTTAGATCCCAAGCAAACTTATCAGGGGTTAGATTTCTTGGACGCAAAAGCTTTAGATAGGTAATAGCACCATCTCGGGGTTCTAAATCGCCTACTTCAACAATTGTTCCAGGATCTTCCAGCGTTGAATAGGAAAAAGAAACCGCCAGCGTTGAATTACTTCCTACCCTCCTTTTTAAACTGATAATTCCTAACGCTTCATTAAACTCATAATCTTCTCCACGTTTTAATTTCACATAATAGCTTCCGGGCTGTACACTTCCTTTTAGATTCAGATCATCAGTTTGTACTGAGTTGTTGTTTCTTCTGTCCTCCAGTTTTTGATCATCGAGCCTATCATTATCAGGATTTGGCGGTTCAAATGAACCATCAGGGTTTTCTACCACTCCGAGATCTACAAAAGCATAAGCTCTGAACGATTCACTTGATGCTGCCCCTGTAGCGTCTTCGATCCAAACATTTACCTGACTAAACTGAAAATCAGTACCTATCAATGGGAGGTTATCGAGCATATTACTCTCAAACTGCTGGCGATTATAAAAATCAATGAAGAAGTGCTGATCATCATCGTAATCTGTTGGTCGTAGTTCAAATTGAACCTCCTGTGAACCGCCCGTTATAGTCTGGCTTTTACTTTCCCCTTTTTGTTGAGAAAGTACTGAAGTAACTCTCAGAGGTCCAAGCTCAGCCACAGATTTAATACCAAATAGCGCTCCACCACCTTTCACCAGAGAATTCCCTGTCTCCATAGAAACGTTACCTAATTGAATACTTTTTATGATCTCATCTTCATAGCCTGAATACTCAATTTTTAACCTGTTTTGATAATCAAAAGTACGTTCGGTATCCCAATCGGTTGCTATTGTAAGCTTATCCCCAATACTTCCCTGGATATTCAATTGTAGATTTTGATTAAATGTAGGATCTATTCTTTTCTGTTGATCTTCAGGGATATTAGGGTCTTCTACTTTTTGAATAGAAGCCCCGATATTCATATTTGCTGATCCATTAACTCGAAGGTTTACTTCCGGTTTACCAAAAATTGTAGTGAAAGCTGAATTTTCTCCACCGGGGATTCGTAAACTAAAGTCCAAAAGACCTCTACCCTGCTGCTCTTCACTTTTACCTTCCTGAATTAAAAGAAGCGAAAGTTCCTTTTTTTGAAATTCTTTCTGTTGGGCTGCATACGTCTCAAAATCATAAAAAGCAGGAATCAAAACAGTAGTTCCGCTGATTTCTTGCTGAACTTTATAGGTAGAAACAGAATCCCAATTGGTATTGGTGGTAAAATCACTCTCCAACAAACGGTAAATTCGTGGGATTTTCCTAGTCCTGAAATTGCTTACATATCGTGTTTTAAACGGACTATAGAATTTAATTCCAACCAAAGAAGTATCGGGTACAACTTTTGATGTATCAATAACAGTCTTTTCCTGAGCGTAGATGTTCGATGATATAAGAATCACAGAACCCAAAAGCAGGGCAACTGGTGTAAATAAAAGCCTAGTAAATAGATTCAAAAGACAGCTTAAACTGTAGATTTTAAACTTAGTTTTGTAGCAATTTTATTATAGGCCGTTCAACACTTTAGAATTCGAATTGGCAACGATAATAACATATATTCACTTATCTTAAAAGTTTAAATCTACAAACCTTTATATATTTTCATCCAATAAATTCTTTTTCTTTACGTGTAGAAACTGTTATTAGTGCTTTAAATTATTCAATGAACAACAAAATAATAAACAAATTACAGCTAGACTTGCTTAAAAAGCACGTTGGCCCTTTTCTTTTTTGCTTTCTTACGCTGATGTTTTTGTTGCTGATGCAGTTTCTGATCTTACATATTGATAAGCTAATAGGTAAAGATATTCCATTAGCAATTATTTTTGAACTCATAATTACCAATTTAGCCTATATGGTAGTTTTGGCCGCACCAATGGCTGTGCTTGTAGCAACATTAATGGCTTTTGGTAAATTTTCTGAGCTTCAGGAACTCACTGCTATTCGGGCATCGGGTGTACATCCAATGAAAGTAATACTACCGGTTTTGATTTCAAGTATACTCCTTTGTCTTGGATTAGCATGGTTTTCAAACGATTTACTACCGGAGGCAAACCATAAATCACGATCTCTTTTTATTGACATAAGACTTAAAAAACCGGGATTTGATCTTAAGCCTAACGAATTTTATGATGGTATTGACGGTTATATTTTTTTAGTTGAAGAAATCGACAGCGACACAGACAGTCTTTATAACATTACATTATTTCAGGACCCCACCAGAAATACTGATCGGGCATTTATAAAAGCTGAAAAGGGATACTTGTTTTCTGAAAACAGTGAAATGCTGTCTTTATACCTTTTCAATGGAAACATGCAAAAGTTCCCACCCACTACTAACCGATATAAAACTACAGTAGAACTTTCTAAGTTTAGTGAACATCGAATTACCTTTGATCTTGCTGACCTTGCATTCGAAAAATCCGACCCCAACAGAAGAAATAAAAGCGATCGTACGATGAATATTCAGTCTATGCTTGTAATTGTAGATTCATTATCGGGAGAGATCTCTAAACAATTTGATAATGTAATGTCACTTACAAACACCTTACCCGATGTTAACAGAGGAAATGAAGGTCGTATAAATAGGTTTCAGGATACGTTCGATACCGAAAAAGACACCACACTTTTAACCGGTTCCATTGTGGTAAATTCACAATCAAAGCTAAAAGATCAGAAAAAATTATTTCAGAGATCTATATCAAACTTAAATAATTACAAGGCTTCGCTTCAAAATGTTCAGGCAAACATCAATTTCAGAACTAAAAGTGTTAACAGATACCTGGTTGAGATTCACAAAAAGTTCTCAATTCCCTTTGCATGTATTGTGTTTATAATATTGGGAGCGCCCATTGGAATTATGACAAAGCGGGGTAATTTTGGAGTTGCCGCATTGATCAGCACTGTAATACTTACATTCTATTGGATCTCACTTATACAAGGCGAGAAATTGGCCGATCGACTTTTCGTGTCTCCATTTATTGGCATGTGGTCGTTCAATATAGTTTTCTCGATAATTGGTATAATTCTTTTAATTCGATTAACTACAGAATTCAGATTTGTAAACCTCTTTTCCAAAGATGATCAATAAACTTGACAGGTACATTATACTAAGATTATTCACAATTACTCTTTTCGTAATTGCTGTACTTGTATTCATTTTTATAATGATAGACTTTTCTGAAAATAGTGATGACTACACTGATAAAGGTGCTGTTTTGAAGGAAATTTGGGGTGATTATTATCTGAACTATGTCCCGGAAATGACTCGCTTAATTCTTCCTGTAGCCGTTTTCACTGCTTGTTTATTTTTAACAGGTCAACTATCCGAAAGGCTGGAAATTACAGCTTTGAAAGCAGCCGGCGTCAGTCTTTACAGATTAATTGTGCCTTATCTTATTTTCGCTTTCTTATGCGCCGGAACCATAAGTTTTTTAGACTCACAGGTTATTCCTAATTCCAATGAAGCCAAGGCGGCTTTTGAAAAAAAGTATCTTAAAAAGAAATCCGAATCTATAGACAAAAATGATATTTACAGACAAATATCTACGAATTCTATTCTAAGCGTAAACTATTATGATGATAATCAGGATATTGCTTACCGAATAAAATTTATTGATTCGGATGATGATGGAGTTAGAAAAACTACTTCAGCAAATCAAATGGCATGGAATGAAGATGAATCGAGATGGAAGCTAAAAACAGTAATAGTAAGAGAATTTTCAAGTTCCGGTTATGTTGAGTCTACTATTTCAGAATTGGACACTACTTTAAGCATTTACCCAAGAGATCTATCCAGATCTACATCAGATATTTATCAATTAACCTACTCAGAAGCAATAGATTATATTGATTCAATTGAACGAAGCGGAGCCGGAAACGTCAACTTGCCTAAAGTTCAGTTTTACGGAAGATTGGTTTATCCGCTTTCCATAATTATTGTGATAATTGTTGGCTTTGCTGTTGCTTCAGTAAGACGAAGAGGTGGTAAAGGACTTTATCTCGCAGCAGGATTAGCAATAAGCTTCTTGTATTTGGCTTTTATGAAAATTGCTGAACCTTTTGGCTATTATGGAACTATTAGTCCTGCAATAGCCGCATCTATAGCACACATAAGCTTTTTTATAGTAGGGCTATTTCTTCTTATTTCGGCGAAGAAGTGATCAAGCTTCCGGAACAGGCCCTCTATACATTGGAATGTCAACTTTCTCTTTAGTTGAACTGATTGGCCCATGCTCTTCTTCGAACTTCTTTACATTGTCATTTAAAGCGCCTGCCAATCTTTTGGCATGATCCGGTGTAAGGATCATTCTCTTAACAACCTTAGCTTTCGGTACTCCCGGCATAACTGCGATAAAATCCAGAATAAATTCAGAAGGAGAATGAGTGATCATAACAAGATTTGAATACGTTCCCGTAGCTTCTTCTTCTCTGAGCTCTATTTCCATTTGTCCGGGGTTCATAGTTTGGTTTTTTTCAGCCATAATATTTTTAATCTAAAAATCCTTGTTTTTGCATCCATTCGTCGTTGTATATCTTACCGATATAACGGGTTCCACTATCAGGAAGTATTATAACCATAACATCGTTCGGATTTAACGGATATTCATCTGCAAAATCCAAAGCCCCTTTAACGGCAGATCCACAAGACCAACCAACGAACAAGCCTTCTTCTTTTGACAAACGTCTTGTCATTAAAGCAGAATCCTTATCATTTACCTGAATTACTTCATCCACGTAATCAAAGTTTATTGCTTCAGGAATGATATCTTCGCCAATACCTTCCGTCATGTAAGGTTTGATCTCATTTTCATCAAATTCACCGGTTTCAAAATACTTCTTATAAACAGATCCTACACTGTCAATTCCAATGATCTTAATATCCGGGTTCTTCTCTTTCAAAAATTTAGCAGTTCCTGAAATGGTTCCTCCTGTTCCCATTCCTGCAACAAAATGAGTGATCTTCCCTTCAGTCTGTTCCCAAATCTCAGGCCCTGTGCTTTCATAATGTGCCTGAGTGTTACTCAAATTATCATATTGATTGGGATAATAAGAATTTGGGGTTTCTTCGCTTAAACGTTTAGATACAGAATAATAGCTGTCAGGATGTTCTGCTTCCACATTTGTGGGACAAACAATAACTTCTGCACCAAGAGCTTTTAATATGTCTACTTTGGATTGGCTTTGTTTATCGGTTGTTGTAAATATACATTTATATCCGCGTTGAATAGCAACCAAAGCTAATCCCATTCCTGTATTACCTGAAGTCCCTTCAATTATAGTTCCGCCTGGTTTTATCAATCCTTTCGCTTCAGCATCATCTATCATTTTAATAGCTATTCGGTCTTTAATACTTTGACCGGGATTAAAATATTCTACTTTAGCTAATACTGTTCCGGGTACATTCTTAGCTATTTTTTGAAGTTTTACCAGCGGGGTATTTCCTACTGCTTCAATTACTGAGTTGTAATACATTCTAATTAATCAGATTATTTATTTCCTCAAAGCTAAGGAATATTAAGGAGTGAAATGAACTGCTAATCAGATTTTCTTACAGCCCTTTTCCGAAAGACAAACCACCGGTGATGAAAAACTTATTATATCTTATGGAGTAGCCAGGGGAAAAGAAAAATCTTACCATACCATCTCCCCTTTCAATGTTTTGCTCTCGAAAACCAAAGGTTGGACCAACCCATACATCAAACTTTTGATCCATTGTGCTTAATGTCATAAAAGCACCAAGTTCTGCAAATGAATCTTTATCGGTAGCAAGCAAGTCTGTAACAGACATCGGAAAAGTAAAGCCCTTGAGAGCCCAAAATCCATCGGTATTCAGGTATGAAATTCCCATTCTTAAAACAGCCGGTCTGGTAGTTATTCGTTCAAAATTTAAAGAATAAAGTCCACCATGCCCTAAAAGTTCGAATTGAAGTACATGTACAGGTTTTCCGGTATCTTCTGGGATATCCTGAGAATGTGCGTTACAGCAAAAAATTATGCTTAGAAATAAAACTGATACCCAAATCTTCATCGATCATATAAACTGAGATTATGATTTATAATAGTACAATAATTCCATACTTTTAAAAAAACTAAAAAATCATTCCAAGATGTTCATCGACCAAAAAAAACCTAAAGACTTTGACTGTGGCTACAACCTCGATCTAATGATCGCTGCACTCCCCCGTATTAAAGACGAACAGGAACGCATTAAGTACGCTAAAAGAGCCGTTGGTTTAATTAAGCAAAGTCACCCTACCTGGGTTGATGAAAACGGAAAAAGTGAAGCTGCCTGGGAGTATTTCTTTGAGCTTGCAGAATATGACTTGAATGAGATCGGTATCAAAAGCCCTTTTGCTTCCGGCGAAGACGATGACGCTCAATAATTTAGTTACCAAATAATCGCTTTGTTTAATATTAATCTTAACTAGTTTTACTTGGGATTTGGTATATCTATTCTTATTTTCAATTTAAATTGAAAGTTAATTATTGATAAGGCTTTTATGCCTCAAAATCATTTACAAAACCATTCGTTGACATCCCTGTTTGATTATCAAATAAGTCAGCAAGAGCTTTCAACTTATTTAAGCCAAGCATTGGATTTGTATAAAAAAGGAACAAAGAAGTATTTCTCCTTATCCTTTCCTATTCAAAAAGTAGATGTATTAGCAGTTCTTGAACAAAACTCTGATAAAACATCTTTTGAATATTATTGGGAAAAGCCCTCAGATAATTTTTCTATCGCAGCGGCCGGTGAAGTTGCTAGAATTAGATCTACCGGAAAAAACAGATTTAGTGATGCTTCTCGTGCTGGAAAAAAATTAATCCACGAGATCTTTCATTTCTCAAAACTAACCCATTCTAAAACTGCTCCACATCTGTTCGGTGGTTTTTCATTTTATGATCATAATATCAGTAAAGATTGGGCTGAATTCGGGGCCGCTTCATTTACTCTTCCTGAATGGTCTATTATAGTAAACGGATCTCTTTGCTTACTCACTATTACACTTAAACTTAATAATAATGATAAGGTAGAAACACTTACTAACCATATATATGAACAACTAGTTTATCTGAATGAGTTTTGTTCTTCAGAGAATTATGAAACAGCTCCTGAATCCGACAAAAATCATAATGTAAAACTACCTAATCAAGACTCTCCGGAGTTTTTTAACTGGAAATACTCTATTGATAGTGCTACTAATCATATAGAGCAAGGTAAATATGAGAAAATTGTTTTAGCCAGAAAACTAAGGATCAAAACTCCAAATTTTGTATGTGATACTCATATTCTTAACAAGCTTCGTCATCAATACCCTGACTGCTATTCTTTTTTGATAAGACAAAGTGAGCAATCCAGTTTCATTGGTTGTACTCCCGAAAGACTTGCATCATTTAACAATGAATTTATTCTTACTGAGGGATTAGCAGGAAGTACTCCTAGAGGTACAACTGCTTCAGAAGATGTACAGCTTGAAAATGAATTATTGAAGAGCAAAAAAGATCGTAACGAACATGAATTTGTTATCAATGCAATTTTTAAGAGTTTACAATCTTATTCAGATTCGTTGCATATTCCCAAATTACCTTCCGTAAAAAAATTAACGAATGTTCAACATCTGTACACTCCTATCAGAGCTCATATAAAAAAGGGTGTTTCTAAAACCGAAGTACTGAAAAATCTTCATCCTACTCCGGCTGTTGGCGGTTATCCGCGAGAGCAAGCTGTTCCATTCATCTCTCAATTTGAAGATTTTGACCGGGGTTGGTATGCAGCTCCCATAGGCTGGATCAATGCTAATGGAGATGGAGAATTTGTCGTAGCTATCAGAAGTGGCCTAATTAAACATGATGAAGTCAACTTTTATGCCGGTTGTGGAATCGTAAAAGGTTCTGATCCTTCTAAAGAATGGGAAGAAACCAATCTAAAATTTATTCCTATGTTATCGGCTCTTGACTATGCAAGAAAATGAACCTCAAAATCTAGCTTTTTACTGGTGTACGCTTTTTGTGCGTTCATTATTTGAGGAAGGAGTTCGAAATGTGGTCATTTCACCGGGATCAAGATCAACTCCTCTTACTCTTGCTTTTTCTGCTCATTCAGGAATCAATAAAACTATTGCTGTTGACGAACGTTCTGCAGGCTTTATTGCACTTGGGCAAGCTAAAGCATCAGGTGTCCCCAGTGTTCTGGTTTGTACCTCCGGAACCGCTTTAGCTAACTACAGCCCTGCCGTTTTTGAAGCAACAACCTCCGGAACACCTATTATAATAGCAAGCGCAGACCGCCCTCCTCACCTAAGAGGGCTTGGCGCTTCACAAACCATTGATCAGATCAAGATCTTTGGTAACCAGACTGTTTATTTTCATGAAGCAGGTGAACCAAGTACAAAATCACCTAACCAAAAGAGAATTCAGGTTGCCGCAAAACAAGCGGTGGTAAACTCGATAGAACATCACGGTGTTTCCCATATTAATTTCGCTTTTGATAAGCCATTTGAACCCGAGGCTGATTTTCTTAAATCGATTGAGAAAGAAAATCATAATCATTCCAAAAGATCTCAAACAGATTATTCTCAGCATTTAAATGAGACCGAACTTGGTGAGAAGTTTTGGTCGCAACTGATCTCTGCAGAAAAACCACTTATTATAGTTGGACCAAAAAGTGTGAATACTGATCTCGATTTTATCACACCTCTAGCAAGAGCTTTATCTGCTCCTATAATTGCTGAGCCCGGATCAAATATTCCGAGTTCAAAGCATATTATTTCCGGCTATTCAGGATTTCTCAAAGACTCTGACTACAGAGAACTTCTTAAGCCCGATCTTGTTATCAGAGCGGGAGCATTCCCCACCTCTAAAGGAGTTCAGGAATTATTGGAAGATTGTGAGGGTATTCATCAAATTGCTTTTTCAGATCATAATCTTCCTAATTACGGGAATTTTCCTGTCGATAGAACTGTACATTTAAAAAGTTCCTTAGCCATTCCAGATGTAAATGGGAATGCTGCGCCAACGTGGTTAAAAGAATGGAAAAAAATTTCAAAAAAATATTCCTCTTTTCTTATCGATAACATAAACCCATCTACTCCTTTAACCGATGGATTTATCTTTAAAGAAGCCGCTGATCTTATTCCTAAAAAAAGCTTCCTCATGCTTTCTAATTCATTTCCTATAAGAGATTTAGCTCTTTTTAGCGATTTTTCTGGTCAAGAAATATATGTAAATCGTGGGGCTGCCGGTATTGACGGTATACTTTCAACTACTGTTGGGCTTAACTCTGTGTTGAAAAAAACAAGTGTATTATTTATTGGAGATATAGCTTTTCTTCATGATATAAATGCTTTGTTGCATGCACGAAATGTAACTGAACCACTCGTTATCATCGTTTTAAACAATGGTGGTGGAACTATTTTCAGAATGTTGCCGATTTATAAAATGAAAGAAAAGCATACTCAATTTTTCGAAACTCCTCAGGATTTCAAAATAGTTTCGCTATGCAGAGGTTTTAATGTGGGACATACTATTGTCTCAAAACCCGAACAATTTGCACCTGCTTTTGAAAATTATATTACCAAACCGGGAGTACATGTTATTGAATGTATAACCGATGCAGATGACTCCATGATTGAGCGACACAAGCTTTGGAATTTCTCATTATCTTCCCAAAATGAAGATTAAAGTTCGTGGCATTCAATATTTTTATCAGATCCATCAGCAGAATAAGGACTTACCCTATTTAGTTTTACTGCATGGATTTATGGGAAGTTCTCAATCATTTAAAGAACTTATTCCATCTCTTTCAACTTTTTGTAATCCTATTACTATTGATCTTTTAGGACATGGTGAAACCGATGGATCCGAAATGCATTACAGGTTTGCATCAAGAGAACAAACTGCTGATATAATTAAATTAATATCAGAACAGTTTCAATATCCTCTCTTTTTATATGGATATAGCATGGGCGGAAGATTAGCATTACAGATTGCGCTTCAAAGACCTGATCTAATTCAAGGGTTGATATTGGAAAGCACAACATTTGGAATTGAGAATGAACAAGAGCGACAGGCAAGGCAAGTTTTAGATGCTCAGCGTGCCGACTCAATTTCTGGAAATTTTGATCAGTTTCTAAAGGAGTGGGAATTATTACCGATTTTCGACTCAAATTCTCTCCAAAAAGAAGCAAAAATTCTCATTAAAGAGATCCAAAAAAATCAAACCCCATTATGGATAAGTAATTCCTTATTGGGATTTGGAACAGGAAATATGCCCTGTGTAAAAAATGAACTTGATAAACTAGCTATGCCTGTACAGCTTTTTGCGGGTGAAAATGATCAAAAATTCACTAATGTAATGGCCACCATGCAAAACAGAATAAGTAACGCAATTCTTAAAATTTTTGAGAATGCAAATCATAGAGTGCATATAGAACAAATTGAAGAATTTGTTAAATCATTAAAGAAATTTATCCTAACTAATACCCTCTCATGAACTGGAAAACTGTTAAAGAATACGAAGATATCACTTATAAGAAATCGAATGGCGTTGCCCGAATTGCATTCAACAGACCTGATGTAAGAAATGCTTTTCGACCAAAGACTCTTTTTGAGATGTATGAAGCATTTTCGGATGCTAAAGAAGATAACGATATCGGCGTAGTACTCTTAAGTGCTGAAGGGCCTTCATCGAAAGATGGAAAATATTCATTTTGTTCAGGGGGAGATCAAAGAGTACGATCAAAAACTGGATATCAGGCAGGCGATGGGATTAACCGCCTTAATGTACTTGAATTACAAAGATTGATAAGATTTATGCCAAAAGTTGTTATCGCCGTTGTTCCTGGATGGGCAGTTGGTGGCGGACATAGTCTACATGTTACCTGTGATCTGACCTTAGCGAGTAAGGAACATGCTATCTTTAAGCAAACCGATGCAGATGTAGCTAGTTTTGATGGTGGATTTGGCTCTGCTTTACTAGCCCGTCAAGTAGGTCAAAAAAGAGGACGTGAGATTTTCTTTTTGGGAAGAAATTATGATGCACAGGAAGCATTTGAAATGGGAATGGTAAATGCTGTAATTCCACATGATGAATTAGAGGATACTGCTTACGAATGGGCTCAGGAAATTTTAGGTAAAAGTCCAACAGCTATTAAGATGATCAAGTTTGCCTTCAACTTAATTGATGACGGGCTGGTTGGTCAACAAATTTTTGCAGGAGAAGCCACCAGGTTAGCATATATGACCGACGAAGCTGAAGAAGGTAAAAATGCCTTTTTAGAAAAACGTAAACCTAACTGGGACAAATTTGACCGTAACCCTTCCTAACTATACCTTGGTATCACATTAAACAGCTCTGATTATCAATAGACTTAATCAGAGCTGAACTCTGTACATTTCACCATTTTCTTCAACTATCACAACTGTTTGAGAATCAATAAATGCTACACTTTCTACCTGATCTGCTTCAAATTCAAAGTGCATAACATCACCATCAAAAAAATCATCAGTATCATTTTCGGGGAAAATCCATAATGACTTGTAAGTTAATACTGCGAGTTTTCCGAAAGCGTAATCAGCTGCAGTAACTTCGTCATCAAAATCTACTTTTTGTACCAATTTGAACTCATTTACTTTGTCAACTGTAAGTGTATCCAATCTGAATAGCTTAGTTTCTCTTCCTCTAAATCTTTTTGTAAGTACAAATAATGAACCATCTTTCCAGAAAACAGCCTCAACATCCATTGAATAGTTTAAAAACCGATAGAGAAATCCCTCGGGCTTTTCATAAGTAATCTTAAAAACTTCTGGATCGTTATTAGATTTTGAAGTTGTATTCGGACTCTTAACTCTTATTATTGTTTGGTCTGATCTGCAACTACAATTATTACCTACATCTGCAATCAAAATATTCCCGTCATTATCAATTGCTATATCTTCCCAGTCTTTATTCTTTATTCCAACAATCTCCAGACCTTTAGAGTCTTTATCAGGTAACATCTCCCCTTTTTCATTAACAGCATAAATCCTGTTCTTTGTTCCAGAATCTCCATGCACCCAGTACACATCTTCATATCTAAAATCTTTAACTATTCCTGATACCTCATCACGAGCTGGTTCATCTATCCTCTTATACTTTTTAAGATCTATTTTCTTTGTCGGCTGAGAATAAACACTATTGCTTAACCATAATGTTAGACCGATCAATAATAAAAAAGTAGTTTTAAAATTCATTTAGTAGATTGATTTGTACCTTAATTTGAAACAGCTTTAATTTTATGAAAATACAACACGAAGAAACTGAAACAAAAGGTGCTTTTTATATTTTGGATGACAATACCAGAATAGCAGAGTTAACCTATTCGAAAGCCGGTAGTGAAAAAATTATACTAGATCATACAGAGGTCTCTGACAAACACAGAGGAGAAGGCCTAGGAATGAAACTTGTTTTACACTCAGTTGAATTCGCCAGAGAAAATAATATTAAAATACTGCCTCTTTGTCCTTATGCCCGTTCCGTATTTTCAAGAAATAAAGATTTAAGAGACGTTACATAAAAAAAGCCGTTGCAATCAACGGCTTTTTTAGATTATTTACCTCTTCGGTTTCTTGTTCTGTAATCTTTGAAGGAGTTATCTATATCGAATCTTAGAGTCTCTTCGAAGTCCTCCATTAATCGTTGATGCCTTCGCGCTTGTTCAAAGAAATACCGCCCTCTGTTCAAGTCCATGTTTACTAATTTAAAGTAAATCCTTTTTTGGATTCGTAGTTGATCATTAAGTTGTTCAAGATTTCCGGATCTATATAAACTGCTACCAGAATTTCTTTTACTGTACTTATTAGTGTGCTCTCCTTTTTTTCTCAGGCCTTGATTGTAGAATTGTTTGTTTTCGTACTTCAGAAACCTGATTTTTTCCTGAGTGTCAGATATTTCTTTCTTCATTCTGCGTAGAATATCATTCTTGACGCGCTGTGCTTTTCTGATCTTTTCTCTGTAAACAGCTTTATCAAAATCACTTACATCTTTTTGAAAGGCATGAAACTCACGTATATCTTTATTGCCGTATGTATTAGGCTTAGTATCTGTGCGGTAAGAAACCTCAAATGAAATTCGTGCTTGAGATAGTACACTTTCTGTTCCTAAAAATATTACCAAGAATAGAATTAAAGTTATGAACCGTTTCATGGTGCCTCCTTTTTTGAATAAAGCTTAATTGCTTGAACCAAATAACGATTTTAAAATAAAATCTGTAACCGCATCTTCGTGTTAGCATATAAATGCTATGAAATGAAATAAACAAGTTGGGCAAGATATAGATAAATATGTCGTCTAATAATTGAACCAAAATCCCCAATTATAATTTTAAAGTCATGAAAACTATAGCCCTTACTTTGTTCTTATTGTTATTAACTGCAACTGGTTTTTCTCAAAATAGACAAAGACAAAATGCCCCAACTCCCCCTCCAATTGAAGAAAGAGTGGAAACACTTTTAGAAAAGCTTAATAGTGAATTGTCCTTATCAAAAGAACAACTGGATTCTTCTGAAACGATATTAACAGATTTTTTTACAGCCAGAGATAAAATCATGGCTTCTGGAGGGAGACCCGATCGAAATAAAATAGAATCGATTTCAAATAAAAGAGATACTGAGTTAGAGGCATTGCTCACTGCAGATCAAAAAAAGAAGTATGAAAAAATAAAAGAAGAACTCTTCCAAAGACGAAGAAGACCAAATCAGTAATTTCAGAGGGGCTTTTGCCCCTTTTTTTATATGATAACTTTATTTCAGTTTTTTGTAACATTTGAGAGCATCTCTGCATCTAAGCAGTAAATTTACCTATTGATAGATTCGAATAACGAAATAGAACTTATTGAAAAAGCATTGATGGGAAATCAACGTGCTTTTAAAACACTATATGATCTACATGTAGATGCTTTGTATCGATTTCTGTGTCAGTTTTCTGATCAACCTTCTCAAATTGAAGAATGGACACAAAGAGCATTTATTAAAGCGTTTAAAAAGCTCTCACAATTCAATCAACGTTCAAGTTTTAAGACCTGGTTATTTACTATAGGTTTGAATGAAATGAGGACAGACATGAGAAAGAAAATCCACTTTGAAGATTTAGATGATAAATATATGGAAGCTGAGTCTCAGGAAACTGTTGAAGATTCAACGATATGGAAAAAAGCGAAATCGGCTATTCAACAACTTACACCTGAAAAAAGGATGATATGTTTATTACACATTGCTGAGGATTACAGCCATGCAGAAATAGCCCAAATGATTGGAATTACAGAAGGATCATCAAGAATTATACTACATCGTGCTAAACAAGAACTCAGAACATTGGTTTCGAAATGAACGAAGAAAAATTTTACTCCGAGCAAGATCAACCCTCACCTTTTCAAAAAGAAATGATGTGGGAAAATATTGAATCTGAGATTTCAGCTAACAAAAATGCTCGTATACTGTTTCATTGGAAAAGCTTTTTAATAGGAAATGCCGCCGCGATTCTATTGATTTTTTCAAGCATTGGAGTTGTATCTACTTACAACAATTTCTTTAATCGTTCTTCAACAGAAGAGCAAGTGTATGAGACATTAAATACCGCTACAAAGCAATTGCAACACCTTACCCCTTTATTAATTCAACAGGCCAGTGAGCAAAACAAAAATTCTATTGAATCTACAGCCACTGCCATCGCTGAAATTGACAAACTCATCAATGAGATTAAATCTGATATGCTGATAAATGGCTCGTCGCCTGCAAAAGAAACAAGTTTAAAAAGACTTTACGCTACCAAACTGGATTTCTACAAAGAAATTTTACTAAATCAAGAGGATCAATCATGAAAAATCTGGCAATTATACTTTTCATTCTAATACCCGCATCTGTTTTTGCCCAAAGTGGTAACAAAGAGGGCTCGTTTAACACATTAAATCTTGATCAATTAATGATCCGAATCGATGCAGGTATGACCATTAACCTCAAAGGATCCGATACCGATCAAATTACTTACACCTATGAATTTGAAGGAAATGATCAGGCTTATAACCACCTTTTTATGAATTTTGAACCGGATTTTAGATTGAATGGCGGTAATGCATATCTAAACATCGAATTTCCTGAGCACAAAAAAAAGAACGTTAATTACAGGATAAAGAAGAACATACTTACACTTAATATCCCATCTAAAATAGATCTGGAAATGGTTACCAGATATTCAAAAATAGATGTAACTAACATTGAGCGTACAGCAAAAATTGAAAATAGAAGTGGGTCTGTAAAGTTAAATCAAATAGGCGAATCAGTTACAGTTTATAATGAATACGGTAATGTTGATGTTAATTCTGTTGCCGGTGATGTAGAAATAACGAGTCGTTCCGCTACTGTAGATGCTAAAAATATTAAAGGAAATCTGAAAGTAAGTAGCAATTATTCAAAAATGAATCTTTCTAAAATTACAGGGACTCTTTTCGTTGAAAATAAAAGCGGGACTGTAAATGCTTTTGATCTGGATTCTGATTTCAGAGCGAATGGCGATTATACCGACTATGAACTCACTAATATCAGAGGTAATGTTCAAATCAATAACAAAAATGGAACTATTAATCTTGATGGAGCAGAAAGCGTATTTATATCAGGAGATTATTCAAATATCAAGGCTTCTAACCTAAGAGGAGAACAGGTTCAAATAGAAAGTAAATCAGCAAAACTGGAGCTAAATAATGTACTTGGAAGACTCATGATAAATGGTGGGTATCTGAATATTGAACTTGAAGATATTGCAAAAGATGTTTCTATCACTAACAGGTCTGGAAAGGTTTCAGCCAGCAATCTTAAAGGTTCATGTAGAATTTCCGGTGATTACAATAAGATCAAACTTGACGACTTTGAGGGCTCTGAAATACAAATAGAAAATCGATCAGGCGATATTGAAATAAATGCATTGAATCATTTAAATCTGGTTAATATCGAATCTTCATATACTACAATAAAGCTCAACCTTGCTTCAGCATTTTCGGGCAATGTCAGGTTCTTTGTTACTTATGGAAAACTAACTCACCCCTATAAACTTAATAATGCTACACTCGTTGATGAAAGGAATTCAACGAAAATTGAAGGTACAGTAGGAAACGGAACCGGGCAAATGGAGATAGAATCCCGAAATGGAAATGTGATAATTACCCAAAAATAGGAATCTTTATTCACGGCGAATTGCATCAACAGGAGTTAGTTGTGCAGCTCGCCATGCCGGATACGTGCCAAATACAATTCCCACTACCAGTGCAATAATCAATATTGATAGTACTGTACCTGAGCTTATTGCCGCCCGGAATTGTCCTATTTCTGTAAATGAATTTACAATGGGTACAAAAATAAAGATCCCTATTATTCCTACTATCCAACCCAAAATACATCCTACAAAAGAGATAGTTACTGACTCTGCCATAAATTGAAAGACTATATCTTTCTTTTTTGCGCCGGTAGCTTTTCGGATTCCAATTTCTTTTGTTCTTTCAGTGACGGATATCAATAACACATTCATTACTCCTATTCCCCCTACTAAAACTGATATTCCGGTTATAGCTCCCATTATCAATTTGAATAAAAGTATACCTTGAGAAAATTGCTCCACACGAGCTCTGTTTGTAGAAATAGTAAACGCATCGCTGGTTTCTTCAAACGAACGATCTAGCCATTTTTTGATCTCATCCTCAAGTTCAGGAATTTGCTCAGCTTTGTTAGCTTTAAGAATAATGTTCGGATAAGATTTTGATAAGTTAGTATATGCTGTTACAGGAATAAAAACCTTTTGCCTGCTTTGATTGCTTCCCTTAATAATTCCTACAACGTTGAATTCACTCTCTTCAATTCTAACCATTTTCCCAGCTAGATCCTGCCCCGTCTCTGAAAGCTTAAATGCAATCTCCTGAGATAAAACTATAACATTTGAAGAGTTCATTACATCTTCTTCAGTTATAAACCTTCCCAGCAACAAGCTATCGTTTGAAAAATCTAAGCCAGACTCCATCGTTCCCTGCAGATAAATTCCGGAAGTAGAATCTCTGAAAGATATTTCAGTAGAACGGATTCCTGTGTACTCTAAAAGAGCTTTATCATTAACTAATGATCTTAACTCGTGAACATTTTTAATAGTGAATTCAGGTCTGTTTTTTATTTCAATTCGAATTTCATCAATTACTTTGGTACGCTTAGAGTTTACGGTTATAAAATTCAGTGAAGTTGTATTCGCTATTTGTTCTCTACCGGTTTGTTCCAGCCCGTCACCTAATGCCAGAATACCCACTAAAGCAGCAACACCGATTATGATTCCTAAAGTAGATAAAAATGTATGAAGCGGGTTTGCTCTTATATTTTGAAGAGCTATCGAAATTGATTTAAAGAATTGACTCATAACCTCTGTTATTTTGAAGGTCGATTACGATCAAAAAAGGATCCTGTTTCGAAATAAAAAAAGCTCTGCAAATCAGAGCTTTTGGGTAAGATTTTTAGATTTTAAAGTCCTTCAAAAACCCCTGAAGCCATCATGGCTCCAAAAATTAATCCAATTAGCACAAAATATAGAACTGTTGATAGTACAATCACTATTAAAGCAGCTCTAGACCAGTTTCTTTTATTAGGATTAGCAGTATCACTAAATCCCCAAACAAAAAGCATTATAAATCCTACCATTGGAATACAAGTTATCAATAGTGTGATAAGCCAGTCCTTCATTGACATAACCGGGGCTGTTTCACGATTATCCATATATACCTCGTTGTTGTTAGTTAAGCTGTTGCTTCAGAATAAACTGAAATACGGGTATAAATTCAAAATTCTAAGAAAGGCTACTTAATAATGATAGAAGTAGAAAAATTATTTCCATCAACAATAAACATAGAATCTTCCCATGAAGCCGGACCAAATCTCCCTCTTGCGTTATTCGAAAATCCGTAATTCTCTTTTGGGATCCCCAATAAATTTGTATCTATTTTGCCATTCTCATTTTTATCGTGATAAACAGCTATTGCATATTCACCGGATGGGAGCATTTCTTGTTTCCAGATAATAGTGGAGCTGTCGGCAGGTAACACTATAGCATGAATCGGCTCTTTAGTGTACTTCTCTTTAGAATTAAATACTGCAATTCTAATTTCCCCTTTAAGATCTTCTATTCCTTGAATGTAGAGTTTGAATTCAGTGAAGTCTCTATTTTCAGGATAGGAAATCTCCTGAGCTTTCGAAACTTGCCCCGCATAAAATAGGAATACCAATAATGCTACAAAGTGTAATTTACTTTTCATAATCTGTTTTTTGTAAAACTAAGCAGATAATTATTACCGCAAAAATGAATTATTGTTTCCTAATGCTCATTCTCCGGGCGTCCACTCGTAAAATTCTTCGCATTTTACACAATCATTAATAATCCATTCTTTTACACCTTCATAGTTCGAATGTTCAAACAACAGATATACAAGCGTTTCTAAATAACCAGCCTCTTTAACCTGAACTAAGTAAGGCACGTAAAACTCCCTGACAAATCCTTTTTCCTCATAATCTTCCTGAGTTTCTCCCAGAAGATTCAACATGTACTCATAATTTTCCACAAGAAACTCTATTTCTGATAATTGTTCTCCTTCTTTTTTATACTTGGATGAGACACTGTGCAAGGCTATTACCGTCCCAAGTCCATTCATTTGTTCATTGTCTTGTGAATTTCCGAAAAGTGCATTTAATGTAATATTTATCTCATTAGTTGTTGTATCTCTTTCGGATGAATCAAACGATTCATTAATAAGTTGAAAGACTTCATCACTTCTTGGAGTATCTGATTCGTAAAACAGAAAATAAGTATAAGCTAGTATTGCAGGGATTGTATTCCCGTTACTTCTATATAAATTACCTAGCAAAAGGTGACTACTGGAATGTTCAAAGTTAGTAAGTACAGCATTTTGTAAGCTTATCATTCCCTGATCACTATCCCCAACGTTTAACGAGGTAATAGCTAGACTATAATGCAGTAAGTGAAAGTTTGGATTTACTTCTATTCCTTTTTTAAATGCCTTAATAGCTTCTTTTGGTTTACCCAGCATATCAAGTGTTATGCCATGCATATGATAAAATAAGTACAAATTTTCGCTGTCGATCTTTTCTCCTTGTTTTAGATAGACAAGCGCTTCTTCCAGATTATTTGACTCCATCGATGAGTATGATATCTCGTACAAAGCTGATGCTGAATTAGGCTTTTGCTGTAGAATTCTTTTATAATATTCTTTTGCCTGATCATAATCTTGTTCGTCGTGACTAATAATTCCAAGTTGCAACCAACCTTCTTCCTGTGCATTCAAGGGTTGGTCTTCAATTAATTCAGAAGGTTGTTCAATGCTATATTTTGAGCTTCCACATGATACTAGTAGTGGAATAAGCACTATAAAAAGTAATTTCTTCATTCTGGTTTGTTAAGTTTAATATAATTTTGAGCCGTTTTCGACTTTTTGATCCGGGCTGATAAGAACTACTCTGCCTTCGGAGTCCGGTAATCCGGTTACTAAGCATTCTGACATGAATGGACCAATTTGTTTTGATGGAAAATTTATAACGGCAATAATCTGCCTGCCTATTAGATCTTCTTTTTTATAGTGTTCTGTTATTTGAGCAGATGATTTTTTAAATCCAATCTCTTTACCAAAATCTATTTCAAGTTTATAAGCAGGCTTTCTGGCTTCAGGAAAATCTTTGACTTCTGTGATTGTACCTACTCTCAATTCAACTTGCTCAAAATC
Source organism: Balneolaceae bacterium UBA3186 (assembly GCA_002364085.1). Lineage (GTDB taxonomy): Bacteria > Bacteroidota > Rhodothermia > Balneolales > Balneolaceae > Balneola. Next base: position 396,626 of record DEXK01000013.1, on the reverse strand, counting down.
TTTCCAGGAAATTTCATTCATAAATACAGGGTTTACCAATCTAAAGACAAAGCTAAGAATATTTGCGCCAAATAATACAAAGGCAAACCTATAATCTTGTTCTTAAATTCTGATTTAATAAACTTTTCTCTCGCAACATATAGATCAGAAATTGCAAATACAAAAGCTCCAATAAGAACTCCGTTTCTATAACTTCCCTCCCATGCATATCCTGAAAGAGAGCACATAATTCCAATTATGATCATGTAAACTATCACCATTGCCTTGAACTCAGAGTGTAGCCCGGGAATAAGCCATTTGTATGAAATCAACATTAAACATAACGCAAGTAAAGTAGTTACATAAAACGAGATCCCTAGAGCACCTATGCTTACAAAAGCTAGAATAAAAGCTATATGAGCCATTGCAAAGCTTACAATCCCGATCTTAAAAAAATTCTTTTCAGCACTTTTTATTAAAAATATATCTCCAGTTAAACTGAAAACAAACCCCGCTATCATCCATTTTGAAAAAGTACTAGTCACGTCAGCTAAGGTTAAAGCTATTAACACAAAAGCAGAAGAAGCTATGATCTTGAATATCCATCTACCCCAAACAGACTCATTCTTTTCTGCCCATAAAAGAGCAGATAGAGACAATAAACAAATGATCGCAAAAACTAATGTTAGCATATAATTATATCTAACAGACAATAAAAAACTCCGATAACTTTCGCTAACGGAGTTTCAAGAAAACTTCAATAAGTGAGTGAGAATCTTATGAAGCTGATTTCACAGTTTTAATAATTCGTGCAGCTGCAGTATATGGATCAGCATTAGAAGCAGGTCTTCTGTCTTCTAACCAACCTTTCCAATCGTTTTCTACTGTAGCAATTGGAATTCGAATAGACGCTCCACGATCAGAAACGCCATAACTGAATTCATCATGAGCAGCTGTTTCATGCTTACCTGTAAGCCTTTCTTCATTATAAGCGCCATAAACTGCCATATGCTCTTTAATAACCGGAGCAAATGCTTCACAGATCTTATCGTACACTTCTTTTGATCCGGCTTCTCTCAATACAGAATTTGAGAAATTTGCATGCATTCCTGAGCCATTCCAATCAGTATTACCTAAAGGTTTTGGATGCCAATTAATAGTCAAACCATACTGTTCAGCGGTTCTTTCCAGAAGATAACGAGCAACCCAAATTTGATCACCGGCTGAATCAGCACCTTTCGCAAAGATCTGGAATTCCCATTGCCCAGCAGCTACTTCTGCATTAATTCCTTCTACATTTAAACCAGCTTCCAAACAGATATCTAAATGTTCTTCCACAAGATCTCTACCAAAAGCTTTATCCGCACCTACACCACAATAATAAGGGCCTTGAGGAGCCGGATAGCCGCCTACAGGAAACCCATAAGGCAAGTTTGTCTCAGGATCCCATAAAAAATATTCCTGCTCAAATCCAAACCAGAAATCATTGTCATGGTCATCAATGGTTGCCCTTCCGTTGGTTTCATGAGGAGTTCCATCTGCATTCAAAACTTCTGTCATTACCAAATAAGCGTTTACTCTTGCCGGATCATGATAGATTGCAACAGGTTTAAGTAAACAGTCTGAAGAATTACCAACAGCTTGCTGTGTTGAACTTCCATCGAACGACCAAATTGGAGCGTCTTCCAATTTTCCGGAGAAGTCGTGTATTACTTTTGTTTTGCTACGAAGACCTTGAGTAGGAGTCGTTCCATCTAACCAAATATATTCGAGTTTTGATGCAGACATTTTATAATGAAATTTTAAATTTAAATTAACGGCTAAAGATAAGTGCTTTATTAAATAAGACTCAATTATTTTGGCTTATTTTTATCAACAATTAATTAAAATAGGTTAACAATTTAATTATCCGTATTTATTTTCGAATTGCAAAAACAAAAGCGCTTCCAGACTTAAGAATTTAGCGACAATAGATTCTCACTTCATTTTTTTAGGCTTCAACTAAAGTGCTATCTTACAATCATAGTGTTTCCACAAAAATATTCATGAATTTTTGATTTTTGAACAGTCTTAATCTTAAAATTTGGGTAGAAGCTGCGCGTCCTAAAACTTTAGCAGCAGCATTTGTTCCGGTACTAATAGGAGCAACAATTGCTTTTCAGGATAACCTCATAAACTGGACAGCAACTTCTGTAGCGCTACTTTGCGCTTTTTTAATTCAGATAGGAACAAATTTTGCGAACGACTACTTCGATTTTGTTAAAGGAGCTGATACTGATGAGAGAATTGGATTTGAACGAGCTACATCAAAAGGCTTGATATCACCTAAATCAATGTTAAATGCCACCATATTAAGCATGTGTTTAGCATTTATTTTTGGGCTATATCTTGTTTGGATCGGTGGTACTGTAGTTTTAGCGATTGGGTTACTTTCTTTGCTATTTGGAGTCCTTTATACCGGAGGTCCATTTCCTTTAGGATATAACGGTCTTGGAGATGTATTTGTATTTATTTTCTTTGGTATAGTTGCTGTAATGACGACCTACTATGTCAATGCTTTGGAATGGTCAATCGATTCCTTTTGGGCTTCTCTTGCTGTAGGAGCTTTATGTACAAACATTTTAGTAGTGAATAATCTCAGAGATGTTGATCAGGATAAAAAAGCAGGAAAGAAAACATTAGGGGTACTTTTCGGAGATACAATGCTGAAGATCGAATATTCATTAATGTTGATTTTGGCTTTTGCAATTCCACCTCATTTTTATTTTCAACTCCATTACGATGTATGGATCTTCCTCCCTTTTCTGATTTTGCCAATTGCTGTTCTGCATGCCAAAACTATTTGGACCGAAACTGAGAAGAGAAATTTAAATCAACAACTAGAGAAAACTGCCAAGTTCATGACATTATTTGGCTTCTTATTTTCTATTGGTATAATTTTATAATGCTCAAATACTATTCTTACAGAATTCCATTTCGAAATCCTTTTAAAATCTCCGGAGCGAATTATGAATTCAGAGAGGGTATTATCTTAGAATTTGAACATGAAGGAATAAAAGCGGTTGGAGAAATAGCCCCTTTACCCGGATTTTCAGTTAACACTTTGGATCAAGTGCTTTCTGTTCTTCAACTAAATAAAAAGCCTTTGGAAAACGCTATGGTTAAAGGTGAATTTCCTCAGTTTTTCTATGTATTAACACAAATACATGATATTCCTTCATTGAAATTTGGGCTTGATACATTGTACCATGATTATCAATCTAAAAGGAAGGGGATTTCATTAATTGAGTTTTTGTTTCCTAATCATACTGACAAAGTAGTTGTTTCAAATGCTGTGCTGGGCATCACTGATTTAGAGACTACCGTTAGCAATGCTAATAAACTTATTAAAGATGGGTTTAATACCATCAAAGTAAAAGTAGGTAGCGATTTTGAAAAGGAATTTAAAATTCTGACTGCTTTACGGACCAACTATCCTTCACTACGAATCCGAATTGATGCCAATCAATCCTGGACTTTTAATGAAGCAGTTTCAAATCTGAAAAAAATTGAAACTTTAAATATTGAGTACTGTGAAGAACCCCTATTGCCTGATGATTTACATCAAATAAGCCTGCTTAAAAAGAAAGTAAAAATAAAATTAGCCGCGGATGAGTCCATTGGGAACAAAAAGACAAACATCCCACTATCAATGCAGAATGAGTTTGATGTTTTCGTTTTAAAGCCATCTATGATTGGTAGTTTTTCGGAAATTTACGTAACAAAACAATTAGCGGACTCTCATTATACCGATATTGTGTTTACTACGTCATTAGAAACTAAAATAGGAAGGACAGTTACAGCAATTTTAGCTACGGGTTGGGGCGCTAACAATTATGCGCATGGATTAGCTACGGGTTCTCTGTTATCATTTGATTTAAATGATCAAACAGAAATAGAGTTGGGCACGTACGTTATTCCACAAAAACCCGGACTCGGAATTGATTTGAATTATAATTACCTGAAAGAGATTATTTAAATAGTGTTTAAGTCAAGATTACATATGTTTGAATTTGGGAAGTCGGAACCACAGCAGGTTTTCCTTACTTCTGAGCATGGGATGTACACCTACAGTGATCTTGAAAGATTCACTGCTTTTTTTCTGGATATCATCAAACAAAAATCTGACTCATTAAAATGGCCTGTTGCTTTTCTATCAGAATCATCTGATCTGCTTATTTTCGCTATTGCTGCCGCTTGGAATCTTGGGATTCCGATCATACCCTTAAGTCCTAAATTGACTCAAAATGAGCTTGAAGACATTATTGAGGAATTGAGTCCTTCATTGATCTTTTGTGATACTGCAAACAGAAACAGGCTTGATGGTGAAGATGTGATACATATGGATGAAAATTTCTTCCTTAATGCATTCACATTTGATATAAGAGATCTGAAACTTCCCAATTCTTCAAAAATCAAAGAAGACACTATATTCGGATATTTCCTTACTTCAGGTACAACAGGAAAATCTAAGATTGTTCCGCTGAAAAGAAGGCAAATGCTTTCGGCCGCTAAAGCGTCGGCCAGAAATTTTCAGCCTGAACCCAATCACTTTTGGCTATTATGTTTGCCTCTTAACCATGTTGGTGGAATCTCTATTATTTTCCGCTCCCTCCTTTATGGTTCAGCTATTTACAGAATGGGACGTTTTAACGAAGAGATGGTAACTGAATTTTTATCTGAGAATCCTCGTTTTCAGGCGGCTTCATTAGTTCCAACTATGTTATCCCGTCTTTTAAAAAACCCATTATTTAAAACACATCGAGGTTTTAAAGCAATATTGCTTGGTGGCGGTCCAACTACACAACAGCTACTAAAGAGATCTGTTGAAAGAGGAATTCCCATTGTTTCCAGCTATGGCATGACAGAAACCTGTGCTCAAATAGTAGCCAACCCAATGACTACTCCATCAGGAATGTATACTCCGCTCAAAAGTGTGGGCAAACCCTTCCCTCCTAATCAGCTACAAATAAGAGATCCTGAAGGAAAGGTTTTAGGCAAAAATCAATCGGGAATGATATGGCTAAAAGGGCCTCAGGTATTTGATGGGTACTATGAAAGTGATGAGATCTCCGATATCTTTGACAAGAATATGTGGTTCAAAACCGGAGATTATGGTCATTTAAATGGTTTTGATCAGCTTTTTATAGAATCCAGAAGAGAAGATCTGATCATCACAGGAGGAGAAAATGTAAATCCTGTTGAAGTAGAAGAAGCGATTCAAAAATTACCTTCGATTAAAGAAGCTGTTGTGTTAGGCATTCCAGATGAAGAATGGGGACAAAAGGTGACTGCTGTTATAACTCTTATGAACGGAAAAATTCCGGATTTAGAAGAAATAAAAAATATGCTTTCAACAGAACTAACTGATTTTAAAATTCCAAAGGAATTGATCGTGGTGGAAAAGTTGCCTAAAACCGTTATGGGAAAAGTTAAAAGGTGGGAACTTGCTCAACAAATCATAAAAAAATAATCTGGAAAGATCTTATGTTGGGATAGAAACAGTAAAAGTTGTTCCTTTCCCCTCTTTGCTTGTAAAGCTCACTTCTCCATCATGCAGATTAGTAAATACTTTTACGATCCAGAGCCCCAGACCGGAACCAAGTTCGTTCTTAGTGCCATTCGATGAATTTGAAAAAGCATTAAAAATAGTTTGTTTGTCATCTTCAGGAATCCCAACTCCTGTGTCTTTTACTTTAATAAGAACCTTGCCTCCCTGCTCTTCAATATTCAACTCTATTTTACCGCCTTCCTTAGTAAATTTAATAGCGTTCTGAATTAAATTATTTAGAACCGAAATTATTTTTTCAACATCTAAGATTAGTTTTGAACCTTCAGGCAGATCAGAAGTTGTTATAAAGTCTATCCCTTTCATCTCAAAATAGATCTTATGATTCTTTTCCAGTTTGTTAAATATCTCTTGTGGAGTTACTTCTGTTTTGTTTAGCTGAATTTTCCCATCGTCGAACCGTGCAAGAGACAACATATTATCCAAGAAACGAGCATGGTTATCGTTACTTACTTCAATTAAATCAATGTATTTGAAAATGTCTTCTCGGTTAGGATTTTCATCTTCAAGTTCACTTCTAATTAATTCATTGGCAATTTTTATAGACCCGATCGGGGTTTTTGAGTCGTGGGATACCATAGCGATCAATCGATTTTTCAATTTCAAAAGATCATCAAGTTCTTCAATACACCTTTGTGTATTTCCCATTAACATTCCTGCCTCGTCTTCAAAATAAGTAGGCAAATCAGAAATCTCTTTCTCAGCGTTATAAGTGATTACGGCTTTATTAGTTAATAATATTGGAGCTAGTAATCTAAATATAAAGTAGAGTGTCACAGAAGCTCCAATTACCGTAGCAAATAAAAGGACAAGTAAAATAGACGCTTTTTCATCAATTGGTGATATCATTACCAAATACAAAAACAATCCAATTAAAGGAATATGAGTTCCTATAAATGCAATTAGGAAAATCTTTCCGGTATAGCTTTTAGGCCATCCCAATGAACTGAATATTTTATAAAATGATAAATTGTTTTTCATAACTACCTTAGTTTATAGTTTTATCGACGTTACTTCTTATTTCTTAATAAAAAAAGCGTTCTAAGTATTTGATTTTTTATTTTTTGAAAAGAATATTTCATTTAATAGATTAGCCAACCATTTTTATAAAGTCATTCAAACTATGAATTTACCAACTGTAATAACCTTTTTTAGTTTTCTACTATTCAGCACCTCTATAATAGCTCAAGAAAGTGATACAAAAACAACTAAGAAACCAATACAATTAAAATCAAAGTCAGCTTCTGCAGCTTACTACTCTCCCGGTTTTGGATATACGGGAGGAAGTAATCCTTCCTATATTTATAGAGTTGGATATTTTGGCATAGAACAGAAAGTGAGTTTTTTTGGAGACAATTTAAGAGAAGAAGTTAAAGATAATCCGGAGGCGCTGGAACAGATGAATATTTTTGCAAAGAAGAAAAAGAATCTGGTTGCAGGATATGTGGTTGCAGGAAGTGGAATCGTACTTACTGCTTTCGGACTGGAAAAAACCGGTCAGCAAACTTTTGATCCCAGAACAAATCAATATCAGGATAAATACGGGCTCAAACCCATCGGAATTATGGGTATGGGAATGGCATTTACCGGTATCATAGTTGCAATTGTAAATGGGAGCAGCGCTACCAAATACATTGAGAATGCAGTTGAAGCTTACAACAATGGATTAGACTTAACCTCAGAAGAGGGAACAACAGTAATGAAAATAAACTTTGCTCCCACCATAAACCCAAACTTTGTTGGGGCTGGATTTAAGGTAAGTTTATTTTAACCTAAACCGACCCGCTCAAAAATAACATCTACATTTCTGGTGTGATGTTTCAGGTCAAAAGCATCTTCGATCTCTTCTTTGCTGAGTTGTGATGAAATAAACTCGTCGTTATCGATCAATGGACGGAATAACTTTTGATTTTCCCACGATTCCATCGCCAACGGCTGAACAGCATCGTATGCTTGCTCTCTGTTGATGCCTTTGTCGATCAGTTTATTCAGAATACGCTGAGAGAAAACCAATCCCTGTGTTTTCCAGATATTAGCTTCCATATTTTCTTCAAATACCACCAAATTCTCGATCACATTCGCAAAACGTGAAAGCATATAATCCAGTAATGTAGTCGCATCCGGAAGAATGATACGCTCTGCAGAGGAATGCGAAATATCACGTTCGTGCCAAAGCGGTATGTTTTCAAAAGCGGTAACCATATATCCACGAAGTACTCTTGCACATCCTGTAATATTCTCAGAACTGATCGGGTTTCTTTTGTGCGGCATAGATGACGAACCCTTCTGCCCTTTTCTGAAAGCTTCTTCTGCTTCACGAACTTCACTGCGTTGCAAATGACGAACTTCCACTGCCATTTTTTCCATAGTTGAACCGATCAAAGCCAAAGTTGATATGTAAAAAGCGTGTCTGTCTCGCTGTAAGGTCTGGGTTGAAATCGGAGCAGGAGTTAATCCTAATTTCTCGCAGGTGTATTGCTCTACTTCCGGAGGAATGTTAGCAAAAGTTCCTACCGAACCGGACAGTTTTCCAAACTCCACATCAGCAGCTGCTTTTTCGAAGCGCTCTAAATTTCTTTTCATTTCGGCATACCACAGTGCGCACTTCAATCCGAAAGTAGTTGGCTCTGCATGAATTCCATGCGTTCTTCCCATCATCACAGTGTACTTATGAGCCTTCGCCTTTTCACCTAACACTGAAATTATTCGTTCAAGATCTTCTCGGATCAACTTGTTGGCTTGTTTTAGGCGAACTCCCCAGGCTGTATCTACCACATCCGTGGAAGTCAATCCGTAGTGGATCCATTTTTTCTCTTCACCCAACGTTTCCGATACCGCTCGCGTAAAAGCCACCACATCGTGACGAGTTTTGGCTTCGATCTCTTTTATTCTATCTAACTTGAAAGATGCTTTTTCATACAACTTGTCCACATCTTCCATAGGGATAGTTCCCAACTTAGCCCATGCCCAACACGCTGCAAGTTCAACCTCCAACCAGGCTTGAAATTGATTTTCTTCCGTCCAAATGTCTTCCATTTCTTTGCGGGAATATCGGGATATCATAAAAGTAGTTTGTTTAGTTTTTCAAATGATTGAGACATGAGTTCGATCTTAGTAATTGCTCAAGATGTCACTATTTCGTCATTCCTGCGCAGGCAGGAATCTGGATCGAATTTAAAAACAATTAGTGCCAAATATGAGATCTAGATTCCAGGCATTCGCCGTGGAATGACCTTGGAATTAATTTCAATCTACTGTTTAAAATCAAACTCTGTTTTAAGATAAGGTTTCTGAATACAGATTGCCTCGATTCGATTATTTTTTTTGAATCAGAAATTATGTGTTGGAATAAAATTTTATTAATCGTAATATTGCAATGAACAAATAGAAATGTAATGGGACTCACCAAAACCGAAATTTTTACAGAGCAACAAAACAAGATAGCAGTGTTTGCAAAAGCCTTTGCTCATCCTGCCCGCGTTGCCATACTCCAACAATTATTTTCAACTGATTCCTGCATTTGCGGTGACTTAGTTGAAGAAATTGGTCTTGCCCAACCTACGATCTCTCAGCATTTAAAAGAACTGAAGAATCTCGGGCTCATTCAGGGAAATATTGAAGGAACCAGTGTATGCTATTGCATAAACAAAGAAAACTGGTCAGAGATGAAGTCTATCATTGCTCAATTTTTGGATCAGGATATCAACGGAACAAACTTAAACTGCTGTTAGCTTTAAAATCATCAATACAGAATCATGAAATTATCTCAAATTAAACGTACCCTTGTCGACCTGGAATCTATCGCCTTCCAATTACCGAATGGCGAGTTAGTGCCAAGACATTTTCACGTGACCGAAGTCGGTATGATCACGAAGAACTTCATCGACTGCGGTGGAACACTCAGAAATGAAGAAGTGATCAACTTCCAGTTGTGGAGTGCAAACGATTACGATCACCGCATCCATCCGGAAAAACTGTTGCACATCATTGAGCTATCAGAAAAAACCTTAGGACTTCCTGATCTGGATATTGAAGTAGAATATCAGGGCGAAACCATTGGCAAATACGGTCTCGATTTTGACGGAACTAATTTTCTGCTTACTACCAAAGCTACTGATTGTCTTGCAAAAGATAATTGTGGAATCCCGGTTTCTAAACCAAAAGTGAAATTATCAGAGTTACAAACCGCCGGCTCATGTGCTCCGGGAAGTGGTTGCTGTTAATCTATTAATGATCTGAAAATGACCACAACTGTATCTCCCCTTTTTGATGAGCTATTGAGCTACACCAAAGAACTGGAACAGAATTTTGATTCCATCCCCGAAGATCGAAAAGACAAACTGCGTTCTTTGAGTGAATATCTTTCGGGAAAATGGAATTCGAATCAAACTCCTAAAGCGATCATCATTTGCACTCATAATTCCAGAAGAAGTCATTTGGGGCAGTTGTGGTTAGCGGTTGGAGCTGATCATTACGGACTTCCTGAGATCGAAACTTTTTCCGGAGGAACCGAAGCTACTGCTTTTCATCCCAATGCGGTAAATGCGGTACGCAGAGCCGGATTTAAGATAGAAACCGAAGATCCCGATGCCCCCAATCCTGTTTACCAAATTTCCTGGAAAGAAGATATGGATGCATATAAAGCTTTTTCAACCCGATTTGATGAAGCTCCGAATCCGACTAAAGAATTCGCCGCCATTATGGTGTGTTCTGAAGCGGATCAAGGATGCCCTTTTGTACCCGGAACAGATTTCAGACTGGCTCTTCCTTTCGATGATCCCAAAGCCTTTGACGGAACTGATCTTCAGGATGTAAAATACGATGAACGCTGTAAACAGATCGGTACTGAAATGTTATTTGTAATGAGTAATGTAGTGTTGAAATGAGAAAATACTTTGCTGAATTCATCGGAACGTTTGCTTTAGTTTTTTGCGGAACCGGAGCCATTGTGATCAATGATGTAACCGGAGGAACGGTAACGCATGTTGGAGTAGCCATTACCTTTGGATTGATCGTTACAGCGATGATCTACGCATTTGGTAAAATTTCAGGAGCACATATCAATCCTGCGGTTTCCATAGCTTTTGCGGTTACCGATCGATTTAATGAAAAGCAGGTTGCTCCATATATTATTGCTCAGGTTGGCGGAGCCATTTTTGCTTCCGTGATCTTAGCTTTTCTGTTTCAGGAGCACGAAGGATTAGGCGCTACCCTCCCGGCCGGAGACTGGCATCAAACCTTTATTCTGGAAATCATTCTTACCTACTTTTTGATGGTGGTGATCTTGTTTGTAAGTCAAAATAAAGCCGTCACTGAATTCACCGGATTGGCTGTGGGATTTGTAGTTTTACTTGAAGCCATGTTCGCGGGACCGATCACAGGCGCTTCCATGAATCCCGCCCGCTCCATCGCCCCTGCCATCGTCTCGAGAAATCTTACTCATCTTTGGATGTATATCGTCGCACCAATTATTGGAGCTCTCCTTGCCAGCGGAACTTGGTTTTTGTTGAGGGAAGAAGACTAAAGCCTTTCATCTTTATTTAGTCCCATTTTAGTCATCCTATCAGAATAAAATGATAGCTATGTTTTGATAATAATTCGTTTTTATTCATTTTACTCCTACTTATTTAAGAATAAGATGAATAAAACTTAAACATTAAACTGTGATATGATGAATACAATGCGTCATATTCTTATGTTGCCTGCCATTAAATGAACAAAATCCCGAACAAAAATTGTAAATTGCAGAATGATTAAAGAATACGAAATAGAGAATAAAGAAATTTCACTTGTTGAGGAAAGTGGCAAGAATAAATACGGGCAGTATTTTACTCCAAAAATTGTAGCCGATTTTATGGTTAGTTTAGCCGATATAACGTCTGATTCAAAAATTTTAGAGCCGTCATCAGGGCAAGGTGTATTTTTGGATATACTTTACAATAAAGGATACAGAAACATTATTGCCTATGAGATTGATAGAGAGCTTAGTGGTGATTATAACTTTGTTAGGTACGAGAGTTTTGTATCCGCAAAAGTAAGTGAGAAGTTCGACTTAATTATAGGTAACCCACCTTATATAAGATGGAAAAATTTAGAACCAGAACTCAAAGAAGAGTTATCTGGTAACACACTTTGGAATAAATATTTTAATAGCTTATGTGATTACCTCTATATATTTATTTTAAAATCTATTGAAATATTAAACGATAATGGACAGTTAATATTTATTTGTCCTGAATACTGGATGAACACAACTCATTCTATTTCTCTAAGGAATTATATGGTTGAAAATGGATATTTTGAAGAAATATACCATTTCAATGAAACACCTATTTTTAATAATGCTACTGTATCTGTTGTTGTTTTTAAATACATAAAATCTAAGACCAAACCAAAGGAAATTAGTATTACAAAGTATTATAAAAACAAGGTATTAAATAACAGTATCCTTTTGGAGCTAAAAGACATTCATACAAAGAATAGCGATATAGAAAAATTTAGTGTTCCTCAATTCGTGAAAAACAAACGTTGGTTATTAACAAACCAAAATGAAATTGAACTAATTAATAGTTTTGAAAAAGCGTGTTCTACTAAAATAGAAGTTAGTCAAGATTTATTCAATCTTTCAAAAAATGCGACATTTCCAACTATTGGTGATAAGTGCGACATTGGCAATGGAATGGTTAGTGGATTAGATAAAGCCTTTCAATTGAATGGTCAAGAATTAACAGAATACGAAAAATCTAAAACCATTAAAGTAATTAAAGCAAAGAACCTTGAGCCATTTATATATAATGATATTACCAAGTATATCTTCACAAATGATATAAAGCTTGAATCCGACTTTAAAGAAAAGTGTCCTAATTTTTATAACAAACTAATTTTACAAAAAGAAAAACTGGACAAAAGGTATCAGTACAATCGAGATATTAATTATTGGGAATGGGTTTTTCTACGAAATTTCAACTTATTTAATTCTAAAAAACCAAGAATATTTGTCCCCTGTAAGGAAAGAATTTCCAACAAAGATTATTTCAGGTTTACTTATGTTGAAGCTGGAATTTTCCCAACTCAAGATGTTACAGCGATTTTCAAAAAGGAATCAACAAAAGAAAGTCTTTATTATATTTTGTCATACCTCAACAATCATAGAATATTTACTTGGCTTAAAAATAAGGGTATTGTAAAAGGAAATATTGTAGAGTTTTCTGAAAAGCCAATTTCAAGTATTCCATTTCGTGAAATTAATTGGAGCAATGAAAAAGAAGTACAATATCACAATGAAATTACAATTCTTACAAAAACTTATATTACAGAAAAAGAAGATTTGATTTTGGACAAAATAAATGAACTATTTGACAAACTATTATTAACAAAATGAGCATAGTAAACTACGATAATTTATTGAAAACTATAATTGGTTCTTCTGTTCCTAAACCAATCTCAGGGACTTTATCAGGTCATGCAGCAGGTGAACCATTTGATAAACACGTCTATTCAGAACTGAAAAAAGTTTTTCCGAAAAGAACTTTCAGACAGTATGAATATTTGAATGATTTATTTAGCAAAAACCCATCGGTTATTACATTTGAAGACCGCTTAAATCTATTTAACTCCCCCACAGTAATGTTTCTTTTGAGCAGGGGGAAATCTGCTACAACAAAATGGAGCATAGACAATCCTTTTGAAGAAAAACAAAACGATACTGCTGATATTTTAGTAGTGGACAATAATTTTTACGAAATTATTGATATAAAAACGAGAAATATTAGTAAAAAAGCACAACCCCCAAATATTATTTCAGCTTATAAATTAGCTCAAACTTGCGCCAAAATGATTGATAATGAAGAGTTTGACAACTTCACTATACAATACTTTGGTATTGATTGGGAATTGGAAAATGATAATCTTGTATGTAAAAATGCACATGCAGTAAACTTGTTCAAAGCTAAACCTGAAACTCTATACATTAACTGGGCTGCGGCAATGCAAATTCAATTTAATGTGGATGATTTAGATCAGACCTTCACTGGAAATATGGAGCAGTGGGCAAGAGAATATTTGAAGCATTTTGTAGCACAAGCTAAACAAAGAGCGGAAGATATGATTGTTCGATTTGTTAAACCTTTCGAGAAATATATAAAAGAATAAACGGCAGGCAACAATGTATAAGCGATAATTGCTTCCTATCGTCAGCAACTTCGCTTATACTAACCGTTGAAGAAGAATTCGCTCCGCTCTTCTTCTTCAACGTGGCTGGACTAAGTACAAAGTTGCGTAGCAACTCATCCCAACTTGGACTAAATTCAATGGTAAAACCACTGTACTTAGTCCACCCACGTTACTAGCAATTTCCAGCATGTATAGAATAGTAATTCTTCTTTCGTTGTTTACAGCTACTGAAATATCTGGTCAAACACTTCCAGATAGCATAGTTATCATTAGAAACATCTATGTGAACTCTTTCGATGGCGGGGATAATCTTTATGATTCCGAAAAAGTAACCCTTAATCGAAAGAATGAAAAAATATACCTGAAGGATAGAAAGGTGTCTAAATCTAAAGTTCTTGATTTACTTGAAGAATTGAAAAATCAAGAAACACAAAGTTATTCCCTTTCCAACTTCGGAATTGATACAGTTTGGATTAAACAAAATCCAAACGAGTTGTTGAAACTCTATTCTGATAAGGGCCGAGTCGTTTGGAATAAAGAGCAGAAAGATTTCATTTATCAGAAGCTTACCAACATAGAAGAATACGTCAAAGCTCATAAGGAGCTGTTGACTTCTGGCTGTTGCTACACAATGCACATTAGCTACCGTGAGCAATATGATATTCAAGTTTTTACTGATGGCATTTCAAGCTCAAAATTGGAGTCTAGAAAATTTGCTTGGGGATATTGGATGCCGTGGATAAACTCCAAGGGTGATACTATTTATAATAGTAACATAGAAATCAAACTTAGAGATCTTCTAAAACAAAAAAGAGGGAAAGAAATTTTAGAAGGAAATCCATTATTGAAAACTCTGGTTAACAGTATAGTAGATTTCTATATGCCCACCTTGTATGAACTTTCCGCTTATACATACCTAAAAGAGATCAATGAACTTGAAGATGATTTCGAATTAGTCTCATTTGAAGAAATATATGGAAGAGGAAGATACATATGGGATGAACCTAAGGCATTTAAAATCATCTTGAAGAATGATAAAATGCTTTCTAATGTTTACTTGAACTTTATCGCCTCCAAAACAGGGGAAACCATTTATTCAAGGGATTCATTGAAAAAAGAATATCAAGAAATTTTGTCTCGGATACAATCAATTGAGTTTATAAAGGATTTTTTAATTAAGAATCCACAATCCCAGTTGGACATCTACTATTTCAACAATAAAGGGGTTAACGAGTACAACATTGATTCTTATAACAAGAACCCAGAAGAATGGGTTCGACATGATGCTTACGTTAAAAGTTTAGACTGGTATAAAACGAGTAATATCGAACCAACTTTTGATCTAGATGAAGCTAAAGCAACTTCACAGAAATTATATTGTGGCTGTAATTTTAGATTTAACAGAGACTTTGCCGAACAGTCAATATTCTTTGAAATTCATGACGAAGATGGAAATAGTTCAATTTGGTTTTTGATGCCAGACGACAATGTTTTGCTCTATTTAATGCAAGGAAAGAAGGTATTGAACTATAGCTATTCAGAATTCGGCACACTGTCAGGAATGCAATATCCATGTGCTCTATTTACCAACGATGGACGAATAATAGGCGTAAAAGGTGAAATGAAAACTGGTAACAAATGATATAGCACATGCCTCTACCAAGTTACCTTAATCTAGCGCGGGCGTCACGTTTGTGCAGGAATATTGGTCAAATTACCGAAAACTAAGCTCCACAAAGATCCTGAAACAAGTTCAGGATGACCTTATTTAGCCCTATTTTATTCATTATAGAACAAGATCAAATGATTTTTCTGCTTTGATAATAATTCGGTTTTATTCATTTTAATCCTTCTTACTTAAGATTAATGTGAATAAAACATCAGATTATGAAAAGACAAGCAATCAACCCAGCCAACGATTGGGGAGCTGGATTCGACATGAACCAAGCTGAAGTTATATCAGACTTTAGTGAATTAATTAAATTTTCGGGTCAAACTTCTCTTATAGCGGATAGTACTGCTGATCTTGGAGTAAGTGTTAAACATCCGAACGACCAACGAAAGCAGATGGAGTTGATCCTTCATTCAATTGACAGTTTACTGAAACAAGCAGGAATGACGAGAAAAAATATCATTCATATTATTTTTTACACTACAGATATGGAAGGTTTTTTAGGGAATTATGATGTGTATTCCAATTGGATAAAAGAGGCGAATATACGTCCAACACAATCTGCAATTGGTGTAAATCAGTTGGTTTCACCTGAAATGAAATTAGAAATAGAAGTAACCGGAGCACAATAGTGGATAAAAATTATACTCCATTTTAGCACGGGCGTCACGCTTGTGCAGAAATATTTACTCGAGTAAATAGAATCTAAACATCACGAAGATTCTGATTCGCCAGCTGGCGGACTGGATGTCTCTGGTTTTTAAATCTCATCAAAAAAACAGCTGTGCAGATTCTTAGCAAGTATGCTCAGAATGACCCTGAGCTTTACTTCATCCTTGATGTATCATCGCTCCGATCATTGGCGCACCCCTTGCAAGCGGAACTTGGTTTTTATTGAGAGAAGAAGACTAAAGCCTTTCATCTTTATTTAGTCCCGTTTTATTCATTTTATAGTAGAATAAAATGATAGCTATGTTTTGATAATAATGGAGTTTTATTCATCTTAGTCCTTCTTATTTAAGAATAAAATGAATAAAACTTAAATATGTAATTGGGATAAAGTGAATAGACTTCACTTTACTCTGTTGTTAAGCACAAGTAAAAAATGACACGACAGCTAACATATTTTCTGCTTCTGATGGCACTTTGGTCCAGCAACCAACCTGCTAACAACAAAAGTCAAGAAGAACAACAACCGATACAGTCGAAGTCACAATCGACACATTTAGTACAATCGGAAGACTCTACTTTCGACTATGACGAATACGAGATCAAGAAAGGTCAATTGGGTGAAATCAAAATCGGAATGACCATTTCAGAAGCTGAACAAAAATTCAAAGGACTCAGAAAAGAAGTCGGACAAGCTACAGACTTTGGTTATGGTGGTGGTAGTCCAGCTTACTTGTACTATGACCAAGAAAATATTGCATTTGTACTAATTCCAACACTTAACACAGATACCATTCTGATAATTATTGCAGCTTCTCCTAAATTGAAGACAACTAGTGGACTTAGCCCCAATTCGACTGTGATGGAAATTTCAAAAAAATACCCAGGAATAAAAGTTAACCAAGACTTAATGAACGGATGGGAATATATTTCTGACACAACAAATAATTGGAACTTTGTATTTATGACTGATGAAACAACAGTTGGAGATTATCCTGAATTGGAAGTCCCGTCTGATCTCAAAAACTTAGATATTAAAGCAGATTGGATAACTATAAGATAAAAAACCGAGGGTTCTGATTCGCCAGCTGGCGGACAGGATGACCCTGATTTTTAAATCTCATCAAAAACCAGTTGTGTAGATTCTTCGCAGGTTTGCTCAGAATGGCTCTGGGCTTTACCTCATGTATACCATCATAACTATGATTGATACTCTTTTTATACATGGGACTTGGTTTTTGTTGAGGAAGCAGAAGTAGTGCTAAACTTATTTTAAAAAGGTTATTCATTTACTTTGTATATCAAAGTACTTTTAATTACTATCTGGTAGTTTCAAATTTTTAGAATGCGAGATAAGAAAGATCTTCAGTATTAATCCTTGGTGATTTTATAATGCCAGTGTTCTTTCTGATCAACATGTAGCAAGTTGAAATCAAACTACAGGATAAAATAATTATGAGCCTAGGACCAAAACTTGATGAATTGCATTATCAAGTCAAGCAAAATAGATGGTATTGGTATTTCTCTATTTTTTGTCGAATAATTTTAGCTTATGCTTTTATTGCGGCCGGAATCGTGAAAATTATCGACGAAAGATTTGCCAGCGGTTTATCGGAAATTCATCCAATGGGAGCTTATTTAACTGCTTTACATCATACAGGCTTTTATTATCCCTTTATCGGAATTGCCCAAATTCTTGCGGCAATATTACTTTTAATACCACGAACAGTAACTTTAGGTGCACTACTCTATTTTCCGATCATTTTAAATATATGTGTTCTTTCTATAGCGGTAAGATTTGAAGGTTCGTTTATCACTTCAACTTTAATGGTGTTAGCCAATTTATATATACTTGCATGGAATTATGATAGATTAAAGTACATTTTTCCATTCAAGGAAGTATCTGATTTCGGTATTGTAAAAAGACCAGAGAAATACGAAAATAAATTCCCTTTCTTATTTTTTGGTGGAGTTGGAGCAACTTTCGCGCTAACAATTTTAACATTCCTGCATGGATTTGATATTATGCCAAGGAATTCATTATCTGATTGTAATAAACAATATGCCGGTACTGAATATGAGAATATTGGAACTGAATTTTGCGAATGTGTTCATTTAAACGGCGACATTTTGGATGATTGTTTAGATGAGTTTGCTGAGAAAAAGAAACAAATGGACGGAAAATAAATATTTGAATTGTAGATTTTAGATAACTCACTTTCAATAAAAAGCTTCCAACTGCACCGACCTTTAGATTATTTCCACTAGCTCCATCACCCCGCTTTCAGCGAAATGATGGATTGCTGCTTCTCTGTCTGTCGGGCTCTGCACGGCTGACGGATTTTGGTTGCTTAGATATAAACAAGTCTTGGAAGTTTAGCCAATAATTCTTGTCGGGAACTTTTGGTACTGGCGCCTGTGCTGAGGAGGCTCAGTAGCGGTACAAAAGTACATTACCAAGTAAATGTACTCACAATCCTTAAGTAAAGACCTCCTCTGTCTCCTCCTACAATAGGAGGAGGACTCGTTGATAAAAAATAGAATCAACTCGGTAATTCCCCTCCTTATCCAAGGAGGGGCGAACTACTCAGAACCAAAGAATTTGTTTCGTAGCCGGGGAGGTCCGTTTCCAATGCATAGCATCGAGACTAGATAAAAAAGCCTAACCTAGCACAAGGGCACCTACTTTTGTCTTGATATCCCCTGCTTCAACGGGACAAAAGATCAAACCAAAGTATTTAAGACGGGTTCACTGATCCTGCGCTGAATGACTAAAATGAAATTTTTTGTGTTTTTACCTAGGCTGAAAGCTCTTCCGGTACTCGCAATAAACCCATTCAATATTATTACTTCTCATTCTTAAGATTTAAATTCCTTTAAATAAATCTCAGCTATGAAGTTTCTTTTAGCGCTATCATTTTCTTTTTTATTGATGACTACACTTTGCTTCGGTCAATCAATTTATACCTATTCACCTCCTGCTGAGTTGGAAGACGGATGGCAGACTGCTGATATAAGATCATTGGAAGTAGACACTACACTTATTTACAGGTTATTCAGTCAGGTAGTAACCGGAGGAAATAAACTACACAGTGCTTTATTGGTTAAGAATGATCAGCTAGTTATTGAGGAATACTTTAACGAGCATTCTGTAAACAAACAGCACGACATGCGTTCTGTGACCAAGAGCATTCGATCCATTCTGTTGGGAATTGCCATCGATAAGGGATTCATTGAAAGCATAAATGATCCAATATCTAAATATTTAAAGAGTCATAGCCCCAAAAAGAATTTAGATCCCAGAAAAGAAGGAATCACGATCAAACATCTGTTGACCATGTCAAGCGGTTGGGACTGCAACGACTGGGATAAAAAGTCGCAAGGACAGGAAGATAAAGTGTATAGCAAAAAAGACTGGATACAATTTACTCTTGATCTGCAGATGATCAATGATCCTGGAAAAGTGTCTACCTATTGTTCGATGGGAGCGATCTTGGTGGCGGAGATCATTAGTCAATCTTCCGGTATGTTGATCACCGATTTCGCTGATGAGTATTTATTCGAACCACTTGGTATAGTTAATGTAAGCTGGGATCATACTTCAAAAAAGGAAGTCATACCTTCAGGTAAAAGGTTATACATGACCTCGCGTGATCTAGCCAAGATCGGTTTATTAATGCTGAATAATGGCAGATGGAATAACGAACAGATCGTGTCCGAGGACTGGGTCAGAGAATCCACTTCCTCAGTAACAAAGATTACCGGAATGGAGTATGGATATTTTTGGTGGAATATTCCGTTCAACATCAATGGAAAAGTTATAAACTCAATAACCGCTACCGGAAATGGCGGGCAATACATCATGATCTTTCCTGAGATGGATATGGTTGCGGTGTTCACCGGCGGTGCTTATAACTCACAAGAAGACAAATTACCTTTTGCAATAATGGACAAGGTCTTTCTTCCTACTTTTTCAGGTAAATAACCTTCTGGATCAAGTGGTTCTATCATTTTCTTTTTATTGATGACCACATTTCTTCTTCGTTCAAGAAGCCCTGCTATGCCCTCCTTAATAGTTGATAGACTATATAAATGTAAAAATTTCGTATTGTTCGCATCAATATTATCATTGAATACCTATGAATATAACAGGAAAGTCAATCAGGCCTTTTATTGGCGCTAGAAACTATAGTATTTCGCGAAACTTTTATACGGATCTTGGTTTTGAAGAAGTAATCACATCCCCAAAAATGTCTTATTTCCATATGGACGATTTCGGTTTCTACTTACAAGACGCTTACGTTAAAAACTGGGTCGATAATTCCATGATTTTTCTTGAAGTACAAGATTTGGACAGCACACTAAAAAATGTCCGCGACCTAGCATTGACAGATAAGTATGAAAATGTACGATTATCTGAAATCGTATATAATGATTGGGGGAATGAATTTTTCCTTCACGATCCCAGCGGGATACTATGGCATTTCGGGATCTTCAAATCCAAAAGAAGATGAAGCCTTTGGTAAAGAAATGTCCTCAAAACAGCTGTGTAGATTCTTCGCAGGTATGCTCAGAATGACCTGTTAGTAAACTAAGCTCTCTCGTAAACTAAAAAAGTCAATTCTTCGGTTTCCCTACGATCGGTTTCGATCCAAATTTTACCTATATCGTCGCGATATTCAGGAAAGTAGGTGTCTCCATCATATTCTTTATTGACCACTGTTACAATCATTTTATCGGCTTCAGGTAAAGCTTTTCGATACAATACTCCCCCACCAATTATAAAAACTTCTTCGGCATCTATTGACTCTAATGCTTCAATCAATGAAGTATATGTATCTACATTATCGTAGGTTTTAGAACGAGATAATACAATGTTTTTTCTGCCCGGTAATGGAATTTCATTGAGTTCTTCAAACACTCCCCGCCCCATGATCATAATTCCACCCATTGTAGTTTCTTTGAAATGCTTCAGATCTTCAGGATAGCGCCACGGTAGTCCACCTTCTTTCCCAATTACCAGATTTGGATCATGAGCAACGACTATGGTCAACGTCATACTGCAACCTCGAATTTGATCACAGGATCAGGATCGTAGCCATGAAGTTTGAAATCATCAAATGTTAGTTCATCAACAGGTTTTTTGGCGATCTCCAAAGTTGGTAATTCACGAGGCTCTCTTTTTAGCTGCTCTTTTAGTCCATCCACATGATTTACGTAGATATGAGCATCAACGATAGTATGAGCAAATGTACCTGGTTCTAAACCAACTTCCTGAGCTATTGCCATTGTTAGAGCAGAATAACACGCTAAATTAAAAGGAATTCCGAGTGCAATATCTCCTGAACGCTGAGTGAGGTGGCAATTCAGTTTTCCGTTACTCACGTTAAAGATATACATGATATGACATGGTGGTAATGCCATTTCTCCCAATAAACCGGGATGCCAAGTACTTACCACAATTCTTCTACTGTTTGGATTGGTTTTGAGCATATCAATTGCTCGTTGAACCTGATCGAATTCTTTTCGAACCCAAGTTTCGCTTTCAACAGCACCAGCACTTCCTTCCAACTTCACTTTTTCTTTTTCCAGATATGGAAATTTTCTCCACAACACAGGATAAATTGGTCCCACATGTCCGTCTTCATCGGCCCATGCATCCCAAATATGGCAATCGTTTTCATCTCTCAGCCATCGAATATGATCTTCTCCGCGTAAATACCAAAGCAATTCAAGTATTACCGATCGAAAAAATACTTTTTTTGTAGTCAATAAAGGAAATCCTTCTGAGAGATCTACTTTATAGAATTCCGCAAAATTTGATATGGTATCGGTACCTGTTCTGTTTTCTTTTCGTACGCCGTTTTCAAGAACGTTTTTTACAAGATCCAGATATGCTTTCATTGATTGATATAACGATTAGAGTAAAATTCCACTGAGTAAAAACACAGCAATACTAAAATAAATAATGATTCCGCTTACATCCACTATTGTTGCAACAAAAGGTGCAGAAGACACAGCGGGATCCAGTCCAACTTTGGAGAGAATGAAAGGAAGCATTGCTCCGATCACGTTACCAAATAAAACGATTAACAATAAACTTGAAGCAACCACAGTAGCTTTCAATACTAATTCCATATTCAAGGGATCTCCATCTATCAAACCCCATGCAATAAGTGTAGCGAAACCTAACACTCCCAAAATAGAGCCCAACAGCAATCCTGAGCTTCCCTCCTTCTTAAGTACTGTTTTCCAACCATCTGATTTAATATCATCGGTAGCCAATGCACGAATTATCAGTGTAGCTGCTTGTGAGCCTGAATTTCCACCACTTGCAATCAAAAGCGGTACAAAGTAGGAAAGAAGTACGATCTGCTGTAATACTTCTTCATACCCACTCATTGTTAATGCAGTCAAAATCTGTCCAACAAAAAGAACGATCAACCAACTTATTCTCTTTTTTACGAGCTTACCAACTGACGTCTGAGAATAGTAATCATCCAGCGCATCCATACCCGCCATCTTCTGCATATCCTCAGTTGCTTCTTCCTCAGCAACATCGATCACGTCATCTACGGTAACTATTCCAACCAGAATCCCATCTGTATCTACAACAGGAAGTGCAGCTCTGTCATATTTAGCAAACATTTTAACCGCTTCTTCCTGATCTTCGTATGCCATCAAAGTTTCGAACGATCTGTCCATTAATGTTTCGATGGTTTCTTCAGGATCGGCCAGAATAAGTTCTGTTAACCTCAAATCATCGATCAAATACTCATCATCGTCAACTACATAAATTCGGTTTAAAGTCTCCGCTACTTCTGCATATTTGCGAATATGCTTCATACTACGTTCGATAGTCCAGTCTGTTTTAACTCGAACGTATCGTGGTGTCATTAAACGTCCAACACTCTCCTCAGGATAACCTAGCAGTTTCTTTACCTGCTTTTGATCTTCCAGATTCATGGAGTTCATCACTCGCTGGGTTAGGTGACCAGGAAGTTCCTCCATCAGTGAAACCTGCTCATCAGGTTCCAAGTTCACCATCACATCACTTAACTGTTGTTTATTAAACAGCTCCAGCAACTCAACTCCTTTTCCTGAAGGAAGTGTAGAAAAAACATCTGCTGCCAGTGGTTTTTTAAGAAGCCTGAAAATCACAACAGCTACATCACCTTCCAGTTCGATCAACATATCGGCAATATCTGCAGCAGGAACGTCAGCCAATACTTCCTTTAGAGCTACCCAATCCTTCGCCTGGATAAGTTCTTCGAATTCCGGTTTTATGAGCTGCACGAGCATGATGAGATTAAAAAAAGATGATTGTTTCAGCAGGTAAGAATCGTGTTAAATCAGCCAAAAAACAAGTTTAGATATTGATGATTTGCTCAGGGTTTTTATTCAAGCTTACTTTGCTTGTAGCGCATTAAGTAAAAGGATAGTCATACCTCATAGGTCAGTTAATTCACATACAAAAAATTATCGCACTTATAATCCTGACAATTTTTGAGAAAAAGCTTCCAACTACACCGACCTTTAGAATTATTGGCGAGCCAAGAACGTAATGAAATCGACGGCTCCGAAGGAGCAATCATTACA
>DEXK01000013.1:0-372907 GCA_002364085.1 Balneolaceae bacterium UBA3186 | reverse complement strand
AATGGAGTTCGCGCCAATAATTCTTGTCGGGAGTTTTTGGTACTGGCGCCTGTGCTGAGGAAGCTCAGTAGCGGCACAAAAGTACATAGAACAAAGAAACGGAATTCTATTCACAGGTTTAACTTCGCACAAAGGTATCTACTTTTGCCTTGATATCCAGCTCTTCAGCGAGACAAAAGATCAAACCAAAGTACTTTCTATTCGGTTAGAACCTACCTAACACCTAAAGTTTTAAGAGCTACTTTTGCAGCAGCTTGCTCAGCAATTTTCTTACTTCTACCATGTCCAACGCCCAATTCTTTATTATCTACATAAACCATGATCTCAAATACTTTATCATGACCGGGGCCCGATTCAGAAATCACTTTATAATCAGGTAAACTCATTTTTTCGGCTTGTGTAAATTCCAGCAGCGCACTTTTGAAATTATCAACCTGATTGACCAACTTCTGAAAGTCTACCTGATCCTCAAAAACCTTGGAAACAAACAAAAATGCACTTGGATACCCTTTTGTAATATAAATGGCGGCTATAATTGATTCAAAAACATCGGCTAAAATACTTTTGGAGATAGTGAGTTGTTCGGATCGCTCACCCAATTCAAGCAGTTCTTCGATACCCAACTCCTCTGAGAATTTTGCTAAGGTTTCACCTTTTACTAGTTTAGCTCTGCTTTTGGTTAAGAAACCTTCATTAGCAGTAGGAAATTTTTCAAACAGAACTTCTGCAGCTATCAGATCAAGAACGGCATCACCGAGAAATTCCAATCGCTCATAAGAATCGTGGCTGGAATATTGATCATTGGCAAGAGTAGATCGGTGACGAAGGGCTTTTAGAAAAAGGGAAGGATCATCGATTTTTAAACCAATGATCCTTTCCAGTTGTAATAATCGTTCGTTTTTAACCTGATCCTTTGATTGATCTTTCTTCTTAAATAAAGACCTCAACCAGGCTGGCATAAAATATTATTCTTCAAATTTTTTGAATACTAACGAAGTGTTGTGTCCACCAAATCCGAATGCATTATTGACAGCATATTTAACGTCTCTGGCAACAGCTTCATTTGCAGTGTAATTCAAATCACATTTCGGATCCTGATCAATTAAATTGATGGTTGGCGGAACCAAACTGTGATAGATCGCTAGTAACGAAGCAACAGATTCTATGGCGCCGGCAGCACCCAAAGTGTGACCAGTCATAGATTTTGTTGAGTTCAAATTGATTTTCTTAGCATGCTCACCAAAAACTTTTTTAATAGAATTTGTTTCGGCAATATCCCCAAGTGGCGTTGAAGTACCGTGCATGTTAATATGATCAACTTCTTCCGGTTTAATTCCTGCAGCTTCCAATGCATTATTCATTGCTAACTGCACTCCTCCACCATCAGGATCTGGAGCGGTAATATGATAAGCATCAGCTGAGTATCCGTAACCTACGATTTCGCCGTAGATTCTGGCACCACGCTTTTTTGCCATTTCATATTCTTCAAGAAAGAAAATACCTGCACCTTCACCAAGTACAAAACCATCACGATTAACATCGAAAGGTCTCGAGGCGGTTGCCGGATCATCATTTCTGGTTGACATTGCTTTCATGGAATTAAATCCTGAAATACCAATTTGAGTAACCGGAGCTTCAGAACCTCCTGTTACGGCCATATCAGATTGTCCGTAACGGATAGCGTCGTAAGCTGCTCCAATATTATTGGAACCTGTAGCACATGCCGATACAACACTGTAGTTAGGCCCCCTGAATCCATATTTTATGGATATTTGTCCGGGAACCAAATCCGGAATCAACATTGGAATAAAGAAAGGAGAAACCCCACGTGCTCCACGATTGTGGAATTCGATAGATTGGTCATAGAATGTTTTCATTCCACCAATTCCGGTTCCTACTATAACAGCTACACGATCTTTATCAATAGATTCCAGATCGATGCTACTATCCTTAATAGCTTCTTCAGAAGCAACCAATGCGTATTGCGCAACATTATCCAATCTACGGGCTTCTTTTCTATCGAAATAGTCAGAAGACTCATATTCAGGGATTGTAGCGGCAAATTTTGTCGGGAATCCTTCAGTATCGAAGTGCTCAATGGTTTTAGCACCACTTTTACCTGAAATTAACCCATTCCAGAAATCAGGTGCACTCTTACCGATAGGGGTAAGAGCGCCAATTCCTGTTACAACGACTCTACGTGTTGTCATAAATTAAATAAAGTTTTTAGGAAAGTTTACCTGAAAGGTAGCTTACTGCATCACCAACGGTTGCGATGTTTTCAGCATCTTCATCAGGAATACTGAGATCGAATTCTTTTTCGAATTCCATAATTAGTTCTACTGTATCTAACGAGTCTGCTCCCAGATCGTTAGTGAAGTTAGCATCAGATACTACTTCTGATTCATCAACACCAAGTTTATCGATGATAATGTCTTTTACTTTTGATTCTACATCTTGTGACATATTGTGTCCTTTAAGGTTATTTAGTAGTTAGGTTTACTATAATAAATTAAACATAAAAATTCATTCACGCACTAGCAACAAACTACATTGCCATACCGCCATCAACACGGATGGTTTCACCGGTAATATACGTACTCATATCTGATGCTAAAAATACAACTGCATCAGCAACTTCATTAGCCTCTCCTGCTCTTCCCAGCGGAGTTTCGGCTTTAATTCCTTCTAATACTTTTTCATCCAAACTATCTGTCATATCAGTAAGTATATAGCCCGGAGCAATTACATTTGCTCGGATATTCCTTGATGACAATTCTTTAGCATACGACTTTGTAAAGCCAATAATCCCCGCTTTTGAAGCAGAATAATTTGTTTGACCTCCGTTTCCGGAGATTCCAACTACAGAACTTATATTAATGATCGAGCCTCCATGGTTCTTCATCATTGGTCTTGCTACAGCTTTAGAATAGTTGAATACACTTTTTAAATTTGTAGTGATCACATCATCCCATTGCTCTTCGCTCATTCTAAGGATCAAATTATCTTTTGTGATACCGGCATTGTTAACAAGCACGTCAATTTTTCCAAATTCCTCAGAAATTGTCTTGATTACTTCTTCAGCTTGAGAGTAATCCACTGCATCAGCTTGAAAAGCTTTTCCTTTTCTTCCGAATGCTTCTATCTCTTTCACAACTTCATTTGCAGCATCAGCTGAACGAGCATAGGTAATTGCAACATCTGCTCCGAATTCGGCGAGTCTTAGAGCTATAGCTCTACCAATACCTCTGCTTCCTCCGGTTACCAAACAACTTTTTCCTTCTAAAGATAAACTCATATTAATTTGATTATTGATGACCTGAAATTTCTGCTTTTCTATCAGTTCTTTTTACCAAACCTTGTAAAACTTTTCCCGGACCCACTTCTACAAAAGAAGTTGCACCATTCGCAATCATATTCTGCAATGTTTGAGTCCAACGTACCGGATTCATTAACTGGTCTAATAAATTAGATCTGATCTCATCAACATCCGACGTAGGTTCTGCAGTAAAGTTACTGTAAATAGGGCAATCAGGGGTATTAATTTCCAAATTCTCTAACGATTCCTTTAACCCCATAAAAGCCGGTTCCATTAATGATGAATGAAATGCTCCTGAAACGGGTAATAGCATTGCCATTCTAGCACCATCTTCTTTAGCAAAATCGACTGCTGATTTAACTGCATCCACATATCCTGAAATTACCAATTGTCCCGGACAGTTATAATTTGCAGGAACAACTTCCAATTTTGTAGTGGCTGATGCTTTATCACAAACAAGCTCAACTTGATCGTCTTCCATTCCAATAATAGCAGCCATTGTACCCGGGTTTGCAGCTCCTGCGGCTTGCATTAACTCACCTCTTCGGCGTACAATTTTCAATGCGTCTTCGAAACTCACTGCATTGCAAGCTACCAATGCTGAAAACTCACCAAGGCTATGGCCTGCAACCATATCAGGAGTAGCACTTAAGGTTTTATATAAAGCTACTGAATGAAGAAATATAGCTGGCTGAGTAAATTCTGTCTGTTTTAGTTTTTCCTCAGGACCTTCAAACATAATCGATCTAAGATCGACACCAAGTATTTCATTTGCCTGATCAATCATTTTTGCAAACTCAGGGTTAGCATTATAATGCTCTTTACCCATACCCACGAACTGTGATCCTTGACCAGGAAAAAGATAAGCTGTACTCATTATTTAATTCCCCATTTTAGATAAATAGCACCCCATGTAAAACCACCGCCGAATGCTGCTAAAATTAAGTTATCACCATGATTCAATTTTTCCTTCCAATCATACAAACAAAGAGGAATAGTACCAGCGGTAGTATTGCCATATTTATTGATGTTTATCATTACTTTTTCTGAAGATAAACCCATTCGGTTGGCAGTTGCATCAATAATTCTCAAATTAGCCTGATGAGGTACCAACCAAGCTACGTCCTCCGGATCAAGATTATTTTTCTTCATGATCTCAAGAGAAACATCAGCCATACCCATTGTTGCCTTTTTAAACACGGCACGTCCATCCTGAGTAATATAATGTTGTTTATTCTCAACAGTTTCTTTAGAGGCAGGATTTCTGCTACCACCTGCATGCTGATATAAACTACAATTAGTATCTCCTTCAGTGTAATGAATTTGATCAATTAATCCGGTTCCATCTGAAGATTCTTCAAGCAATACAGCGCCTGCACCATCTCCGAAAAGAATACTTGTGGTTCTGTCAGTGTAATCCAGGATCGAGCTCATTTTATCGGAACCAATCACTAGCACTTTTTTAGCTCTGCCGGCTTCAATGTACATTGAGCCAGTACTAAGAGCGTATAAAAATCCTGAACAAGCCGCTGAAAGATCAAAAGCGAAAGCGTTAGTAGCGCCTATCATATTCTGAACCAGACAAGCTGTTGCCGGAAATAAGTAATCCGGAGTTACAGTTGCTAAAATTACGAGATCAATTTCTGATGCGTCAACATTTGCATTTGCGAGTGCTTCTTTTGCAGCTTCCGCCCCCATAAATGCAGTAGCTTTATCGGGATCTTTTAAAATTCTTCTTTCAGAGATACCAGTTCGGGTTCTGATCCACTCATCATTGGTATCCATGAGCTTTTCTAGTTCAAAATTTGTCATTCTGAACTCCGGCAAATAATGCCCAACTGCAGTTATTTTTGCTTGTTTTACTTCCATAAAGGGAATATCAATTTAGAGATGCGACTATTTTTCCATTAACATCATTATTGATGCAAGAAACAGCACTTTTAATCATATTTTTTATTGCAAGAGGAGAACTGCCCCCATGTCCAACAATACTTACTCCGTTCACTCCAAGGAATGGAACTCCGCCCACTCTTTCATAATCGAAAGGTGACAATGCTGTTTTAAGAATTTTCTGAGCTGCAACCACTTCTTCAACTTCTAAGTCTAATTTAGAAACAGCATTTTCAACTAATTTCATAATAGTTGCAGGGATGGATTCTCCGAATTTGAGCAAAATATTTCCAACCAGTCCATCTGTAAGATAAACATCAGCCTTTCCGGAAAGTATGTCTTTTCCTTCCAGATTGCCGATAAAGCCCGAATGGTCTTTAATATACTTGTATATTTCTTTGAGCTGTTCGGTTCCTTTACCTTCTTCTTCTCCAACATTGAGAAGACCAACGGTAGGTGATTCAATACCAAGTATTTGTCGGCAGTAAACTTGTCCCATTTTTGCAAATTGGAGTGCCACTTCCGGCTTGATCTCAAGATTTGCTCCCGCATCAAGCAAAAGACGAAAGCCTTTTACTGTAGGGTAATAAGCGCCGATAGTAGGTCTGTGAATTCCTTCCAGTTTACCCAGAATAAATGTAGATGCTGCAAGTAATGCGCCGGTGTTACCTGCGCTTACAAAAGCCTGACATTTGCCTGCTTTATGCAAGCCCATACCAATTACAATTGATGATTGTTGCTTGCCTTTAACAGCTGAAGCCGGTGATTCTTCCATTCCAATAATTTGCGGAGCATCCTGAATAAGTATACGGGCTTTATCGTATTCTTTTCCTTCAAGCGCTTTTTTGATCATCTCTTCAGGCCCTAGTAACAGAACTGAAAGGTTTGGATCTTCTTTAACCGCCAATAAAGCACCTTCTACCGGTGCCTTTGGGTAATGATCTCCTCCGGCTGCATCTACTGCAACAATCATAATAATTTATTTAGTTAGCGGCTGCTTTGGTAACCTGACGACCTCTGTAGTGCCCACACTCTGTACAAGCATGGTGATATCTGTGGAGTTCGCCGCAGTTTGAACATTTCGCTAAGGTAACATCTGAAATTGCATGATGTGCACGACGTTTGTTCTTTCGTGCATTCGAGGTTTTTCGTTTTGGATGTGCCATTATTTACTTAATTATTTCTTTAATTCTTTTAATGCTTCCCATCTAGGATCGATGCTTGTTTCATCTTCTTCAGTGTGCTCACCAAACTTTTGGTTTACAAACTCTTTCGGATTACCATCATCATCCAAAAAACGGGGATGTAATTTCTTTACCGGGAGATTGAGCAATATGCTATCCAACACATCCTGCTCTAAGTCTATTTGTTTAGAATGAATATCAATGTTCCTGATGGACCCTTTTTCGTCCGCCGATTCTTCCACTTTTTCGGCTTTAAATAAAACTTCATACTTGGTTTCGATCTGGTAATCAAATTCATCCAATGATCGGTCACAAATGAGTTTTATATCAGCTTTTAATCCAAATTTAACTTGGATAAACTGAAGCGTACGGTAAAAGTTGATATCGAGAACAGCTCCATCAAATGGAATCTCCTCGATTTCAAGATCATCGCTTTTTAATTCGATGGTTCTTTGGCTTTGGCCTTCAGGTATTTCAAAGATCTTAAACTTCAACATAGAACGTCTCCTTTACAGCTTGTAAATATAAGGATTATCCTACACGCTTACAATCAATTAAAAAGACCAAATAACCGCTTATCAACTTGTTCAATAACAGAGCCCAGATCTTCCTTATCATTCACAAAATCAAGGTCATCTGTTTCAATAATCAGCTTTTCGTGCGGATAGCGATCAATCCAATCCTCATATAATCTGTTCAATCTTTCTAAATAATCTATACGAATGGTGTTCTCATAGTCTCTTCCCCTTTGCTGAATTTGGTTAACCAGAGTAGGAACCTGAGCACGGAGATAGATAAGAAGATCCGGTGGTCGCAGATAGTGACTCATTTCATGAAACAAGGCTTCATAGTTTTTGAAATCTCTATCGCTCATCAAACTCATTTCATGAAGATTTTTAGCAAAGATCTCTACATCTTCATAAATCGTTCTGTCCTGGATCAAGCTTATTTGATTCTCAAGCATTTCTTTTTGATGACGAAACCTGCTAGACAGAAAATAGATCTGAAGATTAAAACTCCATCTCCTCATGTCCTCATAAAAATCTGCTAAATAAGGATTGTCATCTACTGATTCGTAAAAAGCCTCCCATCCAAAATGCTTGGACAACAAACTTGTTAATGAAGATTTACCCGCGCCGATATTTCCGGCTACGGCTATATATTTGGAATTGTTATTAGTTAAATCCGTCATAAGTTCTTTTAGTCTTTTCCAAGCAAACGGTACATCGCTTTTTTGTAATCTTCAACCCCCGGCTGATCAAATGGATTGATATCTAAACTATAGACAAAAACACCCGTCAGCAACTCAAAAAAGTAAATCAGCTCGCCAATTACTTCTGCATTCAATGAGCTAAGAGATAAATTAATAATTGGAACGTCACCATCTTTGTGCGCTTCAGTGGTTCCAATTCTTGCTTTAGTATTAATATCGTGGAAAGATTTTCCGGAGAGATAATTCAGGTTATCGTGATCTCCTTCCAATGAGTTTACTTTAATCAATGATATTTGTTTTTCAACAATCAAGAAAGTCTCCATCAGGCATCTTGTACCTTGTTGGATAAATTGCCCCAAACTATGAAGATCAGTAGAAAAGGAAGCTACTGCCGGGAATATACCTTTTCCTTCTTTTCCCTCACTTTCTCCCATCAATTGCTGAATCCATCCTCCAAACGATTGAAGCTCCGGTTCAAAACAAGAAAAAACATCTACTGTTATTCCTTTTTCATGAAGTGTTCTACGAACTGCGGCGTATTCCAGAATATCGGATGCATCTTTTTCATATTTATTGAAAGCTGAAACCGCTCCATAAAAAAGTGTTTTGATATCTATACCTGCAACGGCTATAGGAATAAGACCAACAGGTGTTAAGACTGAAAACCTACCACCTACATTATTAGGAATAATAAATTTTTTGTATCCTTTTTCATCTATTAAACCATTTAGCACCCCGCCTTCTTTACTTGTGGTACATACAATGCGGTTAGTTGCTCCTTCTCCATAAAGATTATCCAAAACTTCTCTAATCATTCTGAATGAAAGCGCAGTTTCTAAAGTAGAGCCTGATTTTGAAATTACATTTACATATACACTTTTGGGAGTTCCATCGGATTTAGGAGTTTTTATGTAGTTCAATAACTCTTCTAAATATTTACCACCCATATGGTGTCCGGCAAAAAGTATTTCAGGACCTTTTTTCCCAA
Source organism: Balneolaceae bacterium UBA3186 (assembly GCA_002364085.1). Taxonomy (GTDB): domain Bacteria; phylum Bacteroidota; class Rhodothermia; order Balneolales; family Balneolaceae; genus Balneola. Next base: position 364,313 of record DEXK01000013.1, on the reverse strand, counting down.
AATGAGGGCTTAACGCATCAATCACAGCTTTAGCTCCTAAATATGAGCCTCCAATGCCACAGATTATGAAAACATCAGCATCCTTCCTGATTTTACCCGCTAAAGCATTTATCTCTTCCAAGAGTGCATCATTGGGTAATTGGAGCAAATCTCTCCAACCAAGCCATTCTGCTCCAAGCCCTGTCTTTTCTCTAAGTTGAACAAGTGAGTCTGTACACTTTTCAAGAGATTCATTGAAGTCTTCTTCCGAAATAAATTTCCTGGCTATTTCTGTATTAATTGAAATCATTATCTAAGTAGTTTAGCAAGTTCTATTAATGAACGATCTAGTTCTTTTTTCCTATCCACAGCTATTTTGATCGGGGTAATCTTTATACTTCCATTTACTATTCCGACCATAATATTGGTATGACCTTCCATAAGTGTTTTAATAGCTGCAGCGCCCAGCCTGCTTGCCAAAACCCGGTCTCTTGCTGATGGAGAACCGCCTCTTTGAATATGACCTAAAATACATACTCTCATATCATATTTTTTGAAGTCGTCTCTTAATTGTTCCGCTAATTTTATTGCGCCACCTGATTCATCTCCTTCTGCAACAACAACCAAGCTACTTCTCACCTGATTCTTGAGCATATTCTTAAGCTGAGATTTGACATCAGAAATATTCATCAATTCTTCCGGTAGTAACGCAAGTTCTGCGCCACCGGCAATACTTGTTTCAAGAGCAATGAATCCGGCATCACGTCCCATAACTTCAACCAGAAACATTCGCTCGTGAGCATCGGCGGTATCCCTGATCTTATCCACAGCGTCCAAAGCTGTATTCAATGCAGTATCGTACCCTATCGTTTCATCGGTACCAATTATGTCGTTATCAATTGTAGCAGGTATTCCAACCACTTTAATATCGTGTTCTTTACTAAAAATACTGGCACCGGTAAAAGTCCCATCCCCACCAATTGCCACAAGCGCATCAATATTATACTTCTTTATGGTCTGCGCGGCTTTTGCTCTACCCTCTTCTGTTCTGAATTCCTGAGAGCGCGCAGATTTCAAAATAGTACCGCCGCGCTGGATTATATTGGAAACTGAATTATTTTTCATAGGCTTTACTTCATCATGAATTAATCCATGATACCCATGTCTAATTCCATAGACTTTAAGGTCATATTTAACGGCAACCCTTACTACGGCTCGTACAGCCGCATTCATTCCGGGAGAATCCCCACCGCTTGTTAAAACCCCTATGGTTTTAATATCGGCTAATTTCGTAATCATAATAAACTTTTGTGTGAGTGAGTGTAATTAGTCCTAAATATTTGTCCTATATATTAACTAAATTTAGAACTACTCAAGTTTAAGAAAATTTAAACATAATTGATGATCGATAACGCATCGTTAAGCAGAATTGATAAAGATTCTGTTACTCGTAAATCTTTAAATGAAATTACAGCGCCGGTTTCAGAGCATTTATCTGAATTCCGAGGTTTTTTCAAAGACACTATAAAAACCGATGTTTTTCTTCTCGATCAGATATTACGATATCTCCATAAGCAAAAAGGTAAAGAGTTACGCCCTACTTTAGTTTTTATGACTGCGAATTTGTTCGATGGTATTTCGGAAAGGAGTCATATTGCAGCCACTATGATAGAACTGCTTCATACCGCTACTTTGATCCATGATGATGTTGTAGACGAAGCTAATTCCAGAAGAGGATTTGTGAGTATAAATAAGATCTGGAAAAACAAAGCCGGAGTTCTTCTAGGAGATTTTTTGCTTTCCAGGGGCTTGCTAGTTTCGCTAGAGAATAAAGAGTACAAGTTACTTGAAGTGCAATCCAAAGCTGTGCAAAAAATGAGTGAAGGTGAGCTGCGTCAACTCAAAACTGCCGGATTGTTTAACATGACCGAAGATCGATATTTTCAAATTATTTCGGAAAAAACAGCAAGCTTGATATCTACTTGTTGTGAATGCGGTGCTGTTTCAGCAACTGATGATGAAAAAATGCATGAGTTGATGGCAAGCATCGGCATGTGTATCGGAATAGCATTTCAGATCAGAGACGACCTTTTTGACTATGGAATGTATGATATCGGAAAACCTAAACGTAACGATATTCAGGAACGTAAAGTAACACTTCCACTGATAAAAGCGTTGGAGCATAGTTCAAAAAAAGAGTCTGCTCGTATCAGAGCTTTAATGAAAAAAAGGAAGAAAACTTCTAAAGATATTGATGAGATTGTTGCTTTTGTTCACGATAAAGGAGGCATGGATTATGCTAAAAAATCGATGTACGATTATGCAAATCAAGCTATTGAAGGGCTAGAGAAGCTACCTGAGTCGCAAGCCAGAATCGATTTCACTGACCTCATCCATTACGTAATTACCCGAAAGAAATAGCGCTGATGTACAACCAAACCAGTTTGTTTATTTCTGATGTACATCTCGGAGCTTTTGATACCAATACAGAAAAAAAGATCGAACAAGAGTTGATCTCACTTATTAACTATTGTTGCAAGCATAAAATTAAGATCTTTGTTCTTGGTGATCTTTTTGATTATTGGATGGAATATCCAAAAAAGAAATTTATTCCTACAGTTGGTAAAAGAGTAATAGAGGCATTTCAAAAACATAATACCGAATGCCAGCCAACCACTTACATTACCGGAAATCATGATAACTGGACATATGGTTATTTTGAAGAAATGGGTTTTGATGTAGAGTGCAACTATCGAATTATCCAACAAAATGGATATAACACCTTGCTAATGCATGGAGATGGAAGATTTGGCAGAAGTGATGATCTTCTGCGTCCTTTCTTTCATGGGCTTTTACGCAGTAAATATTTTGTGAAATTTTTCCAAGCTATGCTCCCTCCTGAGATCGGAATACCCGTTATGAAAAAGTTCTCCGGGTTTTCTAAAATGAAAGATCACAGAACTCCTGTTCCGTTAGATACGCATGCTAAAAGAGTTTTAGGAGAAAAAGATATTGATGTCATTATTATGGGGCACGATCATATCCCAAGAGTGGAAACTTTTTCGGAAGGAACGTATATAAACCTTGGAACCTTTTTCTATCATAAAACAGTGGCTCTTTACAACAATGGAGAATACCAACTCGTTAGATGGAGAGCTTCTGATAAAGAATTTGTACCTTTCACAGAATCAAGTGCACAAAAATGAGTGAAAAAAAAGACCCTATTGATCATCAACGATATTTCAACGATCCGGAATACCGTAAGCAAGTGTTGGCTGAGAAAAAAAGCAGGGATGAAAATAATGAAAGCTCATCTTCTAAATATGGTTCACAATCAGATAAAATCCGTAACAAGATCTTAATTTGGACAGGCTGTGTGGCAGCGGTGTTTTTAGTTGCTGTAATTGGTTATGTAATATTTCTTTTTCAAGGCCTCCCACCTTTAGAGAAACTTGAAAACCCTGATACTGCTATAGCAACTGAAGTGCGAAGCAGAGACGGAGCTGTGTTAGATAAATATTTTACCGAAAACAGAACATGGGTTCCTTATGATGAGATATCTCCTCATGTCATAAACGCTCTTGTAGCAACGGAAGATCATCGTTTTTATAACCACTGGGGTATTGACATGGTAAGAACTCTTGCCATTCCAATAAACCTGATGAGAGGAAGAGTGGAAGGTGGTTCAACTTTAAGTCAACAATTAGCTCGAAATCTGTATAAAGAAATTGGATTAAAATTTTCGATTTCCAGAAAATTCAGAGAAATGATCACCGCAGTTCAGATCGAACAAAATTATACTAAAAGAGAGATCATTGAGATGTACCTGAACACGGTGGAATATGCAAACAGTGCATTTGGCATTGAAGCAGCTGCAAGAACACATTATAATAAAGCTGCAAAAGAGCTAACTCTTTCTGAGGCAGCCGTTCTTGTAGGTTCAGTAAATGCCGTGTATGCTTACAATCCAAGAATTAATCCGGAAAAATCAACTTACAGACGAAATGTGGTTCTTTATTTGATGAATAACAGGGGCTTTATTGATTCAACCTCCTACCATCAATTAAGAGAAGAGCCTATCACTTTGGATTACCAACCTCCATCAAAAGCCGGACGGGTTAGCCGATATTTCGGTGAGTATGTTCGCCAAAAAGTTTCCGGTTGGGCTGAAGAAAACGGATACGATATTTATAAAGACGGTCTGGTTATTTACACTACTATTGATTCCCGATTACAAAAACATGCTGAAAAAGCATTGAGTACTAAGTTAGATTCACTCCAAAAGATTTTTGAGCATGAGTGGACATCCAGAGGAAGCAATGAATATATGGATAAGCTTTGGGATGAGTTCCCAACATTTAAGGATAGTTTCCTGGAAGAAACCGACCGCTATAAAAATGGATACCAAACCTATAATACCAAGATTCGAAAAGTAGTTCTCGACAGCCTTAAAGCTGATACCGCCTTTGTGGATTCTGTACTTAAAGCCCGAACAAGATTAGAAGCCAGTTTTGTAGCTATTGAACCTTCAAATGGAAATATATTAGCTTGGGTTGGTGGTTCTAATTATGGAAGTGTACAGTTCGATCATGTGTATCAGTCACGCCGACAAGTGGGCTCCACTTTTAAACCTTTTGTGTATTCTGTTGCTATTGATAATGGGTTTAAACCTTATCACAAATTTTCAAAATTTCCGATCTCATTTCGTGACCGAAACGGGAAAGTATGGAATCCAAAAGATGCTGAAGTTGCCAGTGGACCAAATGAAGTTCCTTTGCGGGAAGCATTAGCACGAAGTATGAATAATGTAACTGTACGTTTACTTCCTGAACTGGCAGGCTATCCCGGAACCAATAAATTATGGGAATTAGATGCCGCAGCAAGAAAGATAAAGGAAATGGCTTCAAACTTAGGGGTAGATATGAGCAGAACTCCAGCCTACCCTTCCATCGCTTTGGGAACAGCAGAAGCTTCATTGTTAGAAATGACTTCCGCTTACACAACTTTTGCAAACAATGGAGTTCATATTGAACCTATTGCGATCACCAGAATTGAAGATAAAGAAGGAAATGTACTTCAGGAATATTTCCCTGAATATCGCAAAGAAGTTATTAGCCCGGAAACAGCATACATGATGGTTGATATGATGCGTGGCGTGATCAGAGGTGGCGATGGATACTTCGGAACCGGAGTTCGATTAAGAAATGTGTACGGCGTTCGACAGGATATAGCCGGAAAAACAGGAACTACCAATGATGCTTCTGATAACTGGTTTATTGGAATGACCCCACATATTGTAATGGGTGCCTGGGTTGGCGGTGAAGATCGCCGGATTCGTTTTCCACAGGATGGAAGCTACAGTATTGGACAGGGTGCAAGAACTGCTCTTCCTATTGTAGGTACTTTCATTAATTATGTAACTGATGATCCGGAGGCCTATTGGGGTTATGACGCCTTTTCTCCTCCTCCTGGTTTTGTGATGCCCGAAGATCCCAAAGAAGTTCGTGATGAACTTGGCACAGATAAAAATCGTGGCAGGATTGGGTGGTAAGAGTTTAAAGAGTGTCTAACGGACTGTTAGCGTTTGATTTACCAACCTTAGTTACATGCGTATATTTTTCTGTCGTTTGAATTGATTGATGACCTAAAAATTCCTGAATATATCTTAGATCTGTTCCTGATTCCAACAAATGTGTAGCAAAACTATGCCTTAAAGTATGTACAGTAGCATTTTTAGTGTTGTTGGATTTTTTTAAAGCTCTTTTCATAATTTGCTGAACACTTCTTGAAGAATACTTCCCGCCCTTTTGCCCCTCAAATAAATATTCTTTGGGTTGATATTCGGTAACATACTCCCGCAATAATGATAGCAACTTCTCAGCCAGCATTACTTCTCGATCTTTGGCGCCTTTAGATTGCCTGATTTTTATGATCATTCTATCAGAATCGATATCACAAACTTTCAAGTTAAGAACCTCAGACATTCTTAACCCGCCGGAATAAATGGTTTGAAGGATTGCCTTATGTTTAATATTTGTGATCACCGAAAAAAGTTTTCTTACTTCATTCTGAGATAACACATCCGGGATCTTGTTTTGTTTTCTTTTTGGGTATAAATATTCTGCCGGCAAGTTTTTTTCCAAAACTAAGTCATGATACTTAATGAGTGCTGCAATTATATTTCTTTGATAAGAATGCGAAATATTATGTTCACTAATTTTGTAGTTGATATACCTTTCGATAAGCTCTAAAGGCAAAGCCTTAACACCGGATTGTTTCATTTCTTTAAGTGCCATTTTTAAAGCGCTTGAATAATTTGAAATGGTATTAACGCTAAATCTCTGAGCTTTTAATCTACGTTCAAACTTCTGTATTAATTTGCGTTGCAGCATATAGCATTATCTATTACATTCGTATAGTAATAAAATAGAATGTATATACGCAACAAAATAAGACAGGCATACACGCAATGCGTGTATACATAAGTTGCGGGTAATACTCAAATAAAAAACTGAATGGACAATTTATTAGAATTAAGAACTGTAAGTGAACTTAATCAATATTCGTTTTTTGTCCCCTCATATCAGCGAGGTTACAAATGGACAAAAAAAGAGGTAATTGACCTTTTGAACGATATCAATGAGTTCAAGCCAAGAGTCATAGATAACTCTGATGAAAAAACTTGGTATTGCCTTCAACCGATCGTTATCAAGGAAATTAATCCCTCTTCAAAAAAGTTTGAAGTAATAGACGGACAGCAGCGCTTAACCACTATCTATTTAATACTACATTATCTCAATCAAGACTTTGTTGAAAATCGAAGAGAGAAACTGTTTGAACTTGAGTATCAGACAAGAATGGAAACTTCTAAATTTCTAGAAGATTTGAATGAAGAAATCATAAATGAAACTAATTCAGATTTTTTTCATATCTCACAAGCTTATAAGACAATAGCAAAATGGTTCGAGGAGAGAAGAATAAACTTTGATAAACAGGAGTTTGGATCAAAGTTTCGATATAACTCAAAAGTTATTTGGTACGAATCGAAAACTGAAAATCCTATTTCCATTTTCACTAGAATTAATATTGGAAAAATCCCCTTAACAAATAGTGAGCTCATAAAAGCACTCTTCCTTAATAGTTCTAACTTTATAGGTGCAAACCCAGAGCAGCTTAGGCTAAAACAACTTGAAATTTCATCAGAATGGGACAACATTGAACACAGTCTTCAGAATGATCGATTATGGTATTTTTTAACAGGTGACAAGACTCAAGTAAATCGAATTGAATTCATCTTCAACTTGATGAATGAAGAAAAAGATCATAAAGACCCTTACTCCACCTTTAGATATTTCTCAAGGCTCTTTACAAATAGCAGTCAAATCACTATTGAAGAGAATTGGAAAAGAATTAAAGGGTATTATCAACGGTTTAACGAATGGTATTCAAAAAGAGAATGGTATCATAAAATCGGATTCTTAATTACCGTGAATGAAATATCTATTGAAAGATTATATAAGGAATCAAATAACTTAACAAAAAACGAATTCGGAGCCTACCTAGACACATTGATTACTTCTTCAATGAAGAATATAGATTTGGAGAATCTGCAATATCAAGATAAGAAAGAGGTAAGAAAGGCATTACTTCTTTACAACATTCTCACAATGCTCAATAGTCCAGATGACAACTCCTATTTTCCTTTTAACCTTTTTAAAACCGAAAGCTGGGATATTGAACATATTACCTCAATCAAAGATGCTATTCCCGACAGAAATCGAAACCATTGGCTGGATGATGCAAAAGTGTTCATAGATGACGCAAAACCTGAAGGTGTAAGTCTCAAAGAAAGAGCTGAAATATGTAATGTAAATAACGAAGAGGATTTTAAAGCCCTTTTTCAAGACATCGTTTCCCATTTCAATTCTGAACTTGGAGATGACGCAATAAATGACATTTCCAATCTGACACTTTTGGATTCAGAAACTAATAGAGGATATAAAAACGCAGTTTTTCCATTGAAAAGAAAGACAATTATTAGCAGAGATAAAGCAGGTGTCTTTATTCCAATTTGCACAAAAAATGTTTTCCTAAAATATTTTAGTGAATACCCACCAAAAATATCCTTTTGGACGGAAGAAGACCGAGAGAATTATGAAACAGACCTTTACACAGTGCTAGATAAATATTTGGAAACCAATGATTAATTCACAAAACTACACAGGTCGAATTTTGAATTTCCTAGACCTTCTAAAAGACTATGAAGTTCAAATTCCAATTATTCAAAGAGACTATGCACAAGGCCGTGAAAGTCAAAAAGAAATTCGACATAACTTTCTCAATGCTCTTCATTCCTGCCTCATAAACTCAGATCCTATTAAGCTTGACTTCATTTATGGAAGTATAATTGATGGAAAATTTCAACCTCTAGATGGTCAACAACGACTTACCACATTATTCCTGCTTCATTGGTACGCGAGCATAAAAGATGGTAATTCAGCTGGCAAGGACATCCGTGATTTACTGACACGTTTTTCATACGAAACAAGGATCTCTTCACGTGAATTTTGTAAGGCACTAGTTGAAGAGTCAATTCAAGAAATACCCAATAACCAAAAGTTAAGTGAAGCCATAATTGACAAAAACTGGTTCTACCTTTCATGGGTTAGAGACCCAACGATTGAAGCTATGCTTAGAACAATCGATGCAATTCACGAAATCTTCTTCGCCTTAGAAAATTTGTATGAAAAGATTTCATCTAATCTTATCGAGTTTTATTTCGTTGAGCTTGAAAACATGGGATTGACGGATGACCTGTATATCAAAATGAATGCAAGAGGAAAGTTATTGACCCCATTTGAAAATTTTAAGGCAGGTTTCCAAAAACGCATTGATGAAGAGAACTGGGAAGAAGGTCTTCCCCTATCTGAATGCTTTAGCACTAAAATAGACAATGATTGGACAGACTTTTTCTGGGATCATTTCAGGAAGGAGGATACTATAGATGCTGCACAAACGCGCTTCGTATCTGCTATTGCTATGATAATGCATTCAGTTGAAAGACTAAACTCAACTGAATCAAGAATTGAATTGCTAAATCAACTTCAAGAAGATCCAACTCAAGTTAGACCGAATCATTATTCTCAAAGAAGCTTTAAGTATCTTACATCTACTTTTAATGCTTACAGTGAAAAAGTAATTCTGACCAATTACTTAAGTCTAAAGCTTCCTTTCCCGATGTGGAGACATGCCCCAAAGAGCTCTTTATTATCCATGATAGTTTATGATGATAATTCTTCATCCACAGTTCAAAGGGATAGTGCAACTTATACTCAAAAGGTACTCTTCTTTGCTGAATCAGTATTTTTCAAAAAGAATGAACATGGTCCAAATGACATTTATCAAGATTGGATGCGTGTAATTCGAAATATTGTTTCTAGGGCTGACATTGACAAAGATGGCTCAAGGCCAGATATAGTCAGGAGTCCTCAGTCTTTTGATGGTGTCATTAATCTTATCAATGAACTTTCAGATGGATGTGAAGACATTTATAAGTTTCTTTCAGAAAAACCAACATTAAAATCACAATACGCTCGCGATCAAATAAACGAAGAAATAGAAAAAGCAAGACTAATTCAGCACGATAGTGGTCTTAAGGAATTGATCTTCAAAGCTGAAGACAATGAGTTGCTTCGTGGAAAGATAACTTTTCTATTTCATTGCATAGGTTATGACTTAAATCCTGAAAATTTCAATGCTGATTTATTCGTTTCAGTTTCCGATGTGGTTAACACCTATTTTAATAATGAAAAAAGTTTAGGTAACGACATAAGACGTGCCCTACTAACTATTGAAGTCAATGGCGAATATGAATTTTACTCATATTGGTGGTCATATTGGCATATTGCAAAATCAACAAAAAGAAGACTAATTGATAGATTCAGAGAAGTAGAATACTGCATAAATCATGAGTACTTCAGAGAATACTTTAAAAAATTCGTTCTAGGACTTCAAAATCAGAGTCCATCTCAAATGGCTCAATCTTTTCAGAGCCCACCATCGTTTCCAAACTGGAAATTGAGACTAATTAAAGAAGAAAGTCTTTTAAATGATAACAACAAAACAAACCATATAGCAATTGCGGAAGACAACTCTTATTGCTTCATACTTAAAAGTAAGAGACCGAGAGAAATTGAAGGAAACTTAAAAATAGAGTAATACCCACAACAAAACCTATACGCAATGCCCTTCGGGACACTACGCATAGCCAAACCGTTACTCCACCAAATACCTCATCAATCTCACTGCAAATCGCTGATTATTTGGAGCTAAGCGGGAATTAAAACCCACTTTAAAAGTACCGTTTTCATTGGTTATATCCCGTGCTGTAAACATTGCTGCCTCACCAAATACAGCTAGTTTTCCCTTTCCATAATTCATCACAGCTCCCTGTGCGTAATTTTCCAGATCAATGGTTTTTGTGGTATCAGCAAACTGCCATGCAATTTCCGGTTCAAGGCTAATATCTCCTTTTTTAAAAGACAGAATAAGTTCAGCTTCCTCAGGATATCTAAAAGCACTGCCGGTAAAAGTTGTAACGGATTGAATTTCTCCTGCCAGCATTGGATGCTCTTCTAATCTTTCGTTTTGCCGAGAGAAATAATCCGGATGATTTCCTTCTTTTTTCAATCGGGCAAAGCCATTGCTGAATTCAAATCCAAAAGAATGAGCCAGATCATAAGCAGCTCCCCCAAACGGCATATGATCCGCCACCAAAAATAATCTACCGCCCTGATTTACCCACTGATTGATCTCCTTGATTTCCTGCTCCGTAAAAGCTGAAGGATTAGGTAACACCCAGTTACCCAGGTTACTTTTATGCAGCGGATTGATAATTGCATAAATATCACAACTCAAAAGTACTTCTCTATTTGAAACAGAAGAACTCAAGTCTCGCATCTGAAAACCGTTTGCTTTCATTAAACGTGCAAAAGGTGAAAAACCAACGTCCAATGTGTGCAAATTGTTGTGGGCTGAATCTATGCATATAACCGGTGCAACAGACACATCAAACAAAGGTTCAACAATTTCAGGAATGAATGTGGTATCGGGTCTTTGTTGAGCTGATACAGACCAGATGAACATAAAATTTATCAATACTATAAATAATGCTTTACTCATTTTAATTTCTATAAGTGAGTACTAAGCATATTTATTTTCCCATATTTCTTCCAATTCTTCCAGACTTTTGCCTTTAGTTTCAGGAATAAATTTGAGTGTAAAAATGATCAAGAGAATTATAAATCCTGAAAAAATGAAATACGGCAAAGAATTATTCCAAAACCCTTCTGTATTTACAGTGCTTTCAGCTACTACCGGAAAAGATTGAGAAACAGCATAATTAGCGGCCCATTGTGCTGCCACGGCTATGGATAACGCTTTACTACGTACACTGTTTGGGAATATTTCAGATAACAAAACCCAAGTTACAGGCCCCATAGATAGAGAAAATGATCCTATAAATATCAAAATACCGATCAAAGAAAGTAAGCCAACCTGATTGTTCATAAGTGTAATGCCAAGTAGTAAGAACCCGGCTAACATTCCTAAAGATCCATAAATAATAAGTGGTTTACGACCTAGCTTATCTACAGAATACATAGCAATAAATGTGCATATGAAATTTATACCTGCTAACAGTATTTGCTGTTTTAAAATATCCTCCTGCCCAAAACCTAAAGCCTTTTCAAAGATATCAGCGCCATAATATAAAACGGCATTTATACCTGTTGTTTGTTGTAAGATTGATAACACGCTACCAATAATAATAACAGGTAAAACAGACTTACTTAATATTGATTTTAATTCCTTTTTATTGTCGTTTACTATTGAAAGTTTTATCTCTTCATATTCTTTTTTTGCAAGTTCTTCTCCATGTATTGATCTTAGAATATCTAAAGCTTCATTTGTTCTGTTTTTTATCACTAGCCATCTTGGGCTTCTTGGTACAAAAAACAACAAACCTAAAAATAGAATGCAGGGAATGAGTTCAGACCAAAACATGTATCTCCATCCATATTCTAAGTTTTCAATCTCAGTCATCGAACTTCCAATAAAATAGGTAGCTAAGAATACTACAAAAAAACCAGTCACTATTGCTACCTGATAATAGGTAACCATTTTACCTCTACTAGCTGCAGGAGAGATTTCAGCTATATACATTGGGGCAGTCATCGAAGCTATACCAATTCCTAACCCTCCCAATACTCTGAAGAAAATCAAGATTTCAATAGATTGTGGGAAAAATGATGGTAATCCTGATCCCCAAGCTGACAGAGTAAAAAGAACCGCTGATAATATTAAAGTCGTTTTCCTTCCTAAATAATTACTTAAGAAACCGGCGATAATAGCTCCTAAAAAGCAACCCACTAAGGCACTGCTTACCGCCCAACCTTTCATAAAAGTTGAAAGTTCAAAAAATTTAGAAAAGTAAAATTGAGAACCGTTTATGACGCCTGTATCGTACCCAAAAAGTAAACCACCTAAAGAAGCTACAACAGTAGCAAGAATTAATAATCTATTATTCATACGTATTATTTTTTAATCCAAAATAATACATTAAATATTAGTACAAAAAAAAGCCGATTCTCTTTCGAAAACCGGCTTTTCTTAGCAGGCAGGTAACATGATATTTTACTTGATTGCCTTTCTTTTTTGAGATTAGATAGAATTAAAAAAAATTTAATCTGCTTCGTACAAGTTCCAATTTCCATTTATGTTACCTATGGTATCTCCTCTAGTATAAAATGGATAACAAGTCCATTTTCCTCTCCACTTTTGATCATCAATTAACTCACCTTCAAGAAAAAGCAATTCACCCCAAAAATCAGGAGGATCATTAGGTACATGAAAAGTATCTATCAAAATTATTTCGTCCTTATTCGAAAAATCAATTCTAAAAGAACCTGCAGCTAAGGCATCGAATGCAACTCCACTGCCATCATTTTGCAAAGCACTTCTACCGGCATAACCACTGAAATCTAAATAGGTATTTCCATTCTCTTTTTTTATTTCAATTGAAGAGAAATCAATAAAACAATTTATACTAATCCCATCTACTTCACCCTTGGCAACGCCATCTATTTTAACCTTTTCCGGAAGCTTATTCATAAAGCTACTTTTATCATCGGAACAGGCAAATAAGACGACTATGATCAATAAAATTAATCTCATATTTAGGTTTTATCAATAATTTAAAAACACAGACTTAATAATAGAACAAAGCTCTAATTATTGTGTAGATAGATTTTTAGAAGGATTGAATATGAATATAATGTCAAAAAAAAGCCGATTCTCTTTCGAAAACCGGCTTTATAAATTTATTTTCATTTACGAACAAGGTGAAGCAATCTGTTTTAAAGGGAGACTACTTCGTTACTCGCAGATGTTTTATTCTTCAATAACAGATTCAGCTAATAAAGTGAGTTTGTTTTCAGCTACTTCTACAAATCCACCGGAGATTTTATAATTAGTTTCTCCCTCAGATTTACGAACCAACACATCTCCTTCTTCTAGAGTAGAAACGATAGGAGCGTGATTTGCTTTAACTTCAAAACTTCCCTCAGTACCGGGCATTTTTACACCGGTAACATCGCCTTCAAATAGAGAGCCTTCAGGAGTTAAGATCTGTGCTATAAAAGTACTCATGCTTTATAATTAAGCTTCTTCAGATTCTGCGAGCATTTTCTCGCCTTTTTCAATTGCTTCGTTGATATCACCAACCATGTAGAAAGCTCCTTCCGGTAAGTGATCCAATTCACCTTCGATGATCATCTTAACACCTTTAACAGTGTCTTCGATCTTCACATACTTACCTGCAGAACCGGTAAACTGCTCAGCTACGAAGAATGGCTGAGAGAAGAAACGCTGCACACGACGTGCACGGCTTACTGTCAACTTATCTTCATCAGAAAGTTCATCCATACCAAGAATAGCGATGATATCCTGAAGATCTTTATAGTTTTGAAGAAGCACAGTAGCTTTACGAGCTGTTTCGTAATGCTCTTCTCCTACTACTTTAGGATCAACGATTCTAGAAGTTGAATCTAGTGGATCTACCGCAGGATAAATACCGATCTGCGTTAGTGCACGGTTCAATACTGTTGTTGCATCCAAGTGAGTAAATGTTGTTGCCGGAGCAGGATCAGTCAAGTCATCCGCAGGTACATAAACAGCCTGTACAGATGTAATAGAACCTTTTTTGGTAGAAGTAATACGCTCCTGCATTGCACCCATCTCTGTTGCCAATGTTGGCTGGTAACCTACCGCCGATGGCATACGACCAAGAAGTGCTGATACCTCAGAACCTGCCTGAGTAAATCGGAAAATATTATCGATAAACAACAGAATATCTCTGGAAACTTCATCACGGAAATACTCAGCAACAGTCAAACCTGAAAGAGCTACACGAGCACGTGCTCCAGGAGGCTCATTCATCTGACCAAAAACCAAGGTTGCCTGAGATTCTTTTAATTTCTCTTCATCAACTTTAGAAAGATCCCACTCTCCCGCTTCCATTGATTCTTTGAATTCATCACCGTAGTTAATTACTCCGGATTCGATAAATTCTCTTAGAAGGTCATTTCCTTCACGAGTTCTTTCACCAACACCGGCAAATACTGATAAACCACCATGCTGTTTTGCGATGTTGTTAATTAATTCCTGGATCAATACGGTTTTACCTACACCGGCCCCACCGAAAAGACCAATTTTTCCACCTTTTGCATATGGACAAAGAAGATCAACTACTTTAATTCCTGTTTCCAACATCTCAGTAGATGTAGCAAGTTGATCAAAAGCAGGAGCTTCACGGTGAATAGGGTAATTGTTTTTTCCTTCAGGAGCTTTGATTCCGTCAATCGCTTCGCCTACTACATTAAATAAACGACCACGAATATCTTCACCTACAGGCATCGAAATATTCTTTCCGGTATCAATTACTTCCATTCCTCTTACAAGGCCGTCGGTAGAATCCATGGCGATAGTACGCACACGATCTTCACCTAAGTGCTGAGCTACCTCCAAATAAAGAGTTGAGCCGTCGGTTGGATTTTCAATAGTTAGGGCATTTAGGATGGCAGGGGTTTCGCCATCGGTAAAGTCAACGTCGACAACAGGTCCGATTACCTGTGCAATTGTTCCTTTATTCATGTGCTAAATCGCGATTTTATTAAAATTTTTGATAGTCTGAGTAGTTGAAAACTTGCACTCCTGCAAAGGCTGGTAAAGATAGGGAGATATGCCGTGAGAGGCAATCATTTTTCGTTTTAAATTAAAAAGAATAGCTGTGCAAATGATATTCCTAAAACAACGAGTCATTCAGAGGCTACCGCCGATGAATCTGCACAGCGTGAATCTTGCTTGGTAATTTAGATGGGCAGACTCTTCGCTATCGCTCTGAGTGACTATCTTAGTTATAACCAAACCAAACCAACGAGTCATTCAGAGGCTACCGCTGATGGATCTGCACAGCATGAATTTTGCCCAGTTCTTTAGATGGGCAGACTCTTCGCTATCGCTCTGAGTGACTATCTTTGTTATAACCAAACGAAAACAACGAGTCATTCAGAGGCAACTGCCGATGAATCTGCACAGCGTGAATCTTGCCCAGTTCTGAATTTCTGAAAACAATATGGTCTATTATTTATATCCATCTTGATACACGCCCCTGAAGGGGCTTCTAGCTAAAAATCTTATCAAAAATTGAGCCTGGCATTCCAATTCTTGACTTAAACAAGCAAGTCCTTCAGGGCTTGCGGTTTTATGAATTTGATTCATCTTTTATTTAAGGGTTTTCCCTATCGTTCTGAGTTTCACATCAACCTAAAAATTAACACATGTAAAATCTCAGAAATTACTTTAACATTTTCTGATTTTATCTCGTCCTATATTCGATCTAATTATCAATCTCTTATCATCACAATGAAATTACAATTCAGATTCCTTTTTGCATTCCTGTTTACAGGTTTTCTTTTGAGCTCATGCTCCAACAACAAACAAGAATTCTCAGTTAATTACGAGAAATTCACTCTCGATAACGGGTTAGAAGTCATATTCCATGAAGACAACTCTGATCCGGTCACCGCAGTTGCCTTAACTTTCCACGTTGGGTCTGCACGGGAAATAGAAGGCAAAACCGGCTTTGCTCATCTTTTTGAGCATCTCCTATTTTTAGAATCAGAAAATCTGGGAAAAGGCGGGTTGGATAAAATGAGTAGTCGTATTGGTGGCTCAGGAGCCAACGGTTCAACAAGCAGAGACCGAACCAATTATTTCCAAACAGTACCAAACGATGCCCTCGAAAAAATGATCTGGGCCGAAGCGGATAAATTAGGCTATTTCATCAATACGGTTACTGAAGCAGTTGTTGCTAAGGAAAAGCAGGTTGTAAAGAACGAAAAACGTCAGGGCGTAGATAATGCCCCCTATGGTCATGCTAGTTATGTGATTGGTAAGAATCTATATCCACAAGGACATCCATATAATCATCAGGTTATTGGTTCTCTGGAAGATCTTCAGAACGCTACTTTGGCTGATGTAAAAGATTTTTACCGTAAATGGTACGTACCCAACAATGCAACTCTGGTAATTGCCGGAGATTTTGACACTGAACAAGCCAAAGAATGGATTGAAAAATATTTTGCTGAAATTCCGCGTGGAGAAGAGATCACTCCTCTTCCCGATGCTCCTGTTGAAGTTGATGAAACAAAAAAATTATTCTATGAAGATAATTTTGCCCGTCTACCTGAACTACGAATGGTTTGGCCAACGGTAAAACAATATCATCCGGATATGTATGCGCTTGATATTTTAACTCAATTACTGACCGACGGTAAAAAAGCACCTTTCAATAAAGTATTGGTGGAGGAAGATCAGGTTTCTTCGAACGTATTCATGTTCAGTCAAAATGCTGAAATAGCCGGCGAAACTACTTTATTGGTGCGTGCTTATCCCGGAACTGATCTTGATAAAGTATCGGAATCAGTAAACAAAGCTTTTGCAAAGTTCGAAACCGAAGGATTTACTGAAGCGGATCTGGATCGAATAAAAGCAGGAATTGAAACTCAGTTCTATAATGGACTTTCAAGTGTGTTAGGAAAAGCTTTCCAACTGGCTCAGTACAATATTTTTGCAGGTGATCCGGGATATATTAACGAAGATATTCAGAAGACACTCGCTGTTACTAAAGATGATATCATGAGAGTGTATGAAGAATACATCAAAAGTGAGAATTTCATCGCAACCAGCTTTGTTCCTCAAGGACAAGCCGAACTCGCTCTCGAAAATTCTGAACCGGCTGAAGTGGTTGAAGAAGAAATTGTACAAGGAAAAGCAAACGAAGAATTTGAGCTTCCTGAAGAAACTGAATATGAAAGAACAGCTTCAAGCTTTGACAGAACGATTGAACCTCCTTATGGCGACAGCCCGGATGTGAAAGTTCCAGACGTTTGGGAGGGTTCATTAGAAAACGGAATGCAGGTATTTGGTATTGAAAATACAGAGCTGCCCCTTGTACAGTTTACAATAGAAATTGAAGGTGGTTTATTGTTAGAAAACACTTCCAAAACCGGAGTTTCAAATTTAATGGCCGATCTTATGACCCGAGGAACTGCAAATAAAACTCCAGAGCAATTGGAAGAAGCTATTGATGAACTAGGTGCTTCCATCAATGTAAATGCCGGCAGACAAACCATCACTATTTCCGGAAATGCATTAGCTCGTAATTATGGTAAAACACTTGATCTGGTTGAAGAAATTATTTTAGAACCACGTTGGGATGAGACTGAATTTGAACTAGCCAAGCAAAGTACATTAAGTCAGATCGCTCAGCAAAGCGCCAATCCGAATAGTATTGCATCAAATGCATACAACAAATTGCTGTATGGCGAAAATCATATTCTTTCTTATAACTCCATCGGAACTACTTCGAGTGTGGAATCTATTACTATTCAGGATCTTAAAGATTATTACAATGCTTACTTCTCCCCTTCAGTTGCTGATTTCCTAATCGTTGGTTCAATATCGAA
This sequence comes from Balneolaceae bacterium UBA3186, assembly GCA_002364085.1. Lineage (GTDB taxonomy): Bacteria > Bacteroidota > Rhodothermia > Balneolales > Balneolaceae > Balneola. The sequence continues at coordinate 346,248 of DEXK01000013.1, read as the reverse complement.
AACAGAAGTAATGAATTCATTGACTGATCTTGAATCTAAATGGGAAGCTAAGTCAGTTGATATTCCTGAATTTGAAACTCCCGAAAGACCTGAAAAATCTACCGTGTATTTTTATGATGTTCCAAATGCTAAACAATCCGTAATAAGATTCGGATACCTAGCCATGCCTGAAACTCATGAAGATTACTATCCTGCAACGGTTATGAATTATATTCTTGGTGGAGGTGGATTTGCCTCCCGATTTACACAAGAACTTCGTGAAGGTAAAGGATATACGTACGGAATCAGGTCCGGATTTTCAGGTTCTAATATTGCCGGGCCTTTTACTATCAGTAGTGGCGTTCGTACCAACGTAACTTATGAATCTGCTGATTTAGTCAAAGAGATTCTGGAAAACTACCCTTCTACTTTTACCGATACCGATCTTGAAACTACAAAAAGCTTTTTGCTAAAAAGTAACGCCCGAAGCTTTGAAACTCTTGGCGCCAAACTAAATATGCTGGATAACATAAGTGACTACGGATGGAGTCCTGACTATGTAAAAGAGCGTGAGCAGATAGTAAAAGACATGACCAAAGAACAGATATCAGAATTAGCACAAAAATATGCCAATCCTGATCAAATGATATGGTTGGTGGTTGGTGATGCCAAAACTCAAATGGACCGTTTAGAGCAACTCGGTTTCGGTGAACCTATTCTCATCAATAACAGGTTTAAGGAAGGGAATTAAAACAAGCTTATTTTCTTTTTCAATATACAGTAGGGAAGTATTGCAATACATCCCTACTGTATATGATGGGAATTCTATATGGAAAGAATCGAACAACTAATTGACTTACTCAACCTTCAAAAACACCCTGAAGGAGGTTACTTCAAAGAAACTTACCGAAGTGAAGAGGTTATCCCTTCTGAAGTTTTAAAAGATGGCATTGATGGAGACCGAAACTATTGTACAGGAATTTATTTCCTACTTACCTCAGATAATTATTCCGCTTTTCATCGGATCAAACAGGATGAAATGTGGCATTATTATGAAGGCTCTCCATTAACCGTTCATATGATTGACAAAGAGGGAAATTACTCTTTCCAAAAAGTAGGATTGCATCTTGAAAGTGATGAGGTTCCACAATTTGTAGTTCCTAAAGGAGTTTGGTTTGCCTCTGAAGTTCAAGAGCCTGATTCGTATTCCCTTGTAGGCTGCACTGTTTCTCCCGGTTTTGATTTCAAAGATTTTGAATTAGCAGAAAAAGACTCTCTAATTTCAGAATTTCCAAAACACTTTGCAATAATTGATCGCCTTACACGGTAGAACTTTTATATTTTCATCACATCTAGCACTAAAGATTCAAAGCTAGAATCTTTATATTCAAAATCTAAATTTTGAAACTAACTACCCGTATGAAAAATCTCGATTCTTCAGTTCAACAAAAAATTAATCAATGGCTGGAAGGCCGCTATGACGAAAATGCAAAGCAAGAGATTCGTTCGTTAATCGAACAAGAAAAGTACGAAGAGTTAACAGATGCTTTCTACAAAGATCTGGAATTTGGAACAGGTGGATTGCGCGGAATTATGGGGGTTGGATCAAATCGGGTTAACAAATACACCTTTGGAGTTGCTACTCAGGGATTCAGTAATTTCCTGAAGAAAACATATCCTGATCATCAGATAAAAGTGGCTATTGCTCACGATTGCAGAAACAATTCCGATACATTGGCTAAAGTGGTAGCTGATGTATTTTCAGCAAATGGAATTAAGGTATACTTTTTTGAAGGATTACGCCCGACTCCGGAATTATCTTATGCTGTAAGAGAACTGAATTGTCAGGGAGGGGTCGTTCTTACAGCTTCTCACAATCCTAAGGAATACAACGGATTTAAAGCATACGGAGCTGATGGCGGTCAATTGGTGTCGCCACACGACAAAGCCGTTATGGATGAAGTACAAAAAGTCGCTTCTATTGATGAGGTTAAATTTGAAGGAAATAATGATCTTATTCAGTTAATCGGAGAAGATATCGATCAGAAATATTTGGCCGAGCTGAAAAAGCTATCGGTATCTCAAAAAGAGATCCAAAATCAGAAAAACCTGAAGATCGTTTTCTCACCCATTCATGGAACTGCAGGAGTATTAGTACCGCCTGCGCTCAAAATGTATGGTTTTGAAAATGTGACATTGGTTGAGGAACAAATGGTTGTGGATGGCAACTTCCCTACAGTTGTATATCCAAATCCTGAAGAACAGGATGCTCTGGCAATGGCTCTGGATAAAGCCAAAGAAATTGATGCTGAATTAGTGATGGCAACCGATCCTGATGCAGACAGAATCGGAATTGCAGTAAAAGACACATCAGGTGAATGGACACTCTTAAATGGAAATCAGACTGCATGCCTGATCATCAATTACATGCTTACGGCTTGGAAAAATGCCGGTAAACTGAACGGAAGTCAATATATCGTTAAAACGGTGGTTACTTCTTACCTGATAGATGAGATCGCTGAATCTTATTCTGTAGATTGTTTCAACACCCTTACCGGTTTCAAATATATTGGTGAACTCATGACCAATTTTGAAGGTGAAAAAGAATTTATTGCCGGTGGTGAAGAAAGCTATGGATATTTGATAGGTGAACACGTTCGCGATAAAGATGCTGTGGTTTCAGCGGTAATTATTGCAGAAATGGCGGCTTATTACAAAGATAATGGATCTAGTCTGTATGAAGCTCTTCTGGAAATGTATGTAGACTTCGGTATCTATCAGGAAAAACTGATCTCCATTACAAAGAAAGGAAAATCAGGTGCTGAAGAAATTCTGGAAATGATGAAGAACTTCAGAGAAAATCCTCCCGTTTCACTTGGCGGCTCTGATGTGCTTACAATTAAGGATTATAAATCAGCGGAAGAAAAGAATGTTAAGACCGGTGAAATTTCTGAAATCGACCTCCCATCTTCAAATGTGCTGCAGTTTATAACTGAGGATGGTGCAATTATTTCTGCTCGTCCTTCAGGAACAGAGCCTAAGATCAAATTCTATTGCAGCGTCAATGATACTATAGCCACCGTTCATGAATATCCGTTTGTTCAGAAAAAATTGATGAACAAGATCGATCAGATAATGGAAGAGCTTAGTTAGCCCTTCTTAAAGGAAGGTAATTGAAAGCTACGATTTCATCGACCTTTAGAATTATTGGCGCGAACAGACAATAATCGCCGTTTTAAAAACCTTAACTGTGCTTTTTCAAGAGTTTACTTTTAAAATAAACCACACCTCAGGAATACGCTGTTAGATGACCTATTTATGAGATAAGCCCTTATAAAATCGTTCATTATTTTATAGACAAAGAAGCAGAAAATGCTAAAGTGTATACAGAGTTGATCACCTCAACTCAAAGATCTTACCGGCTTTTTGAGTGATTATATCCTGCATTTCCAATTGTAGTAGCGCAACCAATAATTCGCTGGTATGGACACTCAATTCATCTGCCAGGTCGTCTATTTGAAAAGATTGTTGTTCCAGTTGCTCACAAATGGAAGTACTTAGTTTATCCAACTTATATTCTTTCCAGCTTGGCGCTTTTTTAGTTAGTTCTTTTGCACTGTTTCCATCAGATTCAAAATCGATGGGTAATTCTACTAAAATATCATCTACAACCTGAACCAGTTTTGCAGCACCTTTTTTGATGAGATAATTACATCCTGTTCCTGAAGGATTTTCTAAATGATGAGGAATTGCAAAAACTTCACGGTTTTGATCCAGAGCAAGTTCAGCAGTGATCATGCTTCCTCCTTTTATTCCGGATTCAATTACAACTACACCAAGGCTAAGTCCGCTTACAACCCTGTTTCGCAAAGGAAAGTTATTTTTATCAGGAATCATCCCCAAAGGGAATTCTGATATAACAGCGCCGCCGCTTTTCACAATTTCATTCGCAACTTCCGTATTACTCTTTGGATAGAGATTATCAATTCCTGAACCCAAAACAGCTACCGTAGTAGCTCCAACATTCAAAGCGGATTGGTGTCCGATAGTATCAATTCCATACGCTAATCCACTAAAGATGCACAAGCCCTCTTCGGCTAACTTAGTAGTAAACTTCTCAGCTTGTTTTTTCCCATACGTAGACGCATTTCTGGTTCCAACTATTGCAACCCCCGGTTTCTTTAGAGCTTCGGGATCGCCTTTCAGCCAGTACAAAATTGGAGGATCATAAATCTCTTTCAATAAGTTTGGGTATTCCGGATCCCTCATTGTAATGATCTGAGCACCGATCTTTTCTGTATCTTCTATTTGTTGATCGACACTTTCCCAGTCATCAAACGATAAAATGGCCAGCGCTGTAGCTTCCCCAACTCCTTCAAAGCTTCTGAGTTGAGTTTTACTGAGATTGAATAGATTTTCGAGTTGATCACATTCCTGAACCAAATGCCTGACTCTCTTACTTCCCAGTCCTGGAATCAGAGTTAGCGCAATTAAGTTTCTAAGAATCGATTTGTTTTGCATGTTGAAGTTTTTCCCAAAGTGCTTCTCTAAGTTCATCCACACCATGTCCGGTAGCAGAAGAAATTGGAATTACGGGAATTTCATCGTCAAAATGAAGTTTTTTATCTAACTTAAAACCTTGTTTTAAATCCATCTTAGTTATAGCTAGTACTCTGGGCTTATCAAGAAGGTCTTTTCGATAGGCTTTAAGCTCGTTCACCAAAGCGTTATACTCATACTCAATATCTGTTTGAGAACTCACCATGAATAACAATATGCTGTTTCGTTCAATATGGCGAAGAAACTGAATACCTAATCCTTTTCCCTGATGTGCTTCTTCAATAATTCCCGGAATATCAGCCATGACAAAACTTCGGTAATCAGAGAATTTAACTACCCCCAAATTTGGTTCAAGTGTGGTAAATGGATAGTCAGCTATCTTAGGTTTTGCATGAGAAAGCGCTGAAAGCAAAGTGCTTTTTCCGGCGTTTGGAAATCCAACCAAACCTACATCTGCGATCAATTTAAGCTCGAGCTCAACAACTCTCTCCTCTCCTATTTCTCCTTCCTGAGCATATTGAGGAGTTTGATTTACAGAACTTTTAAAATGCCAGTTTCCAAGTCCGCCTCTACCACCTTTGGCGATAACAATCTCTTCTTCATCTTCGGTGATCTCGCCCATTCTTTCTCTGGTGTCCGCATCAAAAGCTACTGTACCTAGTGGGACCTGAAGTATGATCGATTCTCCGTCTTTCCCGGTTGAACGACTGCTACCACCGTTTGCTCCGGGTTTTGCTTTGATGTATTTCTTGTAACGAAGATCCAGAATGGTATTTAGCTGTGCGTTTCCTTTCAGAATGATACTTCCGCCTCTTCCGCCATCTCCTCCATCCGGACCGCCTTTAGGAACATACTTTTCCCGTCTCATATGAGCAGAACCATCTCCACCCTTTCCGGCGGTAACATAAATTTTAGCGTAATCTGCGAATCTCATTCTTCGAGGTTAATGGTTATTAGTTATTGGTTTCATTTCTACAAATAACCAATAACTAATAACTTTTTTAAAAATTGACGGGAACTGAATCAGTTACTTCTTATGAAGAACCAACTTCAAAAGTTTTGTAAGCTTGGACTTCATCGTATTTCTTGGAACTATAAAATCCAGAAAACCATGCTCCAGTAAATATTCTGCGGTTTGGAATCCTTCAGGAAGGTCACGACCAATCGTCTGACGAACTACCCTCGGCCCTGCAAAAGCAATAAGTGCGCCGGGTTCAGCAACATTAAAATCACCAAGCATTGCATAACTTGCAGTCACACCACCGGTTGTTGGATGCGTCATATATGAAATGTACGGAACTCCATCTTCTTCCAATTGAGCCAGTTTTGCTGAAGTCTTAGCCATTTGCATCAAACTCAGCACACTTTCCATCATTCTGGCTCCGCCTGTTTGTGAAATGATGATCAACGGAATTTTATTTTCTCTTGCATGATCAATAGCAATTCCAAGTCGTTCACCAACTACGGAACCCATACTTCCACCAATAAAACCGAAGTCCATACAACCAACTACAAGATCGATTCCATTCATTTTACCAACACCAACCCTAGCTGCATCAGACAATCCTGATTTCTTCTGAGAATCAGCTAATCGGTCTTTGTATTTCTTAGTATCAGAAAATTCCAGAGGATCGGTCGGCATTATATTCTGACCTAATTCCTCAAATTTATTGTCATCAAAAATGATCGAAAAGTACTGCTTACTTCCAATTCTGAAGTGATAACCACTTAAAGGATCAACCCATAAATTGTCTTCCAATTCGCGCCGATGAATAGTTTCACCGGTAGTTGGAACCTTAACCCAAACGCCTTCCGGCATTTCTTTTTTAGTCTCGGTCTGAATATTTTCGTCTTTTCTTTTAAACCAACTCATAGTTTGTAATTGAATTTTTTTAGAGGCACAAAATAACCAATCTTAACCTTAAATAAGAATCTGTTTATGCCTTCGTGTTATTAACCTGACTACTGCTGATATAATTCGAATTCAACTCTTCAGGATGTGTTTTAATACAGAAATCGGTGTTATTTTCCAATTGAAAAAGCCTGATCAAGGATTTCGCTGAAATAAAACTGTCGTCAAAAACCTGTACGTCTTCCAAAGCTTTTTTACTGATTCGATCGATTCCTGTTCCAATCAAAGTGTAACCTGATTCAATTTGCTCTTCCAGATCAGATAATTCTATCACTTTTGCTTCTGTAAGAATTTCAAGCTCATCATCAAGTTTAAATGCTTGATGATACACATGATTCCTTCTAGCATCGATGATCGAGTGAATAGCTTCTGAGCTACTTTCTGTAGCCATTGCAAAGGATGCCAATGTATTACAAGCAAACAGGTTCACATCCTTATCAAATATGATCCCTTTGATCGCACTTGCAGCGATTCGCAATCCGGTATACGAACCAGGTCCATTGCTTACTAATACAGCATTCAGATCTTCTATTTTGAAGTCATGCTCTTTCATTAACTGCTGAGTAAACAAAAACAGATTATCAGAATGTACACTTCTTCCCTGAACGCGTTTTTCGAATACCTTTCCGTCTGTATTCTGAAAAGCTACCGAGCAAATGTTTGTAGAAGTTTCGTAAGCTAGGATTTTTTTAATCATTCCTCACCATCTTCTGTCATTTCGAGTTGAATCCGCTGCACAGCGGATGACCGAGAAATCTTCATAATTATAATTTATTTCGAAAATCATTAGATGTCTCACATTCGTTCGACATGACAAATATTCGTTCTTACTTACCTCAACTCATTAATCACCAACTCACCACGGTTAAAGATCCCGACCGCTCTACCAGTTAGCTTCTTATTCAGATACGGAGAGTTTTTAGATTTCGAACGAACGTTTTTAGGATCAAAGGTCCACTCTTCATCAGTATTGAAGAATGTCAGATTTGCTTGTGCTCCTTCTTCGAGTGCAGGAACTTCAAGATTTAAAATTTTCCGTGGATTATAACTCAGTTTTTCAACCAGTTGCTGAAGGTTCAATTTCTTGGTTTTGAATAATCTCATGTTGGAGATACTCCAGGCTGTTTCTAATCCAATTATTCCGTTTGGAGCATAAATGAATTCCACTTCTTTTTCTTCAATAGCATGAGGAGCATGATCAGTACAGATCACATCAATAGTTCCGTCAACCAATCCTTCTATCATCGCGTCCACATCTTCTTGTGTTCTAAGTGGCGGGTGCATTTTGAAGTTTGTATTGAACTTTTGCTTCTCTATTTCTTCGTCCGTCAGATCAAAATGATGAGCGCACACTTCTGTGGTTACATTAATTCCTTTTTTCTTTCCTTCTCTAACAAGATCGACTGCTCCTTTTGTACTGATGTGAGCAACGTGAATGTGACCACCGGTGTATTCAGCCAATAAAATATCGCGAGCGATCATGGTTTCTTCAGCGATTGAAGGCGTTCCATCTAAACCAAGTCTGGTAGAGACTCTTCCTTCATTCATATGCCCCGGACGTGATAACTCCAGATCTTCTTCATGATTAATGATCGGCATACCAAGCATGGAAGAATATTCCAAAGCAACACGCATCACCTGAGAATCATAAACCGGATCTCCGTCGTCACTAAACGCAACCGCTCCACCGTCTTTCATATCTCCCATTTCAGCGATCGACTTTCCTGCTCTGTCTTTGGTCACACAACCGATCGGGTGTACATCTACGGGAGTTTCATTTCCTTTTTTGATGATGTATTCCACCACATCTCTGGTGTGCGTAGCCGGCTTAGTGTTGGGCATACAAGCAACCGCTGTAAATCCGCCAAAAGCCGCTGCTGCACAACCGGTTTTGATCGTTTCTTTGTGCTCATAACCCGGCTCACGCAAATGAATATGCATGTCCATCCAACCCGGACTTACATAAGCTCCTTCAAAATCATGAGAATCTTCTCCCTTCTCAGCTTTTAAAGATTTTCCTATTTCTGAGATCTTTCCATCTTGGATTCTGATGTCGATTGTGTCTTTTCCGTTGTGTTCTTTACTAACCGGACGAAGATTTTTCAGGAGCATTTTAAGCTATTTAGATTTTTGAATTGGTCAAATATAAGGCTTTATGATTTGAATATTGAAAGGCATTATTGGAATCTTAGTTAATATCTTTATGTCTTCAGCTTAATGAATCATGTTTATTACTGTTTGCACAGATTTTTCAAGTTTGTAACTTGAAAATACAAGACAAGGAAGTCTGTGACTTCCTTTTTAACTAATCATATCAAAATCTCATCTATAACCAATAATTCTTTTTTCTCTTACACTACATTCATTGCTAAACTACTCGCGAATACCTGAAGGAATTCGCTGGCTAATGTTTCATTGGTAGTTATTTAACCAGTTTCTTTAATTCTTCTGAATAAGAAACGGCTTTATGATGTTCTTCCTGATTGTAAATATAGTTTCTGACTTTCGGTATATCCTTTTCGCTTACAGAGAAAACACCATAACCATTCTGCCATTTGAATGTTTCTTCCAGGTTGGCGTTCAGATTTATCCATCTTGACGAGGCTCCTTTTAATAAATTTATTACCTCTGAAATTTCCTGTGTGGTTTTTAGACGAATTAATAAATGAACATGGTCTTCGATTCCATTTATTACATCAACAAGTATGTCATTTTTCTCACCATATGATTTTAGATAATTAAATAGATCATATCTGAAAGACCTGAACAAATTAGGTTTCCGTAGTTTAGTGCCCCAAACAATATGAAGCCAAACTGATGAATACGTTTTCGGCATTTTAAATCATGTTTATTACTGTTTGCCAGCGAGGTCCTTCAGGTCTTCGCGGATAAACAGTAAGACAGCCTCACACACCATTCCTTACAAAACCTTGTCCCTTATTCGGATTCTCAGTTGTCATTCTATAAATTGATCGAATGGAAGAACAAAAAGCATTATTTGAGCAGATCAGAGCTAAGCTGATCCGGGAGGAAAAGATGGTTACCGCCGGAAAGATGATGAGTACCGAAGCCATCAAATATTATGGGAATGTATTTGTATTTATTTCTAAGAATGGAAATATGGTTTTCAAATTCGGAAAAACCTTTGATCCGGAAGCTCAGGATTTTGAATCTATTCCTTTCAATCCATTCAAAAATAAAGGTCCGTTGGCAGGCTGGTTTGAGGTTTCTTTTTCCCAACATGAATTATGGGAATCTCTGACTCTGGAAGCATTAACTGTAATCAAAAAAATAAATAATCATGGCTTTAAATCAGGAATATGTCGATTACATCGTCGATCAACTATCAGAATTTGAAGGCGCATCATCCAGAAAAATGTTTGGCGGTGTTGGGATCTTCAAAGACAAGATCATGTTTGCCATGGTGACCAGTGAAAATGCATTCTATTTCAGAGTGAATGATCAACTGATCCCAAAGTTTGAAGCCGAAGGAATGAAACCGTTTGATCATGCCAAGAAAGGCAAAGGAATGCCGTATTGGTCAGCGCCAGCTCATGTAATCGAAGACAAGCAACTAATGAAACTGTGGGCTGAAGACTCCTATGAAGCTGCAGTTTTAGCCAAAAAGAAGTAATCATGATCGACCAAAACTACATCTCGTTTTTTGAAGGGCTCGAAAAGAATAACCATAAAGAATGGTTTGATGATCATCGAAAAGATTATGAGAATCATGTTCGAAAGCCTTTTATAGAATTGATAGAAGCTTTAATTCCTGCACTCCTCGAAATTGAACCTGATCTCCATACAGATGCCAAGAAAACCTTATTTCGGATCAACAGAGATATCCGCTTTTCGAAAGATAAAACTCCATATAACACACTAATGAAAGCCAGTTTATCCTCTGAAGGAAAGAAGTCTGAAGTTCCGGGATTTTATATCGGCATCGGAGCAGAAAATGTCCATGTTGGAGGTGGATTATATCAGCTTTCTAAAGACAGACTTACAAAAGTCAGGGATTTGATAGCATCTCACAAAGAAGAGTTCACCAGCATAGTTACTGATCCTGAATTCAAGAGTAATTTCGGAGAACTGCAGGGCGAACGCAATAAAAGGCTCGATAAAAAATATGCTGATCTTGAAAATAAACTCCCATATATAGCTAATAAACAATTTTATGCTATGGCAAAATTCAAGGCTTCGACGTTTGTTAAAGAGAGCTATCAGGCAGAAGCGCTTATGAAATATTTCCGGGTTATTCAGCCTTTACACGCTTTTTTAAATAGAGCTTTTTAGTCACTCTTGTAGAAGTTAGATAATTCACTTACAACAATTGTCCCGTTTCTAATAAACCTCAGTATTTCAATAAAGCATCCAATTACACCGACCTTTAGAATTATTGGCGAGGAAAGAACGTAATGAAATCGACGGCTCCGAAGGAGCAATCATTACACTCAGGCTGATTCTTGAATATGTATCAAACGTTCGTAGACCTTTTGTAATGATTAGTCGATGTAATGGAGTTCGCGCCAATAATTCTTGTCGGGAGCTTTTGGTACTGGCGCCTGTGCTGAGGAAGCTCAGTAGCGGTAAAAGTACATTGCCAAGTAAATGTACTCACAATCCTTAAGTAAAGACCTCCTCTGTCTCCTCCTGCAAAAGGAGGAGTACTCGTTGATAAAATTTAGAATTAACCCGGAAATTCCCCTCCTTATCCAAGGAGGGGCGAACTACTCAGAACCAAAGAATTTATTTCGTAGCCGGGGAGGTCCGTTTCCAATGCATAGCATCGAGACCAGATAATAAAGCTTAACCTAGCACAACGATCTCTACCAGACTGTCAACGAATTACCTGACATCTACAACTCTTTCTTAAAAAACAGAGTATTCACGTTTAATACTTTGCTCCCGTTAAATAACAAATACAGAGATCCTGCAAGCATCATAATAGCCGGAAAAGCACCGGGATAAGTATCACCGGTATGAACCATTAAAAGTGCGATAATAAAATTACAGATCATTATTACAGCTGAAATACGAACTTGGTATCCTATTATAAAAAGTATCCCACAAATGAATTGCGCGTAAACGGATGCAACTGCCGAAACCAACGGGATTGGAAAACCGAAGCTTGCTAAAAATTCCGAAAATTCAAGCATTCTTTCCCAAGAGAACACATTATCCTGAGTACCATATATGAGATGAAAACCAATAATAGCTCGAATAAATACTTCGGAGTACTTTTGATTGGATTCTAAGAATTTTGTTACTCTTTTAAACATGGTCACTCAATTGAACTTATCAATATTGATGTAATGGTTCGTATTCCATCTACATAATTTCCAAGTCTCAGGTTCTCATTAGGGCTGTGTTGATTATTATCCGGGTTTACTAATGGAACCAATACAGCTGGTATTTCCAATTCATTAATGAAGAAAGAAAGTGGCACACTCCCTCCGCTAATCCGTATCTGAACTATTTCTTTGTGATGTGCTTTATCCACGGCTTCTCTTAACCAACTCCCAATTTTAGAATCGATTGGAGTTCTGAATGGATACATTAATGGGGTTGCTTGAAAATATAGTGGCTTATCAATTTCCAGCATTTCTTCCGGTGTTGGCTCATGATCCAGCACTGTAAAGCCCTGTCCCTCAATATGATTTCTAACCAATTCGATCAAACGGTTGCTGTTTGTTTCCGGTACTGTTCGGATATCCATTTCAACAATTACTTTATCAGGCACAATGGTTCTTGTTTCATTGCCAACCCACCCGGATTGTATCCCAAGTACTGAAAGTGATGGATATTGAATTGATTCCTGATAATTTCCTCCAACTTGTTCAGGTTTTGCAAATCCTGCTCTTTTTCGGATTCCTCTTTCGTCGTCAGGAACTGCTTCCATGATTTTCTTTGCATTTTCTTCGATCTCTATTCCGTCATAAAAACCCGGAATGATCACTTTTCCATTTTCATCTTTCATACTAGCCAATAACTCTGCAGTTCTGAAGACAGGATTAGGAGCATAATTTCCAAAGTGTCCACTATGTTGAGGTTTTGACGGGCCAAATACTTCCAGTCTCAAACGAGTAATTCCCCTCACTCCGTATAAAAGTGTTGGAAGTCCTGAGTCATGCATCGGACCATCAAACACTACTAAATAATTTGAAGCCAAAACACTTTTATGATCTGCAACCGCCGGAGCCAGAACAGGAGAACCTTTTTCTTCCATGCTGTCCAAAATGACTTTGATATTGAACTTTGGTGACATTCCTTGTGATTGTAAAACCTGTAACGCAGATAAAAACATGGCAATTGGTCCTTTATCGTCCGAAGCCGAGCGGGCAAATATCCTCCAGTCCTCTTTAAGGTTTTTGAAGTCAGGGTTTTCCACTTTTTCCCAACCTTCTCCCTTCTTCATTTTAACAACAGGATTATATGGACTTTCTTGGTCCCACTTAGAAAGATCAACCGGTTGTCCATCAAAATGCATATAGAAAAGAACCGTTGGTAGATTTTCATTGATTAACTTCTCAGCAAAGAATAAAGGCAAAGCCTCCGTTTCCAATATGGCGGTATTAAACTCAAGTTCATTAAACTTATCTGAAAGCCAATTAATATTTTCAGTGATCTGTTCAGGATAATTAGCATCGTTCGGAATCGAGAGAAATTCCTGAAGCAGTTCGAAATGCTCGGTTTTAACAGAATTGTTTAAAAAATTATCACCATCTGATTGTGCTAATAATCCATCCTTTTGAAGAAATACAAACACGAAAAGGAAAATAATAGTGTGTTTCATAATTGCTTAGCAACCTTTTTAGTTAACAAGCTACATTTTCTTTTAATTCTTTGGAAATGATTGAGACGTAATTGGTTACATCCTAAACTTTTATCTGAATAAATGGGTATCAATTTTAGTCTTCAACCAGATCAAATATGAGACTATTATATCTCCCTTTTAATTCCGCATCTACCGTTAATGTATATTTACCGTCTTCTAAAATACCATCCCCAAGATCATCTATTGGTTGTATGGTATACGTTGAATCTGAAATGATCAATTCAATAAAGACTACTCTTGAAGCTGATTCCGTAACTTTATATTCCGAGGACTCGCCGGACTCTAGGTTTCCGAATCTAAGCTCATTGCCTCTGCTTGAAAAAATAATATTCTCGTAAGCATATTCACTTACATTTGATATCCTGATATTTACTTCATCAATTTCTTCTGAGTTCGTGGTATTTGAACAACTAAAAAGAAAAGCTGTTAACGCAGCGAAAATTAAAAGTCTATTCATGGCATTAATTTAATTAAAGGGTGCTCATACGTCTATAACATCCATATTTATAAAAAATTTTATAGCGGGAAACATTCTGAACATGAATTTTTTGTATTTAAAAGGGCACTGAAGAGTTTTAAGCATCAATTAAACACAAACTTAGTAAGTAGCATTATTCTTAGTTAATCCGTTTATTCCGAAATTCTATATTAGAATTCAGAATTAATCGGGGTAAATGATGAATAAATACATGCTTATTTTTCGAGGTCAGGATGGCGTTGACACTTCCGAAGCAGCTCTAAAAGAACGAATAATTTTACATGTAAACTGGATCAAAAAACTTGGCGATCAACACATCGACTCACAACGTCTTGAGGATTCCGGCACTCATCTTATCAATCATGACCATGTTGTAACAGACGGCCCCTTTATAGAAGCTAAAGAAATAATTTTGGGGTACACCATTATCGCTGCAAAAGATATAAATGAAGCTGTTTTTTTAGCCAAAACCTGCCCATTACTAAATTACTTCGAGATTATGGTGAGGCCAGTTGTAAGCTAATTCAAGAAAAATTCCTCGTCAAAGTCAGCTGAAAGATCGTAGCTAAGAAATTCGATCATTTTTGTTTGTCCGTCCTTCTTCAATCTTATTATTTTTGGTAAAAAAACACCATTCATCTTAACATATTCATCAATTGTGTAATTTATAACCGATTGGTATTTACCATCTAAAAAATATACCTGCTTCATAAAAGGCCTGTAATTTTCCTTCGATATGTAGTACATCTCCTCTCCATAGTTAAATCTTGAAAGACGGATGATATAAGCTTCCAATTCCCCAACTTTGATCTCTCCTTCGTAATAGATATCTAGTTTCTTGTTTTCATAATCGAAAAGATTGTTTTCATAAATATTAAACTGTTCTTCTTCATTCAATTTTAATCCCTTTAGATTCTGAATGCTTTCTACTCCTTGTGTATCCCTTTTTTTAATCTGCCCCTCTCTTCCATGTCGAACAAATAATTCACTTTTATTTTCCGTCTTGTGATCTAATCGGAACCACTCTTTTTTCAAATAATACAGATCAAACCCAACCTTTTCCCCTGTTTGAAAAGTCATCTCTCCACTCGCTCGAAATGATTGTGCGTTTAGGTTTCTCTCTTTTCCACCTAGAGAGTCAACTACTCTTTCAACAAGCTCTTGCAATTCTTTATCATATTCATAGATATCCAGCAAGTACCTGTTTCTGTCTTGTGAGAATGCTGAAGTACTCGTTAAATAAAAAAATAATATGAGCAGTAAAATCTTTTTCAAAACAAAAGGATTTCACTCATTATACTAAATCAAGATCATTATTTCTCGTATGTTTGGGGCAAACAAATTTCAATATGACAGACCAAAAACCTTTTTTATTTGATATCCCTTCTGTAACTGAGTTAACCGGAAAGATCAAAACTGTTCTTGAACAGAACTTTATGGATATTTTGGTAGAAGGTGAAGCCAGTAATGTAAAACGAAGTGCAAACGGACATTTTTATTTTACTCTGAAAGATTCCGGAGCCCAACTTCCGTGTGTTATTTGGAGAAGTACGGTACAACGGTTGGGGATCGATCTTACTGATGGACAACAAATTGTAATTGGTGGAGATATTCAGGTGTATGAACCTCACGGTCGTTATCAAATGATCGTTAATCTTGTTCAGCAAGCAGGAATTGGAAAACTTCAACAAGCCTTTGAGAAGTTAAAAGCAAAGCTGAAATCTGAAGGTTTATTTGATGATATACATAAACTGGCTCTTCCCAAATTTCCTCAAAGAATAGGAGTAGTGACTTCAAAAACTACAGCAGCTTTTCAGGATATCAGAGCTACCCTTCAAAAAAGATGGCCTCTAGCTGAAGTTAAATTATTTCATGCCAGTGTTCAGGGAGTAAATGCAGCACCGGAAATTGTAAATGGAATTAATTACTTCTCAAATCATAAAAATGTTGATGTAGTAATCATTGGCCGTGGTGGTGGATCTTTGGAAGATCTTTGGCCTTTTAATGAAGAAGCCGTAGCCAGAGCCGTTTTTCATTGCGAAATCCCCATTATCAGTGCTGTTGGGCATGAAGTAGATTTTTCCATTTCTGATTTTGTAGCCGACTCCAGAGCGGCTACCCCTACTCAAGCTGCGGTTATGGCTGTACCGGATATAAATGAAATTAATATCAGAATTGAAGACCTGTACAGAAGGCTCCAATTGAATACTCAAGGGGCTGTGCAGTTTTATAAAGACAAAGTTACTAATCTTGCCAGATCGTATGCACTCCTCGCCGTTCAACAAAAGATGGAAACTGCAGCAAACAGAATCGCTTCTATGAAGGAACAATTGGAGTACAAAACCACAGGTTTATTGAGAAACAGAAGGGATTTTTTACTGGCTTTTCAACATCGATTAGACAAACAAAATCCGAATGAACCCCTAGAAAAAGGTTTTGCCCGCGTATGGCAAAATGAAAAATGGATTCGTTCATCAAAAGATCTTAAAAAGAAAGATTCTTTTGAAATAGAATGGAAAGATGATCGCCTAAAATATGACTAGTAACCCCTTAATTACAAAGATTAAGATCATCGGGAGTGGTGTTTCAGGTTTAACTACCGGCATAACTCTTTTGCAAAATGGATATGATGTAAGCATTATTTCAAAAGAACATTTTAAAGATACCGTTTCTGCAAATGCAGCCGCAATATGGTTTCCATACGAAGCACGTCCTATTGAAAAAGTATTAAAGTGGAGTAATCTGTCGTTTCGAAAATTCGAAGAATTAGCCCATAATTCGAATAGCGGTGTTTCAATGGTTCCATTCAAAATAATTGAGCCTGTTAACAAAACTCCATATTGGTTACATGCCTTACCTCCGAAATCTAAAATAAGTCATCGTAGTATTGATATTCTTGATTCAAAATGTAACTGCTATACTTATTCAATCCCTTTGATCGAAACTCAGATCTATCTTCCTTTTTTGCATGATACATTCTTGAATAACGGCGGGTCAATTCATTATCAGGAAATCACAGATCTTGAGCAGCTTTCTGAAAATTCGCTTGTTATTAATTGCTCCGGTTTGGGTTCTCAAGAATTATTTAAAGATAAAGAACTGTATCCCATTCAAGGGCAAACAGTTAAGATTGAACCATCCGAAGGGATCTTCGGGCTAGCATTTGATGAATTACCATCCAATACACACAATGAAATTACCTATGTTATTCCGAGAACTGATTGTATAGTTCTGGGAGGCTCTGCTTTTAGAAATCAATACTCACAAAAAATTGATAAGCAACTTACCCAGAGAATAATTGAACGATGTACGTTACTAGACCCTGATTTAAAATCAAAAACAATTATATCTGCGCAGGTTGGGTTACGTCCCGGAAGAACTCAGATCAGACTTGAAAAAGATGAAACCGCTTTCGTAATTCATAATTATGGACACGGTGGAGCCGGATTCACAGTTTCATGGGGATGCGCTGCTGAAGTATTAATGCTGGTTCAAAAATTCTTTGATGATGAATGATCCCTATTTTTTTACTTCAAATAGATTGGGATTCAGAAAATTTAATGATTCAGATCTAAAACCTTTTTTTGAAATAAACTCAGATCCTGAAGTAATGAAACACTTCCCTTCGGTTCTGAATATTGAACAAACAGAATTGTTAATAAAGAAAATCAATGATCATATCGAAGAACATGGTTATGGATTTTTTGCTGTGGATCTGCTTCCAGAAAATACCTTTATTGGTTTTATTGGTTTAAAAAACTCTTCTTTTGAAGCTGACTTTACTCCTTGTGTTGAAATTGGTTGGCGCTTAGATAAAAAGTACTGGAATCGAGGTCTTGCAACAGAAGGCTCTGCTCGCTGTCTTGACTTCGCGTTTTCTGATCTTAATCTAGTTGAAGTGTACTCATTCACTGCATTGATCAATAAAGCTTCTGAGAGAGTGATGCAGAAAATTGGCATGAAAAAGATCGGAGAGTTTGATCACCCATTGGTTGAAGATAATCATCCTTTAAAAGCCCATTGCTTGTACAGAATTTCAAAATGAATATTAAAATATATTTTTCACTTCTATCGGAATGAATTTAACAGTTCCGTAATTTTACATATTAAATCCCTGAATCAACTATGAAGAAATTTATTTACTCCACCATCCTGCTTTTCACAATATTGTTATTTCAGGATTATGCACATGCTCAACAATCAAATTTTCAATTTTATGGAAATGTACGTTTAGCACATATTGGAACTGATACCGATGCAAATGGACTTGGCGGAGATAATACTTTATTGCGAATTCGCCCCGGTATTAAGTATTTCTTCAATGAAAATCATTCTTTTTCAGGACGATTAGTTTATTTGGTTTCTAAAGAAGCAGAACCCTTTGAGTTCACTATCAAAGCAAACGGAAACCGGCAATTGGCTTACGGTTCACTTTCCTTTGACGAATTTTACTATCAATACACTAACGAAGACTTCCTTTTGAAGGCTGGGCGATTCCAAAAATCAATAAGCGTTTTATCAAATGCAGGCCGGTCGCACCTAAGATTTCAAAGTAATGCAAATTTCGTGCATTGGAGTGATGGATTATATCTTAAAAAAGGCTTGAATAGTGAATGGTTTGGAGAAGCTATTATCGAGTATCAAAACCGGGATGCAATTTCATTTCCTTATAAGGCTAATCTGAATTATGGTAATTCTGAACATAATTTCAACTACTATCTGGGAGCGGAAAACAGGACACGTGACCAGAATAATATTATCCAAAAAGGCTTTGGAATTTTCTTTGCAACTAATGCATACTTAAAACCGGATGGGTTTTCAACTTATGTGGCATTAGCCTCCAGAATAACCTTTGACTTTCCTGCTGAAGATGTGTTGAAAGGCGGGTCTTTCAGGATTGTTGGAGAACTTGGCCAAAATTTGAATACTGAGTTTAAAAACGGAACAAGTGCCGTTACTTCTTTTGGGATCAATAAATATGCCGAAAAACATGAATTAATGGTAGAGTTTGCCAGCACCGACTCACAATGGTTAACTGCCAGCCCGTATGGTGTAAACTCTGAAGAAATTGAAATCAGATATCGCTTTATTTTCAGCTCAGATCTAAATTTTGATATTCGATATCGTGTCAGAGTACCAAGATTGGATATTATTCCAACTCAATACAGTACTTTTTTACGAGCTACTTATTCCTTCTAATTCTAATTTTCTTGTTTAGGATAACAACCAAGAACAGTTAACTCAGCTGCTTTAGCTTCCAGTTCTTTAAGTGCTTTCTTGGTGTCAGGATCGGCTGTATTTGCTACAATATCGAGGTGGAATGAATACTTCCAAGGTTCATTCATCCGTGGTCTGGATTCCAGTTTACTCATATTGATTCCAAATTCATGAAGTACATTCAGGCATTCGATCAAAGAACCTTCTTCATTGGATGTAACCATCAACAGTGAAGTTTTAGCAGGAAGCTGAAGATCTACTTTAACCGGTTTTGGGCCAACAATCACAAATCGAGTATAATTCTCTTTTTGATTTGCGATGTCATGTGCAATAACCTTTAATCCATAATGATCGGCGGCATGTGCCCCTGCAATTGCTGCCTGAGATAAATCGCCATCGTCCAAAACTTTACGTGCTGATATTGCAGTATCAAGATATGATTCTACTTTGCATCTGGGAAGTTTAGAAAGAAAATGAGTGCATTGTGCAATGGCTTGCGGATGAGATAATATCCTTCTGATTTGAGAAACATCTACATCTTCTACAGCCAGTAAACAATGAACGATCTTTAGTATTTCCTCTCCAACAATATGTAAATGGGCTTCTCCTAAAATATCATACGTATCATTAATAGAACCCGCTGTTGTATTTTCGATCGGTAAACAAGCAAGATCAACTTCTCCATCCTTAACTGCTTTGGCCGCCTCTAGAAAAGTATCATAACCGTAACATTCAACATTACCGTATCGCTCTCCAAAATGTCTTTGAATTGCTAAATGCGAATAAGCTCCATCCGTTCCCTGGTAACTTACCTTAATGGTATCGCCATTGCTCTTATTCTGATGATCAACCAAAGAATGGGTCTGAAAACGAACTGAGTTTGTAATGATCTCTCTGAATAAATGCTCTGCATAATATCTGTCCAGACCAATTTCTTGGGCAAAGTGACGAATTCGATTCAGAAGTTGCTCCTCCCTCTCCATATCTCGGATACCGGCTTCTTTGTCTATCTTAAGCGCGGCTACTTCTTTTACAATATCCTGGCGTTCAGCAACAGCTTTAAGTATGGTTTTGTCAATTTGATCTAGACGTTCCCGAATAGATTCCAGTTCTTTTTTCATTTCATAACTATTTCGATGAACCGAGAAGGTAGTAAGTTTACATTCAAATTGAGGGAATTTTTTAGCACTATTTGGCATTATCACTTCAAAAAGCAAAAATGTCTATCCCAAATAAGTATAAACTTCCTGTTTCCATTGCACTATGTTTGCTAATAGGATTTCTCTCAGGAGTCTCAACTTCAGAAAATATCTCAGGTTGGTACTCAATACTAGAAAAGCCTTTCTTTAATCCACCGAATTGGATATTTGGCCCTGTATGGACCTTTCTTTATATCTTGATGGGATTTGCTGCAGGAAGTGTCTGGAAATCAAAAGCTCCTGAAATTCAAAAGAAAAAAGCACTTTTTGTCTTCGGATCACAGCTCGTCGTAAATGGTTTATGGAGTATTCTTTTCTTTGGGATGCAGAATCCATTTCTGGCTTTTATTGACATCATTATTTTACTCATTCTCATCGTCTACACCATCAAATTGTTCAAGCCCATAAACAGAATGTCTTCATGGCTTTTATATCCTTATTTGGTCTGGGTGAGTTTTGCTAGTGTTCTAAACCTTTCAATAATAGTTTTGAATAATTAGATACAGACTACTTGCAACTTCATATGTATTGATTCATCTTCTCAGGAAATAAACACCCTGATATGAATCGAAAAACCTTTCTCAAAAACTCCTCTCTTGCATTGGGAGCTTTATCTGCAATGCCACTCGGGAGCTTCATCACCAAAAAAGAATTTATCAGCAAACGTCCGCCGGTTTCGGAGCGTACCTTTACAAGTTCCGCGGTTGAGGAAGTGATAAAAGAGATGAAATCTGTTATTAAAGATGAGGAAGTTTCCTGGCTTTTTGAGAACTGTTATCCCAATACATTAGATACCACGGTTGACTTCGAATACATTGACGGCAAGCCGGATACTTTCATCATTACCGGAGATATTGATGCGATGTGGTTGAGAGATTCCACGGCTCAGGTGTGGCCTTACTTACCACTAATCAATAAAGATGAAAAGCTGAAAGAGTTGGTTAAGGGGCTCATCAATCGCCAAATGAAATGTATCAATCTGGATCCTTATGCGAATGCTTTTTACAAAGATGTAACCAAGGAATCGTATTGGAAAGATGATTCCGCTCAAATGCTTCCCGGAATTCACGAACGTAAATGGGAAATCGATTCTTTGTGCTACGCTATTCGACTGTCGAATGCTTATTACCAAATTACCGGCGACACTTCCGCTTTTGATGAAGATTGGGATAAAGCAATGAAACTCGCAGTTGAAACGCTCAGAACTGAACAACGCATGGATGGAACCACTCCCTACCGATTTGCAAGACGTACTTCCGTAATGATAGATAGTCCGCCTTTTAACGGAACCGGAAGACAATTAAAACCAACTGGATTGATCTGTTCTGCTTTCCGCCCTTCTGACGATTCTACCATTTATCAGTATCTGATCCCGTCCAATTTGTTTGCGGTTACTTCGCTGAATCAGCTTCATGATATTTATATGAACGAACTTGATGATCATGATTTCGCTCATGAATGTAAGATGTTCGCAAAACAAGTTGAGCAGGCTATCGAAGATCAAGCCGTTTTTGAGCATCTGAATTTCGGTAAGATCTACGCTTACGAAGTAGATGGTTTTGGAAACAAGATCTTCATGGATGATGCCAACGTTCCTTCTCTGATGTCATTACCTTATATAGAAGCTGTAAAATCCGAAAGTCAACTTTACAAAAACACCCGAAAGTTCCTGTTGAGTGAAAACAACCCCTATTTCAACTCCGGTACCGCCGCTACGGGACAAGGAAGTCCGCATTCCGGAAAAGACAGTATTTGGCCGATGGGAATCATCTTAAGAGCAATAACCAGCTATGATCCTGAAGAGATCTCATTGTGTATCAAGATGCTGAAAGAAACACATGCCGACACCGGTTTCATGCATGAAAGCTTCTACAAAAATGATGCAACTCAATACACCAGAGACTGGTTTGCGTGGGCAAATACGTTATTCGGAGAAATGCTCATCAAAGTAAATGAAGAGCATCCCCGGGTCTTAGAAAAACAGTTTTAGTTACTCTACAGGTTTTAACAGCTTTTTCTTAGGAAGCGTAAATTCAATAGTTGTTCCGTTTCCGTTAGAATGAGCATCTACACGACCAAAATGTTTAACAATAATTCGGTTCACAATTGCTAACCCAACTCCGGAACCTTTTACGGTATTTTCATCATGTAGTCGTTGGAAAACATCGAACATCTTGTGCTTATATTTTTCATCAAAGCCAATTCCGTAATCCTTAACGAAGTAGGTAATTTCATTTTCTGAAACTTCAGCTGATACGTCAATTTTTATTTTTTCCTGATTGATGGAATACTTAACTGCATTTGAAAGCAAATTATTAACCACCTGTTTCATCATAGCTTCATCGCCATACACCGAAGGCAATTCTTCCATATTCAATTCGATCTCTTTTTGAGTAGTTTCTCCCGCTCTGATCTCATTAACCGATTCATTAAAAAGCAGATTCATATCTATCATTGAATCCGTTTTGTCTTTTCTTCCAAGTCGTGAGAACTCAAGAATACCCTGGATCAGCTCATTCATTTTCAATGCACTGTTCGAAATATTTTGAAGCTTTCTTATGCCTTCTTCCTCAAGCTGATCAATATGATCTTCTTCAAGCATTGCTGAATATCCTAAAATAGCTCTTACCGGTATTTGGAGATCATGCGAAATAGAATAACTGAAACTCTCCAGTTCGCTGTTCATTTCTTCCAATGCTTGGGTTCTGTGCTTTACCTTGTCTTCTAAGTTTTCATTCAAAGACTTAATTTCATCATTTGCTTCCTGTAAGGCTGCAGGACTTGGAATTTTCAGCAATTCCGGCATGCTTTTCCAAAGCATAAATACAGTACCAACTGATACTAGTGCCATTATTATTTTGATCATTCCGGAAATATCGTAGTAAGGGATCCAGACATTTACGATCATCATCACGTGAACGGTTCCACAAGCGACAATAAATATAGCGAAAGCAACCAAAAGTGCATTTACCTCTATATCCTTTCGCTTGTTAACGAAATAGATCAATAGGCCTGGAATCATATAATAAGAAAAGGCAGTTACTCCATCTCCCACAACGTTACTCCACAAGGTAGTAGGCTCCCAAAAATAGCAAGCTCCATGCGGCATGTAATTATTATTGAAGATTTCAAAGATCGAGTTAAGTAATAAAATTCCGTCCATAGTAGCGTGATGAGGTTACGTATATATTTAAATTAACTCTAATTCTTATTCAAAAGCCATTTACTTAATTTAATCTAATCGTTTAGAAACAAATATCATTCAATATTGACCTTTCCCAAATTTCTAACCCTCCTTATTTCAGCAATTCTGTTTATAGCAATTAACCAAGTTGCCAACGCTCAGAATTCTATACAAAAAGTTACCATCCAATCTAATGATGGGATGAGATTTGATCTGGATGAAATAAAAGTAAAATCCGGCAGTACGATTGAGCTTACTTTGATTCATACAGGAAAACGAACAAAAGAAGAAATGGGACACAATTTTGTACTTCTTAATAAAGAGATTGAAATCCGACCATTTGCCATGAGTGTACTCGATGAGAAAGAAAATGGATATGTTCCTGAATCAAAAGAAGACATTATAGCTTTTACCGAAGTTATTGGTGGCGGCGAATCAACTACCATTACATTTGAAGCTCCGCCAAAAGGGATTTATAATTTTCTGTGTTCGGTACCCGGACATTTCGGTTTAATGAAAGGCAAGTTTATCGTTGAGTAGCAAACCTGCCCTGCTCTTTTTTTACGATTTGTCAGAAACTTTCTCAGAAAGCACAGCAATTTGAAATTCCATTCGTTTCATTTCACGCAAGATGGAATTCTTATCCATTTGCATCCAGTGCCAAAGCTTTACCATTCCATTCATAATCAAACCAATGATCATAATAGCTCCATATCTTGCCATTAACATTGGGTCTGTTTCGGTGAAATATTTGTAGCCAAACCAAAAGGCAAATATTGTAATTACCACGTTTACGATAGTAATAAACATCGCCCATCCCCCTAACCTTCCGGTGTATAATCCACCCCACTGCTTGAATAATCCTTCTTCCTCAAGCTCGTGATAGAACTTGGCTTCTTCCTTGTTTAACGACTCTTCTATCAGTTTGTCTATGTCTTCTTTTTTCATAATAGTTCCAACTGTTTTATTTGATGGTTTTCTTTAAATATTCTCTGGCGGTATATAATCTCGATTTTACTGTTCCCGAAGAGATTCCCAGCACAATTGAGATCTCCTTTATGCTCAAATTCTCCACGTAAAATAATTCCAAAACAATTCTCTGAGCATCTGATATCAAATTCATACTCTTTCTTATTTCGTTGATCCTGGCATCTCTGAGATCGTTTTCTTCCACTTGATCACTTGAAGAGTTCTCCTGCTCTGAATCCGACTTTCGATTTCTTTCTTTTTGTTGATGACGGATCCAGTCGATGGATTTATTTCGAGCGATGTTTAGTGCCCACGCTTCAAATCCAACCTGAAATTTTACTTCTTCCAGTTTCGTGATGATCACATACCAACAATCCTGACTGATATCATGTACCGAATCTTTATTTCTGGTGTGATAATAAATTTTAGATCTCAACTGAGGATTAAACCTCCTGATCAAATCTTTTAAAGCCTCCCTATCTCCGGATTGATATTTCCGGGCAAGTGACTCATTCAGAATATGATTTGATCTGTTATTCATCTCACAAGCATAGTCGTTCAAAAAAGGCAAAGGTTCATATTTATTTTGGAGACATCGGAAATATCTTAAGTCATTTCTGCTGATGACGGGAAATTCTTTGACAGATATTAATAAACAAATTAATGGGTCATTCTGAAGTCCTCACTGGTAAATTTGATTTGGAGTGTTGGTGGTGCCATAGATTTAGTCAGGTACACAAAACAGAGATTTATCCCGCAGCGAGTAAAGGCAGGCAATTGTATAAACCGCCGGCCCTGAAGGACCTGCTAGTTTAAAATCCTCTCAAACGATCTGTGATTTTCATGGTCTAGTGCTGAATGCAGATAAAATGGAAACCCTTTTGAATGAGCCATTGGCCCTCACAAAAAGCTACCAGTTACAACGACCTTTAGAATTATTGGCGAGCCAAGAACGTAATGAAATCGACGGCTCCGAAGGAGCGATCATTACACTCAGGATGATTCGTGAATATGCATCATATGAACGAAGACCTTTTGTAATGATTAGTCGATGCAATGGAGTTCGCGCCAATAATTCTTGTCGGGAGCTTTTGGTACTTTTGTCGGTACAAAAGTACACATAACCCAAAAATTTGCTTGAAATTCGGGGAGGTCCGTTTCCGACGCAGAGCACCCAAAATCCATCTGACGGATTACCCGTCTGATGGATTGGAGTAGGAATCCTTTTTTTAAAACTCAATTTTCCAGCTGAGTAAAGGCAATACTAATCCTTCTTTAATAAGATCTACTTTTTCCGTTTTGAAGTTATAATCGAATCTTGGATCCTTGGCTCCCAATAAATTTTTTACCTGAAGTGCCCACAAGGTCGAGTAGTTTTCTTTGTTCGTTCGATACGTAACTGAAAGATCAACAATGTAATGCGTATCAAACTGTTGAGAAAATGCTCTTTTCTCATCGAATACCACTTCTTCGGCATTCATCGATGCGGCTTGAAGCACCGGACTGTAACGCTCTCCTCCTGTTATGCTTCCACGAACATTTAATCCCAGTAAATTTCGTCCTTCTCTTAAATTGAATTCTTTCCCAAAAAGAACATTCGCTGCTATTTTCTGATCAAAGCGACCATTTCTCCAGATTTCATCTCCGCCTTTGTATCTGTTTGAATAAAAAGTACCGGTCAGCAAATAATAATATCCTTTGATCATAAATCGCTCTACCGTTAATTCTATTCCGTAGTTCTCTCCTTTTCCTTCATTCACCAGAGCGTCCGTAAAAGTGAAATCATGCACATAATTCAGCATCGAAAAACTACTGTCTGCGATTACCGGAACATCAAACATATTTTGCCAAAATCCCTCGATCTTAATTCGATGCACCTCTCCGATTCCCTGATCTACGGAAGCTACCAAATGATGAGCTTTACTTGTTTTAAGGTTTTTATTCGGAAAATTCGCCTGTGGCTGGACAAAATAAACATCCAATTCTTCGATCTGACTGTGCAAGCCATAGCCAATATTTAACGCTGTTTCAGTTAACAACTGCCAGCTGATCGCAGCTCTGGGTTCCAGAACAAATTCATCATTTACAGAAAACCACTGTCCGTGTAAACCTCCCAAAACTGATAACCGCGATGACACATTGAATTCTGATTGATGATATATCTGATACAGTTGCGCATGATCTTTTTGCCGAATCAGACTTTGATAAGGAGATGAGTTATCGGGTTTTCCAGCCAGATCAAAATTGAAATAAAGCTGTTGTAATTCCACTCCTGTACGTGTAGTTATTCTTTTGCCAAGTCCTTGATTCAGAAAAGTTTTAAAAGCCAGTCGACTTGTATTGTCATCAATATTCAAATATGGATTCAGATTTAAATTATCGTCAAAACGTTCTTCTGAATATTCAGTGGAATTACCGGATAAAGCCAGAGTGCTTTTCAGATATCCTTTATTGTTTACGGTGATACTATGTGAAACTCCCACAGCTCCTACTCCCAGATCAATTCGGTTTTCTGTGAAATCACTGAATGCGTATTCCCATTTGCTTGAATCTGTTTTAGCTTCCATAGTTTGAAGATCCAAACCTCCGATTCCCCAAAACTCGAAACGACCACTATTTTGAGTTGGTACATCAATTTTGAACGACAGATCCTGATATTGAATTCGTCCCTCAACAGGCAGCAATGGTTGTAACAGCGTTAAAGTTGAAAACCGGTAATTGAACAAATAGGTTGCAGAGCCGTTCTTTTTTATAGGACCTCCGGAACTTGCCTCTAATCCGTTTATTCCGATTTGAAAAGCGTGCTCTCTTTTATTTCTGTTTCCTGATCTGAAGTTAATATCAAACACACCGGAAAGAGCATTCCCATATTCTGAAGGAAAAGCACCGGTAAAAAAATCCGAATTCGAAAGTAGCTGAGCACTGAATAATGTCAATCCACCACCACCAGCTACCGAGAGACCAGCAAAATGATTTGGGTTTGGGATCTCAATTCCTTCCAATCTCCATTGTACACTTTTGGGTGCATTTCCACGAATCGAAATAGCATTGTTCTGAACACCTCCGGTGGAATTTACTCCCGGAAAAACGGTCACTAATCTACCCGGATCGTCTAATCCGCCTGCATAACGTTGCGTTTCTTCTACCGTGAATTGTTTCACACTTACTTTGGCAAAATCGTTGATGGGTTTGTCTTTCTGAATAGTGGCAACCACCTCAATAGCTTCTCCTTCAAATACAGATTCTTCCATTTCAACATTAAGAACTGTTTGTTTACCCGAGCTGACCAGAATATTTCGCAATATCACAGTCTCAAATCCAAGATAACTGAACTTAATATCATGCCTCCCCAACGGGACATTCTTCAAAACAAAATTCCCATGTTCATCCGTGGATGTTCCGAGAAGAGGCTCATGATCCAGAACTAAAACATTTACCCCGATAAGTGTTTCCTGAGTCAGCCTGTCTATAACCACTCCCGTGATTTCCTGAGTTTGAGGTGGTGTCGATTGTCTGGCAAAAACTGAAAATGAAAGTCCGGTCAGGATCAGAAACAGTGAAATTTTCTTCATGAATATATTTTATGCGGTTAATTGATTCGCACAAAAATACCTTCATATATCCCCATAAACGTCCACACCGTTGGGACTGGACTTCTTTTTTGATTGTATTTAAGGATTTGTGTTCTGTTTCGCGGGCTAATAATTGGGTATGAAAATTGAGCTCGGTCATCTCGCGGCGTATGCCCGAGATCTGGATTTATATGAAGACTACACTCTTGATAACGATCCGGATTCTTGATCGCAAAGTAGAAAAGACCTCCTCTTTCTCCTCCTGCAACAGGAGGAGGACGCCTTGATAAAAATTAGAATCAACTCGGTAATTCCCCTCCTTATCCAAGGAGGGGCGAACTACTCAGAGCCTAAGAATTTGTTTCGGAATTGGGGAGGTCCGTTTCTTGTTCAACAACAAGTTAAAGTCATCTCGCGGCGTATGCCCGAGATCCGGATCTTTTTTAGGATCACATTCATTGATAACGATCCAGATTCCTGCCTTCGCAGGAATGACTTTGGTTTAAATTTCTAAAGTTACAGACCTCCTCTGTCTCCTCCTGCAACAGGAGGAGGACTCGTTGATAAAAATTAGAATCATCTCGGGAATTCCCCTCCTTAACCAAGGAGGGGCGAACTACTCAGAACCAAAGAATTTGTTTAGGAACTGGGGAGGTTCGTTCCAAGAACCAGATTAAATCGAGGTAATGGAGGTTGTGTCAGCGTTGATCGGAGTGTCAGATATAAAAATTCCGTTCATAAGCTAGCAAGGGATTTATCCCGCAGCGAGTAAAGGCAGGCAATTGCATAAACCGCAGAACCTGAAGGATCTGCTTGTTTAATATTCTTTAAAACGATCTGTGTCCTCAGCAACCAAAATCCGTCAGCCGTGCAAAACCCGACAGACGGAGAATTAGATTTCCATCATTTCGCTGAAAGCGGGGTGATGGCTATTGAAACAGCGTTGATCGGAATGCCGGATATAACAACCAGAATTAAACCTCACAAAGATCCTGAAACAAGTTCAGGATGACACGACATATTGAATCTTAACCCTCAAAAGACTTTTTATACTGCGACGGAGTTAATCCTGTATGCTTTTTGAAAACCGAGTTAAACGATGATTTAGAATTAAAACCCGATTCTAGCCCAATCCCCAATAACGTATAATTTTGAAATTCAGGATCTTTGATCGCTTGTTTTACGTTTTCTACCCGATAGCTGTTTACGAAATCGTAGAAACTGGCATCAGCAAATGTATTGATCACTTCCGTTAAATTGTGAGTCGATATATTCATTAATCCTGCAAGTTCGGCTAAACTGAGATCGTTGCGTAAATACGGTTTATCTTTATCCATCAATGCGCAAAGCTGCTGATGCAATTCTTTGCCTTGTTCTTCATTTAATCCGGAGCGCGTGTAACTTTCCTGTCGTGGTTTCTCCTCTTTAGGAACTTGCTTCTCTTCCCTTCCGATCAGAGTAAAGAACTCAGCCTGTTTCAATCCCATATAACCGATGCTGTACACAAAAATAGTAGAAGCCAGAAGTGTAAAATCAGTGTACTCGCTAAGCAAATCACTGAATGAACTTACCGTGTATAAAACTCCGGCTGTAATTCCGAGCAGCGTTCCTGCCAGCACAAAACCCTGTAACCAGTCCAGATTTCTTTTCTCCAGTGTGGAATAATTTGCTCTGATCTTTTTCCTGTACTGATACAGATCCCTGATTATAAAAGGTAAGTAAGCAAGACTGTACACTACTTTGAAATGAGTGATCCATTCACTTCCGTACTGCAATTCTCCGGTTTCACTAAGCAGATTTAGCTTAGTTTCTCCTGAATTAAAATAAAACGGAAGGAAATACAGCGTTAAAAGGATAAAGGGGATGAAATGCTTTTTCTGAGCAAGAGTGAGTCGCTTATTTCCTTTTATTAATGTTTCGGAATAAAGATAGAGCAACGGACCGTACAGTAAAGTAATTGAGAAATCCAGACCGATCACATGAGGATAGTTGTGATGCAAACCAACACTCAGCAAAGCCGCCATAGCCAGGTCAACAGTAAAAACCAGCATTAATGCAGCCAGAATCCGGTTCGAAAGTTGATTCACTTTCTTAGAAACCAGCAAAAAGGTAAGCATCAATCCGTGAACAGCTCCCAGAAAAAATATCACACTCATGAAAATTGCACCAAATAATTCGATCTCATAAATGAAAGATAACACTTATGAGCTAATGAGGAAGCGGGTATTAAATTTTCAAAGGTAGATGTCCATCCGCAGACTGCTTTTATATTTCCAAAACCCCAGATAGGTCATCTCGCGGCGTATGCCCGAGATCTAGATAGTTTTAGAGGATTATGCTTGTGATAACAATCCAGAAGATTCCTGCCTTCTCAGGAATGACCTTGTTTGAGGTTTCAAAAGTCGAAGACCTCCTCTGTCTCCTCCTGCAACAGGAGGAGGACTCGCTGAAAAAAATTAGAATCAACTCGGGAATTCCCCTCCTTATCCAAGGAGGGGCGAACTACTCAGAACCCAAAAATTTGTTTCGGAATTGGGGAGGTCCGTTTCTTGCTCAACAACCAAAATAAAAAAGGACGTCATCTCGCGGCGTATGCCCGAGATCCGGATAGTTTTAGAGGATTACGACTGTGATAACGATCCAGATTCCTGCCTTCGCAGGAATGACCTTGTTTGAGATTCGAAAAGACCCCGTTGTTAAAAACACTTCTGTTTCGAAAGATCGACGATTATTTTTACTATACATCAGGTTCTCAGACCCGTGGAACGAAAAATCCCAATGCTAAATCAGTAACTGTACACCATGAATCCCAAGGTTGATTTCTTTTTTAATAAAAACAGTAAATGGCAGGACGAATATGAATTATTGAGAACCATTATTCTGGATTGCGGACTGACCGAAGAATTAAAGTGGGGCAAACCATGCTACACCGTAAACGGGAACAATGTGGTGTTGATACACGGATTCAAAGACTATTGCGCGCTATTATTCCTTAAAGGAGTGTTGCTGAAAGATGCAGAAGACATTTTAGTACAGCAGACCAAAAATGTACAGTCGGCACGACAAATTCGCTTCACCGATGTGGAACAAATAAACGATATGATGGCGGTCATACGGTCTTATATCTTTGAAGCGGTTGAAGTTGAAAAAGCAGGACTGGAAGTACCGATGAAAAAGACTTCTGACTTTGAAATGGCAGAAGAATTCCGGGAAAAGCTGGATGCCATCCCTGAACTGAAAGAAGCTTTTGAATCACTAACTCCCGGCCGACAAAGAGGCTATCTCCTCCACTTCTCAGGAGCCAAACAATCCAAAACCCGAACTTCAAGAGTTGAAAAATGCATCCCCGACATCCTTGAAGGCAAAGGACTGAACGATCGCTGAACCGGATCAAGCCCGACCAAATTGGTAAACCGAATTTTGTACACGAAATGTCTAACCGTATTTAGAATGGCGAATTAAAACCCCAAATTCCGTACGGACAGATCGTAATCCGCCCCGATTGGTTTTATGACGAATGAACCCATTCCGAAATTACAAATCCCCTGAACAACCAACCGGAAATACCCAAATAATAAGTTTTTGCTTTACTTGCTGGAATTGCTCACTTTATCGAAATTATTTTATGATTAAGTAAGGTAAACATAAATTTGAAATAGGTTAATCGAATAACATTCGTTTAAATTCTATTGATAAGACTCAATTAATTAAAAATGCAGATATACGAACTAATAAGGTTAGCAAAATGGTTTAATACCAATATTGTAAATGCTAGAATTCCTAACAACTATAAGAATTTGTATAACAAGCTGAATCAGAATGCTCAGCAAAGTAATAATAAACCAAGCCAACCATTCGAACAAGAGAAAGAGGAATTATTCACAGCTCTAAGGTCTGTTAATCTTAATTCTTTGACCCTTGAACAAATCGCATTTCTTAAACAGCTAGATATTATTGATAAAATTTCTGAAGAAGGAGTTTCAGAGATTGAAGCTATTCTATTTGTAAATAATCTTGATATCGCAACTGCTGCCCAAAAAATTGGTGAATTTTCTAGCAAAGTTGCTCAAGCTCATTCAATTTTAACAGAAATCCACAGCACTTTAAACAAATCCTTTTCATTAGAAGATGACCGGGAAATTCTCGAAGACTCAGTGATGATGAGAGTATATTTTCAGGAAGATTCTTCGATTAGTGATGTTACAGATTTCAAGAAATTATCTGCAAACTGGTATGACATTGCAAGAGGAATATCAATGGCTCAAAACAGAAGTCCAGAGGATTTTAAAATCATTGGAGCACAAAAAGGATCTTTGATAATCGAGATGGCAGTTTTAGCTGGAATTGCTACTTCCGTGAGTACAATTCTGTTGGCAGGGCTCAAAGTCGCTGAAAAAGTGATAAATATTTTAAAAGAAATAGAAAATCTTAAAAAGCTAAAACTTGAAAATAGAACGATAGAAAAAGAGCTTAAGAAAGAAGCTGAATCAGTTAAAAAAAATGGAATTCAATCTATACTTGAAACAACAATTGAAAAACTAAAACTAGATATTGATAGTGATGGTGACAAAATTACTGCTCTTAAGAAAGCTATCACAAAACTTATTGATTTCACACAAAAAGGTGGAGCTGTTGATTTTATCGAACCAGAAGATCAAGTACCAGAAATCAATGAAGAAGGAGAACAAATTGATAACCCCGTAAGAAAGGAGTTAGCTGATTTAAAAACAGATGTTCAAGAGATTAGAAAGCTTGAGAATAAAATAAAACTGCTAGAAAATAAAATTTCCAACTAAAGTAAGCCTCTCTGTCGCCTGAAGTCTTCAGCAAATTGTTGATTTCAGAATTACAGTTACGAAAGCCTCAGTCATCCACCAAATCCATTGCAATGGAATACGATCAATTCAACGTTGATATAGAACATAAAATAGCGCGGGTTGCTTTCAACCGGCCGGAAAAGTCGAACGCGCTTAACATGGACGCCTG
Organism: Balneolaceae bacterium UBA3186; assembly: GCA_002364085.1. Classification (GTDB taxonomy): domain Bacteria; phylum Bacteroidota; class Rhodothermia; order Balneolales; family Balneolaceae; genus Balneola. The sequence goes on along the minus strand of DEXK01000013.1, from coordinate 313,357 downwards.
GCTTGAGATGCGATCCATCTTTGAAATGCTGTCAGAAACCGCTGAAGTGAGAGTGATCATTCTCTCCGGAGAAGGAAAGCACTTCTGTGTCGGAATAGATCTGGAGTTGTTAATGTCGATCGATCAATTGCGAACCATTTCCGATCAAGACCAACGAAGTGAGAAAGCCAAAGAATTCATTCTAACCCTTCAGCAGGCAGTTACCTCCATAGAAAAATGTTCCAAACCGGTGATCGCTGCCGTCCACAACGGATGTATCGGCGGTGGAGTAGATATAGTTGCTGCATGTGATCTGAGATATTGCACTAAAGACGCTTATTTCTGCATCAAAGAAATTGATCTGGCTATGGTTGCCGATCTGGGAACGCTTCAACGCTTACCAAAGATCATCTCCCCTTCCATCGTAGCGGAAATGGCCTACACCGGAAAGAATGTATTCGGTCCCGAAGCCAAAGAAATCCATTTAGTAAATGAATGTTTTGATACGGAAGAATTATTGCAGGAAGGTGTTATGAAAATTGCCGCAACTATTGCGGAAAAATCACCAATTTCCATTCGGGGCACTAAAAACGTATTACGGCATTCAAGAGATCATTCCGTTGAAGAAGGTCTTGAATATATTGCGGAGTGGAATTCCACGAAGTTATTCTCTGATGACATGGCTGAAGTATTTGAAGCCATGAAGGAAAAGCGGAAACCTGATTTTAAGGATTGAAGCCTACATCGGCTTTACTTCTCCGCCCTGTGGCATAATATCGATTTCTGCAACATTTGCTTCAGATACAGTATTGGTGTAATTTTGCATCAAAAACATGGCACGTCAGAGCATTACATTTACAAGACCAAATGATGAATGGTTGAAATCTCAGGTTGAGAACGAAGAATATTCCAGTAAAAGTGAATTAGTTAACGATCTAGTGCGGCAGGCAAGAAATCAGAACGCTGAGATAAACTGGATCAGAGCAAAACTCGAAAGAGCTGAAAAAAGTGGTTTTACCACCGACACTAAAGAAGAGATACTAAACCAATCAAAATCTCAGCTGAAAAATGGCTGATTATCGGTTAAGCAATGAAGCTAAAATAGATTTAATAAGAATTCATCAGTACGGTATCAAACAGTTCGGTGTACAACAAGCCGATCTCTATTTTAAAGCTCTATTTGATTGCTTTGATAATATTTCTGAAAGACCATTCTCTTTTGAATCCGTTGATTATATCAAATCAGGATACCGACGATGTGTTTGCGTTTCGGATAGTATTTATTTCAAAATTAATAATGAGAGAGTAGAAATAATGGCAGTTATTGGAAAGCAGGATTTGTCAAACATTTTGTAAGCCGATTCAATAAATAAAAGCCTACATCGGCTTTACTTCTCCACCCTGTGGCATAATATCGATTTCTTCCACCACGCTTCTGGGGCTGAGTTCAGAAAGGGAAACGATCATTCTTCCCACATCTTCCGGATCGATCAGCTTGTCAGTTTCAATATCCACATCTTCCCAGGAAGTGGAGTAAGTTTGTCCGAGGTTAACAGCCGTAACGGCAATATTGGTTTTAGCTAATTCTTTCCGCAGAGAACGCGTGTACCCCAAAAGCGCATGTTTGCTCATCGTGTATGCGCCACTGTCTCCATAGCCTTTTTTGGAAGCCTGTGAGCAAATATTCACGATCAAGCCTCGCTCCTGTTCTTTCAATACCGGAAGCACTTGTTTTGTGATATTGAAGGTGGAAAATGTATTGAGTCGGTACTGTCGGTCAAATTCTTCGGCGGTTGTATTTGATAACTGCTTAAATAAAAATACGCCGGCATTGTTTACTAAAATTCCCGGCTTCAAAGATCTGAAATCAATAGCGGCAATTTCTTCTTCTGAGGTCAGGTCTGCAGAAATGGTTTCTACTTTTGGTGCGCCCCAATCCAGACATTGTTGTTTAGCTTTTTCCAGATCAGAAGTGTTGCGTGCAATCAGCACTAAAGGATGACTGGTCTTTTCAGCGAACATCTTTGCTATGGAAAGACCGATTCCTTTGCTCCCTCCTGTTATCAAAACAGATGATTTTTTGAAACTCATTACGGAACCTTCAAAAACTTGTGCGTCTGCAGGCTGATTCCCCACTCAGGATGTTCTTTCACATAATCCACAATAAGCGGAATGGATTTTGGAGTGTCCCATTCCGGTTGTAATAATAAAGTCGTTCCTTCGGGACATTTAGCCGCGTTTTCTTCTGCCCAAGCGAGATCTTTGTTGGTCAGTACCACTACTTTCAGTTCGTCCACAAATTCAAAGATCTCTTCGGTGGGTTTTTTAAATCTCTTTGGCGAAAGTGTGATCCAGTCTAATTCTCCCGATAATGGAGATGAGCCACTAGTTTCAATATGGATCTGAACACCAAGCGAGTGCAATGCTTTTGTAAGCGGAAACAGATCGTGCATCAATGGTTCCCCACCGGTGATCACTACAAACGGAGCCCCGCTTTCTTTTACCACTTCCACCAACTCAGAAACTTTCATCACCGGGTGACCTTCTTCTTCCCAACTTTCTTTAACATCGCACCACCAGCAGTTTACGTCACAACCCGCCGTTCTAATGAAATAGGAAGCTCTTCCCGAATGCGCACCTTCTCCCTGTATCGTATAAAAATGCTCCACGATCGGATATTCGACGTCGAGTATCTCTTTTTCATCGTTCATTAAAGCAACCGGTTGCTTGATCATAGTATTGGAGGAACTGTTTATAAAAACGGAATTTTATTGATCTCACAAAATACGGCTAATACTAACCAGAAGAAACCAAAGGATGGGACTTGTTCAAGTCATCTCGCGGCGTATGCCCGAGATCTGGATCTTTTTTGAAGATCATTCCCTTTGATGACGATCCAGATTCCTGCCTACGCAGGAATGACTTTGTTTGTAGTTATTAAAGTTAAAGACCTCCTCTGTCTCCTCCTACAACAGGAGGAGGACTCGTTGATAAAAACCAGAATCAATTCGAAAATTCCCCTCCTTACCCAAGGAGGGGCGAACTACTCAGAACCCACGAATTTATTTCGGAGCCGGGGAGGTCCGTTCCGACGCAGAGCATCGGAACCAGATTAAAATCGAGGTGATAGAGGTTGTAACAGCGTTGATCGGGGGTGTAGATATAACAACCAGAAATAAGCCCTACGAAGATCCTGAAACAAGTTCAGGATGACGGTTATACTTTTATTGGCCTTAGTATTAAAACCGGTTAGTGAGCAAGAATTGTAAGCGTCCGCGAAGTGGGAATAATTCCTTCAGGTGAAGAGTGTAGAAATTTTCTCTAAAAGAACGAAGACCTTTGGAATTATTCAGCGTCAATTAAGCGAGCCCGGTTTTAATACTTCGCCTTGATCTTTTGTTACTTTTGTATCAAGACAAAAGTAAGTGAGTAATTTCTCAGACCTGTTGTTACGAAGATTCTTCAGACAGGCTACACATCAGATGAATTTTTTGAAGTTCTACAGAAAAAATTATAAAACGGGTCATCTCGCGGCGTATGCCCGAGATCTGGTTAGTTTTAGAGGATTATGTTTGTGATAACGATCCAGATTCCTGCCTTCGCAGGAATGACTTTGTTTGTAGTTTTTAAAGTTAAAGACCTCCTCTGTCTCCTCCTACAACAGGAGGAGGACTCGTTGATAAAATTTAGAATCAACTCGGGAATTCCCCTCCTTATCCAAGGAGGGGCGAACTACTCAGAACCCACGAATTTGTTTCGGAGCCGGGGAGGTCCGTTCCGACGCAGAGCATCGTAACCAGATTAAAATTGAGATGATAGAGGTTGTGACAACGTTGATCAATGTTTTAGGTATAACAACCAGAAACAAACCCCACAAAGATCCTGAAACAAGTTCAGGATGACCCTAGATTGAGAAGACTTAAAAACTACTCGTCCTTATCCGTGTATTCAACCCAGCAGGTGTCTGTTTCCCATACGATCACTTTAAGATCAATTCCTGCCGGAATTCTTTTCGTGGTTTCTGTATGGATAAACTCTGCAATACGTTCTGCTGTGGTATTCGCCTCGATCAGATCGTTAAGAAAACCGTGATCAAGTCCGCCTTTATCCGCATCTTTTGCAGCCCATTTAAGTTCTTTAAAATCGCAGACCATATCATCTGAATTCAAATAAGCAGATGGGTTCAGTTTATTGGATTTAGCAGAAACTTTAACTTTATAGGAATGCCCGTGCATTCTTCCGCATTTTCCGTCATAACCTTCAATGAAGTGAGCGGCATCAAATTTAAATTCAGTATGTAGAGTCCAGGTTGGCATGTAATTGAAACAGCTATTTTTAAATATTTGGCATAAAAAAAGCTCATCCTTACAATGAGCTCTACAAAAATACGGTTTTTTTTACAGAATTACTCGTTTCGCTTTATAGGACATCCTTTTGGTACACTTCTGCTTACTTCTACTTGATTCCCTGAAGCCAATGCTTGTACGGCATCTTCAACATATCTTTTTGTTACACCTGACGGATTGTTCGGATTATCATCAATACTGCCCTTGTAAACCAATTTCATTGATCCGTCAAATACAAATACCTCGGGAGTTTTTGTAGCACCAAATGCATCTGCGATTACATGATCTTTGTCCAGCGCATACACAAAGTTATAGGTTTGTTTGGTAGACCTTCGCTTCATATCCTCTAGGGATTCCCCTCTTTCCCTGATTCTCTCATTAGGATTAAGTACGATCAATCCAATGTTGTTTAGCCTTGCTGAATTTGCCAGAGCTTTCATTCTGTCCTCCCATCTGGAAACCATAGGACACGTATTACATGAAAATATCACCACAAGTCCATTTTGTTGAGCAATTTCAGAAAGATTAATAGCACGTCCATTCACATCTTCAACTTTATGATCTGTAAGTGGAGTTTCAGAACCAATACTAAGCGATTGTTGAGCACTTACCTCAGTTACCACGAAACTGATAAGAATACAAACAGATATGACCTTTAGTGCTTTCATTTTAGAATAATTTCTATTTCTTGTCCCTTAAGTTATAACTCATCAAACGGATTCCAAAAATGTTTATTGAAATTCACTGTGTATTCTGAAATGAACTCCACTCCTTCTTGTTCCAAACGTTCGCGCATGGAATCATCTTCAAAAAAAGCTCTGCCGGTAAGTTGACCGAGTCGGTTTAACACCCGGTGTGCAGGAATATGATAACCAAGCTGTTCAGGATCATAATTATTAAGTGCATAACCAACCATTCTGGCTCCCGACTCAACTCCGAGATATCCTGCAATTACACCGTAAGAAGTAACTCTGCCCTCCGGAATTTGGGCTACCAATTCATAAACCCGTTGATAAAAGTCTTTGGTGGATGGTTTCATTGATCCAGCTTAAATAATGTTTTAGCAGTTTGTGAAGTCTGATCCACAACTTCTTTAACACTGAGCTCAAAGATTTCAGCTAATTTCTCGGCTGTGAATTTCATAAAAGCAGGTTCATTTCGCTTTCCTCTTTTCGGTGTTGGAGACAAATAGGGAGCATCTGTTTCTAAGACCATTTTTTCTAATGGTAGTTCTGCCACTGTTTTATCAACTCCACCATTTTTGAAGGTAACCACTCCTCCTATTCCCAAATGCAGTCCGAGATCAATGGCTCGCTTTCCTTCTTCCACTGTTCCGTTAAAGCAATGCCATATTCCTTTTAAAGTGCTATCCTGCTCCTGTTCAATGATATGCAAAAGATCTTCTGTACTTTCCCGGTTGTGAAGTATGATCGGTTTGTTAACTTTCTTGGCAACTCTGCAATGAGCATGTAAACTTAGCTTCTGTTCTGTGATATTCTCCTTACTCCAGTAGTAATCCAGACCGGTCTCACCTACCCCAATTATTTCATCATCGGAACAAAGCTCTAATAACTTCTTTTCGAAACCATCCTCCAGCTCTTCTACATCGCAGGGATGAAGTCCCGCCATCTTATGAAAATCAATTCCGTCAAAACTCAGTGAATCCATTTGTTTCAAAGAGCCGAAATCTATGGCCGGCATCAGGATTGTTGTAATACCTGCTTCCACCGCTCTTTTATAAACTTCCTCTCTGTCCTCATCAAAGTCTTTCAAATAGATATGTGAATGAGTATCGATCATTTTGATGGACTTATTTTAAAATTCTCGAAAAAAATCAGTATCTGATCCAGTCTTTATCTTCCAGCCATTGAATTAAAGCAGGTAAGAAAGTTAAAGAGGTTACCAATGTCATACCGATTCCGATCACTGCCATTACACCTAAGGATTGTAATCCGGGGTGACTTGTAAATAACAAGCCGGCAAAACCAAGCATAGTTGTTATAGAGCCCATAGAAATATGTTGACCTGTACTGGAAAGCACTGCCCACATAGAGTTTCTCCCTTCGTCTCTATATCGGTGAGCCAAATGAACTCCACTGTCTTCTCCTATTCCCAAAATAGCGGGGAGAACCACCAGATTATAAAAATTAAATTGCAGGTCAAATATCATCATTATCCCAAATAACCAAAGCAAACCTACAACTAGAGGTAACATGGAAATAACCGACCACCTGAATGATCGGAAGGTAAAGATCATGAATAAATAGATGATAATAAAAGTAGCCCCAACCATATATGGACTTTCTTTTCTCATCAGATCAAGCATCGACGCTGCTACAATAGAGGTACTTGCCGCATGGTATGTTTTCCCATTTTCTATAGTAACAGAACCAATATCATCTTTAAAAGCTATGGATTTCTTCCCATCAGAAAGACCCACCGACGGATAGATGATCACAAACCTCCCAACTTCACCATCTTTGGTAATAAATTGTGACTTTAAGTATGGTGGAATTTCATCTATAGTTAGCGGCTCCCGAGTTTGTGCCGCTCTGCGAAGCTTATCAAGATCTTCGTTTTCTTTATTTCGGATAAATGTGTTGTCTAATAATTCCCTAACTCTGGCTATATTTTCTAGCTTTTCTGTTTCTTCTTCTTTCGTGGATGGAAATCTATCCTGAAGAGCTTCAATGCTTAAAATGGTAGGTGATGTGGTATCAGATTCCATTTTTCGGTTTAGAATATCAACCAGACTATCCACTTCTTCGTCTGTATCGGCTATTATGTAAGCTGGATTTCTTTTATCTGAGCTTCCAACCTGACCTGCAACTTCTCTGAATTTTTCATAATTCGGATAAGTAGGCTCCAGTTCACCAAAATCGTATTGAAAACTGAGGTTTCCACTAAAACCTACAACAACAGCAGACAACACCAACCCGGCCACAACTATAGTGCGGGCATAAGGGTATTTTTTGTTTTCAAAAGTAGGTGTTGAATCTTCTTTTTTCGAAAATAAAACCCAATTGAATCTCTCAAATATTACAAGTAAAGATGGAAGCACATAGAGCATCGCAAATAATGCGAGCATAATTCCTGTTCCCGATATAAAACCAAATTCAGAGAACCCTCTGAAATCTGCAAACATCAATACATATAAAGCAGAAGCCGTTGTAAATGCGCTCACAAATATGGCTTCTCCAGTTTTGTCATTGGTTGTTAAAATTGCCTCTTCTACAGAAAGCCCGGAGGAACGCAATTCAATATATCTGGCGTAATAATGAATACCATAGTCAATCCCTAAACCAAATAAGATCACAAACAAGACCGAGGTCATTGTATTGAGCATTCCTAAGTAGAAGTAGGTGATTCCGAATGTCCAAACCAAGCTCATTATTAATGGTAAACCGATAATTATCACAGGAACCGGTATTCTTAGAATATGGCTCCAAATACCATGCTTCAGATCTTCATTTTTTCCTCTGCGATAATGAATGTATTTCTTTATAAAGAAGTACAACATCACTAATAAAATAACACTCGATATCCCTGTTGCAAAACTACCTAAAACGTCATCCATTATCGAAGTAAGTTCTTCCAAATGCCTTTTTAATCGCCCCCCAAATTGAACTTCCATCTCAGGATGATAAGAGCCTGGGTTCATTGCAATAAGAAGAGAATCGTATTTTACAAACATATCTTCCAAATACCTGATGTCACTCTTTGAACCAGTTGGAAAGAATTTTAGCACCATAATAGTGCTGTCTTCATTGATCGGATATTCAGATGGAACTAATACATCATAGCTTTCTTTAAAACTTTCTGCTTTATCACTGCCTTCTTCCTCTGATTCTTCATCCTCTTCAAAATCTATAAAAAACGGGTTGGCTTCTTCTCTGGCATTATCGATCTCTTCCTGAAGCCAATCGGTAATTTCTTCCAGCTCTTCATCACTGGCAAGGTAAAGAGCATTATCCTTAATAATTTCAGTATCTTTTCTAAATTCTGCTCGCTTAAAGTACTTGTCGTTATAGCGAGGATAGAACAGTTCAAGAGTTTTAGGGATCAGGTCTTCAGCAAATCTTCTGTTTGCTTCGAAACTTGGTGACTTGATTGCCACTTGCATTTCTGTTTCACCACCAACCGTATTTTTTAGCTTCTCGAGCGCTAAAACATTGGGATGGTTCTCAGGTAAAAGATTAGCAATATCTGTGTCGATCTTTAACTGTATTGAATAATATCCACCCAAAACAGCTAGTATCAGACTTATCCCAAGTACCAGAAAAGGATGCTTGATGTTTAAATGTAATAAAGGCTGAAAAAGCCCAAGAATTTTTTTCATTTAATTTAAAACCGAAATTTCTTGAAGCATTTAATTTACCGAAAAGTTAACTCAGTTTTGAACCGATTTTAATTTAAAATCATCGTAGTCAGCTTTAACCATACTTTTGGTATTATTGCCGTCGCTTAAAATAAGTAATGCCAGAGGTTTGTTTGGAGGATCATCACCAAAAAGTCTTTTATAATCTTCAACTATATTCCTTTCAAAAGTTTGCCATTCTCCCTGGTTATTGTTGCCGGTCCCAATTACAATTATTTTTTGGTTTCCATAGAATTTTGAAAGCTCTGTGCCTACAGGCAGTGTTGAGCTCCAGGTGTAACGAATGGTTTTGGGTACTTTTTTGAAAAGCACTCTTCCCAGATCAAAAGCAATGTAAACACTTGCTGCAGCATCATTTTTATCTCCATCATCTTCATTTGCCCCTACCGGAATTTCATGAATTCTGAACTTCCAGCTCAAGATTGGGGTCTTATATATATCGATTTCTTCCTTATTCAACAAAGGATAACTCATATGTTTTCCTCGGTTTCCTTCAAATCTCAAAAACTTATTACCACCTTCTTTTTCAACAGCATAATGATAGGTTTTTCTTAGTTCACCTTCATAGTATATAGGCTTTGCTTCGCCTTTTTGATTGTACCAAGAAGCCGGCAGATCCCCAATTTCGTCTTTTTCAAAATCTTCTATAAAAAAAATTTTTCTTTTTTCAGATTCGGATTGTGAATACAAATTCTGAGACAAAATTGTGCTCATTATAAGTAATGATAATGCCCTGATTAACCTCATTGTGTTATTAAGTCTTTTTACTGTAATTTTGGATTTATAAACTAAGATACTTTATATCTCTACAATGTCTTAACTTGTATAAACCAAAAACATTTTGTTTTAATTTCTTAATGTCTGTGCAGAAAAAATCTATTAAAATTACTCTAATAAGCCTATTGTTTTATAGCTTGTTAGTTGCTACTCATGAAGGTGAATACTGGCCATTTAGTATTTACCCGATGTTTTCTAAAGCCGGAAATCCCTGGACCAGAGCTTTGGTAAGAGATGTAAGTAATACAAACCCTGATGAACTATGGGAAACAACCACTTTGGATAATTTGAATGGCAATCCTGTCTCAATGAAATCAATCGGTGTTGACCAAATTGATTATTCCAACTTTGTATCTAAAACAAAGGAATGGGATGAGAAAAGGATACTCGCACTTAGAAATATGTTAGGAGAAAGGTATCTGATAACACAGGATTGGATGATATTTAAAGTACATGGTAAAATGATCGGAAACGACAGTGTAGTAGTAGAGACTGTTCCCATTTTACTTTTTAAAAGTGATACAACTCTCTTTAACCCAAACCTTTCAAGTAATTATTATAGTTCTGAATGAATTTAGGAAGCTTGATCACTGACAACCTTTTTGGCAAACCCGATAACCTCACAAAGGCTCATCGATTTTACTTTAAAATCTTTGAACTTTATATCGTATATGAAACCATCAACTTAGCTTGGGAATGGGGGTTATATACGCTAAAAATAAGTGATGTAGTATTACCATTGGGAATTGCCAACATCATTGATATCTCATTCATGCATGACAATTACTTACCTGTTATAAATGCTTTAGCAATTAGCCTTTTATTGTTATTTAGTTTTTTTAGGATAGGTTCAAAATGGCTATATGCAGTCGTTTTTGTGTTACTGCATTTTCAGTATGTAGCACGTTTCTCAATTGGTGAAATACCCCATAGTGCAAACCTTGTAGGAATGGCGATCTTCAGCTTTGCCGTTGGAGTTGCTGCTTTTAAAGATGAACTGCATAGATATCGCTTTATCATTGGATTTACCATTTTCTATATAGGATTGGGATATTTTTCAGCCTCTATCTCAAAACTTATCGGAACCGGACCAAATTGGATTGATGGAAGACATTTGTGGCTTTGGATAGCTGAAAAGAGTACTGATATACTGTCTCGGGAAGGGCAATTCAACTATAATTTTGTACAAGTTCTTGCTTTAAACAGTATTCCTGCAGCTACTTTGATGCTTTTTATAGGTATTGCCACTGAGTTCATCGGAATATTGATCTGGTTCAGAAAGTTAAGGCCTTACATCGCTTTAGCTTTGATCGGCATGCATTTTGGGGTTATGATGAGTATGAATATCCGATTTGATTCTTTTATGATCGAACTGATTATATTAGGTTTTCCTTTTCCGGAACTTTATAATAAATACAAAGGTCATTTGCATTATTTTCGAAGAGTATGATCTCCTCACTTATATAAACAATACACAATGTCTCTAAGCAAAGAATTAAAAGTTAAGCATCCTGATAACAAATTTATTTTTCTTCCCACTCTTATAGTTTTTGTCGTTTCATTAATTCTGATATACTTTTTTGACTTAGAAACTTCATTTATAGTTATAAGTACTTTAATTACCCTTTTAGTTCTGGTAGCTATATTTCATGTTTACAGAAGTATTATTCAGGAGATTCAGTTTCAGGATTATAGAAATCAGGCCATGCTAAATATCCACAGCTTGGTTAAACCTACTCATCCTCTTCCATACCTAACAGGTTGGGCTGCTTTTCCTGAATTGATCTCAGTAATTTTAAGCGAAGTTTTAAGGAATGAGCCAAAACACATTCTGGAAATTGGGAGCGGATCTTCTACAATAATTACTTCCTATGTATTAAGAGACCTGGGCCAAGGACAAATTACGTCTTTAGATCACAGTGAATTTTACGGAAATAAGACAATTAAAGATCTGGAATTGCATAATCTGTCAAAATTCGCTTCAATACACTTTACACCGCTTGTTAACCAGGAAATTGATGGAAATAAGTTCAACTGGTATGATATCTCTAAAGTACAACTTGGGGATAAAAAAATTGATCTGCTTGTTGTTGACGGGCCTCCCGAAAAAACTCAAAAGCATGCTCGTTATCCCGCATTACCTGTTTTTTATGAACATCTTTCTGATCACGCTGTAATCATACTTGATGATGCTGCTCGTTCTGAGGAAAAAGAGATAGTTGAAAAATGGCTAAAGAAGTATCCTGAGTTTACTCATGAATATATCCCTACTGAAAAAGGAATTTCAGTTCTGAAAAGAAATCATATTACTTCCAAAGAAAACTTAGCTTAAACATTTCTTTTAGGTTTACAAGGTCTTCTTTCTTAATAGTTTTCGTAAGTACTCCAATTACAATATAAATCGCGAAAAATATTAATGAACTGATTGCTAAATTTTCAATCCAATTTAAAGAATCTGATACATATCTACTTGTAAAGTAGATGATAAGACCTGAAGCCGCAGAGATTGAAAAGATCTTAGATACATACTTCATTGGTATTACTTTTGATGTTTTCACCTCCAAATGCCCTCCAATTCTCTTTAATGTAAATATCCAATTGATAATATTGGCAAGTAAAGTTCCAATAGCTGTACCATTAATACCCAGCATAATGGTTAAGGGTACACTAAATAGAATATTTAGAACCACTAAAGAAATACTAAGACGAAGAATACCTTTTGTATCTCCAAATGCCTGAAGTATACTCCCATAATGAGCTACTCTTATTAGTATTATCAAATTATAAATCTGAAAAGGAATTATCGAATTCGAATAATCAGTATCTCCGGATTGGAATATTTTTATAAAGTATGGTGCTAATACAATGGAAAGGATAGTTAACGGAATTACAATTAGAGACACCTTCTCTATTCCTTTATACCAAAGATTTATCAGGTCGTCTCCAAGGTTTTTTATCTTCAAGTTCACATATCTGCTTATCAAAACTGTACCAACAGCAAAAGGAATAACTCTGATGATGGGGACTTCCTGAGCTCCGATTATATATTCACCAAATGCTATTTCTGTAAGAAAAATAGAAACTATAAACTTATCGGCGTACTTGTTAAACTGACTTACCAAAGAAGAGATACCTAATGGTAAAGAAAATGTAATTTGCTCTTTTATATTTCCTTGAGGTGTTCTGAGACCGCCTTTTGGGAGTATTAGCATTACCCAGATAAATGAACCTATAAATCTCAGCGAAGCATAACCAACCATACAGTATAGCGTAACCTCAATCGAGTAACCCAACGCTAAAGGTCCAATTAATGCAGCAAAAGACATTAAACTGGTTATAACCTGATACCAACCGGCTTCTTTTTGTCTGTCTGATGCTAATAAAATATTATGAACAGGCCAGGTAGGAATTTCCAGAACAGCAATCAGAGCTATATAGGGAAGATAACTCTGTATAGTCAATACTACACTTTCACTAAACTGATCACTTATTATATCTGATGCAAAAACTTTGACAAGTAAAATCAACAGCCCAGAAATAAGTGCTGTAACTGTCAAAATCCCTATAGTCTGGAGGGCAAATGCTTTCCTGAATTCTTTCGTCAGATGCTCAAAAAAGTAAAAAATACTTTCAGGAAAACCGAGCGTCGCAATATATCTGGCAACCTCATAAATCATTAAAAGGTAGCCAAGAATAGCAAAATCGGTTTTTGATAATAACCTGGCAATTAGAATGGCTGTAGTTAAATCAATAAATGATGTCAGTACTCTTGAAAAGACAACCACCATCGTCTTTTCAGTGAGTGATTTTTTAGCCATCTTTAATTACCTCTTTAAGAACCTTTGATAATTGTAAGGCTCTGTTAGGAGCGTCAAAGTTTGATATCTTAATAGCTCTGTTACTTTTTGAAGTGTTAGGATTCCTTTTCTGCTCTAGCATTTCAAGAATATATTCAGCTGCTTTATTTAATTCCTTTTTATCAAACTGTTTTCCGGTATTACTGCTTTCTAGTATACTAGACACTTCAGGATTTTGAACCAATGAAAGAATATTCTTTTTTGCTAATAAGTAATCCCATAGTTTAGCTGGAACAATATCATTTCTTTCCGGGTGAGTGCTTAGCAATAAAAGATCAGCATTATGAAGTTCGTGCTGAACTTTAGAAAACGCAACTTTATCTCTAGTAATAAATCTGTCTCTAACACCTCGTTCAATTGATAAACTCAGATCTTGTTCAGTTAGATCTCCGTACGAATGGACAAAAATTTTATCAAACTTTTCTTTATCAATTTCTTTGACTTTTGAAAGAGTGTTAATTATTAACTCTGCAGTTGACAACTCTCTAAAAGATCCCAAAAAATATATATCAAATGTGTCTTTCTGTCTTATTTCTGTGCTATCAGTTTCTTGGATTTCTGAGTCAAAACTATTGTAAATAGTAGTAGTTCTTCCTTTTAGAATATTATAATACCTTACGTATTTCTGCTCAGTTGTTAACGATGTGAAAGTCATAAAATCAGAGTTATTTATAATCCATTTCTCTAATTTTTTATCAACTTTTTGAGCAAAGAACCCTTTTTCTGTGAACCTGACAGAACATAGAGTCCATGGGTCTCTGAAATCAGATACCCATGGAATTCCCTTTTTTACAGCAATCTTACCAATAACATACCCCCCTGACCAAGGATCAGAAGTACTCCAAATGATATCTGGTTTAACTCTATCAATAATGTCATTGATTTCTTTTTTCTTAGACCAGAAAAAGGGCAACCATGTATCTGTAGGTATTTGTGAATCAACCCAATCACCAATTTTAGTTAAAATGGAGTTATCAGATCGTAAAGAAGAAGTTTGCTTAGAAGCTGTTGTTGTATTATCAAATGGAGGTGCTAATTCATAGATCGAAACATTCTCAAGGTCTTTCTTCTGTGTTTCATTTAGCTCTTTTCCGGGATGTTTGATGGATATTACTGAAACATTCCAGCCTTTCCTGCTTAAATATTTTGCAAAACGATAGGGTCTTATCGCTCCAACTCTCAATCTGGGAGGAAAGTAAGGTGCAAATATCAGTACATTATTTTTTTCAGAATCAGGAAACAAAGGCTCGTGGTTAATTACCTAAATATAAAACTGATTTCAAACATAGAAGAAAATCTGGATTCTGAAGCATTTTCTACATTATTTTTATTAGAAACAAAGTTGTATCCCAAATCTGATTTTAATCTAAAAAACCTAACCGGCGAATAATAAACTTCTAGTCCGGTACGCCTTGTGGTTTCAACAGTTCCTGTTAAAACATATTCATAGCCCCTTCCATTTGGATATTCACTTTGGAATTCTTGGTTTATTACCTGCTCTCCTTGTTTCAAAATTCCGAAATATGGAGACAGTGTTAAACCTTTTAATATATTCTCCATGAAATAATCCAGCTTCAACTCAGAAAAAATATAATCATTGTATTGAGATGCTATCCCTCTGCCCAGATATAAATATCTGCCATCGGCTTGATCCGTATTGTAAACCTGATAAGTGAATAGCTCAGAATCCAAGTTTAGCTTTATTGGTTTATTGATAAAAGAATAGGATGCATTGGCTACTATACCAAAATTATTTTTTTCACTGACTCCTCTTTCTTTTCTATTTGTAATCAGATCGTCCAACATTGCATCAAAGTACAACGTGATGTTATTGTAGTTATACCATATGCTCCCTCCGATAAATAAGTTCTCAGTTTGATCTCTGGGAGTGGCTGCCTCCAAAAAGAAAAATAAAAACGAAGGAACCATATATCTGGCATCCATATTTACATTCTCTCCCGAATAAAGTATTCCTTCCTTAAAACTCAGAAAAAGATGTTCATTAACCTTCCAATCTATACTTTTTAAGCTTAAATACCGTCTTTTAGAATTTGATCTGTCTCCTAACGTATGGCCATCATAAGTACCGTCTGCATCTACATTATCCAAAATTCCATTCAAAGAATTAAAAGATATTTTGTTCGTACCAACAGTATATTGAAATTGATCAAAAGGCAATGCATTTGGAGTCAGAAAAGTCGAGTTTCGATTAAATTGTCCCCAACTTGACTCAATTCTTCCAAGATAGGAACTAAAATATTTTGATTTATAACCTACGTAAGCGTTCTCATTTCTGATATAGAGTCTGTTTGTAGGGTCTATTCCATCTAATCCAAATTCATAATATAGATCAAAGTGAACATTCGCTTTTAAGGTAAAGTTACCAAAATCACCAAATGAACCAACTTCTCCAAAAGGCCAAACAAATAGTTCATTATTTCTTGGTCTATAAACATTCTTTCTGTCAGTGTTATTTATTTCAGTAGCATTCAAAAGATAGGGTTCGATCAAATACTCTTTGGCTAATTCTTCTTCAGAAAAAGCAACTTCTTCCTTAAGTTGATTCACCCATTCTCTCTCAAGTTCGCTAAGTTCATCTGTACTAATATCATCTAACCCATTATTCACTTGCTGTACAGCATAAGGTAGTTTTACAGGATTAAGATTTTGTAAATGACCTCGTTCTTTAATCAGTTCTATTAGGCGATAAGCTCTTTCGTTATCAAGATCTAATAATCGAGCATTTTGAGAAAATAGTGGGCATGACAAAACAACTAAAAGTAGAATCGAAAAAAATAGTTTGAACATTCTAATGCTGTTCTGATACATTTTCAGAATATTTTACAGGTGTTCGATTAAATTGATTCGACGTGATCTGTTTCCATATAGATTCTGAAAATACATAAAAAGGAACTTTTTCATGAAGCCACCCAAAGTGTAAACAATAAGGGGTAGTATTTATAAAGTCTCCTTTGCCGGGGAATATGGATAAAATTTTCAAGAAAATTTTTCGGAGTTTTCTAGCTTTAATTCCCCTTAATGAATAAGCAAAGTTATCACAGTAGTATTTACACGATACATATTCAAACTCTTCATCGTGTTCAGTAAGGTCAGCTATATAATCAAGTTGAGGACTACTATGTCCTTGTAGCCAGGGATAAATTGGTACATTTAATTTAGACATAGCCATAGCAAGACTCCACTCACAAGACTCTTCAGTACGACCTTGCTCCATCTTGCGGCTTTTAAAATGAGTTTCATCTTTTCGATCCAGCATTTCTCCGGCAAGATCACATACTTTCTTTGTTAAAGAATAATCTTTTGCATATATCAATCCGGATTGAACCCTACTCAGATACGTAAGTCCAAAATTCTTTAGAGTCTTTTTCCTTCTACCAAAAAAGATGTCCTTAAGTACTCCAAACCCTTTAGGAGCTCCAAAAAAATTATCCGAAACTAAATTTCCTGTAATTGTGAAATCAAATACGCCGAACGACCGCCATAGTGAATCAGGATTTTTACACCAAATAATATCGCTATCTAAGTACAGATTTTGCTCAAACGGCATAAACTTGAACACATGATGTTTAAAACCGACTATTGAACAATTCTCTTCTGGAAGAACTTTTACATACTGAAAAAAATCAGATAGACCTTTTTCTTCGATCATTTTTTTCTGGTTTTCACTACAATAAAGTGCAATTGGACGTATTTTGTCATGACGCCGTAGTGATACAACAGAAGCAAGAGTATGTTTTAAATACTTTTTATGACCATAGCTGACATAAACATATCCTTCTTTAGCCAGCTTTTCATTTTGAATTGACTTTAGCACTTGATAATTAGTTATCTGATTTAAATAAATATAATGGTTTTAAGCTTTAGAAGCTCGCTTCCTTAAAGTGGATAACAATGAATCAAACCCTTTTCTGGTAATAATTCTTTGAAATTGACGATTGTATGATTCTGCAGTAGATACCTCATCTAGTATAAGATCTGTTATAACCCACTCTCCTTCTTCCTTTACCATGGTATAATCAACTGGAGTTCTTATATCATCTAGTTCTGCATAAGTTTTAACAGTAGCTTTATTTCCTTCTACTTCAATAGAATTATAAGTTACTTCTGCTCTGTAAATATCCAGTTTGTTAAGAGATTGATCTCTAACGATTGTAGCAAAAAGATCAACAAACTCTGTTTGTATCTCTTTACTAAGCGAGGCATATGTATCTTCAAGTGCATATTTTGCCATGGATTCAAAATCTATAATTCCATTTATAATATCCTTAATCTCAGCACGCTGTTCATCGCTGTATTCAGAACCTTTAGGACCTAATAGTGTTTTAACTTGTTGATCTCTCTGTTCGAGTAAAGTTTTAATTTCGTCTTCAGGTGTTTGTGCTTCAGCTATGGTTACTAAAGCAAACACCAAAATCAATACTGAAAATATTCTTCGTGTCATTTTAATCGTTTTGTTGTAATAAATGTAACGGAATACCCGCTGCATTATTTAGTTTTGCCATTGATGTATTAAATTCAAAAATGCTTTCCTTTTCCTTAAGCCTAAGCTCAAGCTCCATTTTCATAGCATCAATAAGATCTTTTACTTCTCCTATACCAAAATCATAGTCTTGTTGTTCCATTCTTAACCACTGTTTAGTAGTAAGCAAGGCTTCGTCTGTTTTATCTACTTTAACTTCAGCTACAGCTGCTTTTTGATACGCTTGATTCACTTCTAAAAGAATTCCATCCTTTGCAGCTTCAGATAAATAATCCATTTTTTTAAGTTCGATCTTTACACGCTCTAACTGAGTATTTGCTTGAAAGAAATTTAAATTTTGACGGATTGTTAATCCTACCGCAGTATTTAAAGTATTTTCCGGGGTACTAATAAACGGATTTGGCTGTCTTGGCCGAATCGGAGTTGAAGCAAAAGTGGCTGTAAATCCGAGATATAATCCAGGTAAATTTTGTGCTTTTTGATAGTCTATATACTTTACTAAGGCTTCTTTACCTGTGTTAATACCTCTTAATTCGTTTCGATTTAAAAATGCACTGCTTTGGTAATAATCTAAACTAGATAGTTGTGAACTCAATGGATCTAGATATCTTACCGAAGGTGTGTATACATTTCCATTTTCATTCCTTAAAAGATATTGCCAGGTTTGTTTAACAAATACGAGGCTCTCATCTACCTCTGCCTTTTGTATGCCAAATTGAGCTTTAAATACTTTGAACTTATATACATCTGTTTCATCTATATCTTCGCCGTCTTCCTGAGCATCATCAAGAGATTTTTCAATTTGATCGATCTTATCTTCAGCATCTTTTAATAACCGTTCAATCTCTAAAGCTAACACATAGCTATAGTACAGCTCATAGAGTCTTACTTCTAGATCTTCCTTTTTAGCCTGAAATTCAAACTCTGTTGCTTTTACTGCTTCCTGAGCTGCAGATACAGCCTTATTAATAGAACCCCACGTAAAAACAGGTTGAACTCCACTAATTCTCATCCTATTAAATACTCCTATTTTATCCCAATCATTTTTTGCATTAGGATCAAGGTAAATCTGTTCTTCAGGAAAGTTGCCTGGTGAAGTTACGCCCGGAACAAGTGCATGTTCAGATCTGAAAGATAGGCTTGGTAAAATTCGTTGATCTTTAGCTAGATCTACTCTGTTTTCAGCTAAATCAACATTAGTCTTTTCATACTTTATTTGACCTGAGTTTTCTATTCCAAGATCAATAAAATCTTGAAGTGAAATTTCTAAAGTATCTTGTGCAGAAATTGAACCAGCAGATACAATGATGAAAAAGATGAAAACAGTGAAGATTTTTTTCATAGATTTTTTTTGAGCTTGTAACGCAACAAAATATCAATTATTTAAATAAAAATAGCCCTTAACGGGCTATTTTAAAAATGCGGAGAGTGAGGGATTCGAACCCCCGGTACCTTGCGGCACAACGGTTTTCAAGACCGCCGCATTCGACCACTCTGCCAACTCTCCGTCGAATATTCAATAAATAAACTAAAACTTATTCGCTTAGTGCTTGTGCACCTGATACGATTTCAGAAATTTCAGTTGTAATAGCACTTTGTCTTGCCTGATTATACTTCAACTTAAGATCACGCTCAAGTTCTTTTGCGTTTTCAGTTGCACTATCCATAGCAGACATTCTTGCTCCTTGCTCAGAAGCATTAGATTCAAGTATCGCTTTCCACAGTTGAGTATTCAAATGAAGTGGCAATAACTTTTCTAATATGGCTTCAGAATTTGGCTCGTAAATATAGTCAATAGAAGTTTTAGAATCATCCTCTGATTTCACTCCAAAACTGTTAGGATCGATAGGTAATACCTTATCGATTTTTCTATTTTGAGCGATTACAGATTTAAACTCATTAAATACAATATAAACTTCATCATATACACCATCTACAAAGTCTTTTGTAGCTGAATCCATAATTGCTGAAGTAGGATCATATTCAATAGTATCAAAAAATCCGGGAAAAGATTCTACTACATTATAGCTTCTTTTCTTAAAATGAGCTGTAGCTTTCTTACCAATTGTAACTAATGAAACAGTACCGGCTTCTAATTGAGTTGAGAAATCTTTAGCTAATCTTTTTTCCAGTTCTTTAAAAAGATTGTTATTGAAACCTCCGCAAAGACCTCTGTCAGAACCTACAACTATAAATAGAAGGTTTTGGTTGGTCTCTGATTTTTCAACTAAAGGACTAGAGATACTTCCACTATCAGCTAAACGACCAACAACATTCTGAATCTTAGCAGCATAAGGACGGGTTTTTGTCATCCGCTCCTGAGCTTTTCTAAGTTTAGCAGCAGCAACCATTTTCATAGCTTTGGTTATTTGCTGTGTGCTATTTACAGAACTAATTCTGTTTCTTATGTCGCGTAAATTAGCCATAGATTAAGCTTCTTGTCCAGCTAAAATTTGATCGATAACTGTAGCTGCTGAATCAAGAACCTTAGTTCCAAATTCATCAGTTAGTACACCGGTTTTAGCTAAATCATCCATTTCTGTGCTATACTTTGATAATACAGTTTCAAGGAATTGAGCTTCAAATTCACTGATCAAGTCAACAGGGAGCTTATCAAGTAATCCGGCATCATTAACTTTCAGCAGAACGATTTCTCTTTCAACTGGAAGTGGTTGATAAACATCTTGCTTCAACAACTCTACCGTTCTTTCACCTTTTCTCAATTGAGCTTGAGTAGCGGCATCAAGATCAGACCCAAACTTAGCAAAAGCTTCTAATTCACGATACTGAGCCAGATCAAGCTTCAAAGTACCTGATAGCTTCTTCATTGATTTAACCTGAGCAGATCCACCCACACGAGATACTGAAGTTCCTACATCAATTGCAGGACGTATACCAGAGTTAAATAAGTCAGTATCCAAAAAGATCTGACCATCAGTAATAGAAATTACGTTTGTTGGGATATAAGCAGAAACGTCACCAGCTTGGGTTTCAATAATAGGAAGTGCTGTTAGTGATCCACCACCTTTTACCATTGGTCTTAAGCCTTCAGGTATGTTGTTCATTGCCTGAGCTACTTTATCATCGTTGATGATCTTAGCAGAACGCTCAAGTAAACGACTGTGAAGATAGAATACATCACCCGGATAAGCTTCACGTCCCGGAGGTCTTTTCAATAGAAGAGACATCTCACGATATGCAACAGCTTGCTTCGAAAGATCATCATAAATTACTAAAGCGTGACGACCAGTATCACGGATATACTCTCCAACAGCTGCACCAGCAAATGGTGCAATATACTGCATTGGAGCTGAAGAACTTGCCGGTGCAGATACAACTACTGTGTAATCCATTGCACCGTTTTGTTCAAGAACTTGCTTAATTCCTGCAACAGTAGATCCTTTTTGACCAATTGCTACGTAAATACAAAAAACCGGCTTCTCAGAATTCTGAGTTGCTTTTTGATTTAGAATAGTATCAATAGCAACTGAAGTTTTACCAGTCTGGCGGTCACCAATAATAAGCTCACGTTGTCCACGTCCAATTGGTATCAATGAATCAATGGCTTTAATACCTGTTTGAAGTGGTTCTGCTACCGGCTCACGATAAATTACACCAGGAGCTTTACGCTCTAATGGTAATTTTACAGTGTCACCTGTTATTGGACCTTTACCGTCAATTGGATTTCCAAGCGGATCAATAACTCGACCTAAAACACCTTCACCTACATTAATAGATGCAATGTCTTGAGTTCTTTTAACAGTATGACCTTCTTTTACAGAACTTGAAGATCCGAACAACACGATACCCACGTTGTCTTCCTCAAGGTTAAGTACCATTCCTGTTATGTTATTACCGTTTTCATCTTTAGAATCAGGTAATTCCACAAGCTCACCCGCTTGCACTTTAGAGAGGCCATAAACGCGTGCAATACCGTCACCTACTTCAAGTACGGTACCAACATCATAAACATCCGCTTCATTATTGAAGCCGCTTAGTTGTTTACGTAATATGGCTGAAACTTCGTCTGGTCTGACTTGGCTCATTGTATTATTAATTTCTAAATCTTTTCAAATTCTGATTATTCCATCGATGATTCGAGGAATCGTGTTTCAAGCTGTTCCAGCTTGTGCTTAACGGTAGCATCTATTACGGTGTCATCAATTTTTACTGAAATACCACCTCTCAACTCCACTTGTTCTTTCAAATCAAGATTTACGGTTTTTGAGGTCGTTTTTTCAAGCATTTTAATTAGCTCGGTAATTTGAGCGTCTTTCAATGCCTTTGCAGTTTTAACTTCAACTGTAATAATACCAGCGTGAACATTGTATACATCTATAAATGCGTTGGCAACTTCATCAAGAATATCTTCTCTACCCTTGTTAGTTAGTAAACCAATAAACCGAGAAACATCTTTAGAAACTTTACCATCAAAAATTGATGCCAAAGCTTTTTGTTTATCAGCTGGTTTTACAACAGGGCTTTTAAGAAAAGCTCTTAATTCTTTTGAGCCTTCGATGGTTGCTTTGATAAGATGAATATCTTTCAAAGTGTTCTCAATCGAACCTTGCTCGTTAGCACTTTCAAGAAGTGCTGTTGCATAACGTCGCGCTGCTTTTGATACCAACATCAGCTAAGCTTAATTTTTTGACAAGTCGGTAATAAAATTATCGACCAGCTTGTTGTTCTTATCGTTATCTAGTTCCGCATCGATGATCAGAGAAGCAGATTTGATCGCTAATTGAGCAACTTCATTTCGAAGTTCCAATAACGCCTGCTTCTTTTCCTGCTCAATAGAAGCTTTCGCTTGTTCTATTATTTGAGCAGCTTCATCTTTAGCTTTCGAAATTCGTTCTGAACGAAGGAGTTCCGCTTCTTCTAAAGCTTCCTTTCGGATTTTTTGAGCTTTAGCTTCAGCTTCACGGAGCGCTTTTTCGTTATCTTTCGATACTTCCTCAGCTCTCGCCAAAGCTTTTTCAGCAGATTCCAAAGAATCTTTGATCTTCGCTTCGCGAGCAACAAGCGCTGCCATGATTGGCGGAACCGCATACTTCATCATTACCAGAATAAATACGATCATAGATATCAATATCCACAACGCAAAACCTGGATTAAACGATAATAAGCCTCCTCCGCCTGCTAAAAGAAAAGTCATTTCTTATCCTTTATTATTGACCGATTCCAAGAGCAAGAAGGATACAGATAACTGCACCTAAAAGAGCAACACCCTCGATGAAAGCTGCAGTAAGAATCATTGCGCCACGGATATCTCCGGATGCTTCTGGCTGACGAGCAATACTTTCGGTAGCTCCTTTACCAATCATTCCGATTCCGATTCCAGCACCAAGTGCTACGATTCCAGCTCCAATACCAGCTGCTAAAAGTCCCATAGTATTCTTTATTTATTTGTTAGAGTTTATATGAGTTTAATTTCTTTATGCTACGTGTTCTGCATTATAATTTTCTTCACCGTGATGATGATCTTCTGCAGCCATTCCAATAAATACTGCTGAAAGAAGAGTGAAAATATATGCTTGTAACAATCCTACAAAAACCTTTAGAGCATACAATACAACAGTAAGTGTTACTGAAACAACACTAATACCGTACGCTCCTACTGTGCCAAATAATTCAGCAAAAATGAAGATCAACCCTAAGATTGCGATGATCATGATCTTTCCTGAAAGCATGTTTGCAAAAAGTCGAATAGCTAGAGCAAATGGTTTTGTTAGCAAACCTACTAGCTCTACAAAAATCATTAATATTTTAACCCCAACAGGCACACCCGGAAACCAAAAAATATGCCCCCAATAATCTTTAGTGCCACTAAACTGGATAATAAAAAACACAATTACTGCTAATGTTGCTGTTACCGTCAAATCTGCAGTAGCAGTTGCTGCCCACGGAAACAGACCAAATAAATTCATAAATGCAATACCCATGAACATAGTAAAGAAAAAAGGCACGTACTTATCAGCTTTATGATCATCAATATTAGCCCTTGCTACATCATCGCGAACAAATACAAATAGCACTTCGAAAATATTTTGCAATGTACCTTTAGGCTCAACATCCTTACCAACTCCTTTTTGATATCTACGAGACATTGCAATAGTAAATAATACCGCTAACCCCATTCCAAACCAGAAATACATCAAGTGAGAGGTAATGGAAAGATCAAAAACAATTTTACCGCCATTCGTTGCAACAAGTACTTCATCAACTACTTCGAAGTATTCCGATTTAGCAGCGGATTTTGTATTTAAGTAAGGCTTGAATGATGTATTACCTTCAGCATCTTCTAAAAAAATGAATCTTGGTAAATATATCTTTCCACCATTTATAAAATGAGGAATCTTTAAATAATCGTGGTCAGCAACAGTACCCATTACGTCCAGAGGTGAACCGCCTTCTTTTTCTTCTGCTGCAAAAGTGTTTGAAGTACTAACCGATAAAAATAAGAGTGTCAGAAATACGCGACGCAGGGTCTGGATCATTGCTTAATTGCTGCTTTTATTTTGTAGTAGTTGATTAAAAAAAATCATTTCCGTTATAGACTGATAAAGATAGGAAATTATGAAACTAACTGTAAAGTAGATTTCATCAATTTTTGTCAGTCCAAGTAAAATTCCCATCGCCGCTAACACAAGTAGAAACCGGATTACCATTGAGAAGAAAAAAACCTTCACAAATAGCTTAGAATCAGCATTCCAGAAATTATCGAGTACCCAAGCACTGCTCAAAATAAAAATGAGACTCAAAAGAAAACCACAAATTATTGCAACAGCCGGATCAACCGGCAAAAAAAGAGGCGAAATCAGTGCGAGTATGAGCGGAACAATGTTAAATTTTGCGAGTTTTTTTATCATCTTTTTTTGTGTTATCACCCTCATTATTTTGGGCAATTTTAAATATCAGAATAAAGAATAAAACAATACCGGTAACAGCACCTAGTAGTATACCATATGGACTTGTATCCAAGAATTTATCCGCGATGTAGCCAAGTCCGATTGGAATTAACAATGAAGCTGCAATTTCAGCTCCCAGAGCAAGATATTTAGCGTATTCTTTAGGAAGGTGCATTACTTACGCCTTTACTCCTTTAAGTTGGGTTTCTTCAGCATAATCAGCATCATTATCATGTGAAAGAGTTTTCACATCTGAACCCATTTTACAAGTCCCGTTAATTTGAGCCCCTTCTTCAACAACCAAAGTTTTAGTGAAGATATTCCCATCCACAATTGCTTCTTTTCTTAGGATAAGGCGACTGCTTACTCTCACATCACCTTCAACTTTGCCTGCTATATCTGCATCAGATGATGACACATTTCCCTTAACCAATCCATTGTTTGTAAGAATAATCTTGCCTTTAGAAATTGCTTCTCCAACAATGGTTCCGCTTACCCTTATATCAGAACTGGCGTGTAAATTACCTTTTATTTTTGTGCCTTCATTAATGATGTTTACTGAAGGTGACTGATTTGTAGAATTACTCACGGTTTTACTCTTTTTGTTTTTGTTAAACATACTTATTAAAAAATTAAATAGGCTAATGGGTTTTGCGAAACTCCATTCTTCCAAATTTCAAAATGGAGATGAGGTCCGGTACTGGAAATGCCTGTATTTCCAATAAGTCCTAATACATCTCCTTTTAAAACTTTTTCTCCCTTTGATTTATAAAGTTTTGAACAGTGCTTATAGGTACTTACTAATCCATCTTTATGTTGCACAGATATTACGTATCCAAAATCAATTGTCCAACTACTGGATATTACTGTTCCTTCTGCCACATTCATAAAAACTTCGTTTTCTTTTGTGGCAATATCTAATCCGAAATGTCCTTCACTGGGTTCGTAACCTCTGGTTCTTGTCCCCTGCGCCGGTGCTTGTGTTGGGAAATCCGGTGCATTTTCCAAAATATTTACTGATATCAAGTTCCCGCTTTCAAATTGCTCAAAAACATTTAGGCTATTAAAAGATTGTGCCAGTGGTGTACTAATATTCTGCTCATCTGATAATGTGATTGGACTTAAACGCTCATCAATAGCCAAGGTTGTATCCTGATTTAACCGGATAACTTCTTTGATTTCTCTCAATTGCTGATCTCTTACATCTAATGAGTCCTGTAAAGATAGAATACGTTCTGTAATTCCTTGTATTTCTCTTCTTATCTCTACTTCATCTGTATTATATAATAGGCCACCCAACGGAGTAAGCATAAAAACCAAAGCCACAATGATTGAAAAAATAACCGATAAAACGGTAAAACTAATAAAAAGGCTATTTGGTTTTAATCTATACGAATCATCCTGACCGGGCTTGGTATCGTCCAGCAAAATGATTTCGACCGTTTTATGACGATCTTTAAATAGTCTTTTTATAAATGACTTCATGCGTTCATGTATTCATGTTTCTTCGTTATTTCATCAAAAAATGTAGCCAATTCACCAGATAATTTCTTCCGATTATAATGTTCAACAAACTCATCAGATACTTCTGGGTATTTGTTGAGCTTCCTTAATTGATATATCTCTTCAACTTTTGCCGTTACATCATTGATATTATTTGGCCGGGCATGATATCCAATCTTATATTTTTCCAATATCTTTGATGCTTCGCCTTCATGCACTAAGCCCAATACCGGTTTTTTTGCTCCTATATATTCAAAGAGTTTTCCTGATTTGATCTGTTTCAAACTCTCGGAAAAGCTTGAAATCATCCAAAGAATATCTGCCTCCATTAAATTGACAGCTGAAATATTATGAGGAAGATATCCATAATCTGTAACTGATTCTTCCAGCTCTAATCGTTTAATTAGTTTCTTTATTCTGGAATCTAAACCTCCCTGAAAATGTAAATGGATATCATTTATGAATGATTCATTCTTCTCACCTACTTTCTTTATCGCATTCAGAAAGATATCCGGCTGGTTCGATTCATAAAAAAGTCCGCTATAGAGCCAATTCAGTTTTCCTTCTTTATACTCGAAATTGGAAATATCTTTTTCTTTAAAATCATCTTGATCGAATCCATGCGGAATGACTTTAATTTTTCCTGAAACCGACGGGTCGATATTCGTAATCAAATCTTTTGCGAAATCATCCAATACGGTAACTCCTGAAGACTTACTAAGCCATTCTGCTTCTAGCTTGTACTTTTTTCTCTTTCTTTTATCTGATTCATTGACATCAAATTGGTTACTGCTGAATAGATCTCGATAATCAGATACAAATGGAATTTTAAACTGTTCACTTAGTCTCTCAGCAATTAAATGATTACTGAAAGGAGGTGCAGAACTAAATATGAGATCAATTTTTTTTGACTCAATGATACTACTTCCTTCTGTTATCGCAGGTTTTATCCATCCCTTTTTGTTATCCGGAAAATAGATCCACTTAGATATTTTGCGTAATACTTTTGCGGTAATCCCCGTGATAAGTCCTGTTCCTTTTTTACTACCTCCTAAAGAATGAAAAGGTGTTTTAGCTTCTACTTGATGTATTTCGAGATTTAAGTTCTTTAGTTCATTCTCTAAAGATTGATCAAAGAATTGATACGCACCAGGTTCAGGGCATAAAATAACAGGGTTCCAACCAAATTCTCTTAAATACTTAGCAAATTTTAATGATCTCTGAACACCACTACCTCCCATCGGTGGGAAATAATAGACAATAAAGAGTACATTTTTCATCAAGCTCAAGAATTATACCGAGTAGTTCGGTGCTTCTTTTGTAATCTGTACAGAATGAGGATGACTTTCTCTATATGATGCCGCAGATATTTGAACAAACTCAGCAGTTTTCATTCCGTCAATGTTTTCTGCTCCGCAATATCCCATTGCAGCACGCAATCCACCGGTCATTTGATGAACCACTTCACCTAGGTATCCTTTAAACGGAACTCTACCTTCAATTCCTTCCGGAACTAATTTATTGATATCATCTTCAACATCCTGGAAATAGCGATCTTTTGAGCCTTTCTTCATTGCTCCGATGCTTCCCATACCACGGTATGATTTATACTTACGGGATTCGTATATAATGGTCTCTCCCGGACTTTCATCTACACCTGCGAACATAGAACCCATCATAACAACATCAGCTCCGCCTGCAATCGCTTTTGGGATATCTCCGGTTTGTTTGATTCCACCATCTGCAATTAAGCCAATTCTATTTTCACGGCAATACTCAGCAACTTCCATTACAGCACTAAGTTGAGGAACACCTACACCTGTTACTACTCTGGTTGTACATATTGAACCGGGACCAACGCCTACTTTAACTACGTCTGCGCCCGCCTGTACAAGTGCCTCCGCTGCGGCTTTTGTTGCGATGTTACCACCAATAACATTTAAATCAGGATATTCGGCTTTTATTTTTGAAACTGTTTGAAGTACACCATCAGAATGCCCGTGAGCTGTATCAACTGTGATTACATCAACACCTGCATTCACTAAAGCCTCCACCCTGTCCATTGTATCTGCTGTTACTCCAACAGCTGCACCAACCCTTAATCTACCTAAATCATCCTTACACGCGTTAGGAAAATTCATCTTCTTTTCTATGTCTTTAAACGTAATCAAACCTACCAGTTTATTTCCTGAGTCAACGATTGGCAATTTTTCTACTTTAAAGTGCTGAAGGATTTGCTCTGCTTGCTTTAAGGTTGTTCCCTCTTTTGCTGTATAGAGATTTTCTTTGGTCATGATCTCTCCCAGTTTTTTTGTCATATCAGACTCGAAACGGAGATCACGATTTGTAACAATACCTATTAAAATACCTTTATCGTCAACAATGGGTATTCCACCAATTTTATGAGTACGCATTAGCGAACGAGCGTCTTTTACTGTAGAATTCTCATCCAGAGTAACAGGGTCGACGATCATTCCACTTTCGCTTCTTTTTACCAAGCGAACTTGCTCAGCCTGCTCCTCAATGGTCATATTTTTGTGAAGCATCGCAATTCCACCTTCCCGAGCAAGAGCAATTGCCAGTCGGTATTCAGAAACAGTATCCATTGCTGCACTAACAATTGGTATGTTCAATTTAAGAGTTGGAGTAAGTTGAACACTTAAATCCACATCTCTTGGTAATATTTTAGAATAATTTGGTACTAATAAAACGTCATCGTAGGTAAGTCCCTGGCGGGTGATGCGTTCAAATGGAGAAGAATCGTTCATTTTATACATGAAACAATAAAAGTTTGGCTTGCAGTTTTTCAAAGATAAGGATATCTGTAAGGAAGTGCTTGTAGTTTAAACTATTTTTTAAGCTTTCCGTAGATACTGGCGAAAATTAATTCAACTTTATGGGCAATAATCATATATATACAAAAAAAGAGATCAGTAAAATTCTCAAAAGAGCTTCTGAAATTCAGACACGAAAAGATCTTTATGGTGATAAAGACGGCCTCTCAGAGCATGAAATTCTGGAACTTGCTAACGAAGTGGGAATTGACAAGGCATCTCTTTTAGAGGCCATACATATTCATGATAAACCCGATTTTGATCAGGAATTTAAGTGGAGTAAAGTAACCTCTAAATTACAGGAAGTAACCTATGTTGACGTAGAAATGTCTTCAGAACAGTGGGAAGATGTTGTTCAGGAGATCAGAAAGGTGACCGGAGGAATTGGCAAATCAGTAAAAACCGGCAAGTCTTTTGAATGGGAGCAAAGAAGAGGTGAATTTGGCTATAAGCATATCTCATTAACTCCTAAAGATGGAAAAACTAAAATTCAGTATGTACATAACTGGACAGCAATGAAGATCCCTCTTCTATTTATGCCTGCATTTCTGGGATCTGTGTTTATGTTAGTTACTTTAAAAGGAATAGGATTTCCTAAATCCACTGCTGTAATGTTTGCTCCACTTGGTGGTATGGTAGCTTTTTCAGGTGGCATTATGTACATGAAATACTATTTTTCAAGGGAAAAACGACGTCTTAATAATATGATCCGAACTATCTCAAAAAAGATAACTTCTTTTGGAGGTGCAAAAATATCTATAGAAGATGAGGATGTATATTCCAATGAAAATACCGTCAACAAATCCGGAAACAGAACGCACTGATTTGCCGGCGGTTTAAAACTTCATGCAAGACATCTCACTTTCAACGCTTTAATAGCTGCTTCCAGAGAGCAAATCCCATCCTGAAAACTACTTACCCAAAAGTGAACCGTATTTCTTCTTTGCTGAACAAATTGGTCGCAACTTGAATAATAGCCTTTCAATTCCTGAACCATGAAACGAACATCGTCATAGATCTCGATCTTTAATTCATCAGGTAATTCTCCCCAGCCCATTAATTCAAAAGTCTGCTGCATTTCTACAAACTCTTGTTTGCTTTCTTTTTTAATACGATTTAAAAGCGGAGCAACAAAAAGTTTAGTTTCTGATTTTTTAGAGATTGCCGGAGTTGTAAGTGTATGAAGTGTCATGATAGTTGGGTTTTGTTTTATTGTTTACCCAAACTTAATCACACAGAGTGACAACATAGTGTCACACATGACTGGAATATTAATCTATGTAATTAAATTAAAACTCAATATGTTAGTTAGGTATTAAAAATTAAATACCATTGAAATTTCATGTTCAATAAAAACTTAACACAATTTTTAAAATTCATGATAATCTGTTTTGGCAACAAGAGTTAAAATTGCACTTATTTATTTTGGGGCAGTTATAATTGCTCTCCTTATGGCTGAAGCATATTATGCTGGAGTATTTAATTTTGGTACCCCAATCAAAAATTTAAAAGCTGATGTTAAGGTCATTTCAGGAAAAAATATTCAGGGCCATAAAATTTTAGGTTATGCTCCATCTGCAAATTCTTCTTACTTGATTAACAAATATTACGGTGATTCGTTGCTTTACAAGTATAGTCAAACAATTGATAAATATGGTTTAAGAAAAAATCAGTCACCGGATTCAAGTTCATGGGCTAATGCAGCTCTTTTTTTTGGAGACTCATTTACTTTTGGAGAAGGTGTTGAAGATCATGAAACTTCTTCCTCCATTTTTCAAAATAAATCTCATGGAAAGTTTAAAGCAATAAACTACGCTTATATTGGATATGGTCCGCATCAGACATTAGCATTACTCGAAAACAATCTTGAGAAAAAACCGCTATCAGGCTTGAAACCTCAAGTCGGTATACTTCAAATTATCCCGGATCATGTTTTCAGAGTTGCAGACAAATCAGGTTGGGACTTTTTTGGGCCTGAGTATAAAATATCAGAAAAAACTAATAAGCTAGTTTATAATGGAGCTTTCAACAATAATATCACAGGTAAAATAAAATCATTTTTTTTCCGATCACATTTAGTCAAGAATATTTTCTATAGAAATAGAGAGTACTCTTATGACGATGTAGAATTACTGGCTAAAGTTGTTAAGGAATCGTATCAAATCTTTAATGAGAGGTATGGAAACAAATTCTATGTAATCCTATGGCAGTTAAAAGAATCTGAATCAGACCTATATAGTCAAATATTGACTCAATTATGCAAATTGGGAGTTCCTGTTATTGAAATTAAAGATATACTTCCAGATTACAGCCCTAATTCTTCCAAATATATTATTCAATTTGACAATCATCCGAATAAATATACACACAAATTACTTGGCGAATACCTGTACGAACTTGTACAAAAATAATAAGATAAAGACTTTTTTAATAGCAAAATTAGTGTTATTCATCAGTATAAGTTGTGAAATTTCATTTACTCTTACATTGTCTTTACTTTCAACACTCTAATAGCTGCTTCCAGAGAGCAAATCCCATCCTGAAAACAACTTACCCAAAAGTGAACTGTGTTTCTTCTTTGCTGAACAAACTGGTCACAGCTTGAATAATAGCCCTTTAATTCCTCAACCATGAAACGAACATCGTCATAGATCTCGATCTTTAATTCATCAGGTAATTCTCCCCAGCCCATTAATTCAAAAGTCTGCTGCATTTCTACAAACTCTTGTTTGCTTTCTTTTTTAATACGATTTAAAAGCGGGGCAACGAAAAGTTTAGTTTCTGATTTTTTTGATATTGCCGGAGTTGTAAGTGTATGAAGTGTCATGATCGTTGGGTTTTGTTTTATTGTTTACCCAAACTTAATCACACAAAGTGACAACATAGTGTCACCCCTTTTTTAAAATTATTCTAATAGCATTTTAATGCTACTGAATACCATGTTAATAATGAGTTTATAGATAGTACAACTTTACACTTAAAGGAGTTTACTATGTTTAATAACAAGCCGATCCGTGAAAAAGCTACTATAAACGGCTCTTCAATGGCTGACATCGCTTTTCTGCTACTCATCTTTTTCTTAGTTACTACAACCATCAATGTAGATACCGGGATATCTTTAGTACTGCCTCCCCCTATTCAAGATGACAGACCTCAAGTTCACGAAAGAAATCTTATGAATATTCTTGTCAATGCTGATGGGTTGATAAGGATGGATGATAAACCTGTATTGATTGAAGAAGTAAAACCAATACTCAGGGAGTTTATAAATAACAAAGGAAAAGATCCTGAACAGTCAGACTCTCCTCAAAAAGCTATTATATCTTTAA
This sequence comes from Balneolaceae bacterium UBA3186, assembly GCA_002364085.1. Lineage (GTDB taxonomy): Bacteria > Bacteroidota > Rhodothermia > Balneolales > Balneolaceae > Balneola. The sequence continues at coordinate 280,945 of DEXK01000013.1, read as the reverse complement.
AAACTCAGCGAGAAACACCATACAAGGTTTATATCGACATGCTTGATGAAGTGATGGGAACCTATAAACAGCTTAGGAACGAGGCTTCTATTTCGGAATTTGGAATTGAATTCAAATCGCTTGTAAACAACACGTCGCAAAAACAACTGATAATAAAAATGTATCCCAAAAATATTTCAGTTGCTGAATCAAGTGAGAACTGATTTGAAAACCAATCATATTTATGTACATTATTTATGTACATAAATAAATTGCAATGAAAAAAGTCCCTGTAAATCAAGTTAGAGAAGAGTTAGCAAAATATTTGGCGGCAGCTGAAAATGGTGAAGAAATCATAATCACTAAGCATAACAAACCAATTGCCAAACTAGTGAACTATAACGAACCCAAAAAAACTAAACTTCCGGATATGACTGAATTCAGAAAGCAATTTAAGGTAAAGGGAAAACCTATGTCAGAGTTTGTAATTGACATGAGAAAGGAAGACAAGCATTGATGTATATAGATACAAGTTGTCTTTTCGCTTTTTATATTGATGAGACAAATTCGAATCATGTTGATGAGCTAATAAATAAAAATCCTAGTGTCTTTATAAGCAGGCTCACCGTAATAGAAATGCTTTCTTCCTTAAAAAAGAGAGCCCGAATGAATGAAATATCTAATTCCTCGGTAAAGAAAATATTTACTTTGTTTAAAGATCATATAAGCATTGGTATTTTCAAGGTTTTGGATTTAGACAGCTTAGTATTTTCAAACGCTGAGATTTTGCTCTCTTCCACCTCAACCCCTCTTCGAACTTTAGATGCTTTGCATCTTGCTGCTGCTTCTGAAAATAATCTTAAAATATTTACTTTCGATAAAACACTTATAAAAGCAGCAAAGGAACTTCAAATAGGAATTATAGACTAATCAACCGGATAAATACTCTTCTTGGCTGCAAGGAGAGTATTTTTCATTAACATGGCTACTGTCATTGGGCCCACTCCACCGGGAACGGGTGTGATCCAGCTGGCTTTTTTCTTCACGGAATCAAAGTCTACATCCCCAACTAACTTGTACCCTTTTTCAGAAGTTTCATCTGCTACTCTGTTAATTCCAACATCCACAATAACAGCTCCTTCTTTCACCATTTCTGCTTTTACCAGATGTGGTTGTCCGGCTGCAACGATCAAAATATCCGCATTAATGGTATGAAGGGTAAGATCTTTAGTGTATTTATGACATATGGTAGTAGTCGCTTTTCCGGATGAATTCTCTCTGGAAAGCATCGTTGCCATAGGTGAGCCCACTATATTACTTGCACCAATAACAACTGCATGTTTTGCTTTCACTCCAATGCTGTAATGTTTAAATAATTCCATCACACCTGCAGGAGTACAACTTTTAAAACAAGGTTGATCCAGAGATAATCTACCCACATTCATAGGATGGAACCCGTCCACATCTTTTCGGTGATCTATGGTTTCAATCACATCATGAGAACTTAAATGCGACGGTAAGGGAAGCTGAACTAAAATTCCATCTATAGAGTCGTCAGCATTGTACTCTCGTATTAATGCCTTTAACTCCTTAGCTGAGATGGTATCTTGTAATATCTCTGTTTTGGTTTCAATACCAACATCTTCACAGGCTTTTGTTTTAGCACCGGTATACACTCTTGATGCAGGATCATCTCCAACCAACACTACTTGCAGAAAAGGAGCTCTGTTGCCTTTTGCTTTCCAGTCAGAAACATCTTCTCTCACACGATCTCTGACCAGTTCTGCTACTTTTTTACCATCAATGATTTCTGCGCTCATGCTATCGCTCTATATTATATTTTTTCATTTTATTGTAGATATGGCTGCGTTGTAAACCCACCGCATCTGCAGTTTGTGAAATATTCCAATCGTTCTTTTCGAGTTGTTTGACCAAAAATATTCGTTCTGCTGTCTCTTTAAAATCCTGAAAGTTATCTGTCTCATCTGCAAGTCCGCCAAGATCTTTTCCATCTATTTCTTTCGACTTTAATACGCTTTCAACAGATTCTTTATCTATTAAACCGTCGGCTGATAAGATACCTAATCTTTCTACTGCATTATATAGTTCACGAACATTTCCTGTCCAGTTTCTTTTCTTGAGGGCTTTCAATCCTGAATCATCAAACTCTACTGAGGAAAAACTGATATCCGTAGCTTTAAGCTTTTCAAGACAGGATTTGGCAATTAATGGAATATCTCCGGCTCTTTCATTTAAACTGGGAACTTCTATCGGTATTACACTAATTCTGTGAAAGAGATCTTCTCGAAAGTTTCCTTCTTTAATTTCTGATTGTAGATCTTTATTGGTAGCCGCCAAAATTCTTACCTCAACTTTGATAGATTCGTTACCACCAACCCGCGTAATGGTATTTTCCTGAAGAGCACGAAGTACTTTTGCTTGTGCTTCTAAACTCATATCCCCGATCTCATCCAGAAAAAGTGTTCCCCCATCAGCTTGCTCGAACTTACCTATTCTTTGCTCATTGGCGCCGGTAAAAGCACCTTTCTCATGACCAAAAAGCTCACTTTCTAATAATTCAGAAGGTATTGCAGCACAGTTTACTTCTACAAATACATCTCCACTTCTCGTGCTTTTCTCATGAATCCATTTAGCTACCAACTCTTTACCGGTTCCGTTTTCGCCTGTGATCAAAACTCTGGATTGAGTCGGTGCTACTTTATCGATCATTTCCTTGATCTTAGTAATAGCTTTGCTTTCTCCGATGATCTCTTGGATCTTTGGAAGTTTTTTTCTGATCTGTTTCACTTCTTTTGCCAGATTCTGTTGAGAAAGCGCGTTTCTGACTGTCAAAAGCAATCTGTTCAGATCAGGTGGCTTTTCAAGAAAATCGAAGGCTCCCATTTTCGTAGCTTCCACGGCAATATCAATGGTTCCATGACCAGAGATCATAATTACGGGAAAATCGAATCCGGCTGTTCTTAATTGCCTCAAAGTTTCAATACCGTCAATTCCTTTCATTTTGATATCCAGAAACAACAAATCGAAATCATTTTTGGAGATCATTTCTAAAGTTTCCGTACCACTTTCAGCCAGAGAAACTTCATAATCTTCGAATTCAAGAATTTCCTTCAGAGTATTACGAATACCCCTTTCATCGTCTGTAACTAATATATGTGGTTTAGATTTCGACATGGCTGAATCTAATCAATATTTTTCATACAGATATTGCAAAATCTGCTGATGAGAATTATCTACGGGACGTACTTTTCCTGCAAAATGATTGGTCGCTAAACTAAATACAATTTGTTTTCCTGATCGGGTAGTCATGTAGCCACTTAGTGTCCTCACCCCACTGACATACCCTGTTTTAGCACGGATATTATTATACAATTCAGTTCCTTTAAAACGATGAGCAATGGAACCATCAATTCCTGCAACCGGAAAGCTACCATAGAATACATTCCATTCTTCATGAGATTTCATCGAATACAGCAACTTGCTGATGTTTCCTGTTGTGGTATAATTCCCCATTGCCAAACCGGAACCATCGTTCATTTTCACCAAATTGGTATCCAATCCTTGTTCAGCAAGAAAATTGCGCACTTCTTTAATACCGTTTTCGAATGTACCCGGAATACCCTGCTCTTCTGCCGCTAAGGTTTTCAGCATCATTTCAGTATAGAAGTTATCGCTTTCCTTATTCGCCCATTTTATAAGTTCAGAAAGTGGCTTGGAAGTGTGGGAAGCAATTACTTTATAATTGACCCAATGATCAGGAATATTATCTCTATGAACTTCAAATGTCGAATTGGTTTTAATTTCTTTCAAGTTTAAGTAAGCATCAAAGCTATGAAGGAAATAATTCTCCGCTTCTGATATAGCCAGTGATTCTTCTTCCAAATATCCTTTTGGGAGTTTGCTCCCAAGATAGATTGAGTTTGATCCTAAACCTTTTTTGTAATCTTCGTCATATTTTCTGTTTTCTTCTACGATCTCTTGTTCATTAATAAACTCAACGTATTCTGTATTTTCTGGAAACCAATTTATTTCGGGAGTATCCCCTATTTTTCCATCAGCATTTACTACTAAATCAACCGCATTGTTATTGAATGATAATGGTGCAACCTCAACTCCGTAATAAAACGACATATCATACCAGTCCCACCCAATCGGAAAATCATGCTCATCGAAGAAACCAATATTTGCAACTAAATCACCTGCAATATTTTTGATTCCATTGCTCTTAATTTGTTTTTCCAACTCACTAAACACATGATATCGATCTTCATTATATAGGAAACCACTAATACTCGGATCGCCAACTCCCCTAAAAATCAAATCCCCATAATAGACCGAATCCGTGATTTGACCATTTCCATATATATTTGTGAAATAAGTGTAATCACTTCCCAACCGATCTAAAACTGCTGCCAATGTATATAGTTTCTGATTGGATGCAGGTATTATAAGTTTATCAGAATTGAAATTTTCCAGTTTATTACCGGATTCATCCAGAACAGTTAATGACCAAAATGCTTCCTGGTTGGGTAGGGTTTCCAATAGCTGCTCAACATCCTGCGCAGATATTGAAACAGACATAAAAATCGAGAAAACTATAAGCACAGATGTTTTCAATCTTCTCATATTAATTTATGAAGTATTTTTCTTCCTCTTCACGAAAAGCGTCCAGGATCTCAGCAGAATTTTGGCAACTTAGTACTGTTTCTCTGAAGGTAGAGCTATTCATTAACCTTGAGATGCGGCTTAGTAATTTAATATGAAGGCTGTTTTTTGTATCAGGACCCACAAGTAAAAAAACCAATTGAACCGGCTGATCATCAACGGCATTGAATTCTAATGGTTCTTTCAATACAGCGAATGCACCAAAATTTTCTTCAACTATTTTAGATTTGCAATGTGGAATAGCAAGCCCTTTACCTACTCCTGTAGACATTACCTCTTCTCTTTCTAAAACAGCTTCTTTAATTTCGCTTAGATTACCTGTACCTAGCTCAATTTTTAATGAATCCACTAAGACAGAAATCAACTCTCTTTTGTTATTTACTTTAAGCTCTGTAAGAATGGTTTCCGTTTTCAGTAGGGAGAATAGATTCATTTGGGCTGTTTGCATATTTAGATTGAAGAGTTGGAATATAGCCAGTTGAACGGGAATCAATCAAAGATTATTTAGCTGATTTTGGGCAACTCCGTTACTAAATGCTTAAACTTGGGTATGGACTGGTTACGAGGCACTATTACTATTTTTAAAAAAGATCTGAAGACAGAATTCAGGACGCGTTTTGCCTTTAACATGGTAATTGCATTTGTGATCTCGTCGCTATTCCTGATCATGTTCACACTCAAAGCTCAGGAACTAAATCCTACTCCTAAAAGCGGTTTAATTTGGATCGTCGTTCTATTTGCAGCTTTATCATCGTTGGGTAGAAGCTTTATTTCTGAAACGGATAAAAACACCTACAATCTTTTAAGAATTTATGCTTCTGGTACATCTGTTTACTCAGGAAAACTACTTTACAATATCGCTTTTAGCTTTGCTATCAATGTTTTCACATTCGGTATTTATATTTTTCTGGTTGATCTCTCGATTGTCTCCTGGAGTTCATTTTTAACAATCTTGATTTTTGGCACCATTGGATTATCTGGTGTTTCTACAATGATTGCAGCTATTGTTTCGCAAGCCGAACGCAAAGGAGCAATTTTTTCTGTTCTTACTATTCCATTATTTATCCCTTTTATTTTATTGCTTACCAGTATCACTAAAAGTGCATTTATTAACGGTTCTAGTGAAGGATTTACTAATGATTTTTCTGCCTTAATTGGTTTTATTGGAGTTACTATAACAGCCGGAATTTTACTTTTCGAATACATATGGGAGGAATGATTGAATATTTCATTTGGAAATAACCGCTTGATCGGACAAAAAAGAGCTAAAAAACAGATCGAAAGGATGCTCAGCTCAGAAAGAGTTGGGCATGCTTATTTAATATCCGGTACTTCAGGCGTTGGTAAAACGGCATTTGCTTTAGCTTTTGCTGAAGCTATGAATGGCATCAGTAATATTTCTGATTTAGGTTCACAAACAAGCTCTAAGAAGTCATCTTGGTTTTCTCATCCGGATATTCATGTTTTTATTCCGAAGCCTACTTCAGCTAATACTGAAGCTGTACGAGAACGATTAGAGTTATTAGCAAAAGATCCCTATGAGATTATAAATTTTTCTCAACGCCCTTCGCTACATGAAGATAGCTCTTCAAAAAATCTACAAGCATTCTATCCGATTGATTATTTCAGAGATGAAATTCGACCGATTGCTAAATTACGTCCCAATGAAGGTGATCGAGTTATCGTTATAATGACTCAGGTCGAAACAATGAGAAAAGAAACCGCGAATGCTTTTTTAAAGCTATTGGAAGAACCTTCCGATCGCTTGATGTTCATACTTACTACAGAAAGCATTGACAGTCTTCTTCCAACCATTACCTCTCGTTGCCAACATATTCCATTGGGCACACTTACCCAAGCTGAAGTTGAACAAGGTTTAATTGAAGTCGATAACATTGATCCTGTTGATGCTGCATACTTAGCAAGAGTGGCTAATGGTAATTATGCTGCTACTCGTTTTTTTGATGTAGGAAGTCTTAGACGAAATCGGGAAGAGATTGTTGATTTTTTAAGACTCTCCTTCAGCCAAGATGCTTCTGCTCTTTCTAAACTTTCACAAGATTGGCAAAGCTCTAATAACATTGAGGGTATGATTGCTATCACCAACTTGCTGGAAATGTATATACGTGATCTTATCGTATGCAAAGAAACTGAGAATGAAAAACTGATCACGAATGTTGATCAACTATCTTCTATAAAAAAATTCATAACGTCATTGAAAGACGCTGAATTAGAAAAAATGCTTTTACATATTGATGAATGCAGACCCATGCTTAGACAAAATGTTTCGCCTAAACTAATTTTTGTGGTCCTTTCATTGAGATTTTCTGCTTTAATGAGGGGTTTAGATCCATATATCTCAGAAACTGAACAGTGGAAACATTTACCAGCCTTTGTTGAATAATGAAAGAAATCAGATTCTTTAAAATGGAAGGAGCCGGAAACGACTTTGTTGTAATTGACAACCGTGATGCGAATTTTTCTTTAGATGAGATTATAGCTTTTACACCTAAACTATGTGACAGAAAGTTTGGCGTTGGATCCGACGGATTATTAGCTCTTCAGCATCCTCAGATTGAAGGTGTAGATTACACCATGACCTATAGAAATGCGGACGGAAGTGACGCAGGAATGTGTGGGAATGGGAGTAGATGTCTGGCTCTTTTTGCCGCAACCCATGGATTTGATGCTTTTCAAACTTTCAACGTTCATAATTCAATTTACAAAGCAAAAGTAGACTTAAATAGTAATTCCGTTATAGTAGATTTTCCTGATGTGTCAATTCCTCAGAATATTCGAATTGAAAACCAATCTCTTATTCAAATTTATACAGGAACTGAGCATGTTGTAAGCTTTATTAATTCAAAAGAACTGAAAAATGAATCGGCTTTAGTTAAATTAGGGTCAATGATAAGAAATCATGATGCTCTAAATCCTCCAGGTTCTAATGTAAACTTTGTTTGCAAAACCAAACAATCGGTTCTTGAATTACAAACATACGAACGAGGAGTTGAAAATCTAACTCTTGCTTGTGGAACGGGAGCTATTGCCTCTGCAATAGCCGAGCATTTTTCTTCAAACCAAAAACTTCAAGCTGCTAGCTACACAGTTAAAGTAAAAGGTGGCGAGTTGATTGTTTCCTTCAGCTATTATGAGCAACAAGAAAAGTATATCGATGTGAAGCTTGCCGGTCCTGCAAATTTTGTTTTCGAAGGAACAATAAATGTATAAATATTGCTTACTCTTCTTTGTAATTCTAAGTTTTTCGTGCTCAAATACTTCTGAACTCAAAACACGGAATATAGTTTCCAATCAAGATCTGGATAGAGGGCTTCTTTTAGTCCCTAACCAATTAACAGCTCCTAATTCTTTTAAAAGTATTCAGCTTTATAGAAAAGGAAACGTCAATAACCCTCCTATTATAACTTTGAACAAAAATGAGAAATTGGTTTTAGAATTTGATGAACTAACTTCAACTTCCGGACAGTTCAGAATTACATTTCAACATTTTGACCAAAACTGGATGCCTAGCAATATACCTGAGGCTTGGTACATTGACGGTTTTAATGAACTGATACTAACAGGTGGCGATACAAACTCTTTATCCAAACCTAATTATTTTCATTATAAAGCTGAATTTCCTGATAATACATTGAAGTTTATTACCAGTGGAAATTATCTTTTAAACGTATACGATTATACTTCAAATACTAAACTTTTCAGCGTCCCATTTTATGTAACAGAACAAATCGGGAATTTAACTTCAAGAGTTGAAACGTTGTTTAATTCGGGCGATAATTTTTCCGCGTTAGACCAACTTTTCTCCCTGTATGACTATCCTGAGGAAGTAGAATTCCCTCAATTTGATCTTTCCTTTAGTTTTGTTCAAAATCGCTTTTGGGGAAGTGCTATATCTACTAAAAGTTTTGATATAACCACTCCTGGAAAAGTTCGTTTTTATACACCTAGAAACAATACCTTTTCATCTAGTTTTGATTTTATACCACTCGATCTAACCGACCTAGCTATTAATTTACAAAAAATTGAAGATTGGCAACCCGAATTCACTCCACCAAGAGTGATACTTAAAAGAGATGTATTGAATTTTTCAGCTTCACCCAGCACAAACTTCAGTTCGAACTTCGGAAACCCATATACCAAACGGGATTCAAGATATACAGAAACTACCTTTCAATTTGACTCCGGAACTTTAAACACTGAACATACAGATTTATTTGTGGCCGGTGATTTTAATTCATGGAAATTGAACAAAGAATCTCAACTAAAATATAATCCATCAACAGATCTGTGGACTACCCGTTTTATCATCAAGCAGGGAAACTATCGGTATAAATATTTTCAAAGAAATTCTAATTTTGAAAACTCTTCCTCAGTACCGATAAATGATTCCATCACAAACCGGTATCAAGAATACCGAGCGTTCGTCTATTATCGGGACCCTGTCAAAAACTATCACCGACTTTTATTTTCCGATAGTTTTAACTCCCGAAAATAAATTTAGAAATCTATTCCTATTGAAAAGTAATGAACTGCCTTTCCATTGAATCCTTTACCATCATGGTGCCAACCAACATCGTAGCCAAATGGTAACCCCAAGAAAATAGATCTAATCCCAAACCCACCTCCAATCAGAATATCTCCATCCAGATATGTGTGCTCAGAAAACGAACCATCCTGAACTTGAACATATCCTATTCTTTCTCGTGCTACAGAGAAATCAAGTTCTTTACCATTAAAAGCTAATTCTGAATTCGGATCTTTCTCAGTTAGTAGGAAATAATCTATTCTTTGACCCCACGCAGTACCTGCATCTAAAAAAGCAACTCCAGTTAAGTTGTAAAGCGGTAGAATGGGTAACGCTCCGGGTATAATCGCAGCGAAAATCGGAAATCTAAATTCTGCATTAATAAGACCAAAGTTATTACCATTAATAGAATTGTATTTAAACCCTCGTAATGGAAGAGCAGGTACGGTAAAGAAATTATCCGTTAATCTGTCAATTGAAAATCCATTTTCAGAATACTGCTGATTTATCCAACCAAGTTTACCCCCAAGAAAATAGTTTTGAGAATCTTTACCTATAGAAACTGCACCTGAATATCTTAATGCAATGGAATATCTGGATCCAAGATCAAAATACTTTCTAAAGTCTCCCAAAACTGAAGCAAATTCTGGAGCAGTTTTACCTATAGCCGGGCTTCCACTTAACCCAATGGAGTAACGATATCCACCTGAAGGTGTAATAAATCCAGGCTTCGTTTTATCATCCGTAAATACTACCTCTGGGTATAAAAAGCGGCTAGTTTCTCTTCTGGATGTACTATTGGTTCCCGTTCCGAAAACTGAAGAGTTATAATCTAGTTCTACGTTCAAAAGAGTTAGGTTAAAATCTACTCTTCTGAATTTATCAAAAGGATATTGAATGGTTCCTCCTAACCCATAGGTTCTATAACGTATAAGCTCTCCGAAAAAATTTTGATATCTTCTTGAAGTATGAAAGTAATTTGCAAAATAATTAGTTCTGTTCTTGAAATTACCATACTGTATTGTATAATCGCTTTCCCTTAGATCAAATACGAAATTAGTTCCTAAGGCGATCTGATGGTCACCTAACAGATCACTGATAATGAATTGCGTAAGTGCGTATGACCCGTATGTAGAGGCGTAAAATGAAGGGTTGTATGCGATATCAACACCGAACTTAAGTCTATACTCATTTGGAACATATCGCCCGTCTTCTGTCAAATTATCTTCTATTGTAAATGCTTCAATATCTTTTAAATAAATAGTCGAATCCTGAATTACATCATCTGCAAAAACATAATTCCTGAAGTCAATGGTTGAATTAGTTTCTTCATTCTCAGATGCCAATGAATCTTTTGCTGCTTTTTCTTTTACTTCTACCTGAGTAATTGATATAACACCTTCTTCAAATAGTTCTTGAGCATACTTGGTGGCAGGAACTCTTTGAGTTTGAGTTTCACTAGCTCTTCTATTCGCCCAATAATTATTTGTAACAGGTTTTTCAATTTGCCTGTTTAATGGAGATTTAATTAAAAACAGATCTAAATATCCATCATTGATTGAATTAAATACTAATTTACTTCCATCAGCGCTAATTGAAATCTGAGATATTCCACTTTGCAGATCCGATAAAGGGATTGTAGTTCTTGTTCTCAAATTAAGTTCTTTAAGATTCTGAATCCCATTTTCATCTGAAATAAATACTAGTTTTCCTGTTTGTGTTGTAACCGGTTGAAACTCATTCCAAAGTGGGGTGTTAGTAATTTGAGTTGCTAAAGAATTACCAATTGTCACTTGGTATATGTCTGTTTGATAGATTCCGTTTTCTTTAAACAAACTATAACTTGTAGTTGTTTCTCCTAGTCGCAGACTTTCTCCTCTATCCGAGACAAAGAATACAGATCTGGAATCTGCTGACCATGCAGGCTCACTATCTGAAAAAATATCTTTAGTTATATTGGTGAGTTGTTTGGATAGAATGTCGTATACAAATATGTCCTGAAAAGGACCTATGTTCCCATCAAAAGCAATTTTTGAACCATCAGGTGACCATGAGACCGATCCGATTGCATCAATACTCGGGAATTTGATCTTCTCAATTTTTTTGGTGTTATAATCGATTATAGCAATATCATCACGCCCTTTAGTTTTAGTAGATAAAGCTACTTTCGCACCGTCAGGAGACCAGGTTAGGTTAGGATTTAATATGTTAAGCTCTTCAAAATCCGGATTATCTTCTCCCCGAATTAAAGTTTTTAGTTTTCTTCCATCAATTGAACTTATAACCACAACATCAAAGTAGCCTCTGCTATTGGTGATGAATGCAATTTTATCTCCCTGAGGAGAGATTGCGCCACTAGTGTTATACGTACCAAAATCTCCACGTTTTGTTAATAATGTTGCAATGGCATCAGCTCGTTGTCTCTCTGCAACCTCAGGATAATAACGCTTCTTTAACGCTTCCATCCACACATCAGACAACTCCTGAACACTTAATCCTATAGATGTTCTAAAACCATATTCAATACTTCTACTGGTTTTAATGCTTTGAAGAATTTCTGAAATCTTTTCTCTACCATATTCCTCAACAATATAATTCCAAACAGACTGCCCCCCTCTGTAAGAATAGTATCCATTCAAAAATTGGATTGGAGATAAATAGTTATTAATTATTGCGTCCCTAATAAACATATCTGTGTTAGTGTCCCAACCAAGAGCGGTATACTCTGCAAGTCCTTCTTCAAACCAGAGTGGAAACACAAGCTGGATATTGTTTTGTATGATTGAATTTAAAGAACCTCCGTAAAACATATCATTGAATACAGCATGAACCAATTCGTGATGAATTGTTCTTCTAAAATCATCATACTTCCCATCAAAAGGGATGGTCATTCTGTTTTTAAACTTATCTGTTACTCCCCCAATTCCTTCGGCACTAGTAGGTAGCGTTACTATATTTGTTTGGGAGAAATCGTTATGAGAATCATAAATTATAACTGAGATTCTATCAGAAAGTTCGTGATCAAAATCATCTTTCAATTGTTTATAAGCACTTTCAACGCTCATGGAAGCAAATTCAGCTAATTTGTAATTCTTTGCACCGTAATAATATATATCAAAATGCTTTGATTGTAAGTAACGCCATTCAAAATTCTCGTATTGAACTCTGTTTTTTCCATAAGAAAAATATTGAGAATAAGTCAGGCTTGTAGCCAGAATACTTGCTAATACGGTTAATAATATTCGTGCCTTCATATCAGTACCAGTTATTTTGCCAGTGAAAAATCAATTTGCCTTTTTTGGGTATTAGTACTTTCAACCTTCACTTTTATGGCATCTCCAAGTTTGTACGACCTTCCTGAAGACCGCCCAATTAGAGCATGTGTTTTTTGGTTGAATACGTAATAATCACCCTTTAAGTCTGAAACTCTAACCATTCCTTCACAATGGATATCATCCAAATTTACGAAAATACCTCTTTCTGTTACTCCGGTAATCGTACCGTTAAAATTTTCCCCTATTTTCGTACTTAAAAATTCCACTTGCTTCAATTTAATTGAATCTCTTTCGGCATCAACTGCTACTCTTTCTCTGGTGCTGCAGTGTTCGCCATGTTTTGTGAGAGCTTCAAAGCTAATACCTGTTGTTCCCGAAGAATACTTTTTCAATAGCCTATGAACAATCACATCGGGGTAACGGCGAATAGGGCTTGTAAAGTGTGCGTAATGTGGAAAACCCAAACCAAAGTGACCGATATTTGCAGGAGAGTATTCAGCTTTAGCCATCGAGCGTAACATCAGGCCATTTACAATAGATTCCACCGGTGTATTTTTTACCTTTTGAAGGAGGTTATTTATCTTTTTTGGAGACATGTTCTCCGACACTTCAAACTTGATATTAAAAGGTGCAACTTGTTCCGCTACACCTGCAAGTTTTTCCTGATCCGGCTTATCATGTATTCTATAGAAAAACGGGAACAGGTTTTTGGATTTTTTCTTCCCAGATTCTTTTCTGAGGTTCTCAACATGTAGCGCAACAGTCTTGTTTGCCATTAACATACACTCTTCGATCAATCTATGAGCAAAAATTCTTTTTTTGATTATTACATCGATCGGCACTCCTTTAGCATCCAAAACGAATTTAGGTTCCGGATTATCAAAATCTATAGCACCTTCTTTAAATCTTTTTTCATGTAATGTTTTAGCAAGTTTCTCGGCCGTTTTAAGTTCTTTCTTATGTTTATGGCTCGCGCCATCAAGAACTTCCTGAGCTTCTTCATAGCTAAAACGGCACTTAGAATGTATTGCCGTTTCTTCAACTGAATAGTTTATCAGGTTTCCTGATGTATCAATTTCCATGAAACAACTATAAGTCAACTTGTCTTCATTAGGCCTAAGGCTACACACCCCATTACTTAATTTCTCAGGCAGCATTGGAATTACTCTGTCAACCAAATAAACACTGGTTCCTCTGCTGTAAGCTTCCTTATCAAGAATTGTATCAGAGGTTACATAATGACTTACATCTGCAATATGTACACCCAGATAATAATTTCCATTATCTAATACTTTGATACTTAATGCGTCATCAAAATCTTTGGCATCGGCGGGATCAATAGTAAATACGAACTCGTCACGCATATCTCTACGACGCTTAAATTCTTCCTCCGGAATATCAACAGGTATTCGATCAGCGAACTTTTCAACTTCATCATCAAAGTCGGCTTTAAGTTCATTTTCTGCTAAGATTGATAAAATATTTGCGTCGTTGGTACCAGATTTCCCCAAAATTGAAATTACTTCTGCTTCAGGTAGTGCTTTTGGGTGCGTCCAATTTTTAAGATTAAACAGAACTTTATCATTATTATGAGCTCCATTAATATTATCCTTTAGTACAAAAAAATTGATGTGAGCAGATTTCTGATCTGGTTCTATTATATATGTTCTATCACCAGTTCTCTTGAACGTACCTACATAAAATTCTTTCCCTCTTTTCAGAATTTCTACAATTTTACCTTTTGGTTGGCCACTACCTTTTTTACCAGTTATTTTAACCGACACTATATCATTTGGCAGTGATAGTCCAGTGTCATTAGAAGGAATCATTATATCATCTTCCATCCCCTCTACTATTACATAACCTGTTCCTCTGGGTGTTAGTTGTATATACCCTTCAACTAAATTAGAGTTTTCCTTTTTTAGTTTACTATGTGAGGTTCTGAGTTGAATCTGAGAGCCGTTTTTACTCAAAATGCCTCTCTTATCGAGCCTGCCTATAGCCTTATCGAGTTTCCGGTATTCCTTCTTACTATTAATTGCTAAAGCATTTGCGATTACATCTCGTTGTAATGAATTATTCGGACTGCTTTTTACAAGATCGATTATTATTTGTTCTAAACTACTTTCTCGTGAGTTTCTACTCATTAATTCCTTTTGTTAACTGGGATTTTCATTCCCATCTTTTTCTTCTTCTTTTTTGCCGAATAACTTTCTAAAGGGACTTCCTATTTTTTTGAAGAAATCCTGCCAAGTATTAAAGCTTACTTCTGCTTCAACCCCAACTCCATTTATATCTTGCCCCTGTTGCGTTTCTTGCCCATTTGACAAATTACTGAATGTGGGATCCTGCCTGTGAAAAGCTGTAACTGAAAATGTTCGGTTAATTTTATATGTAGCTCCTAAATCTCCAATATTTGATTGTGCTCCTGTAAGTTGACCGTCTCTTCGAATAATTATTCTATCGTTATAAAGCCTAAGTGCGAGCCCCAAATCTACTTGATTATAGGTGTTTAAGTTAAAATCTACATCAAAACTACTTATATCACTACTTAATAACGAGTTAATTTGATTGGAAAGCAAAGGGCTTATTAATTGGTTTGATATCAATGGATTTAAAACAGCGCCACTTCCTGTAAAGTTCTCTGTAAGTGACGACGCCCCGTTAACAGATGTTGCTGGTATAAAATCACCCATTAATAGAAAGCTGGTTGCTTGAAGCAATTTTTCGTCCTCATTACGATTCAATGATGCAATTTGTGTCGACAAAGTTGAGTTCTGCCTTGATTCAAAAGTGTTAGGCAACCTAAAGTAAAAATTATTTTCAATACTGGAGATCGACCCACTGATATTCAGCACCAGATCTACCGGTGTTCTTTGGATATTACTTGGATCAGTTAAATCCAGATCTGATCTTGAAGTTGTTAGTGTTCTTATATTTGGTCTTGCAGAATATACTGCATTGATATTTAATCGAGCATTGTCAGGCTCTCCTTCCCAAACGATACTTCCTCCCGGTTCCAAATTGAACCTTCTTGTAAATATGTCCCCACTTACCAATTGATAGTTTCCATCATTAACGTCAAACCTCCCAAAAATGCTAAGGTCTTCATCTTCCAATCGAATTCTTAATCGCCCAGTCCCGTTTGCTGTAATTACATCTCCTGTAATCTGATCAAAAATGAGTCTTACTGTCATCGGATTATTTGCGATGAACTGAAGATCTAAAGTGAATCTTTCGGCGAAAGTTAGTTCTGAAAGGTCATCTTGTTCATTAAAATTCGCAGAAGAGCCATTAAATGAGGATGAATCAGAACCATACGTTTCAAAACTATCAACAAAACGAATAAACTTATTGCCTTCGTCAAAATCAGTTTCTTCCAGAAGTGGCAATTCTATTTGCGAGAAATCTGATATTAACATAGGCTCACGGGTTGTTAAAACAGGATTAACATTTGTTCCTGAAATATTGACAACTCCGGTTCCGTATGCTTTACCAAAAAAGGGCACAGTTGGATCAAAATTATTATTTAAAAACTGGAATTCATCTGTATCAATATTAATGTCCATGCTGTGAACAGGCTGGAAATCATTAAAATTATACCACCCGTCTAAAACGGCTAAACCTCCTGATGGGTCAATTAAAAAGATATCCTTAAAAACAAGACCTTCAGCTCTGGTAAAAGTAATAGGACCTTGCCCGTAATAATAAGTATCTAAAAATCTGGGTTTCATATACACAGCATCATTAGGACCTATATTATAGTCTACTTTAAAATCATAGGTTTCGAGATTACCCCATATTTCTCCATTTCCTGATGCTACTCCCGCCATTTCTGTAAATACTTTTGGTATTAAAAATGGAACTATCCAGAGATCCACTGTATTAAAATCTAGGTCGAAATGAAACAGCGAGTCAACCTTTGGAAATTCCCCATCAACTGGAGCTAAAACGTAGCCTGAAAATTCTAAATTTTGCCCTTCTCTATCATTTCTTTCAAAATAAGACGGATAAATAGTAGAATCTGTTGATACGTTTATATTGGTATCAAACCTGTTCAACTCTTTATTGAACACACTTGATATTTCAAAATCCCCAACGGTTTGGTTGTTCAATGAAAATGCATTCAGATTAATTGTTCCCTCTATTGTGGGTAATCTGGTTAGAGTTCTGGTAACAAAAACACCATTAAGATTTCCTCCAAAATCAACTTTACCATTTATCAGATTTGAGATTCGATCTAATTTTACACCTCTGAACAGATAATTTACAGAATCGGAAGGTTCCTCACTAAACGCTCCTTCTATATTGAATAACTCTTCACGATTTTGGAATGTAAAGTCCTCAAAAACTAATTTTTCGGTATTTTTGTACGTTAATATTGGCGTGTCTTTATTTTCCCAAGAGTAGACATCGGACCCAAGTTGAAAGTCATTTATTTTTGAAATAATTGACGAATCTGTAAGCAACGTTGTGCTTTCTAAGAGCAGATTAGATTCTTCTCCAATAACATCAATTTGGTTTTTGATATGAATTGAGTCTCTTGTCATATCAAAATCAAAATCAAAACCCCGTGTGATAAAATAAGGAGTTTCAAAATTTGCTATTTCTGCGCTTATCAGGAAATTGGAAAACTCTTTCAGTGTCTGATTATGACGGAAGCTGCCTGTTAATTGAGTTCTGATGGAGTCTGCTTTAAACTCTCCAATCTCAAAATTGGGATCAAAAATATCAGCATTAAATAATAACCTGGTGGTATCAGCTGTAATGTTAGAAGTAATTCTGGTTGATGCGATCATTTCAGGGAAATTGGGGAGATACTTCTTTATCAGATTTACGTCTTTTAGTTGAGCCGTAATATTAAAATCCTGATTACCTAGCTTTTGATCCGTTTTTATTTCTCTCTTGGAAAACGATTCAGTAAAAAACTCGTTCTCTAATCTTTCTTTAAAAAATGAAATCCAGTAGTTCGTTAGTGGTAATAAACTTGAAATAGTGTAATTACCTTCCAAGCTAATATCAGCGGCTGTTGTTGTTACTCTAATAGAACGATTAGTAGGTGATAGATTAGCCACATCCGCATATATGAGCTGAGGTTTTAAAGTATCCTCGTTAGCCGTAGCAAAAGGGATGTTGATATTCAAAACTCCGGTTGCATCATTTACTGATTCCCCAACAAACTCAGCCTTATATTCTATGTCCATGAGAACATCAGCAAGTAAGGAAGACTGGAAAAAATATTGTAGGCTTAGGTTTTCTCCATTTCCTTCCAATAGAATCGAAGTTTGGGGTTTTGAAAAGTCTAATACCCCTTCTCCCTCTAGTATTCCATTTTGAGCTTCTATCAAAAAATTTGGATAAATAATATTATTGCTACCACTGGCAACAAACTCTACTTTAGAAAACGTAGAATCGTTTATTCCTAAATCATTTGATGAAAAAGTAAATCTATCAAAGCTCGTGAAATCATTATAATCAGAAGTTTGGAACTCACCTTCAGATGAAATATTTGTAGTTTGAATAAAATTGCCTATCAAATTTCCAATATTCAAGGAATCTGTTCTATACCTGACGTTAAGATTTTTTTGAGCTGCAAATCCAATTTCGCCCGTCAGTTCAAATTTTCCTCTTGATCCTTCACTAGCAAAAAAACCCTCAGTTTCTTCTGAGTTACCCAATACACCGGCTGACAGCTTTGTGTTTGCAATAGCTGATAATTGATATTCATTAACATTTGGAAAAAAGTATTTCACATCAGAGGTATCAAGCCTTACATCCGTAAATTGAAGATCGTATTGGAAAGGATTATTTTTATCGAAATTGTACAACTTACCGGAAGTATTGATAGACGAACTCCCGTAGTTTAAACTCACTGAATTAACATCAACTTCCTTTATACCTCCAGAAAAGTCAGCTTCTAAAAATAGTGGATATTTAAACCTAGGAAGCTCAGGAAACACCTTCTCGATTCGTTCTTCTGACAACGAGAACTCATCAATGGCCAAATTATATTGTGCATCCCGAAGTTGTTGTGCAAAGTCTAATTCAAATATATTAATACCATCAACTCTCCCAGTAAAATTCACATAAGAATCTTTATTTATAAAATTAAAAGAGTTGAATTCAAGGAATCTATCGTCGCTGTATATTTGACCAAATATTTGGCTACGACCAAGTTCAATTTCATCTGCTACAAAAGAAAGGCGTTCTATATCAAGAAAACGCTCGTCTTGTTTATATTCAAAGAACATAGCCAGATCTAGTTCTTTGATAACTAAACTATCTGAGTTTGAAGTAAATTTACTTGGTTGGTATGCATTTCGAATTAATATCTCACCCTCCGTTATACTAACATTTGGCGCCAGAATTTCAAAGAAAGGCTTTTTTGTGTCAGAAGTGTCAGCCACCGTTGAAACTTGTTTTTTCTTTAAAGCATACAGTAGCGAAGTATTTGATTCGGGGTCAATGATAATTTTTGGAGATTTGATATTTAACCCTGTAACTACAAATCGTTGTTGAAATAGTGCTGGAACATCCAAATTTGCGGCAATGCTGTCACTATTGAATACAGAAATTATACTTGAGGAATCCGGATATAAATTTACATCTTTGAGTTCAATCCTAAACGGTATTAAACCATCTAATTCTCCAATGGTAAAAACTCCATTGTACTTCTCACTAAAGTTTGTTTCAATTCTGGTGGCGATATAGGTCTTTGCTGGCTCCAATTGTATAAGACCAAATATAATTCCAATACCGATCACTGCAGTTAAAATTACTCCAACTACTATTGACCAGAATGTATTCCAAACTCTATGTAGCCATCTAACTACGGGCATTTACTCAAATTCCTGAATTATATAGTTCCAAGACTCCCTTATTAAGGATAAATCTGTTATTCCTGTTGCTCGGGCCTTTCCTAACTCTTCGAGTATAATTACTCTTATTGAACCGTCTTTTACTTTTTTGTCGTGCAGCATTAAGTTTGTTAATTCTTCTAACGATTCTTGTGGATGGAAAGATGAATCATATAACGTCCTGAACGCAGACAAATTGGCTATATCTATATTAAAACCTAATAAATTTGAAAGTTTGACTGCTCCCCACATCCCCATGTAAACAGCTTCGCCGTGAGATGAGTTTTCATATCCACGAACTCTTTCAATAACATGAGCAAATGTGTGGCCAAAGTTAAGTATTTCTCTTAACCCTGATTCTTTGAAATCTTTGGTTACAATATCAGACTTTATTCTAGCGCATGTACCAATTAATTGTTCCCATTCTTTTGAATATGAAAACGGCTCAAAAAGTGGCAGAGATTTAAGAGTGGTAAGAATATTCTCATCTTTTATCATTCCATATTTTATCACCTCACCTAAGCCATTAATGATCTCTTTTTGAGGAAGAGTTTCCAAGAATTTAATATCTGTAAATACTGCTTTTGGTTCATAGAATGATCCTATCAGATTTTTTCCTACAGAATGATTAACACCTGTTTTTCCACCTACAGAACTGTCAACCATTGCAAGTAAACTGGTTGGTATATGTATAAGAGGCATTCCTCTTAATGCAGATGCTGCTACATAACCACCCAAATCGCCGGTAACGCCACCACCAATTACAATCACAGGTGTAATTCGTTCTACTTTGGCTTCTAATGTTTTGGCTATAATTTCCGAAAAAAGAGCCAAGCTTTTACTTTGCTCACCTTCCGGCACTAAGCAAAAAACGGGCTCATCAAAAAGTCCGGATATATCTTTTATAAAAGTATCTTTATATAGTCTGTGAACATTTTCATCTACAATAAAAACTGCTTTCTTTAATGTAAAAGTAGCTGATAGATATTCTGCTATCTTATTCCCAATTTCATATCCAACATGTACGTGATGCTGGCTCGTATAAGATGTATTCAGTTGAATACTGTTAAACATGATTCTTAATTTTGTTGAGAAGTCTTTTTACCACCTCGTCCTTGTCTTCCGTTCCTGTAGTAGTAAGTTTAACTTCAGCCTGATTGTAGAAACCTTTTCTGTTTGAATATAAGGTTTCTAACTCTCTTTTAAGTGATTCCTTATTTTTAATTTCTCCTTTTTTATTCCTAACAATTGGTCTTTTTGGATTCTTGAGAACCCTTTTCAGTATAATTTCTAATGGTGTATCCAAAAAGATCAATAAACCGTGAATTTTTAAATGATCTACAATGTGCTGATTTTGTAAAGCTCCCCCTCCCAATGCAACTACACCTTTAAAAGACTTTGTAAGCTCCAAAAGATATTCCCATTCTTTCTCGCGAAAATATGGTTCCCCGCTCTCATTGAAAATTTCCGGGATGGATTTGCCTTCTTTTTTTTCCAGGAATTTATCCAAGTCCTGAAATGGCAACTCTAGTGCTTTAGCAATTCTAGATCCAATTGCGCTTTTTCCTGTCCCCATAAAACCTGTTATAAAGAAACTACCTTTAAATTCCCTTAGCCTGTAATCATTCATTAATTTGGTTTTTTAGGTGTTACAAACTCCACTTCTTCTTTATCAACCAGAACGGCACCTGCGGGAGCGCCTTTGGGTTTTCTAACATATTTTTTCTTAGTAACAATAACAGGTACAACTTCAGCGCCTTTCGCTTTGGAATTGAAAGCTGCATATGAAGCGACTTCCAGGATTACATTATTTGGTGGCATACCTTTATCGTTTCCCATTCTGATTAGAGCATGAGAACCAGACACCTTTCTGGCATGTAACCAAATATCTTCTTTATGCGCCATTTGAACTAGTTTGTCGTTACTTTTGGCGTTTTTACCGATCCACACCGGGTATGTATCGACCTCCAGAATATGAAACGGAAGAGATTCCTCTTTACCTTCCTGATCTCCGATACCCAATTCTTTTAGTATTTCCGAATTCTCTTTTTTCCAATCGTTGAGAATAAATAGTTTATTTATTTTTTCGATTTCATCTCTCAACTCTTCCAATTGCACCTTCTTTTTTTCCAAAGATGGAATTCGCTCTAAAGCTTCCTCATAAGATCTTATTGAGTTTCTCGATTTTGAATAATATCTCTCAGCATTTTCAATTACAGACAGTTTTTCAACTAAAGGTATTTCTATCTCAGCACCTTCGTTATACAAATCATTAACTATTATCTTTGTCGGATCATTAGGCATTAAATGTCCGTTAGCCATCAAAAGGTGTCCAAATTTTTCGTATTTCTCAGCTCTTTCAAGTCCTTTATCAGCTTTTTCTAAGTTTCTTAACCCTGAAGAAATTCGTTTTAATTGCCTTTTTATTTGTTTTGTTAACTCTCCTTTTTGTTGCCTAAGCCGCTGATTATGTGAATAGTTCTTATATCTGAAGGCAACGAGATCGTTAACAGTTTCGAAATGTTTTTCGGTTTTTAAAGGCAGAATTTGTTCATTAAAAAGAGCTGTGTTCCCATTTTCCAACAGCCTCCATGAAGGATTCGTATCCACTTCCTTCGTTAGCTTTCGGATGAATGCTTTAATTTCCTCATCGCTCATGTTATCAACCTTGTGTTCTGCAATAATTTCAGGAAGATTGTTTCTTGGGATTAACGGATTTAAAGTTGTTAGTTTCTGCTTGGCGGAACCATGTTGGTTCAGCGTTTTAAAAAGGTCGATTTCTTTTTCTTCCGGAACATCAATTTCCTCTAACTCACTTCCTTTAAAGGAACTGATCAAATCGCCTTCTTTTAAAAGTAAAACGTTTCCATTATTGCTGAATATTTTAAAAACCAGTTCATATTCATTTTCTAGAGTTATTATAAAAATGCGATCCGTTTCTGCTAATTCAACATTTTTTATATGCAAGCCATATATCTCTTCAAAAAATGAAATTGTATTTCTTTTTTTAGGATTAGAAAAATAATCCAGAAACAAAGCCATATTACCTGGACTAGTACTAAACACCAGTTTATGATGATCTTCGTCTTCTCCTTCAATAAAAAATTCTATTAAATTTTTATATCTGGTATTAGCCAAAATAATTTTTTTACCAACTATTTTGGATTTAATGAATTGCTTTAAATATTTTAATTCGTAATAATTCAAAGAGAGCAGGAAGTTTAATATTTATTTTTAAAGAGGTTTATGGAATACCCAATTTTTAATTCGATCATTAAAACGGTTGATAGCAATCTGGAAAACAGAGGAATATCGACAAAAATGTTTAAGACTTGGGAAAATAGTAAAATAAATGCCACAGGTTTAGAATTAGAAATAAATCTTACAAACATTTCTTCTTTTATACGAATGCTTTCCATTAATTTTGATTGGGACAGCTTCCGTGAAACTTCGCTCGCTAAAAAATTGGATGGACTTGAATCACATCCTTTCTTAAGCATGGACAAACTAAAAAATACCCATGTTACACCAACTATCGATGTTGAAATGTCTTGGTTTTTCGATGAAGATACATGTCAGCCCATTAAGCCAGATAAAAACGGTAATTACCGGGTGGAAAGCGCAAGCCAATGGATGGAATCCGTGAGCAAAGATGTAAATAAGTTACTTGAAAAAGATGATATCATAACACGTTGGCATGTTGAAATTGAAGGGGACCAAAATGGAAAGTATTTATCCACTATTAATTTGATCTCCTATTTTCAATACAAAATAGATACCCCTAAAGATCTATCTGAGGTAAATAAACTTGTTAGCCGTCGATTACAAGAATTGCTTTTCAAAGCAAATAAGGTCATTAATATTTCTGACAAGATTTTATCTGAAGCAGTAGCTGCTTAATGAGTGAGCCAAAATTAGTTGTGGTTCATAGTTTCTATAACCCGAATGATGCGTATGCGGCAAAATCGTTACTGGAAGATTCCGGTATTCCTGCTTTTCTTCTTGATAGCAATACAAGCACTTCTAATTTCGGATCAGCCATTGCTATAGGTGGTAACAGATTGGCAGTAGCAGATCGGGATCTTAAAGAAGCAGTGTTAATTATTGAAGATTTCCTAAAACATATTAATGATCCAAGTATAGAAATAGAAAAGATACGTTGTCCCAGATGTCAATCAGAGTTAGTAACTAATAAGCCGGTTACTCTTATAAAGGCTTTGCTTACGTTCTTTATCACTACTTTGTTTTTATTCAGCTCTAATCCATTCTATTATTGCAAACGCTGCAAGCATAAATGGAATGAAAACAAAAGAGCATAAAAAAAGGCTCTGATTTAATAACCAGAGCCTGAAATTTATTTCTTCTTCTTGTGTCTGTTTTTTCTCAGACGCTTCTTGCGTTTGTGCTTAGCAATTTTTGAACGCTTTCTTTTTTTACCGCTTGGCATAAATGGTCACCAAAAAATTTCTCGTTTTTATTTCTATGAATTGATCAGCTTTAAAAATAAGAACTTTTCAAAGTATTTCTAAATCATTTTTTTAAACCGTTATACTTTCATTTACAGCTTCTTTAAAGTCTTTCGATACTTTAAGCATTGGAACATATTGTTCCGGAACTATAACTTCTTCATTTGTTTTGGGGTTTCGAGCAACTCTTTGCGCCCTCTTTACTACCTTAAAGCTACCGAAACCACGCAATTCTATGTGCTCTCCTCGCTTCATAGCGTCGATCACAGTTTCCATAAAACCATTGACCACAGCTTCTGTTTCTACTTTAGTTAAACCTACTGATGATGATATAATATCTACAATGTCTGCTTTTGTCATAACTTTTATCCCTGATAAAATTTATTTTTATAATTAAGCCAATCGTTTAAAAAAACAAAGCTTACTACAAATCGTTCACTTAAAACTACTATAATTTTAAACCAATTTGTTAAAGAAAAAATGTTATCCGTAATTATTCCTAAATCTTTTTTACTTTCATGGGTCATAAAAAGCTACTAATTAAAAATTAAACGATTGCATGGAATTATTTGAAAGTATTGTAAACAGTTTAAACGACCTCGTTTGGAGCACTCCCTCCAACTTCCCTTTCATGGTTGTCGTTCTTCTTAGTTTCGGGATTTTTATCACTTTACGTCTCGGTTTTGTTCAGGTTCGCAAATTTGGTCACGGTATACTTTCTGTTATGGGTAAGTACGACCACCCGGATGCCGTTGGAGACGTAAATCACTTTCAAGCATTAACCACTGCACTCTCAGCAACCGTTGGTATTGGTAATATTGCCGGTGTTGCAATAGCCATCCATTACGGTGGACCGGGCGCTCTTTTTTGGATGTGGGTTACCGCTTTCTTCGGTATGGCAATAAAATATACAGAATGTACTTTAGCTGTTAAATACAGAGTAGTAAATGATGATGGATCAGTTTCCGGTGGACCGATGTACTACATTGAAAAAGGTCTTGGAGAAAACTGGAAATGGTTGGCAATCTTTTTTGCAGCAATGGCAGTTATTTGTTCGTTCCTTACAGGAAATGCAGTTCAAGCAAACACAGTTGCTGATACCATGAGAAGTACTTTCCTAGTTCCTGGTTGGGTTACAGGATTAGTAACTGCATCACTTGTAGGTATTGTAATTATTGGTGGTATCAAAAGAATTGGTAAAGTTACCGCAAGCCTGATGCCCGTAATGGCAATTATTTATGTGTTAGGAGCTTTGGTTATTCTTCTAATGAATGCGAGTGAAGTAATTCCAGCGTTTAAAACTATTTTATCATACGCATTTACTCCGGAAGCAGGAATATTTGGTGTGGGATCAGGAGTATTTTTAACAACTTTAGTTTGGGGTATTAAACGTGGTTTATTCTCGAATGAAGCCGGTCAGGGATCTGCTCCAATTGCTCACGGTGCTGCTAAAACCAAAGAGCCTGTTCGTGAAGGTGTAGTTGCTTTATTAGAGCCTTTCATTGATACGCTCGTAGTTTGTACCATGACCGGTCTTGTGATCGTTAGTACCGGTGTGTGGGAACAAAAACATGATGTTCCGTTCTTGGCTTCCAGCTTGGAAAACACTTATGAAATTGAAGAAGGAAACACCTTGATTATTGTGGATGGAGTTCCTACTAATGGAGATGTTATCAGAAATGATCATCCAACAGGAGAATTTTACACGGATGAAGGCAGAACTCAATTATTCAATGGTTCAATTACTTTAGAAGGCGACAAATACGTAGCCAAAAGCATTGATGGTAATGAAGTTGCAGGGCTTCACTCATCAATTATTGAAAACGGAGCTCCTTTAACAGCACTTGCTTTCGAAAAAGGTCTACCCTTTGCCGGTGGAAAATATATTGTAACTATTTGTGTGATCTTATTTGGTATCTCCACAGCAATTAGCTGGAGTTATTATGGCGACAGATCTATCCAATATCTAGCCGGTGATAAATCCATTATTTACTATAAAATCGTGTATCTGATCATGCACTTTATTGGAGCTGTACTTGCACTGGAAACCGTCTGGGCAATTGGAGATATCGCTCTCGGTTTAATGACCTTCCCGAATATCATTGCATTATTTGCGCTTTCTGGAACGGTAGCTGTAGCAAGCAAAACTTATTTCGCTAAAATGAAAGACCAAACAGGTAAATAGTTTTATGAATAATGTATTGGAAGTCGACCATCCCGTAATTGATATTTATTTAACTGCTTTACGGGATAAGACTACCAAAACGGCTTCATTCAGGCGCGCAATGGCTAATATCGGAAATATATTAGCCTACCACGCTTTAAGTGAATTACCCTTAACTGAATTTGAAGTTGAAACTCCTATTCAAAAAACGAGTGGTTTCTTTCCTTCTACCGATGTTGTGGTAATACCTATTCTCCGAGCAGGGCTAAGTCTTGTAGATGGTATTATCAATTTTATTCCGGAGGCAAAAGTAGGGCATATTGGTG
Source organism: Balneolaceae bacterium UBA3186 (assembly GCA_002364085.1). Lineage (GTDB taxonomy): Bacteria > Bacteroidota > Rhodothermia > Balneolales > Balneolaceae > Balneola. The sequence continues at coordinate 254,646 of DEXK01000013.1, read as the reverse complement.
TGTATCGAGATGAAGAAACTCACGAGCCGGTTAACTACTATCACAACCTTCCAAATGGTATAGAAGACGCTTTTACTTTGGTTGTTGATCCTATGCTTGCCACAGGTGGCAGCGGCAGCCATGCTATAAAATTCCTGAAAGAATCCGGAGCAAAAAACATTCGATTTGTAGCACTTATTGCTGCACCTGAAGGGATCGAACGTCTGCAAACCGATCATCCCGATGTACCAATTATTACTGCCTCAATCGATGAAAAGCTTAATGACCAAGCCTATATAATCCCCGGCTTGGGAGACGCCGGAGATCGTTATTTTGGGACCACTTAACTACATAATTGCTTTAGCTTTTATTTTTCTTATGATTGCTCAATGCACTCAATTATCAGAATATGATAACGAGCGCATCCAGGAAGCTTTGGGAGATTCTCTTATAACCAGTTCCACAACCAGGAATCTTAACATGGATGTCATAGAAAATGGAGCTTTGAAACTTAATCTTAAAAGTAGCCGCGCCCTTTCTATTACTAAAGATCGTACAAAAACAACCTATCTTAGCGGTCCTGTTTCTATTGATATTTTTAAAAGTGATTCCTTAGATACCGAAGTTTCTGCAGATAGTGCCATTTACTTACCTAAAGATGCGCAATTCGAATTGTTCGGAAATGTGATCGTTCATTCTCAAAACGGACGATTCCTATATTCCGATTATTTGAAATGGCTGAGAGAAGATGACGAAGTTACAACCCCTGGAAGAGTTCTCATCATCACAAAAACAGACAGTATTGCAGCAACAGGATTTGTTGGGAATACAGATCTTACAAATTATACTCTGACTGAAGTAACAGGAAAAACTCAGTTCAATTGAAAAAAGCCATCAAATACCTTCCTTTTTTGATAGTGCTACTTAGCATCAATACTACTGCTGTTCTTGGCCAGACCACTGTTCAGATAGAAAGTGTTAAAACACTGAAAAGCATTACAGTAGATGGAGAGCCCATCCGAAAATTATATGAAGCCAGATTAAGAACCGGTGGTTTTACAATTGTATGCGACAGTGCCTGGCAATTCCTCGAAAAAGATGAGTTCAGAGCCTTTGGAAACATTCAGATCACCACCCCGACCGAAACTATCTGGACCGATTCCTTGGTCTATTACAATGTGCTCGATTTCAGCCAACTCAGAGGTCGGGTAATTATTAAACAGGACAGCACCCTGCTATTCGGAAATAAAGTAGACTTTAATTTTGTCTCTAAAGTTGGTCGTTTTTTGGATGAGATCAGATTAGAAGACAACGAGAATGGAATTTTGAAAGCTCAATCCGGAGTCTATTTTCAAAATCAGGACAGTGCCGAATTTCGTGGAAATGTTCAACTTGAAGATTCAGCTCAATATGTAGAAGGCGATAGTTTGTTCATTAATCGTAAATCCAAATTTCTTCGCTTGTTTGATAATCTTCTGGTTATTGACAGCACAAATAATGCTTTGCTTACCGGAGATTATTTAGAAGCTGATTCTACCGGAAGACGATATCTTAGAGGCAACGGCTACCTTCGTCGCTCAATAGAAGATTCGCTAAAATCTGACACCACTCACATTTTTGCTGAAGAAATTGAGCTCAATGAAAAAGATTCCACCACAACTATAGATGCTTTTACCGAAGTACATGTATGGACAGAAAAATTCTCTTCTCTTTCAGATACTTTGCTTTACAATTCTGATACAGAACTCTTCCGGTTAAGAGGAGATCCCAAAGCCTGGAATAAAAATATTCAGCTCTCCGGTCCTTATATCTTTGTTCAACTCGATAGTAGCGAAGTTCAAAGCTTGACCTCCTATCCGAAACCATTTGCCGTTCAGGAAGACACAGTGACGGGAAGATTAAATCAGATCAAAGGTGATACACTCATTGCAGATTTCAAAAATGGAAACATTTCCAGAATCCAAATATATCCAAACAGCGAAGTTTTATATCATATCACTAACGAGAATAATGAACCGGACGGAGCATTTGAAAGTACTTCTCCCAAAACAGTTCTGATCTTCGAAAACGGTGAGATGGTTGAAGCTAAAATGGGACAAAATCAGGGATTGTTTTTACCCGAGTATACCGAATTGAATAGCCGACGATTGGAAGGTTTTATCTGGACACCGGAACTTCGTCCCGAAAAACCAACTATCGATCCACAGCCTACCCTTCCTCCTATTCCTGCAGAACGACCTTTTGAATTACCAAAGAGGTTTGTGGAGTTTATGAAAAATTTAAATTCAGATGATTAATGTCTTTTTGATATTTCCTGAAGTACTGGTTCAAGTGTCACGCTTAGATGTATTCTTTCAAAAATGTACTAACTCTCCGGACGTAAACGTCCTCCTAGTTTAAATTATCAAATTAGATATTTAAGTAGGTCATCCTGAACTTGTTTCAGGATCTTTGTAAGGAATAGGTCTTGAATCTGTCTTACTACCATGAATAAAGGCTATGTTTATTTTCTTGAATTATCACATGAGCTAGCAAGGGCTTCAGCCCTGCGGTTTTGTGGACGAGGATTTTAACTACGAAGAGAAGCCGGTCGGACTAAAGTCCTCACTGGTAAACTTGATTGGGAGTGTTGGTGGAGCCACAGATTTAATCAGATACACCAGCCAGGGATTTATCCCGCTGCGATTAAAGGCAAGCTCCTGCAACAGAAGGAGGACTCGTTGATAAAATTTAGAATCTACTCGGGAATTCCCATCCTCATCCAAGAAGGGGCAAACTACTCAGAACCCAAGAATTTGTTTCGGCACCGGGGAGGTCCGTTTCTTCATCAATAACCAAAGCAAGTTAAAGTCATCTCGGGGCGTATGCCCGAGATCCGGATAGTTTTAGGAGATTATGCTTGTGATAACGATCCGGATTCCTGCCTTCGCAGGAATGACCGTATATCGATGTAATGGAAGTTCACACAGCGTTGATCGGTGTCCCGGATATAGCAACTAGAAATAAATCCCACTAAGATCCTGAAACAAGTTCAGGATGACCCTATTCTTTAAGCAAAGGAAAACTTGGAAAAAAATACACGAGACCTAAAAAGACTTACCCATCCCGCTTAATTAAAAATTTGTAATCGCTCTGATTGATTTTCTGCATTATTGCTTTTCCAATAGTATTTTGATCAAAACTAACTCTATCAAATTATGAAACGATTCTTCTCAACGGCTCTATTCCTAGTACTTCTGCTAACATCGGTAACTGCTCAAAAATTTTCGCTACCCGATCATGCAGATAAAACGGTTGAAACTACGCATGAAGTCACGATCAATGGACAGAAAATCCCATACTCTGCAACTACAGGATTTCAGCCGGTTTTTAATGACGATATGGAGCCTATCGCTACGCTGAATTATACTTACTACAAAAGAACCGATATCAAAGACGATAGCCGCCGACCACTAATGATCTCGTTCAACGGCGGACCGGGTTCTGCTTCCGTTTGGATGCATTTGGCTTATACCGGACCCAAAGTATTGCGTATCGATGATGAAGGATTTCCAATTCAGCCTTATGGAGTAAAAGACAATCCTCATTCTATTTTAGATGTTGCTGATATAGTTTTTGTGAATCCTGTAAATACCGGCTATTCCAGAATTTTGGATGAAGAAGCAAACAGAAAACAATTCTTCGGAGTTAACCAGGATATCGCATATCTGGCAGAATGGATCAATCTGTTTATGACCAGAGTAAATCGCTGGAGATCGCCAAAATATTTGATCGGCGAAAGTTACGGAACTACCAGAGTTTCAGGTTTGGCTTTAGCGCTCCAAAGCAGACAATGGATGTATATAAACGGAGTAATCTTAGTGTCTCCGACGGAATTAGGGGTTCATACCTCTGAACGCAGAAGAGACGGACCGCTCGGAGCTTCCCTCCGACTTCCTTACTTCACAGCGGCGGCTTGGTATCACAACAAACTACCAAGTGATCTGCAATCCAAAGATCTGTTGGAAATTTTACCGCTTGCTGAAGAATATGCCGTTAATGAATTAATGCCTGTGCTTGCCAAAGGTGGTTTTGTGAGTGATGAAGAACGTGAACAAGCAGCGGAAATGATGGCTCGTTATTCAGGAATTTCTAAAAAAGTGATCCTTCAACATAATCTGGATGTACCTCCCTCCTTTTTCTGGAAAGAATTGCTTCGTGATGAAGGTCATACCGTAGGAAGATTGGATTCCCGCTACAAAGGATTGGACAGAACTGATGCAGGAAGCAGCCCTGATTTTAACTCTGAGCTTACATCCTGGCTGCATTCCTTTACTCCCGCCATCAATTACTACTTTGCGAATCATCTGAATTTCAAGACTGATCTGAAATACAATATGTTCGGTCCTGTTGGTCCTTGGGACAGAACCGGAAACAACACCGGCGAGAATTTACGTCAGGCAATGGCACAAAATCCATTTTTACACACGATGGTTCAGAGTGGATATTATGATGGAGCCACCAAATATTTTGATGCCAAATATACTATGTGGCAGATCGACCCAAGTGGCAAAATGAAAGATCGTTTTTCATTTAAAGGCTACCGCAGTGGACACATGATGTATTTACGCGCCGAAGACCTGAAAAATGCCAATGATGATATTCGTGAATTTATAGAAAATTCCTTACCGGCTGCGGGAACTCCGGCTAAGTATTGATTTAGTTGGTTTTAATTGTGTATATCTTGTTTATTCATTTTACTCTTACTTATTAAAAAATAAAATGAATAAAACTTAAACATGAAATAGGGATAAAGTGAATAAAGTTCACTTTACTCTCTTGTTGGCAACAATTTAATAAACTAAACATGGACAAATTCGAAATTCTGAAATCAAATACAATTCAATTCACCATTGAGATGAATAAAATGCGACTTTCAGAAGCCGTCCTTGAATATATAATCAAGACTGAAATAGAAGTAGAAAAAGTTGAAATATTGAACGTTGATATTGATAACAAAGAAAGGCTCAAAAATTTAAAGCAATTCCTTGACAACAATAAGAAGATTCTAAAAAATGGACTCTACGACTATTGCCTTGAAGAATATCGAGAGATTAAAGATGACTTGAAATTTCGGGATTCCAAGGACGGAAAGTTGATCATTGAAATAGAAAATTGGGTTCAACACAATAGAGAATCGCTACCCCAAATGAAGCCATCGAAAATTTTCATTGGAAGAAGTTTTATAGACCCGAAAAAACTCATAATTGGTGGATTATTAAACGGTCAGAAAGAAATGGAAATCATAGAATTTTTTAGGGAGAAGAATCCACCAGTTGAACCAGAATATAAATTTGAAAAAGAATAAAAAAGACTGTTACCAACAAAGCATATAGCTTATGGCGGGTGAACGGCTACCCGCAAGGTTTTCGCTCCGTAGCAAGCTTTAGTTTCGTGGGACAGGAAAGTGCTTCGAAAACCGCCACAAGCCATATGCACAACGTTGATCGAAACTACATGACTCCAAAAATGAGATGCCCAAGTTGTAGTTTGAGGAGATTTCTTGTTTATTTATTCTGTTCTTCTGATTCATTATTTAGTTGAACTGCTTTTTTATAAGACTTATTTAAATAAACTTCCCTGAGTTTTAAACTCGGAATAAAAACCGGATCAACCTATGCCAGCAAAGACAGATACCAGCCATCACGATGAACGTATAGCCCAGATGACCTTTGCTTCAGTGTATCCACATTATGTAGCCAAAGTAGAAAAGAAAGGAAAGACTAAAGAAGAACTTCATCAGGTTATTGAGTGGCTTACCGGTTATGATGAACAGAAAATTCAGGAGTTGATCGATTCTAAAGTAAACTTCGAGGATTTCTTTAAAGGCGCTACATTAAATCCCAACGCACATCTTATCACCGGAGTGATTTGTGGCTACAGAGTTGAAGAGATCACCAATAAAACCACCCGGGAATGCCGCTATCTGGACAAGCTGATAGATGAACTTGCCAGAGGAAAAAAGATGGAAAATATATTGAGAGGCAGTAAGTAATTAGGAATATGAAAATAGGTGAATTAGGAATGATTCAATGAAGAATTAAGAATTTTTCAATTTAGAATAGCCCATTTATTTAATGAAAGCGTCAGCTCTTTCGATGTCAAATAATTCGTTAGCAAATTAGTAATGATAGTTTGGGAAAATCCGCCCTTAGTATTTAAGACGGATAAGAGAGCGTGATCCGGATGCGTCTGCGAAGCAGGAATAATCCTTTCTGGTGAGAAATCTAGAACTGCATCTGATCGAACGAAGACCTTTAGGATTATTCAGCGCAGGATCAGTGAACCCGTCTTAAATACTTCGGCTTGATCTTTTGCTACTTTTGTATCAAGACAAAAGTAGGTAGCAATTCCAGTTCAAACGTTAGTTGGAGGAATTGGTGAATTGGGAATATGAAACTGCAACAAAGTATTTAAATCCCAGTATTACTTTGCGTCTATCAATTAACTTATCTTTCTGTGGAATTAGAACTCATCAAAAAAAACAAAGTATTCATTACACTATTCTCTGCATTATTGGTATTTGTTCATTTGTTATTTGAACATTTCCACGGAGGGATCGTTACTCATTTTATATTGCAAGATGACAGCCTGCCCGGAATCTCAAACTGGTGGGGTCTACTTACTTTTCCTTTGGCTACCTGGGTTGTTCTGCTTAGAATTGAAAAAAGAAATAATGCTTCACAAAAGGAACGCAACAAGAATGTTTTATATCGCTTAGTAAGCGCAATAATATTTGGAATTGTAGTGTCATATCTGTTTTCGATTGAGTCGACCGGTCTTGATTATTTGATGCTGAGCCTATTCGCTTTATCTCTTTTTATTCCTCTTTATTTCGGCGAGTATCTTCTTGGTTTCACCATTGGAACCATGTTTATGTTTGGCGCAAATATCCCGATCATTGGCGGCATAGTGCTTATTTCTATTCTTTTTCTGCTCTACAGAATTCCAAGGTTCGTTTTTAGATTCGTAGGATCAAAAATGGATTGAGGAAAAGAGAATGAGAATGTATTGTGAGCCAATAAGTGATAATTAGGAATATGAAACGAGGTTCTATTTCTAATTCAATTATTCCTAATTCTCACTCTTCCAGAACGTGTCTTTATTTGACCAGAATCATTTTTCTACTGTAAGAGATTCCTCCCGAGCTTAATCGATAAATATAGACTCCACTTGATAATTTGCTGGCATCGAAATTCACACTGTGATTCCCGGAATTCAGTCTTCCATCAACCAAACTTGCTACTTCCTGTCCTAATAAATTGTATACATTTAATTGAACAACAGAAGCTGATGGAAGCACAAACGAAATATTGGTGCTTGGGTTAAAGGGGTTTGGATAGTTTTGATCCAACTTAAACTTGTCTGCAATTTCAAGCGATTCTGTTTCATTAGAAACTTCAACTACGGCGTCTAGTCCGCATAACACATCAAATACCAAAGCCCCAAATGTATTTATTGCTGAAAAATCATTGATCGCCAATACCAGGGTGATATTTTTCTCAGCCCAGTGAAAAGAAAAAGAATTGTGAACTCCATTTCCGCCATGTCCAAATAAACTTGCCGTTTCACCATTTGTAGTAATTAAAGTAAACATTGTAGTTTCGTAGCCATGCGTTTGTGTTATCTTAGAAAAACATGCCACATTCTGAGCAATCACTTCTGAGGAGCCGTTAGCCGGTACTTTGAGTGCATCCATTGTCTCTTTTGTAAGTAAGCTGTCTGTATAATAATTCCTGTAGAATATAGCGGCATCTGCAGATGTTGAAATATGAGCACTATTTCCGGAACGAGAACTCAAATAAGAAGTATGCGGCCAAGTGCTTCTGTTTTCACTTCCTGACCATACTCCGTTCAATGAAGTCATATCAATATTCTTTCCTGAACTCAGATATGAACTTTCCATCTCTAATGGTGTAAATATGCGTTCTTCAAAAACTGTTTCCAGGCTCTTACCTGAAACTTCTTCAATAATAAAACTCAGTATATAACTATTGCTGCTCGAATAATTATGAAATCCCTTACTCTGGTATGGTTCCGGCATATAACTAAGAATATCTTTGGGATCCCAAACTTTGGAACGATCTGACCAAACTGCGTTCCACAATACACCTTCATTTGGCGTCCACACTTCTTTGAGTCCGCTGGTATGCTGTAAAAGCTGCTTTATGGTAATGGTGCTATCTACGTTTGGAATCTCTTGTGTATTTAAATAATCACCTATCGAGTCATCGATATTAATCAATCCCTCTTCTATCATTTGCAAAATCACAAAACCCGTAAGTGGCTTAGTACCGCTTGCCCAATGCCAATTTTTATTCGTGCTGATAGCATCGTTGACTCCATTTGCATATCCACTTGTTAATGTTACCACCGTGTCGCTCGGAAAAATTACGGTAAGTCCTGCTCCTTCAATTCCATAAGGGTTAAGCTTTGAATCCAATATTCCTTGAATGTTATCTATTACTGCATCATAGATTTGAGCACTGGCGGTATTAAAAGTGATTGTAAGAATGAATAATAAACTGATAAAGGTTTTCATGACAGATATATTTGATTTGGGTTATCACCAAAATCAAAATTCCGGAGTATATCTCCCTTTACTATTGTTTCAATCTCAAGGAATATTGTTCCAAATTGAGCTATGAGCTTGTTTCTCTTTCCTTAGAGGGGCTGTAATTAAATTTTTCGGAATAGAGTTTTGAAAAATAATTAGGATCACCAAAACCCACTTTGTATGCTATTTCAGAAATCGAGTAATTGGTTTTTTTGATCAATTTTTGAGCTTCAATTAAGCGAATATCACGAATAAAAATGGACGTGGATTTATTAGTTAAAGCCTTCAGTTTTCTATGGAGCTGAGTGCGACTAACTCCCATTTCTTTGCAGATGTGTTCTATACCAAACAGCTCATCACTTAAATGATCCAGCAACAAAGCCCGAAGTTTTATAATGAACTCATCTTCCATTTTTTCCACCTCAAAACCTTCATTGTATCTAGCCCGAATGCGTTCTCGTTGTGCAAGAAGATTTTGCAAATGAATCATCAGCTCCGACTCATTAAACGGTTTTGAAAGGTAAATATCAGCACCGGATTTTAAACCGAATAATCTGGATTCTACATCAGCTTTTGCCGTTAACAGAATAATGGGAATATGGCTGGTTGCTTTGTCATTTTTAAGCTCATCGGTTAACTCGATACCATCTTTTTCGGGCATCATTACGTCGCTAACTATGATATCAGGAATGAACTTTCTTGCTTTTTCAAGTCCATCATTTCCATCAATAGCAGTTATAACTTCAAATTCCTCCGAGATGATCGAATACACAAAATCCCGTACATCGGTGTTGTCTTCTACCAACAAAACAACATTTTTATCCGTATTTGCTATTTCCCGGCTTTCTATTCCACTATTTGAAGAGATATTCTTTAGCTTTTGATCTGTTACTTCTTCATTTATTACAATTCTTTCTTCATTATTGGTAATGGGGATATTGATTGTAAATGTGGTTCCTACATCCAAGATACTTTCAACGCTGATCTCGCCATCCATTAAATGCACTATTTCTTTTGTTAACGAAAGCCCTATTCCTGAACCTTGGTGATTAGAATGCGTTGTTTCAGCTTGATAAAAACGATCAAATATTTTAGATATGGCTTTCTCTTCTATTCCCCTGCCGGTGTCACTTAATTTGATGTTAAGCTTTCCTGATTCTCTGGTTACAAATACATTTATAGTCCCACCCTTTGGAGTAAATTTAATGGCATTAGATATCAAATTCTGGAAAATCAAATCAAGCTTATCCCGATCATAATCCATGATAATTTCATCGTAATCAGATTCAAAATATATACTAATATGATTCTCTTTGGCATAGGAATAATAAGATTGGAGCAAGTAACTCAAGTATTTAAGAATGTCTGATTGCACCAGCTTTAACTTTGCATTGCTGCTTTCAAGTTTTGATAACTCCAGAATTTGATTAATTAAACCGAGTAGTTTTTGGGAATTTCTTTTTATTACAATGCCTTTTGCTTCCGGCAGCCTTCCTGCCAAACCATTTATTACAGTAAGAGGCGTTCTAAATTCGTGAGAAATATTCGTAAAAAACCTGGTTTTAAATTCATCTACCTCTTTCAATCTTTTAGCTTCTGATTCAGCCATATCTCTGACTAACTTACTTTTATAAAAGCGGAATCCGATAAAACCTAAAACGCATATATACATAAAATACGCAATTGGATTTGCCCACCAAGGTGCTAAAATTCGAAAAGAAGCCAATTCAACCGGTTGCGACCAAACTCCATCATTATTTGATGCTTTAACAAAGAAAGAATACTCACCCGGAGGAAGGCTTAAATAAATAACCGATCGTTGCAATGTGTTCTCTGACCAATCATTATCAATACCTTCCATATAATAAGAGTATTCATTTCTTGAAGGATCATTAAAGTGTATTGCAGTTACATCAAACTCAATATCATTTTCATTATAATTCATGGTTATTCCGTTAACCATATTTCTATTCCAAATAGAATCTATTCGGTTTTGATTTACTCGAGCTTCCTTAAGTACAATCGATGGTGTAAACCTGTTATTCATTAATTGATCGGAGAAAAAAGTAAAGAAACCACCATGACCATCAGTAAAAACCCTGCCTGATTCACTTATTGTTTTAACTGAGGCATATTCTGAATTCATTGGATTATAAAGCCAATTTGGAAGCTCAAAAACGGTAGTCATGTTGTCCGGATCTATAGCAATCGAACCCCGTGCTCCTTTATCAATCCAAACGTAGCCATTCTTGTCCTTTACCAATTCATTAATGCGAATTTTTGGTGCAAATTCAGGATCATCTAAATGAGCTGTCAGTATTTTAGTTTCTTTATCAAATACGAGAATACCTTGTTCATACCCTATCCATAATTGTCCATTTTCAAGCTCAATAATATTTCCGATCCCCCTTCTGAAATCGAGATCCAGATAGGCTTCTTTATTCCATCCCAGTTCTTCACCCTCTATTTCATAGTATTCAAGCCGATGCTCTTTTTTCCACACCCATATTTTATCTCCACTATCATCAATAAGAAACTTATCGATGTCCTTTACTTCACCGCCAATTTCTTCAAAAAGCCTAAGTTCTAACGTTTCGGTATCTATTTTACCTAGCCGTGAACCTACTATAAACCAAATATCTCCATTCTTATCTTTTTTAAATTGATAAACACCCTTAAATGAAATAAGCTCTTCGTATTCATATATATTTTGTGTATCCCAATGCATCTTCTCCATGGATGCAGGATCAATTCTTGTCAGCCCATTTATACTGCCTACCCAAATAAATCCTTTATCATCTTTGATTAGGTTGAATATTGACGTGTTTAAAATTTTATACCCTTGCTGATTTTGGTAGAACTTCCCGGTCTCCGTATCATATTTAAGCAGTAATCCGGACCCTGCTATCCAATAATTTCCGTCATCATCTTCTATAAATTTATGCACATAGTTTTTAGTCTCACCATCCGGTAACTGAATATATTCGAATTGATCATAACCTGAATTAAGTTTAAGGATTGATCCGGGATCAGAAGCAAAAAAGATATTACCAAACGAGTCTTCCAATATTGCTTCAGAATTTGACGCTTCATAAAATTTCCGAGAAAGAATTTGAAACTCTTTATTCAGCTCGAGTTCTAAAATTCCATCATTTAACCCCAACCAATAGATCCCTTTTGAGTCCTTGTATACTCGCCTGATCTGCTGATTTTCATTAAGTAATGGTACAATCTGTGAAACTACTTGATCTTCTTTAACTATGATTATTTTATCTTTAGATGGTATTAGTACTTCATTTGTATCAGTAATATGAATGTCATTTTGATCTGTTATATCAGAGACATTTTGAACTTTGATCCCTTCTTCTTTGGAATACCACATTTTGTACAAAGAACCACTTAAAAAATATATTTCACCTTTATTGTTAATTTCAGCATGAATAGGTCTTTCAGGATTCGTGTAGGTATTATCTATCTCAATTACTTCCAGATCATATAGATTATTGGAAACCTTAATTCGGGATATTTTACTTTCTGATATCACCCACATAAAATCATCATCAGAGCCAACCCAAAAAGTTCTTTCTGCCCTTGAATCCCAATTCGAATTGTTTGGATCTAATAAATAAGACGCTCCATTCTCAATTATGTTTATTCCACCCTTATCAGCTGTAACCCAAATTCTGCCAAATTTATCCTCAGCTATAGCGGATACAAAAGTACCTTTGAAGCCCAGACTATCTGCTAAATTATAAGTAAACGACTCAAGTGAATATCCATCATATACATTCACTCCGTAAACAGTGCCAATCCATAAAAGTTTTCTGGAATCCTGAAATAAACTTACTGCATATTCTTCAGTTGCGATCTTTTCAAAATTCAATCCATTAGATCGTACTATTTCTGGCTGGGATAGCTGAAAAACTGATTGAAATAGAAGTATAACCCCGAATATTGTTGTCACTGTTCTACTATTTTTATGAACATCTTTTCAGTGTAATAAATCTTAAGAAAAAAGAATACACTCTGAATACGTACAATAAACCAATTGGCTATATCAAATGCCAAAAATCAAGAATTTCTTATACCATAATATTATAAATTTATACTGAGTTTATTTAATTTTTAGTCATGACTAAATATTTTTATATTCACATAAAAATAATCCAACATCATGACTACCCGAAAAATACAATCCGCTTGCGCAGTGTTACTTTTGGTTGCAGCTATCTACTCTTGCGATAGTTTGATTCCTGAAGCGCCTGCCGAAAGCGACTTACTTGATGGCCCAACCGAAGGGCTTTCCACCTCCGAACAATCCAGATTTCTTAAGGGCGATATCGCTTTTAATGACGAAGTTTTTACACCCGAATCAGGTCTTGGTCCTGTTTTTGTAGCCAATTCTTGTGGAAGCTGTCATGCCGGAGACGGTAAAGGACATCCCTTCACCACATTAACTCGGTTTGGGCAAACACAACCAAACACCGCTCCTGATGTCAGTATCGGAGGGCCTCAACTCCAGAACAGAGCAATTCCCGGGTTTAAGCCAGAAACACTTCCAAGCGGTGTTCCTTCTATGGATTTTACACCACCGGCTGTAACCGGATTAGGTTTTCTTGAAGCATTAACCGATCAGCAAATTCTAGATAATGCCGATCCTAATGATTCAGACGGAGATGGAATTTCCGGAGTACCAAATTATATCAATCCTCCTTCCTATTTTATTCCAAAACCATTTCATCAACCCGTTGGAGGACAATACATTGGTCGTTTTGGTAAAAAAGCAGCCGCTATTGATCTGCTTCATCAAACAGTAGGTGCATATAATCAGGACATGGGAGTAACTTCTACTTTCAACCCCATTGATCCTCATACAGGATTATCAACGGACCCTGAAGTTAGTGATCAAACCATCCGCGATGTAGTATTCTATTTGAGGACATTAAAAGCTCCCATCCAGAGAGACCAAAACAATCCGGAAGTAATACGTGGTAAAGAAGTTTTTATGTCAATTAGCTGTTCTTCATGTCATACTCCTTCATTCACAACACCGCAATCTGATATTGAAGCTCTTTCCAATAAAAACATTTTTCCATACTCAGATCTCTTACTTCATGATATGGGTCCCGGACTGGATGATGGTGCTACTGAAGGTTCAGCAGAAACTTTTGAATGGAGAACTCCACCACTTTGGGGATTAGGTTTAGCGCCGGAATCACAAGGTGGAGAATTCTTTCTGATGCACGATGGACGAGCTAAAAGTATTCAGGAAGCTATTGAACTACACGGCGGTGAGGCGCAGCAAAGCAGAGATGAGTTTGTTGCGTTAAGTGATGCTGACAAACAAGCACTTCTGAAATTCCTGAGGTCGCTGTAATGAACAGAGAAGAATTTATAAAAGTATGCGGTTTAAGCTGCGCAGGATTGATCTCAACTTCATTGTTTCTTCAGGGATGTGCAGGCACTAAATATCTGAATGCAGATATCAATGGTAATTTTATGGAAATCCCATTGAGCGCCTTCTCAACAGAAGATGGCACCGCATCCAGAGACTATCTCGTCGTTGAAAACAGTAAACTCAGTTATCCCATTGCTGTTTACCGTCATGACTCCGAAACCTACACTGCCCTTTTGATGCGATGTACTCATCAGGGTACGGAACTCAGAGTATTTGGAGATCGCCTGGAATGTCCGGCTCACGGTAGTGAATTCACAAATAACGGTTCAGTTCAAAGCGGTCCCGCAGATGAGGAACTCAGAACCTTCCCTGTCCTTATTGAATCAGAAATTTTAAAGATCGATCTACGATGAAAAAGTTAATTATCACATTATTTATTGGGCTACTGTCACAGCAACTAATCGCTCAAGTTGATCAGTCTCTCTTGAAAGATGATCGATCAGATTCACTGGAAAATGCAATGAATATGGATGCTTTGAGTAATCGTGTATATGCTACATCAAGTTCTCCAGTCTCCATTGGTGGTTATCTGGAAGCGGACTACAAATACATCGGCGAAGACGGTCTCACAGATGGACATACATTCCGGATTCCCAGAGTAACGCTGTTTATCACCTCTTCAATCAGTTCCAGAATCAAGTTCATGAGTGAGTTTGAGTTTGAAGAAGGTGGTGAAGAGATCGCTATAGAATTTGCTGTCATGGATGTAAACTTTCATCCTCTGCTGAACTTAAGAGGCGGAGTTGTTGTGAATCCGATTGGAGCATTTAATCAAAATCATGACGGACCAAAATGGGAATTTGTAGATCGACCTATTGCAATGACACAAATGCTACCTGCAACATGGAGCAACGTAGGTTTTGGGCTTTATGGAAAAATGTACCAACAGGATTGGGCTTTTGGTTATGAAGCCTATCTAACCAACGGCTTTGATAATTCTATAACCACTAATACTGAAAACAGAACTTTTTTACCGGCATCAAAAAATAATAAGGAGCGTTTTGAAGAATCCAGTAATGGAGAACCTTTGTTTACCGGAAAGATTGCAGTACGCAATCAAAATATCGGTGAGTTGGGATTGTCATATATGGGCGGGATTTATAACACTTATGAAGATGATGGATTGATTCTTGATGAGCCGAGAAGACTGGATGTATTTGCTGTAGATTTTAATACAGAATTACCGTTTTCTGAAACTTACATAGTTGGCGAATGGGCTTGGGTTTTCGTGGATGTTCCGAATACATTCACTCAGCAATACGGAGAAAAACAAAGCGGTGGCTTTCTGGATATTGTTCAGCCTGTAATTGATAAATCCATGTTTGGTTTTGATGATGCCGTTTTCAATGTGGCTCTTAGACTCGAATCAGTTGACTGGAATGTTGGCACTTTTAATGAAACAGGTGGAAATATCGGAGATGAGATCTGGGCTGTTGTTCCTGGAATCAGCTTCCGTCCTACATATCAAACCGTATTCAGACTAAACTATCGCTATCAGGAGCAAACAGATATTCTTGGAAATGCCCCTGCAAAAACCAGCGGTATTGAAATAGGTTTTGCTACTTATTTTTAGAAATTTATTTCTTCAGTTTAATTAAATGGTCATCTCACGGTGAATGCCGGGATCTGGATTTATTTAAAGATTAAATCCTCGATCACAATCCAGATTCCTGCCTTCGCAGGAATGACTTTGGAGCTGATACAATAAGAGATAAACCTTAAAAATCCATCAGACGGGTTATCCGTCAGATGGATAATGAAAGACTCGTAGAATCTTACGGGCGTAAACTTCCTTCTTGTAACTGTATTCTATCAAGCTTTAAACCACCAAATCCTTTAGGTACTGCGGAGTTCCAAACGGGTCATTCCGAACTCGTTTCGGAATCTTTGTGGGGCTTCGATTATATTTACAAACAAGTTTAATAGTCAAAGCTAAAACATAAGATCCTGAAACAAGTTCAGGATGACGTAGCACCTTCTTATGCAGATCAAAGAATTAACCTCCGAAAATGTAGCAGCCCTCGCTCATCTCTTTGTTGAGTTGTGGCCGGAGTGCACTTTTGAAACTGAGTTTGAGTACTGCAATCAGATTCTGGAGAAAGGGAATCAGACAGCTTTTTTAGTAAATGAAAAAGGTGAATACATTGCTTTTGCATACCTCTCACTTCGTAATGATTTTGTAGAAGGCGCAACCTCCTATCCCATTGCTTATCTGGAAGGCATTTACGTAGAAGAATCCTACCGAAAAACTGGAATAGCTTCAAAGTTGATCCAACGAGCAGAGCAATGGGCTAAAGAAAACGGAAGTTCTCAACTCGCCTCAGACGTTGAAATAGATAACGAGCAAAGTATTCGCTTCCATAAAAAGTCCGGCTTTTTGGAAGAAAACAGAATTGTTTGTTTCATCAAAGATCTGAAACCTGATTAAACCTCCTCCAACTCTGCATTTTCTTTCATCACTCGTTCCTGAACATCAAATGGTACCTGAGCATAATGGGAAAATGCTCGATTGTAGGTAGCACTTCCTTGAGTCATTGACTTTAGGCTTGTGGAATAGTGGTCTAGTTCTTCCAAAGGTACGTGTGCTTTTATTTTTTGCAGTGCTCCTTCAGCTTCCATTCCCTGAACTTGTCCTCGTCGTGTTCCAAGATCACTTAGCACTTCCCCCATATAATTCTGAGGCACGATCACTTCAATTTCATAGATCGGCTCCAAAAGTTTTGGATTGGCTTTCAAAAACCCATCCCTGAAAGCCATTCTTGCAGCTGTTTTAAACGCAGCTTCGTTAGAATCCACAGAGTGCATGGAACCGTCAAATACAGAAACTCTGATATCTCGGGCACAGCATCCGCTCATTGGACCGTTTTGCATTTTTTCCATCACTCCTTTCAAAATTGCAGGCATAAACCGGTTATCGATCACACCACCAACTATACAATTATTGAACACTAGTTTACCTCCCCACGGAAGCTCATGTACATCAGTATTCCTTACTTTCATATCGGGAGGATCAGGCATTCCTTCTTCATAAGGTTCGATCAGCAATTCCACTTCTGCATATTGCCCTGCTCCACCGGATTGCTTTTTGTGCTTATATTTCGATCTTACTTGTGAAGTTATAGATTCCCTGTAAGGAATTTTTGGTGTTATAAATTCAATATCCAATTTGAAACGATTTCTGAGTTGGTGCTCAATTACTCCCAGATGCTCTTCCCCCTGTGCATGAATAATGATCTGACGTAATTCCTGGCTATGCTCAATTTTTATGGAAGGATCTTCCCTATGAATTTGATGAAGTGCGTTTCCAAGTTTGTCTTCATCTCCTTCATTGGTCAGCTTTACCGCCGTTCGAATCGTTGTAGGTGGAAACTCAATTTCTTCCAGAACTACATTATTTCCTTTTTCTGAAAGAGTGTGGTTTACATCCCCATCCTTCAACTTTACAACTGCACCAATATCTCCGGTTCTAATCTCATTTATACTGATGCGTTTGTGTCCTTCTGTGAGATAGAGACTTCCAAGTCTTACTGAATTAGAAGTTGAGTTATTCATCAGATCCATCCCAGCAACCGAAGAACCACTGTATTGTTTAAAATAGATCAGATCCCCAACATGTGATTCCGAATACGTCTTAAACAAAAACAGAACAGGCTTTCCATCGGGATCTAAATCAAAATCGTCTCCATTCTGATTTTTGGGAGCATTTCCTTCCAAAGGATTCGGAGCGATGTCATCCAGAAAACCCATTACACGACCTGTTCCCATATTCCTTGCCGCACACACACAAAACAACGGATGGATCTGTCCTTTTACTAATGAAAGGTGTAATCCTTCTTCCATTTGTTCTTCGTCCAGTTCCCCATGTTCGAAGTAAATTTCCATTAAGGACTCGTCATTTTCTGCGATGATCTCGATCAATTCCTGATGCAGTTTCTCAGCCTTATCTTTCAGTGAATCCGGGATAGGCAATTTATCGGGTTTCCCGCCTCCTTCCGGAAATTCGTACATAGTCATTCTAAGCACATCCACTATTGCGTGAAAGTCATTTCCTTCACTGTACGGAAATTGTACTACCGTAACTTCTCTTCCAAAATGTTCTTTTGCTTCCTGAACAGTTTGCCAAAAATCAGAACGTTCGTTATCCAGTTTATTTACTACAAAAATCGATGAGACTTCATATTTACGGGCATATTTCCATAATGAATCCGTTCCTACTTCTACTCCGTTTTCAGCATTTAATGTAAAAATGGCTGTATCGGCAACTCTTAACGGACCAACTACTTCACCAACATAATCTGAAGTTCCCGGTGTGTCGATCAGATTGATCTTGTGCCCTCTCCAATCCAGATTCATAAACGATGAATAAATGGATTTTTCTTTCTCTTTCTCCAATTCGTGATAATCGGAGACTGTATTTCCTTCTTCTATGGTTCCTCTTCTGTTAATAGCTCCGGCTTCAAACAACATAGTTTCAGCCAATGTTGTTTTACCGGAGCCGGAATGGCCCAACAACACAACATTTCGAATTCTGGCAGGATCGTATACTTTCATAGTGAACTCCTTGGATTGCTAAGGTTTTTTGTTTTCTCTTGATGAAAACTTTAAGCGCTTCCTTTTTTTACGCTATATTTGGCAATAATTTTAAGAACGTTCGCACGAGTACGGCGAATAGCTAATTTAAACGGCTACGGGAAATAAGCAAGATGAAAAAAATTCTTCTAATTCAAACGGGTGGAACCATTGCGATGAGCGCAAAAGGAGAAGGTGTGGAACTAGACCCTGAAGCCTGGTCAGATTTACTCATCAAACAAATTCCGGAATTAGAAGAACTTGCTGAGATTACTACATACCCGCTTTTTTTTGAAGATAGCTCTGATCTAAATGCAGAACACTGGGTAAACCTTGCAAAATGTATTGATGTTAATTATGAGAAATATGATGGTTTTGTAATTTTACATGGAACAGATACAATGGCTTACACTGCTTCAGCATTATCTTTTTCACTTCAGAATCTTTCAAAACCTGTGATCTTTACAGGTAGTCAAGTTCCAATGAGTAGCGTGCGAAGTGATGCCCGCCGAAATCTTATAAATTCCGTAGAAATGGCGACTACTGAATTGCAGGAAGTCGGTATTTGTTTCAATGATCATGTTTATCGTGGAAATCGAGCAACTAAATTGAGTATAGGTGATTTTGATGCGTTTGGTTCTCCCAATTTAGATCCAATAGCCGAAATCGGTTTAAATATTGAATTAAATGTTGAGCCTAAAAAACTAATCCCAGCTTTTGAGAATAGTGCTGCTTTTTCGAATGAGATATTTGTTCTTACCGTCCATCCTTCACTCAGCATGAATATTCTCGATTGTTTAGATCTTACAAAACTGAAAGCGATCATTGTCCGAACCTTTGGTAGCGGTAATTTTCCCATGAAAGGAGAGTACAATATGATCCCATTCTTTGAAAAGTGTCGTGATCACGATGTTATTGTAGCCATTGTTTCGCAAGCAGATTACGACGCCGTTGATTTAACAAAATATCCAGCCGGTAGAGCCGCATTAAAAGCCGGTGCCATTCCAGGAGGCGATATGACATTAGAAGCAGCTTTAACTAAAATGATGTTTTTGTTAGCCCATTCCGATTCAAAAGAATACATTGAAACACAATTTCAAATTCCAATGGCGGGTGAGCTTACTGTTGATAAATAGTTTTGAATATTTTGTCATTTCGACCAGCAGGAGAAATCTGAAATTTTGCTCAAAGCGAATACTTAGATTTCTCACATTCGTTCGAAATGACAGTTTTTACCATTACTTTTGTCTCATAATAAAATCCAAAAGATGAGCCTTACATACACCAATTATTTAAAAATAAACGAACTGTTGGAACTTCAGCAGCTCAAATCAGATCCTAAAGAACATGATGAAACACTGTTCATTATTATCCATCAAACCTATGAATTGTGGTTCAAGCAGATCATTCATGAGTTTGGAAAACTGAACAATCAACTTTCAGCAGGTAATACATGGACTTCCATCAAAACGATGAGGCGAATCCTGACCATCATGAAAACACTCGTTTCTCAGGTGGATATTCTGGAAACCATGACTCCACTGGAATTCAACAGCTTCAGAAAGTTTTTAGGGGAATCGAGTGGATTTCAGTCGCTGCAATTTCGTGAAATCGAGATTTTATGTGGATTGAGATTTCCATTGATGAAAGAAGCTCATAAAGATGATCCGAACCACATCGAAATCCTGGAACAGAAAATGGAAGAGCCTACAATCTGGGAAAGCTTTTGTGCATATCTGAAGAAAAAAGGGTATTCCGTTTCATCGCCCAGAGAAAATGAACGTGGACTTGTTTACAATACATCCGAAGAAAACCAAAAAGAGCTGATCAAAATGATGAACGAACATCAGGAAGCAGCTTTGATAAGTGAGCTATTGGTAGATTTTGATGAAGGTTTACAGGAATGGAGATACCGGCATGTTAAAATGGTACAACGTACAATCGGTACTAAAAAAGGAACAGGCGGATCAGAAGGTGTTGCTTACCTTCAGCGAACATTAAACCAGGTTATATTCCCCGATCTTTGGGAAATCAGGTCTTCTTTTTAGCTCAATTGTATTTTTCCTGAATTATATTAGATTTAATTAGTTCTTTTTTTTCAACACCTGAAATAGGGATTAGGTTATTGTAAATAAATTCAACTAATTACATATTATGAAATGTCCGAATTGTGGCCAAAGGTCAAAGAGGTTAATCAATATAGCACCATCAACCGGGGTAAGTTTCAGAAAAAGTATTGAAGGCTTCTTTAAATGCCGTGCATGCAATGCATTGTTAAAACACCAAAAAAATTCATGGGGATTAACCAAATTCAAAAAGCAATATTGGATTTACAATGTAGCTCTTTTTACACTTTTAGTAGTCTATTTGAATTTCGGAACCTATTATCTTCACTCTATTTTCCCTGATCTACCTGCCTGGCTCGACTTCTCTATTATTACTAGTCCGATAGTACTTTTTTTGATTTTTATGGGCTATACATCACAAAATTATGCTCTTATAGAAATTTCTGAAGACGAAGCTGACTATCCTGAAGAACAAAAATCATCTATACTTTCAATGATTTCCATGTTTCTCGTTGCCGTAGCTGTAATATTTGGATTCACCTATGTAACCGGATCAACGGATATTTCCAAAACCCATCCATTTTTATATGTTGCAGGTACTTTTTTATTTCTGGGGCTACTTATTATTGTCGGGCTTTATATGATCAAAAAAATGAACGAAAAACAAGACCTAGAAAGGTAGCCCAACCATTTCTAATCTGATCTTTTTCATTAGACTCTGCACCTGCAGCAATGACTATCTTTATATTAGTTTTTGAACTCAAAAAATGAGTTCTGTTTTACTTAAAAAATTTTGTGGTTTTGTGTTTTAGTGGCTAACATCTTCTTATGAAAAACATCGACGAATTAGCGCAACAACTTAACCCTCATTACTCACATTTCAGAGTTTCTGAACGACTTCTCTTTACTGGACATTCTCATCAGGCCTGGCCGGATGTAGCGCTGGAAGGACAGAAAGAGTATTTCATGGATACAGCAGAACTGGTTGACAAAAAGTGGGAAAAAGCTGCTGAAAAGACCGAGATCCTAAGAAATTATCTACGCGGATTCTATGACGATCCCGATGGGTTTTACTGCCGAGAAGAAAGTACTCATGTTCTATTTGTAAGCTGGATGAGTGGACTTGATCTGAAGAATAAACCAAAGATCATTTCAACCGATGGAGAGTTTCACTCACTGTTTCGTCAGCTTCACCGATTGGAAGAAGAAGGTTTGGAAGTAACTTATGTAGCAACCGATCCGGATGAAAGTTTTGCCGAACGTATTATATCAGAAATTGACGATAGAACTTCTGCAATAATGCTGTCGCGAGTTTATTTCGAATCCAGTTTGATCAATCACCATCTCACAGAAATTGCACAAGCAGCCAGAAAGCACGGCGTTCCTGTTTTAATTGATGACTATCATGGAACCAATGTCGCACCGTTATCAATCAGAGAGGCTGATCTGGAAGATTGTTTTATTCTGATCGGTGGTTACAAATATCTGCAATGGGGCGAAGCCAATTGTTTCCTGAGATTCCCAAAAGATTGTGATATGCGTCCGGCAATAACGGGTTGGTTCGCTTCTTTCAGTACTTTGGAAAAACCACGCGACAACTCCCCTACTCACTATGATCATTCCGATCAACGCTTTGCAAGTGGAACGTACGATCCCTCCTCTCAATATCGAGCAGCTAAAGTGGTCGAGTTTTTCGAAGAGCAAGGGCTTACTAAAGAAATCCTGAGAGATCAATATGTCCAAAAAGTAGAAATACTTAAGAAATATTTTCTCGATAAAGACTTCGATCCATCTGTAATTCGCCTTACTCATGAAAAATCGATTACTGAACATAATGGAGGCTTCCTATCTCTTACTTCACCAAAAGCCAGAGAGATCAGAGCAGAATTACTGGCTCGTGATATTTTCACCGACGCCAGAGATCAGATTTTGAGATTTGGACCGGCTCCTTATACTACTACAACTCAGATTGAAGATGTGATGGTTGCTTTGAATGAAATTGTGGACACACTTTAGGTGTGAAATCCCAAAAGACAAGCTTCAAATTTCAAACAAATAACAAATTACAGGGCTTAACTAGCTCTCCATCCTAAGCAGGAGCTTGAGAAGTAGGTTAAAATTAAGACTTAGCGTACTTTTTATATTTTACTACAAATTCCTTTGCTTCTTCTAATGTCTCAGGATAAGGAATTGTTTCGTGATGATCTGGACCAGTTCGAATTTTTTGAAACCTGAATCCATTCTCAATTAGAAACTTAACTTTTTCCCATTGTTTCTTGTCATTCTTTTTCGGTGGCTTAAAATGACGTCCTAGATTAATTGTCGGTTTACCACAATCAGGACATAAAGATTCTTTTGGAACTTCTTCCATCAAATTAACCTGCCTTTTAAAAGACTTACGACATTCTGTGCAAGCAAAAGATAAGTGGTATGATGTAGTCAATTTTAAAAATTTAGCTTTATTATCTAATCTCATTCACCCCTACTAAAATAAACAAAATCAGTTAAGAAGCACTCGTCGAATAAATCAGATTTAAACTTTTTTTGTAAGGAATTCTTTTCTGGCTGTCTTACTAAGAACCAAGGTTTGGTAAATCACAAAAGACAAACTACAAATCTCAGACTAATGGCAAATTACAATCTTGAAGATAGAACACTCGAATTTGTGAAAGCAACGAGAGTGTTTGTTAAAAAGCTTCCTCGATGTACTTCCAATTTCGAAGATGGAAAACAGTTGATCAGATCTTCAGGATCAATTGGTGCTAATTATATTGAGGCTAATGAAGCATTGAGTAAAAAAGACTTCAAGATGAGAATGAAGATCTCCAGAAAAGAAGCTAAAGAAACATGCTACTGCCTAAAATTAGTAGATAACGGTAATGATGAACATCTTGAAAAAATACGATCAAATTTGTTGGATGAAGCAACGCAATTATTGAAAATAATGTCTTCAATAATTCTAAAAGCAGCTTAGTCTGCATCAAGTTTGGAATTTGAAGTTTGAAAATTGTGATTTAAAAAATTTAGAAATAAATTTTTTTCTTACATATATCGAACATATATTCTTTCGCAGAAGATGATGACACGATATGACACCCTGCCTTGTTAACTTTGTAGTAAATAAATTCAAAAATAAATGTAATCATGGCTGACTCAAAAGAAAGATCAAAAGCACTCGATATCGCCGTTGGGCAAATCGAGAAAACGCATGGTAAAGGAACCATCATGAAACTAGGTGGAGATGCCGTTCAGGATGTGGACGTAATCTCAACAGGTTCTATTATGGTAGATTATGCATTGGGCGTACAAGGCGTTCCTCGTGGAAGAATCACAGAAATTTACGGCCCTGAGGCTAGTGGTAAAACAACAATGGCACTTCAGGTAATTGCTCAGGCTCAAAAAAAAGGTGGTTACGCCGCTTTTATTGACGCTGAACATGCTTTCGACCCACGTTATGCTAAAGCATTGGGTATAAAAGTAGATGAACTTCTTGTTTCCCAACCTGATAGTGGCGAACAAGCATTGGAAATTACAGAAACATTGATCCGTTCAGGTGCTTTAGATGTGATCGTTATTGATTCCGTAGCCGCATTGGTGCCACGTGCTGAACTTGAAGGTGAAATGGGTGACTCTCATATGGGACTTCAGGCAAGGTTAATGTCTCAAGCACTCAGAAAGATTACCGGTATCGTAAGTAAATCGCACACATCTTGTGTTTTCATCAATCAGGTTCGTGAGAAGATTGGTGTTATGTTCGGTAATCCTGAAACCACCACCGGTGGACGTGCTCTAAAATTTTATTCTTCTGTTCGTATAGATATTCGAAGAATCGGAGCGATCAAAAAAGGCGATGAGGTAGTAGGAAACCGTACAAAAGTAAAAATTGCAAAGAACAAGGTAGCTCCTCCCTTCAAAGTAGTAGAATTTAACATTATGTATGGAAAAGGAACTTCACGCATTGCTGAAATACTTGATCTTGCTGTGGAATTCGATATTATTGAAAAGCGTGGAAGTTGGTTCCGTTATGACGGTGAGCCTATCGGACAAGGAGCCGATGCAGCCATGCAATTCCTTGAAGAAGACCTGGAGTTGACAGATAAGATCGAGAAGATCGTACGTGCAAAACTACGAGGTGAAGATCTAGACGAGCCCATTCCTGATGCTTCCAATGAAAAAGTAGAAGAACCCGAAAAGGTGGAAGCTTAAACTTATGCATACTAAAAGCTCTGTTCATTTTTGGACAGAGCTTTTTATTTATTTGAGAATGGGTTACAAAAGAAATACATATTCCAAGAAGAAGCCCGAACTTCCAATTACCATTCAACGAATTGAAGTTCAGAAAAAAAACTATTTTCGTTATTCCTTGTATTCTGAAAGTGGATTTATATCAGGAGTTTCTGATGCTACACTAACAAAGCACAATCTTCGTAAAGGAACCATTGTTAACCATGAGTTATATGATCTTATCTTAAAAGAAGAAGAGATTTGGTCGATTAGAGAATACTTAATAAGATTGTTAGGCAGAAGAGACCATGCTAGTCACGAGTTGAAATTAAAGGGAATTAAAAAAGGGTATGAATCCGCAATTTTAGACGAGATCATTACAGAACTTGAGGATAAAAACTATATCAACAACTACTCATTCGCTAAAAAATATACTCATGATAAATTCCGATTCAATAACTGGGGCCCAAACAAAATAAAAGGAGAACTAACAAAAAAGAAAATCGACAAGAGTACGATCGAGCAAGTTTTTGAAGAAGAATTTGATCATAAATCAAAGACTGAAACCATCAAATATTTGGTTGAAAAAAAGAAAGCCGCTTTACTTAGAACGGATCAGGAAAAAAGAAGAAAAAAAATATTCGATTATTTATTTAGAAAAGGATACGATTCTAGTATTATATTAAAAGAAATTGATGGCTTACTGGAATCAGTGAATAAATGAAAAATATTACCCTAGAGAAAATAGTTAAATTTGCTATCGGAATTGCCGGTATAGCCGTGTTGGGTTGGGTTTTAGTAGAGCTGGGTAATCTTGTTTTATATCTGGTACTCGCTTTAATTCTGAGTTATGTATTAGATCCGATCGTGAATTGGTTACAACGAAATAAAGTGCCAAGAACGCTCGCCATTACACTTACTCTTTCTGCGGTAATTTTATTATTTGTTTATGCCTCTACTACCGTAATTCCTAAAGTTGCAGATCAAATGGTGCAATTGGCTCGTCAGTTGGATATTCAAAACATTGAGAACATCGCAAACCAAGTTGAAACCAAACTTAGTGACGATTATGATTTTATTCCTGAAGGCTTTTTAAGTGATAACCTCACTCAAGTATTGAATTCACTGTTCGATTTTGATCAATTTTCATCTGTTTTCGGTAATATTGTTGGCGTTTTTACCGATATATTTTCTGCAATATTAGTTGTCCCATTTGCAGCTTTTTTCTTTTTGAAAGATGGCTCCAAGATCAGAAGAGATCTGCTAAGATTGATTCCTAACAAATACTTCGAGACTTCATTAACTCTGATCGATAAAATTGAAAAACGACTAGGCCTTTACTTTAGAAGTGTTTTACTGCAAAGTTTGCTTGTAGCAGCCAGTTCATGGACTACCCTTTCAATAGCTGGTCTCGATAACTCACTTTCAGTTGGAATTGCTGTGGGCTTAGCAAATACCATCCCCTACTTTGGTCCTATTATCGGCTATATACTTTCTATTATCATTTCTATTATTGAAACCGGTGATTTTTCTCTGGTTTTAGTGTGTATTGTTGCTATCCTGATTGTTCAAATGCTGGATAACATTGTTTTTCAACCTTTGCTTTTTTCTCGTTCAGCGGATATGCACCCCGTTGCAATATTATTTATCATTTTGATTGGTGCTGAAGTAGCCGGGATTTTGGGTATGTTGGTTGCAATACCGCTAGCTACTGTTATAAGAATTACTATTATTCAGATCAGCTGGAGCTTCAATAACTATCAGGTATTCAATCAGGAACCTGAGCTAATCAAAAATTCTTCCGGTTAGCAACATCTCTCCTGATAAGCAGTGAAACTTTGTGTATCTTCATGTAACGATTTCTGCAACTTCAAATCAATTACTGTTGAAGAACCTTGTTGTTTTTGCATCCGGTTCTGGATCAAATTTTCAATCACTTATTGATGCCGTTTCTGAAGGCAAATTGGAAGCCAATATTGTTGGGTTAATTTCCAATAATGAGTCTGCTTATGCTATAGAACGAGCTGATATTAATGGAATTCAAACACTTATTATCTCTCCAAATGATTTTGACTCTGAAACGGATTATTCAATAGAACTCCTTAAAACACTAAAGGATTGGGAAACCGATCTAATCGTTCTGGCAGGATATCTAAGAAAAATTCCAACAGAAATTATCGAAGTGTATAGGAATAGAATTTTGAATATTCACCCATCTTTGCTTCCCAAATATGGTGGAAAAGGATTCTACGGTTCAAAGGTTCATGAAGCTGTAATCAAAAATAAAGAAATAGAATCAGGGTGTACGGTACATTTAGTTACTGAAGAATATGACAAAGGACCTATTTTAGGTCAGGCTAAAGTACAAATTACAGAAACTGATTCTCCGGCTGATCTGGCTAAAAAAGTACTCGAAAAAGAACATCAATTGCTTTCTGAAGTAATTCAGGAATACCTTAAAACATTTAAAAATTAATAAAGTGGCATTAAAACCTCTTTCTTCTTTACCAACTACACCTCTTAAAATAAACAGAGCGTTACTTTCCGTTTCTGATAAAACGAACATCGTTGAATTAGCTCAATCACTACATGATAATGGAGTAGTATTGATCTCTACAGGTGGAACTGCAAAGGTTATCTCAGAAGCAGGGATCCCTGTAAAAGACGTATCTGAAGTTACCGGTTTCCAGGAATGCCTTGACGGTAGAGTTAAAACGCTTCATCCTATGGTGCACGGAGGAATTTTAGCCCGAACTACTCATTCTGATGATGTTGAAGAAATTGAAAAATTAGGAATAACTCCTATCGAACTTGTTGTAGTTAACCTCTACCCTTTTAAAAATAAAATCAAAGAAGACAGCTCGCCTGCAGTAGCTACTGAATTTATTGATATTGGAGGACCTACTATGATAAGAGCGGCCGCAAAGAATTTTGCTCATGTAAGTATTCTAAGTAATCCTTCACAATATGAAAGTTTTATTGAAGAATTAGTAAAAGGAGAAGGAATCTCCTTCGGAATGAGGAAGAAGCTAGCTAAAGATGCTTTCAATCAAACTGCTGACTATGATTCTGCTATTGCTAACTACTTTAATGATTTATTAGAAGAAGAACCTGTTAAACAGTTCAATATTTCTGTGCCTCTTTCTCAAGAGCTTAGATATGGAGAAAATCCACATCAGAATGCAGCGGTATATGGAGAACAAGATTCTATTATAGATTGTTTTCACGGCAAACAGCTTAGCTACAATAATTTTATTGATGTTGATGCAGCATTGAACATTATTACATCGTTCAATGAAGACAGACCAACTTGTGCAATCATTAAGCATACCATTCCTTGTGGAGTAGGAATTGGGGAACAACTAGTGGACGCATATAAAAAGGCATTCAGTACTGACACCGTTTCACCGTTTGGAGGAATTGTTGTAGTTAACAAAGAATTGGATCTAGAAACTGCACAAGCTATCGATGAAATTTTTACTGAAATCATCATTGCTCCATCATTTTCTGACGAATCGCTGCAGTTGCTGACTCAGAAAAAAAACAGAAGATTAATTCGGATCAAAAAGCATCTATCCGAAGTACAAGGCAAATCGTTCAGATCAATTTTTGGAGGTCTCTTAACTCAGGATGCAGATCTTGAGCCGGTTAACGAAAATGATTTTAAAGTTGTAACGAAAAGAAAACCTTCAGAAACGGAGATGAACGACCTGATGTTTGCCTGGAAAGTAGTCCGGAATGTAAAGTCTAATGCAATTGTATACGCGAAAGAAGGACGCACTTTGGGAATTGGTTCAGGCCAAACAAGCAGAGTAGATTCTTCAGAAATTGCTGTAGATAAAGCAAAAAAAGAAGGTTTAGATCTTAATGGTTCAGCAATAGCTTCAGATGCTTTTTTCCCGTTTTCAGACGGTATTGAAGCAGCAGCGAAAGCAGGAGCTACATCAGTAATACAACCAGGTGGCAGCATCAGAGATGAAGAAGTAATTGCAAAAGCGAATGAGTTTGGAATGACAATGATCTTTACAGGAAAGAGACATTTTAAACATTGAAATTATATTTCGCATAAACACTTTCATTCTCGTATTTTTAAATATAACTACCCAGCACATTTAAACATCTACTATTTTGGCAATGTCAGATAACTACGGAATACCATCCCCTGCTTCTTCAAAGAATAAGCAGAAAAAGGGCCTTCTAGACTTTTTATACACCGATATCGCTATCGATCTTGGAACGGCAAATACATTGATCTACGCTCGTGGTGAAGGGATAGTTTTGGATGAGCCGAGTATTGTCGCTCTAAATCAAAACAATGTTCCTGTTACTACCGGCCATGAAGCTCGGTTAATGCATGAAAAAACACATAGAAACATCCGTACGGTACGACCTTTACGTGATGGAGTTATCGCTGATTTTGAAGTAGCAGAACACATGATCAGAGGTATGATCAAGAAAGTAAAGATGAAATGGTATTCATCAACCCGCCAAATGGTAATTTGTGTTCCAAGTGGTATTACTGAAGTAGAAAGAAGAGCTGTTAGAGATAGTGCTGAACATGCGGGAGCTAAAGAAGTTTATTTAGTAGATGAACCAATGGCAGCAGCTATTGGGATCGGGCTGGATGTTCATGAGCCCGTAGGTAGCATGATCGTAGATATTGGTGGTGGAACTACTGAAATTGCGGTGATCGCTCTCTCAGGTATTGTTTATGCTCAATCTGTACGACTTGGTGGTGATGAATTAAACGATGATATCATCAATTATTTCAGGAGAAACCACAATTTATTAATTGGTGAACGTACAGCAGAAAAGATCAAATGTGAGATTGGTTCAGCTGCTCCTCTTGATGAAGAACTTGAAATGATAACCAAAGGTCGTGACTTAGTAAATGGTGTTCCAAGAACACGACACATTACTTCTAAAGATGCTCGTGAAGCTATTGCAGAATCTGTAAACACAATTGTTGAGTCAATAACAAAATCTCTTGAGCAAACTCCTCCTGAATTATCTGCAGATATCCTAGATCGCGGAATTATGCTTACAGGAGGTGGAGCTTTACTTAAAAACCTTGATAAACTTATTATGGAAACTACCGATCTTCCGGTACATATTGCTGAAGATCCATTAACAGCCGTAGTAAGAGGAACCGGTGCAATTTTAGAGAATCTGGATTATTACCGTCCGGTTATTTCGTAACAACATTAATGAATGCAATTTAAAACGCTTAAAGTTGGTGAAGCTAAAGATTATATAATTGCTGCCATTCTAATTTTGCTTTCAGTAACAATAGCTGTTAGTCGAAACCAAGGTGGCATACATAGTTTGCGTCAATTTTCAGCAGTTACCGTCAGTATTTTGCAGTCCCCTCTTGCAAACATCAGGGTTTATCGCCAGGCACTAACAACCAATACGTATTTACAAAGACAGAATATTCTTCTACAGGATGAATTGAGTAAACTACGTGGCATTGAACAGGAAAATATTGAGTTACGAAGATTACTTGCGTTTCAAGATTCTTCAGAATTTAACCTTACTCCTACCCTCATTATTGGAAAAGATCTTAATGGGATCAATAAAAGTCTGACTATCAATTCTGGAAGCTCTGATAATGTTAAAATAGGCATGCCTTTGGTAACGTCTGATGGTCTGTTAGGAAAAGTCATCCTTATTTCTGAAAATTATTCCCAAGTACTTCCATATAATAATAGTCTGTTTAGAGTTAGTGGATTAGTTCAGGAAATGAATGCACCCGGTATTGTATCTTGGAATGGCGAAAGCCTTACAGAAATGGTTATAGACTTTATACCACGAACTATCCCGGTTGAAAAAGGCTATACAGTTGTAACTTCAGGTTTTAGTAACGAACTCCCAGCGGGTATCCCAATTGGATATGTAACTCGCACTGAATTTGAAGAGGGAAAAGAAACTCAACGAATTTATTTAGAGCCTTTTGCTTCTTTAGCCCAAGCTTCTCAGGGTTTTATCATCAATTTTACACCTGATACGTCAATAACTGATCTCAGGAACCAATATGAGGAAATTTTTAAGTGAGAAACAAGCTTTTAAAACATATTGGAATCGGAATAATTTTTGTTTTATCTCAGCTATTAATTTTCCAACACCTCTCACTATTTGGGACAATAGCAGATCCTGTACTAGTTTTTATATTATGGACAGCGTTAAGATATGAAAGACACGAAGTTCTGTTTTTTGCTGCTGGATTTGGGTTATTTCAAGACATGATGTTTGATACTTGGGGATTGAATATGTTCTCCAAGACTATAACTATGTTCCTGATCTATAAAATTGTTTCCAGAAATACAGAAGTACGTTTAATAGTATGGCAAGCCTTTGCTTTAATTTTTGGAGCCGCATTTATCCATAATATCTTTTATTTGGGGCTTACTTCTTTTTTAAATGTTTATGATTACCCGTTTTCTCCTATAATTTTGTTAATAGGAAGCAGTTTATATACTGCTGTTATCGGTAGCATATTGCACATATTGAAAGGAGACACTAAAAAATGAATAATTCCTCAAACAGAATCAGAACTTCTATTTTTGCTTTGCAAGCAATTATGGTTTTGATCTGTTTAGTAGTTCTTGGAAGGATTTTTTACTTGCAAATAGTTCAATACGAAGTCTACGACGAACTTGGAGATCAAAATTCAATACGACAAGAATATGTTGAAGCTGCAAGGGGGTTAATTTATGATAGAAACGGGAACCTTCTGGTTGATAACCAACCTATTTATTCTGTAACTATTACTCCTCTTAATTTTGATGATAAAAATATTCCACTACTAGCGGAACTTCTTGGAGAATCTGATAGCTTAGTAACTGTTCTCGTCAATGATGCAAAAAGATATTCTAGGTTTAGAACCTCTAAACTTATTTCAGATATAGATTTTAAAGCATTCTCTTTGATTCAGGAGAATTTATGGCAACTCCCTGGAATTGGACACCAAATCGATAGTAAAAGAAATTATCCCTCTGAAATGACAGGTTCGCACGTTTTTGGCTACCTCAGAGAAGCTGATGAAAAGGATTACAAAGAAACTAAGTCCATTCGACTCGGAGATAAGATTGGAAAAAGTGGTTTAGAATTATATTACCAAGATAATTTAAAAGGAGATTTAGGAATAAATTATCTGAAAGTTAATGCGCTAGGTCAATCTTTAGGAAAGTTCACAGAAGAAAAAATTGAACAGCCTCCCATTCAAGGTGATAACCTAACAACCACAATCGATGCTGATTTACAAGCATTTGCTGAAAAGTTAATGAAAGGGAAGAGTGGCGGAATTGTAGCTATGAACCCACATACAGGTGAAATATTAGCTTTAGTAAGTTCCCCGGAATACGAAGTAAAAAAATTAGCCGGAAGAATTGACAAAGAATACTGGCAGTTTATTAACTCTGATTCAACACGCCCCCTATTCAATAGAGCAATATCTAGCCGGCAACCTCCGGGTTCTACTTTCAAGCCACTGATGGGAATCATCGGTTTACACTTAGGTATTGTCACACCCGAAACAGAGATCTACAATAGTGGTTATTACATGAGAGGCCGACCTTACAAAGATCTTGCCGACCCTGGACTCTATAATTTGGAATCCGCAATAGCCCATTCCAGTAATACCTATTTTCTGAATGTGATGGATAAAATAGCCACTTCAGGAAAGCTGAACACATGGAGTAGATTGGCAAAAGATTTTGGACTCGGTGTTCCTAACCAAATAGACCTTCCTAGTGCTAATCGAGGTATTTTGCCAGATAGCGCTTATCTGGACAGTCGCTTTGGAAAAAACAAATGGGGGCTTGGAGATGTACTCCAATTTGGAATTGGACAAGGTTTGGTCTCAGCATCTCCACTTCAGATTGCACAAATGACAAGTTCTATTGTTAATGGAGGCTATAAGATTGAGCCACATTTATTGAGAGCTATACAAAGAGCTGACGGATCTATTGAACAAAATAACAGGCCAAAAGAGAAAATAGATTGGGTAAAAGAAGAATATCTTAATGCTGTCAAGAAGGGAATGAGAAGAAATGTTTTGGAAGGCAGTGGTCGTTTTTATGCTGCTATCCCAGATATTGAAGTTGCAGGAAAAACAGGCACCGCTCAAAACCCACTTGGATTTTCACATGGCTGGTATACCTCCTTTGCTCCTGCTGATAATCCGGAAATTGTTGTTACAGTATTTTTAGAAAATGCCGGTTTTGCATCAATCTCAGCTGTTCCGGTAGCATCATTGATCTTAGAAAAATATTTAAAGGGCGAAGTAAAACGTGATTGGTTAGTAAATTACGTACTAAACTTTGTCCCAAAAGAAGATAATTCGCAGGCATCGGCATCAGTAAATGAATAATTTAAGAAATTTAAATTGGTCGATAATTAGCTCATGGATAGTATTGGCCATTATAGGTCTAGTAGCTATTTACAGTGCAACCCAAGGACCAGTGTCTGAATTTCTACCTGATTACATTCAAAACAACTTCGCAAAACAGTTATTTTTTGTCGCTTTAGCAGTTGTTCTTGTTTTGCTATTTCAATTTTTTACCCCTAGAACCTATATGCAACTTTCCTATTTGTTCTATGGAGTTGCTTTGCTACTTGTAATCCTTACACTATTCTTTGGTACTGAAATAAACGGTGCTAAAAGTTGGATTAGAATAGGTGGATTTAATTTACAAGCTAGTGAGTTAATGAAGATAGCTACCATACTTGCTACAGCTCAATACCTTACAAGTAGGCGTGATATAAGTGCTGAAAATATTAGATATGCCTTGATTGCCGTTTCAATGATTTTAGTGCCTACAATATTTATTTTTCTACAAAATGATACAGGTACAGCAATGGTCTTTCTTGCCCTTATTCCTGTAATGTTATTCTGGTCTGGTTTGCCATATGGAGTTTCTGTATATATAGTTTCTCCTGCAATTATTCTTTATTTAACAGTTTTTGATTGGAAATTTGGAGCCATTGCCACCATTCTTATTGCCTTTTTGATTTTTATGCTTCAAAAAAGAGTTTGGTTGACCATCACATCGTTTATTACGGGTATAATAACAGTTGTTGGTGTAAATGTTGCTTTAACTGATATACTACAGCCTCACCAGATTGCAAGAATAACGGCATTTACAAATCCGGCTTTCGATCCTACCGGTGCAGGCTGGAATGTTATTCAAGCAAAGACAGCAATAGGATCTGGAGGGTTGTTAGGAAAAGGATTTTTGGAAGGAACACAGACTCAACTTAAATTTTTACCTGCTCAATGGACTGACTTTATTTCTTGTGTTATTGGTGAAGAGTTCGGGTTTGTAGGTCTTGGTTTATTAGTAATTACATTTTTATTTCTCTTTCTAAAACTATTGAGAATGGCAGGCAACCATAAACACCCTTTTGCCCAACTAGTAACCGTTAGTGTTACCGCTGTATTCTTTATTCATTTTGTGGTAAATATTGGAAGTGCTACAGCCTTGCTACCTGTTATTGGTATCCCACTTCCATTTGTAAGCTATGGCGGTTCCGCATTCCTAACTAATTCACTAATGTTAGCAATTTGTCTTAATATGGATCTGTATAAACGAGACTTTAGTATTTACCGCTAAGAAGTTTTATATATTTTTTTTGTCCCTAAATTAAAACCTAATCTGTGATGAGGAGTATATCCAAACTTTTTTAAAGCATTTTTGTGATGCGCAGTTGGATAGCCAACATTTGATTTCCATCCAAACTCAGGAAACTTCTCATCTAATCTTTTCATGTATCTGTCTCTATAGTTTTTCGCAAGAATGGAAGCAGCTCCAATTGATAAGGATTTATCATCTCCTTTAATAATACATACATGTGGAATTAAAGAAGCTGTGTATTTATTTCCATCTATTAATAAAAAATCAGGGTCGGCACCTTCTTCTTCAACACATTTTTGCATAGTATTGATGGATGCCCAAAGTATATTCAGGTCGTAGATTTCTTTAAGTGAGCCTTCCTTAATAACATAGTAAAGTGCTTTTTCCTTTATTTCTTCCTCTAATTCTAATCTATTCTTTTCATTGATAGACTTACTGTCTCTTATGCCTTCTATAGTTATTCCTTTTTCAAATATTACTCCTGCTGCTACAACGGGTCCACACAAACATCCTCTACCTACTTCATCGAGTCCCATAACTCTCTTAAACCCTTCTCCCCATAGTTTTTCTTCTATCTCTGTTCGGTTAAAACTCATACTAGTTTTTTTCTTGTTTGATTAAATTGGAACTGTTTACGTTTAAGATGTATTTATTCATTAAAATAAGATATGAATTTTAAATACACACAATGGGATAAGCGTTTTGGAAAAGGAGCAGCTTCCACTCCTTTCGATACGCTTTGGAATCTCTTTCAAGAATTACTTACAATTTCGAGCGGTGACGTTTCGCAAGCTATGCGGTGGCTCACGGAATTAGATAAAGAATACAGAATTACTGATCAATTTGATGAGAGCTATTCGATTGGTGACTTTATGGATGATTTAAAAGATCGTGGATATTTAAAAGAAGATGATAAAAATCAGATCGTAATTACTAAGAAAACAGAGCGTAGTTTAAGGCAAAAGTCTCTTGAAGAGATCTTTAAAAACTTAAAAAAGGGCGGATTGGGCTCTCATAAAACGCCACACACCGGTAAAGGGTTAGAGCGACAGCCCGAAACAAGAAAGTGGAATCCAGGGAGTGATATAGGTCAAATAGATTCTGTTGGAACGATGTTGAATATGTTAAATCATAGTACCATTGATAACATAGATCTTCATGAAGATGATATCACAGTATTTGATACCGATCATTATACCTCCGTTTCTACTGTGTTGCTAATTGATATAAGTCATTCGATGATACTTTATGGTGAAGATAGAATTACTCCCGCTAAGAAGGTTGCTATGGCGTTGTCAGAGCTTATATTAACAAGTTATGCTAAAGACTCTTTAGATATTATTGTTTTCGGGAATGAGGCATGGGAGATCTCCATTAATGACTTGCCTTACTTGAAAGTAGGTCCTTATCACACTAATACACTACAAGGTTTAGAAAGGGCGCGACACCTTCTTCAAAGAAAAAAATTCTCTAATAAGCAGATCTTTATGATCACCGACGGTAAACCTTCTTGTATGATTGAAAATGGAAGATTCTATAAAAATAGTTTTGGACTGGATCGAAAAATTGTAAATAAAGTATTAGATGAAGCAGTGAAATGCAGGAGAGAACAGATCCCAATTACTACCTTTATGATAGCCAGCGACCCCTATTTACAGAGTTTTGTGCGTGAAATGACAGAGGCTAACAAAGGCAAAGCCTATTTTGCTTCATTGGATGATCTTGGTGGATATATTTTTGAAGACTATATTCAAAACAGACGTAAGAATGTTAAATAAAAAAAGCCATTGTTTAAACAATGGCTTTAATTTTTTAGCAAGGTATTAAAGCTTAAATGCCCAACTCAACCATCACTGCATCTGTAATATTATACTGAGATCCATACTCTTGTGAAGCATAAAGTATGATTATATCTCCGGAGCTTGTGGTTGTATTTAAAACATATGCTAGCCCTTTTTGTTCAGCAACAGCGCTAATGGCTGCACCAATTTGGTTCTGTAAAGGTCCAAGCAATTCGTTTCTTTTGTTTTGAATTTCTTGCTGAGCTGTTCTTGTTGCTTCGTTTAAGTCATTGCTCATTTGCTGTAATTTCTCTTCTTCAGTAGCTTTTGCTGCTGCAGAAATAACATCTTTCTTTTGCTCATAAACATTAACAGCGTTTTGTAATTCGAGCTCTTTCTGCTCGATTTCTAAAGACTTTCTGTCTGCAAAGTTCTTTAACCTTTGTTGAACAGCCTTCATTTCAGGCATTCTGTTAAGTACTGCTTGAGGGTTAACAAAACCTATCTTTAGTTCTTGAGCTTGTACGCTTGAATTTCCAGTTAGTAATAACGTGAAAAGTAATCCTAATCCTATTGAAAACTTCTTTAACATGATTGTATTTTTATGATTGTTTTAATTTTTCCAAAACTAATTCTGTGATATTCTGCTGATCATCTGCTGCATAGAAAATAAAAGCGCCTGAATTAACAGAGCCTTCATTTAATACAAGATCCAGTCCTAA
Source organism: Balneolaceae bacterium UBA3186 (assembly GCA_002364085.1). Lineage (GTDB taxonomy): Bacteria > Bacteroidota > Rhodothermia > Balneolales > Balneolaceae > Balneola. The sequence goes on along the minus strand of DEXK01000013.1, from coordinate 217,616 downwards.
AGAGTCAGCTACACTTTTAATAGTAGCAAAAACTTTATTTTCTACGGGTTGCAATAAAGTCAATTGACGTTGTTGAACTTCGTTTAAGCTTTTTTGCCTTTCTTCTTCAAAGTCTTGATTTTTTTGTATCAATTCTTGCTCTTTTAATTGCCTTTGTTTGAGCGACATTGCATCCTTCGCAGCATTGTAATCATCAAATTCTTTCTGAAGTGCAATAGCTTGAATTGCGAGCAGAGAATCCTTTTTCTGAAGCAAAATTCCTATTTCTTTATCTATAGCCTGCACTTCTGGAAGCTGTGAAAGAATAACTTCCGGATTGGTATAACCTATCTTAACCTGAGCTTTTGTATCAAAGCTTAATAAAATTAAGAATACAGTTAATACTGTTAATTTTTTCATTTCTTTATAATCAAATTTAATTATTGTTCTATTTCTATTCCTAGTTCAAGTAATACTTGTTCATTCAAATTCCATTCGCCTCTAGCGTATACCATGTAGATATCTCCTGATCTATCAAATACGAAATCAAATCCATTTCTTTGCGCAACAGTACGTACAGCAGCAAATACTTGTCTCTGAATGGGTTCTAATAACTCCTTTTGTCTCTGAAAATACTCACCATTTGGTCCAAACTTTTGGGCAGTGTAATTATCTAACTGTCTCTTCTTGGTATTTATTTCCTGAATTTTTTCTTTCTTTATTTCTTCAGTATATAAAATCTCTTTTGCAGCGTAATCCTCTTCAAGATTTTCTATCTCTATTCTTAATTCTTGAATTTCACTTTTCCAACCATCGCTTAAAATCTTAAGTCTTTGCTCAATGCCCGGATATTCAGGTATTTTAGAAAGCACAAAATCAGATTCGTAATAACCGATTTTCTGGTCTTGAGCATTTACCCCTAGTGACACACAAAGGAATACGATCAATGATAGATATTTAAATCTAATCTTCATTAAAAAGGAGCACCTATGTTAAATAAGAATTCCCATTCTCCCGCCAATACTTGTGGCGTGGCACCTTCAATTCCATCAAAACGGTAACCGTAACTTAAATCCACAAGACCAAGTATTGGTAAAAAGAGTCTTACTCCGAAGCCTGCGGATCTTTTTAGTTCAAAAGGATCGTACTGAGAAAAATTAAGATATGAATTACCGGCGTCAATGAACGTATATGGAATCAATTGAATTTGCTCATTTTGAACAGCAGGATATCTCATTTCTAAACTAAATTTATTGTAGATACGACCACCTGTTTGGACTCCGTTTTCAAAAGGTGCAATACTTTGTCCAATTCCTCCAGGATAGCCTCTCATATCAATATTATCGTATAAAAAACTTTGTCTTTGTTGAAGTTGAGTTCCACCAACTAAAAAGCGCTGAAAATCACTTCTTCTGTCTTTTGTCAGATATCCAATATAACCAAAATCTGCAGTACTGGTAAGTACAAGTTTATCCACTATTGGGAAATGACTTTGGTAACTTGATTTAATTTTATAGTACTCTGAAAATCCTTTAACAGGCAGTGCAAGCTCTCCTGATAAACTTATTTTGGAACCTACAGTTGGAGATATAGGATTATCTACAGAATTACGTTCAAGCCTTTGCTCCAAAGTTATGGAGTTTGTAATACCTGCACGTTGAAAGCTGGTTGTCTGGTCAACATCATATAACTGATAGCCAAGTGTAGTTCTCGTAGAAAAATAATCATCCGGCCATTTTAATCTTTTACCAATCGATACACTACCTGAGAACAACTCACTTTTACCGACTCCAAATCTAGTGTTATTAATTAAGTTATATGCAAAATTAACCCCCAAAGAAGTTGGTTTACCATTTAACCATGGCTCTACAAAACTAACTGAATAACTTTGATAACCTTGACCGGTAACTTGAACTCCTAAAGATACTTTTTGGCCATCTCCTGATGGTATCGGAGTCCAACCTCCTTTTTCAAAAGCTCTCTTTATTGAGAAATTATTAAAATTCACACGAGCAGATATAATAGCTCCAATAGATTGGCCCCCATAACCACCTGAGAACTCGAAGTTATCTGTAGAAACGGACTCGTCAAGTCTGTAAATAATATCTACCGACTTATTATTTGGATCAGGAATAATATCAGGCTGTAAGTTCTGAGCATCGAAATAGCCCAGAGTTCCCAGCTCTCTTATTGATCTTACTATCGCATCTCTGCTGTATTTATTACCAGGAACTGTTCTCAAAGTCCTGCGAACTACATCATCATGTGTTTTGGTGTTGCCTGTAAAACCAACTTCTTTTACAGTAGCTATTTCATCTTCATAGATATCTATGTAAATGTCTAACGAATCTTCAGCTACTTTTTCAATTGTTGGAGTAGCATTAAAAAACAGATATCCAATGTTTTGATATAGAGATGTTACATCTGTACTATTCTTATTAAAAGTAAGGTTCAGCTCAAACTTCTCCTGATTAAATACATCACCTTCTTCAAATTCAAGTGCTGCTGTTAACTGTTCATCCGTGTATACAGTATTCCCATCAAAAGTAATATTTCTAACCTTGTATTGAGGACCTTCTTCAAGCGTAATGGTAACACCTACTCCATCCAAGTCTTTCACATAGTTGTAGATAAAAACAGAATCGCTAATTACTCTTACATCGGTATATCCGTTCTTTCTGTAATAAGCTAAAACATTAGCAATACCTTCGTCATAATCTGATTGTTTGTAGACCTTTTTTGACAAGATTTTCCACCATTTATCTTCTTTAAGTGGTTTCATCTTTTTGGTAAGCTTTCTATCAGAATATGCTTCGTTGCCTTCGAATTTAATATCTTTTATTTCTAACCTTACTCCTGCATCAACATCAAAAATAAGCCTTGCTCTATTATTTAAATCGGGAGCATCCTCAATACTTGCTTCTACCTTTGTATGCCAGTAACCTTTTTCTTTATAAAATCTGTGTATAGTATTTTTTGCTTTCGCAATAACTGCTTCTGTAATAGCAACTCCGGGAGTTATTGTTAGTAAGGCTTCTATATCTTTTCTTTGAGATCTTTTCACTCCCTCAATTTTATACTCAATCAACCTTGGCTTTTCTGTAACTTTTATAATCAAACTTATGTCAGAAAGGGAGATTTCTTCTATAAGGATCTCAACATCTGCGAATAACCCAGATCTAAACAACCTTTTGATAGCATCAGCAATATCTTCACCCGGATAGGTGATTTGTCTTCCAACAGTTAAGGAACTAGCATTAATTATAAACTGCTCTCTTGTGCTTTCGTTGCCTTGTACCGTTACCGATTTAATGGTGTATTCCTGAGGAGTATTCTGTGTAGGATCAGTAATTTCAAAAGTGTCCTGAGCTTTTAATTCGTATGTAAATGTACCAAACGTTAAAACACAAAATGAGGCAATAAATATTCTTTTTAACAAACTATGTACTTCGTTTTTAAGGTTCACTTATTTTTGTTTTTTAGTAAACGGGCTGCCAACCCTTTTTCGTCTTCAGATGGTCCAACTTTTCCAAATCTTCTGTCACGACTCTGATATGAATCAATAGCTTTGTACAATTCATCTCTTCTGAAGTCAGGCCAGAACTGCTCAGTTATATATAATTCTGAATATGCCAGCTGCCACAACAAAAAATTACTAATTCTATATTCACCACTGGTTCTGATAATAAGATCCGGATCCGGTACTTCTGCTGTCGATAAATGATCAGTAATCATTTGATCATTTATTAAAGTAGGATCCAAACGCCCTTCTTTTACATGATTTCCTATCTTTTTAACAGCTTCTGTAATATCCCATCTTCCAGAGTAGCTCAATGCTAAACATAATTGAAGACGATCATTGTCCTCAGTTAGTTCTATTGCTTCTTTTAATTGCTTCTTACAATCTTCCGGAAAACGATCTGTTTGACCAATTGTTACTAACTTGATATTATTTTCGTGCAAATTATCTGCTTCTTTTCTTAATGAAGAAACAAGCAATCTCATTAATCCCCGCACTTCTGCTGATGGTCTGCCCCAGTTTTCTGTAGAAAAAGCATATAAAGTTAAATACTTAACACCTAGCTGAGCACAAGATTCTGTTATATCCCTAACTGAATCCACACCTACTTTATGACCATGCAGACGTATACTTCCCTTGCTACGAGCCCAACGTCCGTTTCCATCCATTATAATAGCAATATGCTCAGGAATCTCGCCGGACTTCTTCAACTCCAGTTGTTTTTCCTGATCTGCTTTGGTCTGTTCAGTATTTGTTAGCGTAAGTTTTTTCAAAAATTATAGCTGATTTTCAAGCCTTAAAAAATAGGCTAATAATCGCCATATATCAAGGCTAGAAATGCATTCAATGATTTAATTTTCGTTGCAGAGATATCATTTCTAAAACAGCTAACGCAGCCTCTCCACCTTTGTTTCCTTTATCTCCGACCCTTGCTACCGCTTGTTTTACATCATCTGTTGTTAATACTCCAAATGCTACAGGCTTCTTGCTGTTAAGATTCAGATCAATAATACCTCTGGTTACGGCGTCACAAACATACTCGAAATGTGGCGTTCCTCCTCTAATAACTACACCAAGGGCGATCACTCCATCTAAGGGTTTACTGTCTAATAAACTTTGAACTGCTAAAGGAAGCTCGAAAGAACCCGGACATCGGGTAACAATGATGTCTTCTTCTTTTATACCGTTTCCTTTTAATGCCTTTAAAGCTCCGTCCAACATTCGGTCAGTAATCGCTGAATTCCATCTCGATACTACTATCCCAATTTTAGAGCCTTCGGGTTTTGTATTTCCTTCTATGTATGTAATGCTCATGCTAATTTTTAACTAAAATAGTTTGCTTTCTTTGCTCGGTCATTCTCTTCATTGAAGTTACGTATTTATGAGGAACAGCTACAATACCAACATTAGCATGTCCTGTTTCAAAGTCACCGTGATAGTCACTTCCACCTGTTTTCAACAAAGATTTTTCTTCACAAAGCTTTGAATAGAACTCTTGCCTTCTGTAATTATGACTAGGATGGATATACTCGATACCATCAATTCCCATATCAATGAATTCTTCAACTTCTTCTTGTGTATACAGCCTTCCGGGATGAGCCAAAATAGCCGCTCCACCTACATTCTTTATCATTTGTATAGCTTCTTCAGAATCCGGGTAATTATTTTTGATATTACCCAGCTTCTCGTTGCTCAAATACAACTTAAAAGCTTCGTTCATGCCTGAAACATAACCTTTCTGAATTAATACTTTTGCGATATGAGGCCTGCCTAGATTTCCGCCATCTGCTTCTGCCCAAACTTCATGGTAATCAACGTCTATTTTTTGATTATTAAGAGTATTAATGATCCCTTTTATACGATTGGTTCTTGAGTCCTTTTGAGCTATCAAAAACTCTTCAAAATAATTGGTGTCAGTTTCGAAATAGTAAGCTAGTATATGAGCTTCTTTTTCATGAAAAACAGTGGTAATCTCAACACCTGGAATCAATTCCACTCCATGCTTATCAGCTATTGGTTTCGCAATTTTATAACCCTCCAGAGTATCATGATCTGTGATTGATACTGCACTTAATTTTTTTAATTGTGCTAGTTTTATCACCTCTTCAGGTGATAGTCGTCCATCTGAACAAGTAGTATGGATATGAAGATCCGCTTTTGAAGGCATTAGTTATTCCCTTTAAGCAAAGAATCTATTTCATCCGGATTATTGATCAAATCAATGGCAGCATTAAGTTGTACATCTTTAGAAAGCGAAGCATTGGTTCGTGCTGTTTGTCCTCCGCTTCTGGCTCTTAATTCAAGCCAGATCATCTTTTCGATAAAGCTTTTACTTCCATCTAATTCCTTCTCTTTTTGAAGAGCTACCAATTTTCTTAAATCATTTATCCTTGACTCTGCACCATCAACACCCGCCAGATCATTTTCAATTACATTAAGATAATCTTCCGTTTCATTCGCAAAGCTAAATCCAGTCTGAGTAAGGTATTCTTTAAACGTTTCAAAGATTCCTTCGGGTATTTCGGCAAAATCTGAATTCTGATTTCGTGAATAATACTCGGTTGTAAAATCAAAAATTGCTCCTTTTTGTAACAATGCTATTTCAATCAAACCCGGTTCTTCGATCTCGATCACAACATCTGGTTCGATACCTCTTCCTTCATTTACAATACGGCCATTTTTTGTTTTAAAAATAGTTGAAGATGTTTCTCTTTTAACAACACCCGAGTTTCTTCCTTCATGAGTGTAATCAATAGACTGAATACTTCTTCCACTTGGAATATAATATCGGGCGATTGTCACTTTCATTGAAGTGTTGTATGGCAAAGGCTTCACAATTTGCACCAACCCTTTGCCAAAACTTTGTTCACCTAAAATCACTGCCCTGTCCAGATCTTGCAAAGCTCCCGAAACAACTTCAGATGCACTTGCACTACCTCCGTTTACTAATACAACCACCGGCTCATTAAAGAATATCGGCTCATTTGTTGAAAACGTCTGGTTATATTCTGCGATTCTTCCACGATTTTCCACTACCATTAAACCCGGTTCCACAAATTTATCAATTATAGAAACGGCTTCCTGTAGAATACCACCCGGATTGTCTCTTAGATCGAGTACCAGTCCTTTTAAAGTTGCCTGATTTCTAAGTTCAATAATAGAACTTCTTATTTCATCAGCTGATCTCAATCCAAACTGGCTCAGCTTTATATATCCGATCTCTTTTGAGCTTCCAATTAAGGTTGTATGCGATACATTTTTGACTTCTATGCTTTCGCGAGTGAGTTCAAAATCCAATTCTTGATTAACACCAAACCTTTGAATAGTAATTTTTACTTTAGACCCTACTTCACCAATGGTAAGAGATTGCACTTCTTCGGGCTGCAGATTTTCAGTTGATATATCATCAATTGCAATGATCTCATCCCCTGCTTTAAGCCCGCTTCTTTCTGCTGGTCCATTTTCAGTTGGTGCAATAATAACTACTTTTCCTTCTCTGTAACCTGCTTCTATACCAATTCCGGCATAATTACCACGTGATAAAATCTCAGCTTGTTCATTCTGAGATTCATTATATATCACTGTGTATGGATCCAGCGTTTCGAGCATAGCATCCAAGCCTACTCTCATCAATTTTTCTGGATCTACTTGATCTACATAATCAAGTGCTACATTTTCATAAGTTTTACTGAATATTGAAAAGTTCTTTTTTATTAAAAAGTAGATATCATTTTGTTGAGCTTCTGTATTGCCTGATACAGAAATAAAGAATAATAGAAAGAACCCAAAACTATATAACTTCTTCATAATTACTGCTTACTAATTTTCAGAACCTGCCCTACAACAATGGTAGATCCTGAAATGCCGTTTAAACTTCTTAATGATGAAACACTGACTCCAAAACTTTCAGCTATCTCACCAAGAGTATCATTCTTTCTAACGGTATACGTTTTATAACCATTAGAAGTACTTGAAGCAGAAGCCAGTAAAATGTTTTCTCCTCTGCGTTGTTTATTTTCTAAACCTTGTTTTTGACTATAGCTCATGGAATTTACTTTCTCATAATGAGCTTTATTCTGAGAAGGAACATAAACAGTTAAATTTTGACCTACACGAATTGTATTACCAATACCATTCCATGCTCTGATTTCAAATGCTCTTACATCGTACCATTCAGCAATATGCCCAATAGTATCTCCCGTTTTCACTTTGTAGGTCAGTTTTGTTGAATTTGAAGGGGCACTAGAACGAGTTGAAGTGGATCGTGATCTACTTGTATTTGTAATATTGGTTGGTCGGTTAGCAGAAATCTTACCTGCACTACCTGCCGGTAAAGGTATTACAAGCTTCTGTCCCGGATGAATAACATTTGAAAGATTGTCATTGCTGGCATAAATACCCCTAACTGTTGTACCGTATTTTTGAGCGATAAGACCTACAGATTCTCCTCTTTGAACCGTATGAACAGTCATATCCTGAGCTCGATTTTCTTTAGGGATTTCTTTGTACGCCACCAGAAACTCTTCCTTTTTACCTGTTGGTATTTTTAACGGATATTTATTTCCTGGAGGAGTAGCCCATCTCAATAGCTCAGGATTGTAATCCTTTAGCTCATCAACAGAAATTCCTGTTGCTTCAGCAAGCGCATCTAGTGGCATTAAACCTTCAACTTCTACAACATCATAGCTATATGGCTCGCCCTCGTATTTCCTTTGAAAGCCAAACTCTTCAGGATTTAATCCAATCATTGCAGTAGCAATAAATCCTGGAACATACCCTCTTGTTTCGCGTGGTAAATACGGATACGCTTCCCAGTAATCTTTCTTACCTCCTGCTCTTGTTATTGCTCTATTCAATCCTCTTGGGCTAATATTATAATTTGCCATTGCCAGATGCCAATCGCCCCAAATGTCATAAAGATCATTTAAATGACGAGCAGCAGCCCGGGTTGCTTTTTCTGGATCTCTTCTTTCATCAACCCACCAATTTACTTCCAGACCATATACTCTCCCTGTAGCAGCAATAAATTGCCACATTCCAACAGCTGCTGCCCAACTTCTGGCTTTAGGATTTAACCCACTTTCAATAAAGGCAAGATAAGCCAACTCTGAGGGAACCTTCTCTTCTTTAAAGATACGCTGAATCATTGGCATATATATTTCAGAACGTTGTAACCAAAGTTCCATTACCTCAGGCCTCTTCAATGTGTAGTAAACCAAGCTGTTGGTTACGTATCTGTTTTGGATGAGCGGAACATCTGTTTTAGTTAGCATTACATCTTTCGGAAAATCAAAATCTTCATTCAGATAGGCATCATCGTCTGCAAAAAGTTCTTCCTGAATTGCAAATATTTCGCCCTGAGCCTCATTTGCAGATTCGGAAATACCATAAAATTGTCTGTATTCTGCTATCACAGCTCTTGAAAGCTCTATAAAACGTCTGTCAGATCTTAATTCTGGATAATCGTCCAGTAGTGTTTGTGATGCGTTTACAGCATCGTTGATATGGGTTTCGGCATCAAGGGGTTTTTCATCTAACTGAGATTCTAAACTCAACACATGAAGCTGATAAATATCAGCAATCCTTCTGATAATATCTTTCTGGAAGGAGTCTAACTCTTGAACAACAGGGTCTTTAATCGGCTCTTGATCAATTGTCTTATCCTCTAACGGATTAGGTACAGGAAGAAGGCGCAAGGGCATCTTTTCTGTTTTGATTATTGTAGAGTCCTGTGCGAGTGTAGTTGCTGTGCATAAAAAGAATACACTGCAAAAAATTATAGTAAAAATCTTATGCATATTTTGTCTGTAGTTTTTTAGCTCTCTAAAAGTAGTAAATTAATGCCATAGTTATAGTAAAAAGGCATTATTAATCCTCGCTTAACAACCTTTAAAAAGAACGGTTATTGTTTCGAAGAAATCGATTCTCTCATCTTTTTTTCCAGGCCAGTCCAACCTTGAACTATAGGCCATCTGCGTCCGTTTCCGAAAGCTTTTGCTGACATTTTTAACCCAGGTGCTGCCTGATTTCTTTTATGCTCATTGACGTCTACTAACCTAATAATTCGATCGGTTAATGTTTCGGAGATGCCTCTGTCTATGATTTCCTCTCTTGAAAGTTGATGTTCAAGGTAGTATTCCAAAATAGCATCCAATGTTCCATAATTCGGCAAAGAATCTATATCTTTTTGATCAGGACGTAATTCGGCACTTGGTTCCTTATCAATAATTGTTTGTGGAATTATTTCTTCTTTGTAATAGCTTTCATTTAGCCATTTACACATTTCATACACTTCTGTTTTATAAAGGTCTGATATTACCGCTAATCCACCCGCCATATCGCCATATAAGGTACAATAGCCTACTGCCAACTCCGATTTATTTCCTGTATTCAAAAGCATGTAACCAAATTTATTGGCCATTGCCATCAAAAGATCCCCCCGAGTTCTACTTTGCAGATTCTCTTCTGCTACATTAAACTCTGTTCCTTCAAACATAGGTTTAAGCTGATCCAGAAACGATTCGTATATTGATTTTATGGCGACTTCATGAAGTGTAATTCCAAGGTTATCTGCCAACTTTTCTGAGTCAGAAATGCTCCCTTCTGAAGAAAATTCAGACGGCATTGTTATGGCTATTACATTTTCGGCCCCTAATGCTTCTTTAGCTAGTGTAGCTACTAAAGCTGAATCAATTCCACCACTCAATCCCAGAATCACTTTCTTTGCTACTTTTGATTTCGTTAAGTAATCCCGAATTCCAAGAACCAGCCCGTTAAACATGCTTTCAATCCTTTCAGGTACATCTAGTCTGTCTGAGGTATTTCCAAGTGTTTCAAGTTCTTTCGTAACCGGATTAAAAGATACATCAATATGAGTACTTGCAAATCTTTTGGCTCTGCTTTTTATCTCGCCATTTTTGGTGAGTGCAAGTGAATCTCCATCAAAAATGAGCTCGGTATTGGCTCCAACCTGATTCACGTAAAATAATGGAAGATTTAAATCATTAGCATGTTTTTGAAGCATGCTTACTCTGCTGATAGGTTTAGTTTTGGTAAATGGCGAAGCTGAAACATTGATGATTGCCTGTGCCCCTTTTTTTGCAAGCACTTCCGCCGGGTTTACTTTATAGGTATGATAATTGATCTCGTTATCATTAAACCAGATATCTTCACAAACCGTGATCCCAAAAGCAACGCCATTGATCTTTAAAGGCTCAAATTCATTTCCCGGCTCAAAATATCTCAAATCATCAAACACATCATAAGTTGGTAACAATGCTTTATGAACTCTGCCTACTTCCTCTCCATGCTGAGCAATAATTGCTGAGTTAAAAACTTTTCTTCCCAATCCGTTATTCTTTGTGATCGAACCAAATATCAACGCCAAGCCTTCTGAGGAAGCTATAATTTCGTTGTTTATCTCATAGCACATTTCCCTGAATACCTCTCTTTCCAGTAAATCCATGGGTGGATAACCACAGACAATGAGTTCGGGTAACACCAAAAGATCTATCTCGTCTTCTTTGGCTTTTTTTATGGAATCTATTACCAGATCCCTGTTACCGGAAAGATCACCAATGGTGGGATTAAGTTGTGCTAAGCGTATGTTCACTTTCTATATATTTGATTGCCCTCAAAGATACATTGATTCACGGAATAATGAAGATGGAATGTTGGTTTAACTAAGTGTAATTAGTACTAAACAACTGGAAATGAGATTCATTAGAATCATTCGAGATCTTAGCAGCCGGAGAACTCCAATTAATTACTTTCGAATGCTTCGATCTCCTTATGGAGGATAGCCGTGATCTCCTCCACTTCAAATGGCTTTTGCAGGAAATTGCTAATAAAACCTTCTTCAAGAGCTTCTTCGATTTCAGGTATTTTGTGATATCCCGAGAGAATGAGATATGGACAATTTTTATAAAATTCTTTAGCTCGTTTAATGAATTCCAGTCCATTCATCCCGGGCATTTTCATATCAGAAATAACCACATCAAAGCTGGCATCTTCTTTTAAGATTTCTAAGCCTTTTTCAGGGTTTTTGGTTGTTTCTATTTCAAAGTTGTTTGAGAGTAAATTTTCAAACAGGAATAAGTTCATTACTTCATCATCCACATAAAGCACTTTCTTTAAGTTTGACATTTATTCTTTTTCTGAAGCTCTTTTAAGTTTCAATTTAACGGTAGTTCCTTTATCGACAGTTGATTCAATTTCTATATCCCCGTTTAACTCTTTTACAATATTATAAACGATGGAAAGTCCTAAACCTGTCCCTTTCCCTTGCTCTTTAGTTGTAAAAAAAGGATCGAATATCTTTTTTCTTACTTCTTCGGATATACCTGAACCAGTATCAGAAATAGAAACAGTTACCTCATCATTAGTTTCAACAGTTGAGATAGTTATAGTACCATCTCCCTCAATTGCGTGAATAGAATTAACTACAAGGTTCGAAAAAACCTGATATAACTTACCTTCATTTCCAACAACATACACGCTTTGTGAGTCGTATTCCTTGATCACTTTTATTCTGCCTCTCAGTTCATGTTCCAGAATTATCAAAGTGTCGTCTAGTACTTTATTGATGTGTATGGTATTATTTATTTTGTCGGATGTACTGCTAAATGATCCCAAACTTCTGGTAATATTCAGAATTTTCTGAACACCAAGATCTATTCCGCTTAAAACAGTTTTAAAAGTATCTTTATCTTCAATTACTACTGATGATCCCTTCTCCTCCGTTAATTGTTTTACAATTTCACTTCCTGCCTTTATGTAATTCAACGGATTATTGATCTCATGAGCAACACCAGCTGTTAAAACACCCAATGCAGCCATTTTTTCTGTTTGAACTAACTTAATATGAGCCTGCTCCAGATCCCGATATGCTTCTTTCAAACTTCTGTTTTGCATGTCTATTTCTTCGGTTCTCCGGGTTACCAATTTTCTTAAGGTCTCTCTTTGTTTAATTAGAAAAAGAACTCTTATCCGGTAAATAGAATATGCTACCGCAATTAAAAGCACTATTATTAAAATAATAAACCATGCGGTTTGATAGAATGGCTTTTGAATTTCAAAGTTAAGTGAATAGGGTTCACTCCAAGCACCGAATTCCACTCTTCCTTTAACTAAAAATTGGTACTGTCCCGGATCCAGATTTGTATATCTGATAAAACTGGTCGAAATATCGGATGCTTCGTTCCAGTTTTCCTCAAATCCACTAAGTTTATACTGAAAAGACATTTCCTGTTCATTAAAAAAAGAGATAGTTCTGAATTTTAACTCAATACTATTTTCATTGTATTCAATTGATTTTTCATTTCTTTTAGTTAAATCGGTTCCGGCAAGGGTACTGAATTTTTTTAATTCAATGACAGGGACATGCTGACTCTCAACTTCTTCAGTCTGTTCAAAAAGTGAAACACCGGAGTCTGTCCCAATCCAAATATTTCCGTTAGAATCTTCTATGAGAGCATTTCTGTTAACTTCATTTCCTATTAATCCATTTCTTTTATTGAAATGATTTACTTCTTTACCGTCAAACTTAAATATTCCATCATTTGTACCAACCCATAAGTTGTTATTCGAATCTTTTAATATCGAATAGGCTGAGGTTCCTCTTAGTGCAAAAGCGTCATATTCAACAATTTCTCCGGCTTTTAAAATCCCTAAACCGTTCTCTGTAGCAACCAAATATTCATTTTTCCACTCTTCAATATCAAATGTACTGTTAAGTGAATTTTGATTACTGATATATTTTTGTGTAGTAACTCCATCTGTGATATACACCCCTTGAAAAGAAAGGATCGCAAGCTTATCTGAACCTAATGCAATAATATTTCTTATCCCATTGTATTCTCCAAAAAGGCTCAACCTCCCATCTTTGAACCTATAAATTGAGTTATAATTTGCTACCAATAAATCACCTTTAAAAGTAGCCAATGTTATAACCGCATTATTCAGGATTCCGGAATCATAAGATCTGACTGTACCATTATTCATACTTACTAACCCACCTCCGGATAATGCCAGAAATACTCGACCATCTTTAGTTTCCTCAACATCCAATATCCTTGTCAAAAAATTTGGATATCTGTTTCTAAGGTCAATCGAAGTTATTTCTCCTTTGTCGTAAAAATTTAATCCTCGTGGGTTCGCAAGAATTATTCTCCCATTAGAAGATTCGTATATACTGCTAACCTCATCTTCGATTAGATCGGTATTACTATTAAAATTTTGGAAACGAAGTAAGTTAAATTTAAACAAACCTCTGTTATCCCCCACCCAATAATTACTTTCAGCATCTACAAAGATCTGATTACTCAGTACATTTTGTTGTCTTCCAAGAACTTTCAATGGAATCCATCTTCCCGTTTTTTCATTTAAAACGGAAGCGGGACTAAAGCTACTGTAATAAACCCTTCCGGTGTTATCGATTTCAAGACTATATTTTTTAAAACCTGATTCTGTGAAAATTCCCAGATCATTGGAAACGAGTTTATATTCATTTTCATCTACTTTCCCAATCCAGTTTAACCCTAGTATATAAAAAGCATTATTGTGCTTATTTATTGATAAGATATTATTGCTCTGTAATGGGTATTTATTTAAGGGGCTTCTTATAATTGAATCTCCATCTAATTCATAAATACCTTCTCTGGTTGAAATAAAAAGAGCCCCATCAATTCCAACCAAGCTATTGATTTCAGCTTTCTTTGATCCATTCTCTAATTTTCTTACCTCCCATTTTGAATTACTTTCATTTAACATAAAAAGTCGATTTTCTAATCCTAGAAAAACATTTTTTCCGATGGTCTTAAATGAAAAAGGGGTTCTTTGTTCCGTCCATTCTTCAGGAACTACAACTTTAACCCAGTTACCATTTTCATGATATTGCAAAGTAAATTCACTCTTGTTGTAACCTGCTACCCAAATTTTTCCATCCGTTCCCTTTTGGATATAAGAATGTTCTGTAAATGGAAGATTTAGGGACTCGGGAAATAAGTACCACTCACTTGCATCATAAGTAGCCACCCCTTTTGATGTGATAAACCACATCATTCTATTTTCTGCCTGTGTTATAGAAAAAACAGAATTTGACGGCATTCCATTTGTTGTTGAATACGTTTGCGCTGGATAAAATTGACTGAATAGTAAATCCGGGTATAATAAAATTACACAGATTAGGATATAAAAAGGATTTAGAAATCGCATTCCGGAGGTTTTAGAATTACGAACCAAGGTAAGGTAATTTCTGTACAATGGCGACGTACTTAAACTACAAGCACAAATATCAAGGCGCTAATAAATGGTTGTATTCATCATCTAAATCCAATTCTAATACACATTCTTAAGCAATTCCAATTCATTTACAGATCAGCAGTGGTATTTTTGATTATAAGTACTTTAGTAGGTTAGTTGAAACAGATAAACTTAGAATTACAGTGACCAAAAAAAGGGAGACTTTTAATCAAAGCCTCCCTTTTCAATTTTGTTACTAAGAAGTTAATTCTTACTCATCCACTTCTTTCATTAATTCTTCAATTGCTCTTTCCAATTGTTGATCGCGACCTGAGTTTATAACTCCGGGCATGTTCTTAACTTTTACATCCGGTTCGGTTTGTAGATTTTCCATCCAGCGGCCTGCTTTATCTTTTGCACTAACCGGAACTACTCCCCAATACCCACCATTTGGCAAACCTTCCCATCCTGCAAAACTGCATGTTCCCGGAACAGGCATTCCTAATGTAATTCCGATCTTCAGATCAGTATAACCCTGAGCATAGCAATGACCATCCGAATAATTACTTTCGTTAAACATGGTAAGCGTAGGTTTTGTCCAGCGGGATGTTGGCTCACCTCCAACAACTTTAGCTTCTGTAGCATAGGTAATGAATTCCTCACCTGTAAAGAACATGGCAAGATCTGCAACTAAGTCGCCACCACCATTGAATCGGGTATCCACGATGATTCCTTTCGCTTCCAGATATTTACCCAACATATCTTCGTAAATATCACGATAAGGACCGTCTCCCATTCCAGGAATATGAACATATCCTAGCTGACCGTTACTCTTTTCAGCTACTTCTTTTTCGTTCATTCTAACAAATCGATCGTATAGTAAACTTCGCTCAGCTCCCAAAGAAATGGGCTTAACAGTAATCTGTTTTGCATTTTTTCCTTTATCATCTGTTATCTCAAGCAGTGTAAACTTATCTGCTTTACGATTCAAATAACGTGCCATATCACTGTTTGCAGAAACTGTTTCCCCATCAATTTTTTGAATGATCATTCCCGGCTGGATATCTATAGATTTTTTATCCAATGGTCCTCCATCAATCACTTCGGTGATCTTTATTCCGTCTCCTTTGTGGTTGTAATCCCAGAATATTCCAAGAGAAGCCGTTGCATCACCATTCTCGATATTGCTTCCGTATCCAGCGCCTGCGTGAGAAACATTCAATTCGCCCAGCATTTCTGAAAGCACTTCTGCAAACTCGTATCCATTGGAAGTATGAGGAATATATTTCTGATATTCTTTATACAGCATGTCCCAATCATTACCGTGGAAAGTTGGCTCATAAAAAATATTCTTAGTTCTGATATACACATGCTCGAACATTTGTAGCCTTTCTTTGTCAGCATCATATTCCATTTCTCCGGAGATTGAAATTCCTTTTGTACTACCTCCCGATAAGTTTACTTTTGAAATTCTACCGCTGCTCAGCAAATACAAATTTTCCATTTTTTTGTCCCAAACCAAGCTACCGCCACCGGTATTCAAGCCAATCAATTTCTTAGTATCCCGAGTTCTGAGCTCCGTTTCCCAAAGATCGTATCTTCCCTCAAATCTGGATAAGTAATACAATTTCTCTCCATCTTTTGAAAGCGTAGCATCAGAAAGATTACTGGAATGAATGGTAAGTTTAGCTTTTCTGTCCTTCATTCCATCCCAATCAAATTCAAGAGATTTTACTTCCTCTTTTTTCTCATCCTTCTTCTCGTCTTCTTTTTTGTCTTCGGATTCTTCTTCCTTCTTATTCGCTTTTTCGATCTCTTGCATCAACTCATAATCTTCTTTACTCATGCGGAATTTATCCCAGGCATCCTGATCAAAAAACATCGCATATACATCTGATTGACTGCTTCCGCTGGTGGCATAGCTTTTCAATCCGTCTCTGTTACTGAACCAGATCATCTGCTTTCCTTCATTCACCCATTTAGGAGAATAATCGTAATAACCACTTTCTGTCAGGTTGATTCTTTCTTTCCCATCCGCTGATAAAAGCAATACTTCGCTGTTGTTCAATAGCTTATTCCAATCAACCAGCAACCATTTGCTATCCGGACTCCAGGTAAAATATTTGTCGCCATCACGCATATGGAACAGATCTTCCGGAGAAAGGAGGTCTACCGTATTTCCTGATTCCACATCCTGAATACGAAGCGTTCTTCTTCCGGCGATATACGCTAATTTCTTTCCATCCGGAGAATATTCAGGCAGGTAATTATCTTCTTTAGTTTCTATAATCGCTTCTTCTTTCAAAAGCGTTGAGGCAAAGAAAAACGGTTCTTCTTCTCTTACTTTTTCTGATTTGTAGATGCTCCACTTTCCGTTTCTTTCGCTGGAATACACTAAACTTTTCCCATCAGGAGTAAATGTAATGAAACGCTCAGTTTCAGGAGTGTTAGTAATTCTTTTGGTAAGTGAACCATCGATAGAAGTCACGAATACTTCGCCACGAGCAACGAAGGCAATTTCTTTTCCGTTTGGATGAACAGCCATTTCCTGAACACCACCATTGATAGTGATGAATTTATCAGAATTGCTCTTTTCCTGAGTTCTGATGTTCACGTTCACCTTCTTTGGCTGCTCTCCTTCTTTCATGGTATACAGCTCGCCATCATACCCAAAAGAAAGCGTTCCATTTCCCATACTTAAGAAACGAACCGGATGCAGATTAAAATTGGTCAACTGAGTATTTTGGGAAGGATTTGTCAACGAAAGTTTATGAACATTAAAACTGCCGCTTTCCTCACTCAGGTAATACAATGACTTTTCATCTATACTGTAAATTGGCTGACGATCTTCCCCTTCAAAACTGGTGATCATTTTATGAGCTTTGCTCTTGGTATTGTAGGTCCAGATATCGCGAGTGATTGAAGAAGTGTGATGTTTTCTCCATTCGTTCTCTCCTCCCTTTTTATCATGATAGACCATCTGTGATCCATCTTTATTTATCTGAACAAACTCAGCAGGAACGGTAAAGATCTGATCAACACGTCCACCATTTACAGGAACAGAATACAATTCAGGCTGTGATCCCGTTGGGTACTGACGATGTTCTTTAGTGTCCATTCGTAGTGCTCCAAAAATCACATTCTTTCCATCAGCCGAAAATGTGAATGGCTTTTCATCATTAGAATGAAAAGTCAACCTTTTTGCAGCTCCACCTTGAGCGCTCATCATATATATATCAAAATTTCCGTAACGATCGGAAGCAAAAGCAATAGATTTTCCATCTTTGCTCCAAACCGGCATATAATCGTGAGCTTCATGGAAGGTAAGTTGAGTGGCATCTCCACCGGTTGACGCTACTGAATACAAATCTCCTTTATAGGTAAAGACGATGGTTGAGCCATCAGGAGAAATAGTTTGATAACGAATCCATTGCGGATTGGTTTGCGCAAAGGTGATGCTTGAGAATAGTAATACAAAACAAGCGGATAGAAATGATTTCATAGATCCCGAAAATTAGTTTATAAAAGAAAGTATATACGAATGTATGCAAAAAAGTTGAATGGGGGATGTAAATAGTTTTTGGAAACTTGTTTAGACCTGGTTTTAAAAAAATCGAAACCGTACAAAAACATTTAAACTATAATCAAAGTTAAAGTCGTCAGAATGTATATCTGATTTTGCTGTTGCCACTTCATTAGACCTATAAATTGATTTAATCTTAATTCCAGCAAGTACATCTTTTTTAATTTCTCTAAAGATAGATGGAGAAACATACCAAGTGAAATATTTCGAGTTCATATAATCTGTAGTAAAAATTTCATCTGTTGTCGGGAAAACATTACCATCGTTTCTTACAAAATCATATGTAATATTAACTCTATTTATTTTTTTGCTTTTTCTTTCAAAATGGAAACCTCTACCTCCTGATATTGCAAAATTAAACCCATTAAACTCTTTCCGAAACTCAACACCTCCGTTTAAAATAAATTCACCGAATTTCATCTCATTGCTGTACCTGATTCCATTAGACTCATTTCCTTTAAAAGTGTAACCTCGATATTCAATTCCTGAGTTTATAAATAACCACTCGCCAATTATCGAGGGATTGAAATCGATACCTATATTTAAACCAACACTATAATTGAATTCTAATTCGTTTTCATATCTTTCGTTACCCTCGTTAGCTATGAAATCTATTGAAGAAAATGTCGATCCTATTCTAAATCCCAATTCGTGTTTTTTCTTTTCTTTTCTTTCAATCTCTTGCGGGATGTAATCCTCATCAAAACAATTATTTATCTTGTTCGTCAGATATATAAATCTAATTTCTGAAAATTTTAATGACTGTATCTCAGATACAAGTTCACATTGCCCTATATTTGAGATCCTATAAAATTCACTTTTGTATAACCCATTCTCAAAACCATTTTCTCTAATACTTTGTAATGCCTTATAAGAACCTTGAAAATAAATACCATATTTTAGTTCAACATCGTATAAACGATATAAAGAGATTTTACCGTTTATAATTTCTTCCATATAGACTTTTTTCCTGTCACTCTCATTGAGATTTTTATTGAATTCAATTTGATTAGTCAATAAAACCCGACCATCAGAAAGCCTTATCTCTTTAATTTGACCTATATAGTACTCAATGTCATTGGCTTCAGAATCATAAACTTTTACAGACGTAAACCCTCGATTCGATTGCAATGAAACTGTTACCTCCTTTTCATTCCCATCCTCTAAAATAACACTCCCATCAAAAGATGAGTTTTGTGAATAAGAAAAGATTGAAAGGGAAAATAATACAACAAATGAGGATATAGTTTTCTTCATAATTCGAATTTGAATTGTTTATCTCGGATACCTGATTCCCTCTACCATTTCCTGAACGTCTTCTGGTGGATCAGGGTAAAATGATCTAACGCTTAAAGCTACGACCAGGTTGATCAACATTCCGAAGGTTCCGATTCCTTCCGGAGAAATGCCAAACCACCAGTTTTCAGGAATATTTAATTCAGGAAAAGCGATCTTGAAATAAATGATGTAGGCCAAAGTAAATATCAATCCGGCGATCATTCCGGCAAGAGCCCCTTGCTTGTTCATCTTTTTGTAGAAAATTCCCAGAATAATAGCTGGGAAAAACGAAGCAGCCGCTAATCCGAAGGCAATAGCCACAACTTGGGCTACAAATCCCGGGGGATTTATTCCAAAATATCCAGCAACAACAACTGCAACAGCAGCCGCTATTCTTGCATATCGCAATTCAGCTTTATCGGAAATATCTTTGTTGAACTGCTTTTTGATCAGATCATGAGATACTGACGTTGAGATCACCAAAAGTAATCCAGCTGCAGTAGAAAGCGCTGCTGCCAATCCACCAGCTGCAACTAATGCAGCAACCCAAGCCGGCAAACCCGCGATCTCGGGATTAGCCAATACCATGATGTCCCGATCTACATATAATTCATTGTTGTTTGCCGTCACTTCATTCGAAAGCATCACCTGATTATTGGCTCCTCTTCTGATATCCAATCCGTCCCGAATAATATCCGGTGCTCCGACAATAGCAGCTCCGGGTGCATAATTGATAATTCCATCCTCGTTTTTATCCACCCAATTTAACAGCGCCGTTTCTTCCCAAGTGCTGAACCATGGTGGCATTTCTTCGTACGGTTGCTCGCTTACAGTTTCGATCAGGTTTGTTCTGGCAAAAACGGCAATTGCCGGAGCTGTTGTGTACAAGATCGCAATAAAGATCAGGGCATATCCTACAGAAATCCTGGCGTCTTTTACTTTTGGAACGGTGAAAAATCGAACGATCACATGAGGAAGTCCCGCTGTTCCAACCATCAATGCCACGGTTATAAAAAATACATCCTGCATACTTTTGGTACCGGATGTGTATTCAGCAAAACCTAATTCTGTGTGTAGTTGATCCAGTTTGTCTAACAAATACATTCCTGAGCCATCCGTAACCGTAGAACCAAAACCAATTTGAGGAATTGGACTTCCGGTCAACTGCATCGAAATGAAAAATGCCGGCACCATAAAGGCAAATATCAGCACACAGTACTGAGCAACTTGCGTATAAGTAATTCCCTTCATCCCACCCAAGACAGCGTAAAAGAAAACAATAGCCATACCAATGATCACTCCCCAGAAAATATCAACTTCCAGAAATTTTGAAAATACGAGCCCTACGCCCCGCATTTGTCCTGCTACGTAAGTGAATGAAACGATCAGGGCACAAATTACAGCAACCGTTCTTGCCGTGTTTGAATAGTAGCGATCACCAATAAAATCAGGGACTGTGAATTTCCCGAACTTCCTCAGATACGGAGCTAATAGTAAAGCCAGCAACACATAACCACCTGTCCATCCCATCAGATAAACGGTTCCGTCGTAACCCATGAAAGAGATCAATCCCGCCATGGAAAGAAAAGAAGCAGCCGACATCCAATCTGCTGCAGTTGCCATTCCATTTGTTAATGGATTAACAGCTCCTTCAGCTATATAAAATTCACTCGTTGATCCTGCCCGCGACCAGATCGCAATTCCGATGTAAAGGGCAAAGGTTATTCCAACGAGAATATACGTCCACATTTGAACATCCATTATGCGTCCTCCTCGTTTACACCGAATTTCTTATCTAAACGATTCATCAGGAACACATAGATAAATATAAGCACCACAAACACATAGATAGACCCTTGTTGAGCAAACCAGAATCCTAGTTTGAATCCGCCCATCTTAAAGTTATTGAGCCATGGAGCGAGTAAAATTCCGAACCCGTACGAAACGGTAAACCAAATACTTAATAATACGCTCAGGTACTGGAGATTCTTTTTCCAGTAGCCTTTCAGATCTTTTTCTTGTGTCATTATCCTCCGAAATTATTCAACAAGAGTATGAGGTTTTTCAGTTAATGAAGCAAATTGTGATGGTTGTGATTAGACTAATCACATAACCTGAATCTTGTGTGGCTTTCAAAATCCGGGAACAAAAGTTCGCAGAAGCATTATACCCGATATTACCATTAACTTACTCTCTCGAAATGAAATCACTATTTTATCTTTTAGCCGCATCAATATTATTCTTTCTAAACTGTACTACTATGGGCGCCGGAGGATATTCTTCTTATCCCTCGGTTTATATGAATGAAGAACCTTTACTAGCAAAGTCTTTATTTGCTTCTGATAACGCTATTATTTCACAGGCTGCTATCGACACTATACTTTCCAGTCGCATTAAAATTCCCGAAAATTCAAAGGTGGCTTTAATTAAATTTGCAGGCCCAACAGAACATAATTCATCTACTTACGGATACGGTTACTGGAGATCGGAAGCCTATTTAAAACTTCAGCAATCCTATGTTGATACCTTAACCTCCAAAATTGAACATTCAAGTAAAATTAACTCGGTTTCAGTTTTACCATCCCTTTTGACTCCGCAAAGTCCGACAATACCGGTATTAAGAGAAGCTTCTGTAAGGCTTCAATCTCCGCTTTTGGTCATATACAGAATCAACAGCGACATTTATGAAGAATACCGAGTGTTCAGATCTAACAAATCTAAAGCTTATGCCACTGTTGAAGTTGTATTATTGGATGTAAGAACAGGGATAATCCCTTTTACTTCTATCGCTACCAGAGAATATCAATCTACTAAAACCAAAGAAGACACCAATGACAGAGATCTGATAAGAAGAACTGAACAAGAAGCGGTGAACCGAGCTTTAGACAAAGTAGCTGAAGAACTGATCCATTTTCTCAACACAAATTAGAAGCTCTATAATTATTCATTAGACCTTCAAGACTCAGTTTCGATCCAATTCATCTTCCAGAAGCTATGCGTTTATTCTGTATTTGAAATCTTATCAAATACAGAATAAACACCTGAGTATTACACTGAACATATTTCATGCTCTATTATTTAACGAACTTTAGTTTATATCTGGCGAAAAAACTTAACGCTATATTGTAGTTGAACTCATCATAATGTCGGTCTTCTTTTTGCGTGAAGACTTCTTCAGCACCAAAATTCGCTTTAGCTGAAAATCCAACAGCTATATTTTCTTTAATTTCTCTCGCTAATCCAAGCTCTATAAAACAAGCATAGTATTCTGATTTTCGGGCTGAGGGTGAATAGAGATGTGTACTTCTAAGGGGAAAATTCGGATCGTTATAATTAAGTCTTACTGTTGGATCTTGGCTTTGATCAAATAGTGTGACATTCATTCGTGCTCCTCCTGTTGCATGAATATCAAAATCATTTACAGTGTAACGTCCCTCCATTCCAAGGCTGAAAAAAGCCTCTCTATGCTCAATTGGTGTACTAAACGTTTTTTTAGATCCCGAAGAAACATCCCATTGGTATTTTGTATACCCAATATCAGAAATCAACAAAATTCTGTCTTTTATAATCCCGTACCTAAGCACCAAACCAATACCAACAGAAATGCTGTTATTCATATCTAATTCTTCAGGTTCATAATTGGAATTATCATTTACAATTACTTTTAATGAAGAGATATTTACTCCTATCCTAGGCTCTATTTCTAGTAATGTCTCTTTTACCTTTACCTCTATACTTGATTTGTAAGAAGGATCCATACAACTGTTATACTTATTTACAGCCTTTATAAAATCCGTAAGTGTAAATCTTATTTCTAAAGTTTTAATTCCTTCTCTGCAATCTTCAAAAGCCAGATAAAATATTCCTTTATAGGTTTCATTTATTACATCACCATTTTTTGTTACCTGTAATGCTTCTACCCCATTCATACTTTCCAGTGCATAATCAAAAGGCGTACCAAATACCTTAAATAATGAGACACTCCCTTGTATTACCGTCTCTGCAAAATAATCATCAACTCTGTTTTCGTTATCCCCATTAAGATACTTTACACTTTTACCAATTATGACTCTGTTATCTTTTACAGTAATTTCTTTAATCTGACTCGGATATATGATCTCTTTCTTTTCAGTATCTGTTGAAAAGTAAATGATACCTTTCTCATTCAAGTCTGTCAGATCTATAATTCCATATTCCTCTGATCCATTTGTGTATAGAACTCTATCAGTGCCAGAATTATCCTGAGCATTTAAAAATGTAGCGGAAAAGAAGAATAAAAAGGTTATCAATATTGCTTTATTTTTCATCATAAATTTTATAGAGTGGTTGTGTATTTCTTAATTATGTACTGCTAAATTATCTTTTAATTATCTTCTGGAATCTTAGATGTAAAAGTAGAACGGACATTTTAAACTCATCATCAGTTTCATCAATATCATGTGAAAAGAACTCTTCCTTCTTCGAAAAAAAATTATAAGAAGCTCCAATATCTAATTGATTAGTAAGGCTAAAGAATAGAGAAGGAGATACAGAAAAAGTTGTATAGGATGATGATAATTTTCCTGTCTCTTTTAGAGGGAAATATAAGATATATGATGGCCGCTCTATCTTCTCTCTTTCTATGACTATTGCACCTCCTTCAGATCCTTCAATTTGATGAATATTATAGCTGAATGTTATTGCCGGCTTTATATTTTTGAACTGGTATCTAGCTTCAAAAAAAGGAGAAATTATTAATTCTTTCAGGTTAATAGTCGGGGCTGATACAATTTTTTCTACTTCTCTGTGCCCCCATTTAAATTCATTACTCATCACCTTCAAACCAATAAAAAAATTCGGTTTCATCACATTAGTTTTTAAAGAAATACCAAAATTGGTTGTCTTACTTACTTTATACTGGCTGATGTAATCAGGTTCAGGTTCTGCAAGGCTATTAAATTCTACAGTTTGAAGTGAGAAGAAATCAATACTTCCTCTTTGAAACCCAATAAAAGTCTCAAGTTCATATATCCTATTTTTGAGAATTTCCACTCCTTGATCTGCATAGTCATCACTTAAACATGCATTGTATTTGTTTACTGCAGTTATAAAATCTTTTCTGCTGTTTTTAATCTCACTTGTATTGATTTTATTATTACACTCTTTAAAAGCCAGATAAAAAACACCTTTATAAGATTCATTTACAACATCTCCCTTTTTTGTAACCTGCAATGCTTCTACCCCATTCATACTTTCCAGTGCATAATCAAAAGGCGTACCAAATACCTTAAATAATGAGACGCTCCCTTGTATTACTGTCTCTGCAAAATAGTCATCAACTCTGTATTCGTCATCCCCATTAAGATACTTTACACTTTTACCAATTATGACTCTGTTATCTTTTACAGCAATTTCTTTAATCTGACTCGGATATATGATCTCTTTCTTTTCAGTATCTGTTGAAAAGTAAATGATACCTTTCTCATTCAAGTCTGTCAGATCTATAATTCCATATTCCTCTGATCCATTTGAGTATATAATTCTATCAGTGCCAGAATTATCCTGGGCCTTTAAAAATGTAGAGCAAACAGTTGCTATTAGTATGGCTAGTCCAACTTTTCTTATCATTATATTAATTTCGATTTATAGTCTAAGTTTATTCATATAAAAAGAGTTTTTTTCGAACAAAAAAACCGATTGTGTACTCGTTTAGCACTTTGTATTCAAAATTATTATCTCTGTTTTGTAATGTTCGGTGCCTTAATACACGGTTGAAGTTTACGCCGATATTAAACTCATCCATAATATTGAGGGCGGCAGAGCCACCCAGATTATAGGACACATAACCGTTCCATCAACTTTTGTAATAACAACCTCTTTATTTTGAGAAAACAAGCAAACAGAGAGAATAAAATGTAAAGCAATGGTTAAGTATAATTTGCTCATCAAGTTTTAGAAGAGGTTTTAAAAGTTATCGGCTGATTCTAAGAAGTACACAAGGGAAGGTATAGATATTATTCAATTTAGAATTTTAAAATTACATTAAAAAACCCCGACCCACGTTCAGTAGGTCAGGGTTTATCCTGTTCTCCATGAAAGAAAACCTTCGCGAGCTTAAGCGAAGCAATCTCCGTATGAAAATTCGTTTCAGGAGATTGCTTCAGGATTTGTTTTCGCAGAATCCTTCGCAAATAAGTTGATACTTACGAACAACCTGAAGTTGAACCGCAAGTGATACATTTCATACACGTTCCGTTACGAACCATCGTCATACTTCCACATTCAGGACATGCATCACCGGTGTAACCGAGTTGTTTCGCTTTTTCATAATCTGTTTCGTAACTCGAATCAGCTTTAGTAGCTTTTGCTGTTGTTGCAGATACTGTTTCCACAGGCTTCGACTCTTTTACAGGAGCTTTGGCAACTACTTTCGTTGTCTCCACTACTTCGCCACCCGGAGTTGGGCGCAGATCTCTGGTTGAGATCTCTTCAGCAGGAACGTGTGCCAAATCTTCTCGACCTAAATACGAGACTGCAAGCTCTCTGAATATATAATCGATCACTGAAGTACTCATTTTTACATGAGGATTTCCGGAAACCATTCCACTTGGTTCGAACTTAGTGAATACAAAGGCATCCACAAATTCTTCTAATGGAACTCCATGTTGTAAACCAAGCGAGATCGAGATTGCAAAACAGTTCAGTAAACTTCTGAAGGCAGCTCCTTCACGGTGCATATCAATAAATATCTCACCTAATTGGCCATTTTCATACTCACCTGTTCTCAGGTAAACACTTTGTCCACCAATTTTAACTTTTTGGGTATACCCTTCACGACGGAAAGGAAGTCTCTGACGACGAGCTAAATATTTATGAATAATACGCTCAGCAACTTCAACCACTTTATCTTGAGCTGCAGCTGTTGGTGCATCCGCTGAATCCTCTTCCTCATCTTCTAATTCTTCAAATACGTCAGCTAAACTGTTCAGTGGTTGACTTAATTTTGAACCATCACGATAAAGAGCATTCGCTTTCAACATCATTTCCCACGAAAGCATATAAGCGTCTTTCATGTCTTCAATAGTCGCTTCGTTCGGAAGATTGATAGTTTTTGAAATTGCACCTGATAAAAATGGTTGCGCCGCTGCCATCATTCTGATGTGACCGCGAGCTGAAATAAATCTGGTTCCTGTTCTACCACATTTGTTTGCGCAATCGAATACAGCCAGATGCTCTTCTTTCAAATAGGGAGCTCCTTCAACTGTCATGGTTCCGCATACATAATCGTTGGCTTCGGTGATCTGCTCACGACTGAATCCCAAGTGGCGTAACATATCAAAAGTAACATCACTTAATTGCTCTTCCGTAATTTCGAGCACATCTTTACAGAAATCTTCGCCTAGTGTCCACTGGTTGAAGGCAAACTTGATATCAAAACTACTTGGGAGCGCTGCTTCTACAGCTGCCAACTTTTCATCAGTAAATCCTTTTGCCTTTAAAGTTTCAGGATTAATATGTGGGCACCCTTCCAAACTAGCTGCACCTTTAGCATAATCAATGATAGCTTTGGATTCTTTAGCAGAATACCCGAGCGTCTTTAATGCCTTTGGAACACTCTGGTTAATGATCTTAAAATATCCGCCACCTGCAAGTTTTTTGAACTTCACTAATGCGAAATCAGGCTCAACTCCAGTTGTATCACAATCCATTACCAAACCAATTGTACCGGTTGGAGCAAGTACCGTTACCTGAGCATTTCTGTATCCGTTCTTTTCCCCAAGTTCTACGGCGCGATCGGCATTTTCTTTAGCTGCTTTAAGCAGATAATCGGGACAGATCGTAGCGTCGATTCCCATCGGTTTAACAGTAAGGCTTTCATATTCTTTTGGATCTGCATTGTAAGCGGCTCTTCGGTGATTTCTCATCACTCGTAGCATATGCTCTTTATTTCTTTTGTATCCTTCAAAAGCTCCTAATTCACCTGCCATTTCTGCACTGGTTTCATAAGATTGCATATGCATGATGGCTGTAATTGCTCCGGCTGTTGCTATCCCTTCGTCACTATCATAAGGAATTCCCTGAACCATTAATGCAGCTCCTATATTTGCATACCCAAGACCTAAAGTTCTGAATACATACGAAAGTTCTGCAATTTCTTTAGATGGGAATTGAGCCATCAGTACTGAAATTTCAAGTACGGTAGTCCAGATTCTGGAGGCATAACGAATAGATTCCACATCAAAAGTAGTGCAATCTTCATCAACGAAATACTTCATCAGATTCAGCGAAGCAAGATTACATGCTGTATTGTCAAGGAACATATACTCAGAGCAAGGGTTACTTGCTTTGATCTCACCATCTTCCGGGCATGTATGCCATTCATTAATGGTATCATGGTATTGAGTACCAGGATCAGCAGAAGCCCAAGCCGCATATGCAATTTGATCCCAAAGATCATTTGCTTCCAAAACTTTCATTGGTTCCGGCTCGCGTCCTTCTTTCTTTGCTCTGGATTTTTCAACTCTCCAATAAAGATTCCACTGTCCGTTATCTTTTACCGCTTGCATAAAAGCATTTGGTACACGAACTGAGTTGTTAGAATTCTGTCCGGCTACGGTAGCATATGCCTCAGAGTTCCAATCTGTATCATAAGAATCAAATTGAATATCAGTAACACCCTGAGCTGCTAATTGAATAACTCGCTCGATATAATTTAAAGGTACCTGGTCTCTTTTCGCTTGTCGAATAACTTTTCCAAGTTCTTTATTCTTAAGCGGGTCGCGACTCATTGCTCCGTTAAAGGTTCTGCCTTCGATCTCAACCGGAGTGTGGCAAAGCTTGATAATATCTTTTAAATGCTTTTGCGTGATCTTAGATCCTGAAACTAAAGCCGCAACTTTTTGCTCTTCTTTAACTTTCCAGTTGATATATTCTTCAATATCAGGATGATCCAAGTCTAGTGTAACCATTTTTGCAGCACGACGGGTTGTACCGCCTGACTTTATTGCACCAGCTGCTCTGTCTCCAATTTTCAAGAAGCTCATTAATCCTGAAGATTTACCACCACCACTTAACGGCTCATTAGCTCCACGAATATTTGAGAAGTTACTACCTGTTCCTGATCCGTATTTAAATAAGCGTGCTTCACGTACCCAAAGATCCATGATTCCGCCTTCATTCACCAAATCATCATCAACACTTTGAATAAAACAAGCATGTGGCTGAGGATGAGTGTAGGAATCTTTTGATTTTGTAAGCTTGCCTGTTTTTGCATCCACATAATAATGACCTTGTGCAGGACCATTTATTCCATATGCCCAATTTAAACCCGTGTTAAACCATTGTGGAGAATTCGGAGCTGCCATTTGATTCGCAAGCATATAACATAGTTCGTCGTAGAATACTTTCGCATCTTCTTCTGAATCAAAATAGTCATGCTTCCAACCCCAATAGGTCCAGCATCCCGCCAATCGACTAAAAACCTGACGACTATCAACTTCATGAGAAAACCGTTCATTTTCCGGAAGCTCTTTCATTGCTTTTGAGTCTGCTTCAGATCTTTGTAACCATTTAGGCACTCCTTTCTCAGAAACTTTTTTGAGTTTAGCCGGCACACCTGCTTTACGGAAATATTTTTGCGCTATAATATCTGTTGCCACCTGGGACCAACTGTCAGGAACCTGAACATTAGACATATGAAAAACCTGTGAGCCATCCGGGTTTTTGATCTCCGATGTTCGGGATTCAAATTTCATTGAGTCGTATGGGGTGTTCCAATCCGCTTGTGTATAGAAGCGCGTAAATTTCATATAATTTCTCCGTTGTTTCTTTGCTAAAATCGTCTGTTTTCTTCGGGCTGATAGAGCAGGTTAAAACCTTAAAGCCAGGAGCCTATTCTCCTTTTGAAGTGAGAATTAATATATATGAGTGAGCGAGAGTGAGCAAGTTAAATCTCAATTACTTTTCCACAAAAAAGAGCATTTATCCACATTAATATTTTTGAGATTTTTTATACCTTGAAACCAAACCGCTTTATTGATTTAAATAAAAATAATTACTCCTAAAATTGAAGCTCATAAAAACAAAAAAGCTTCCTCAATTATACAATAAAGGAAGCTTTTTAAACATTTCTTCAATTTAAAGTTATCCACATTTATATTAATACAAGATGATAATAAATAATCTTTGAAAATTAATTATTCATTTTAAAAATATATTTTAAAGATAAATATTAATTATATACTAATAAATATTTGAGCAACAATTTCAGACTGTATTTTTTTACAATAGCTTGATTTCAGCCGTTTATTCAGCTGAAAAATAAAATGCTCCGGGTATTATTCCTGTAGCAAAACTATCCACTTTAGCGCCATTAAGGCTGTACTGAATTGCCACTCCTGCCTGAGCAAAATTTTTGGCGTCGGCTGCCCAAATAAATTGCCCGTCATCTGTTGTGGAAAATCCTAAGGAGTAAAAATTTCTGTTAATAAATTCGGAGTTTGTCACTTCATATGTATTCATATCAATACTCATAACACTTCCGTTTAGTAAATAAGCGATATCATCTTTGTTATTCAATACTAAATCACCGGGATGTCCGCCTACTTCAAAATTCGAAACCACTTCTCCTGTTTCTCCGTTAAGAACATAGATCGTACCCGGAGTATCATCGTTGGGATCATTAAAATCACCATAAGCTCCTGCACAAACTACCCAAAGCAGATTGTTGTCTTGTTTTTTGATACTTAACGGGTTATCGCCCACCGTTATAGTACGTATAACTGTATCAGAAGATGTATTTATAACACTAATTGTGTTTCCATTTCCAAATCCACTATTGGCAACATAAGCCAGTTCATCTACTACTGCTATGCCTTCAGGATTTGAACCAACTGCAATTGTGGACACTTCCTCATTTGTCTCCAGATTGATCACAGAAACAGAATTTCCGAATAAATTGGTAACGTATGCTTTAGTTTCGCTTACTTTAACCAACTCTCTTGGACTTGCTTCATTAGCTATTCTTATTGTAGCAATTTTTGTGAACGTTTCTTTATCTACAACTTCAATTTTGCTGGAATTATTAACGACTAAATATAAACGATCACCAATTTCAGTTGCACTATATAACACATCTCCAATAGGACCGCCATTTACATTCTCGTATCGGTTCTGGGACACTTCTCCACTTTCAGGATTGTACGAAGTGACACTGGCATTAGCTTGGCCGAAATTCCCTTCGTTCAGTACTAAAATACCTTTCAATGTTGTTCCTGAATCTGAGTCTGTTTTTTTACATGCTGATGTAATGGTTACTATTAGTACTGCTATAATTAGAAATTGTCTTTTCATGAGCTTCCAGTTCTGTGTTTTATAGTTAATGTTATTAAAAAATTTCTGAGCGGTTGAGGATAAAGTCGTACAACTTCATAATGTTCATCCAAAATGTTGTTCACTTGCAGGCTTAGGTTCACAACTGTTTCTTGTACTGTCTTTGAATAATTGATTGAGGCGTCGAGAACAAAATATGCCGGTTCAGGGTCTCTCAAACTATTCTGCTCTGTTGAATATCTTTCCGATACAAAATTTCCGTGTAAAGATGAGCTTAGTTTTCCTTTGCTTGCAGAGATTGATCCCGAATATTTCCATTTTGGAACATTAGGCAATTGATTTCCTACTGCCGCATCATCATTGAATCTGGCTTTATCAATCATGGATCTGGTATAACTTGTGGACTGAAAGTAATTCAGATAAAATGAACCTATTTTTAATGATTTTGAGGCTTTCCATTCTACACCGTAGCTCAGCAAGGATAAATAGTTTTGAGCCTGAAAGAAGGCTCCGGAACCCGGTGTCCATCTTATTCCGTTTGAAATATCTGTTCTGAAAAAAGCCAGGTGATGATCACCAATCCCATTCCAACTATCTGTTATCCCGATCCCTGCTTCTATTAAAACTGCAGTTTCAGCGTTCAGATTTTCATTACCGCCCTGTGGCCAATACAGGTCGTTAAAAGTAGGTGCTCTGAAGTTTCTTGAAATCAATGAATGCACATATATCTCATCATTTATTATTTGGTAATTTACCCCAAATGAAGGGCTTATTGCGGTTCCAAAATCGCTATAATGCTCTAATCTGAAGGAAGGGAATACTCCAAGTTTTGATGAAGCTTGTATTTCTGCTGTAAATTGTTGGCTTAAAACCCTTCTGTATTTTGTGTCTTCATAGTTATTCGTTCGCACTTCTGTGAAATATGCGGATACTATATTCGAGAGTAAGAAATCCGGAGATACTGAAATTGTGGAAGAAAATTCGTTATTCCATTCTCTTCCTGTACTAATACTTTCAATAGTTCTGTTTGGATCAAAATAATCCAATTCCGTTTGTGCCAAGTATGTTTTTACTTCATGTTGCACATCACCTGATCTGAAATTGAGGGAATTTAACCAACGAAGTGCGGCATCATGTTGTCTGGAAGTTCCTGAACCGACGAATACATTTTCGGGGATCTCATGGTCTGATTTCAGGAACCATAACTTTGATTTAAATCTCTTGTCTTCCTTCTTCCAACCTAGTTGAACCTGAAATTGATTGTTATCAAAGGTTGCATGCCTTCGATTCTCTTCTTGTTCGGTATTTCTGTCGTAGTATCTATAGTTGTTCTCGTTTTCTTGAATGGAGCCATTAACACCGAACAACCAATTTCCTTTTTCAAAACCGGCGTTCCCAAATGTTATGTAATTCGAATTCGAACCTAAGGATTGCCCCAAAAGGAATTCTCTTGATTTAACTGTTGATGAAAGTGATACAGATCCACTGATTCCACTACCATAAGTTGAACTTCCTGATCCTGAACTAATTTCAACACTAGAGAAAGAACCTGACCGCATTAGCGAAAGATCTAATACTCCCAGCATAGAATGATTTATGGGCATTCCTTCCCAAAGAACTCTTGTTTGTTCTCCACCAAATCCTCGAAAAGAAGCTACAGATACAGCCCCTGGAGCATTGGATCGAACAAAAATGGATGAGTATCGACTTAGCGCTTCACCTATTGATTGGCCATAAGTTCCTGCTAATTTAGCCGAGTCGATTACTATGGTTTGACTTGGTTGCTTAATTATAGGAATTCTGTACCGAGTGGAGGTCACAGTAATCTCTTTCATTTCCAGAGTATCAGAGACAACTTGTGCCACTACATTTGCAGAAAGCCAAAGTAAAACACCTAAAAAAAGGGATAAAAACCTCATGTAATAATCCTTAGATCTTTTTTCCCGAAAGATGCTATGAAAATTTACGTATTGGCAGGTCTCCTGGCTTTCCTTGTGCAGCGCCTTCCCGATCTTTTAGATCAGTGGCAAAGGTGAGGCTGCGGTTCCAACTTTCATTGAAAAGGATTACAGTTGCGGGAACAGCTTCCGACTTCCTTGATTACTCAAGATCACGGAATTCCCTTTTAATTCAGAAACGAACTTGTTTCCAAAACCAACACCGTTGATTTTTAAATTACAAACAGATCAAATCACAAACAACCCCTTGTATATGGAATATCCAATGTCCAATGTCCAATGTCCAATGTCCAATGTCCAATGTCCAATAACCAACATTCAATTTCCAACTGAATATTTCTATTCGTTTCTCCAATTGGAAATTGGTTATTCCTTGTTGGGTGTTGGGTGTTGTATTACTTAATAAGCGTCATTCTTCTTGTCTGCACAAAATCGCCTGCTGTAATTCGGTAAAAATATATACCGCTTGAAAGATTTGAAGCATCGAAACTAAGAGTATAACTCCCTGCAGATTTTCTTCCATTCTGAAGTGTTTGCACCAATCTTCCGGTTATATCAAACACTGAAATGTTTACTTCTGATGCTTTTGGAAGATCGTAGGAGATGCTTGTACTTGGATTGAAGGGGTTTGGGTAGTTTTGGTGGAGTGCAGGGTTCGTTGGAATTTTTGAGTTTTGTTCGTTCGATGTAATAATAATTGAACCTAATTGAACAACCACAGAAGGATTGCCTTCATTCAAAATAGCTTTTAGCTCTTTTATTGGAAACTGGGCTAAGTTTTCGCTAGCTACAATATCAAACTCCAGTAAGCTTCCACTTCCTGTAAAGCCAGTGGAAGCTGCTCCGGAAATAAATAAAGAATCAGTATTCACTAAATTATAATACACATTAAAATTTTCAAGCAACTCCGACTTTTTTAATTCTCCGGCTATTTTAATTGCTGATGTATCTATTTCAAAACCAAATGAAAAAGCATCAATGGTATCTTGATTGGGATTATCAATTTCAATAGATACTGTTAGTATTTCCCCGATACCTCCTTCAATATCGGGGATTGTTATTGTTACCTGAGCAAAAACTTGAAAGCTCGTTAATAAAACAGTTGCTGCAATTAGAAATACTCTCATATTATTTTATTAAAAGCATTTTCTGAGTTTTTATAACATCACCTACAAATAACCTGAAGAAATAAATTCCACTAGCATTGTTTTGTGCATCCCATACAACAGTATGGCTACCTGCCACTACTGATTCATTTACTAAAGTCGCTATCTTTTGTCCCAGCGCACTATAAATCTCAAGTCTTACTTGTGCTTTTTCAGGTAAATTGTATGAAATGTTTGTAGTTGGGTTAAATGGATTGGGGTAATTTTGCAATAAAGACACTTCAGTAGGAAGTTCCTGAATAAATACAGATTCAAACTTCTCTTTAGAATTTTCATTGATTCGATACTCTCCGTTCAATGCGAGTCCGTCATTTGCCGAATTCCTTCTGATAGATAAAGACATTTCAGTATTTTCAGATATTGGCTTTAAACCATACAAAGAATAATAAATCCTGTTTCTATCGGTATTAGATGAAAGTGTCCAATTTTCGGGTATTCCTCTTAATACCATATCAGAAATAGAGCTACTAAGATCGAAACTAAATTCCAGCGAACTAATATCACCCGTGATGTTTGAAATACTCAATGGAATTTGAACTTCATCCCCTTCAGAGGTTAATGGTTCTCTAAGCTCAATACTAGCAAAACTAGGTTCGATTTTTTGATTGGTGAGTCCACAGTTTAGTATATCAAGTATTTTCACATCAAATTTTAGAATTTGCGATCCATCATAAGCCGTGATCATACCATTTCCGGTAACATCTGCAGCGCTTGAATCAACACCAGTTATTGGATAAGGAGCCAAAAAGACAGTATGCTTAAGAACATCGGCTGCATCATTTGCAGATACAATACCATTTCCATCTGCATCTCCGCAAACATAAGATGCAACATCAACAGAGCCAGAGATTGAGTTAGTCGCGGGGCTTCCTTCGTTCAATAATATTTCGTTAAAACTGACATCAGTTTTTCCGTTTCCGATGGTGGAGAAAGTCAGATTCAACAAATTCCCGGAAGTCGTAATATCAGAAGTCCCTTGTCCTGAAATAACTCCAGGGTTATTTCCGGTTGAATTGAATTCGATAGAGTATTCCCCTGTCAAACCCCCTTTTTCTACATTTTTTAATTCCAACAAAGAAGTATCAAAACCCAAATCAATTTCAAAAGAGCTGAATGCTCCGCCATCAGGATTTGAAATATTAAGCTGAAGTGTAATCTCATTACTTAATAATGCAGTGGTATCAGGGAGGCTGAATGTTACTATAGAAGCCGGTTTTCCTTTGATTATTAAATCTCTTGGAGAAACTAAAATATCATCATCATTCACATCTTTTACTTCTACTTCTGATAGCGATATAACTGTTTCTCCCTCTTCAGGAATTTCTTTAATCAGTTTAAAAGTAACCGTTGATAGTTCTCCAAAACCGGACGAACTTCCTGAAGTCCTTGAAATACCAATACCTATTGATCCGTTCCCTGAATCATTCTGTGCAAAATAGACCGGACTTGAACCCAGAAAATCTCCAGATTCATCCGATACATATTCTACAAACTCAGGATCGTAATTTACTTCATAACTACTACCGAATACATCAGTAAGTGTAGAATCTGAATTTCCAACCTCTACAGACACTACGAAGTTTGAATTTAATTCAACTTGATCATCGGTTGTTAATGACATCGGTGGATTTCCATTTTGGAATAAATAAAAAACTTCCTTGGATGATACTGTTGAATTTACGAAATGCATTTTTTGCCAATTTCTTCCGATTGGTAAAACATCTTTTTGGTCAACAACTCCGTCTCCGTTGGTATCAGCGTATGTAACTTCTTCAGGGTTCCATGGTGTGGCTAATTGGCCTTTCCACTCTGATGAAGCAGGGTCTCTCGGAAGACCAGTCTGCTGCCAGTACCTACCTAATGGCAGTACATCTTTCTGATTCGCTTCTCCATCATTATTTGTATCCCCCGGCCAAACAATAATGCCTGTTGATATATCAATTTCTACTTCGCTTTGAGAGAAGGGAATTTTTTGCTGACTTGAATTTTCTGCATCAATTTCAGTAAGTCTAATCGTAGTTTTTGTATCTGAGGAAATATTCGGGTTCACTTTAAAAGAAACGGAAGAAATAATCCCGGTTCCGTTTGAACCTGATTGCGATCCATTTTTAGTTATACCCACAGCAAATTCTCCATTGGATGGATCATCATTAGGGAAATAAGTTGCGTTAGAGCCAAGGAAATTCCCTCTTTGATTTCCAACAACTTCCAGAATTGCAGGATCATAAGTAACCACGTAGCTCATCCCATATAAATCCGAAACGGGATCAGATTCTGAACCAACCTCTATATCAACTTGGAATTCAGAGTTTGGAGATTGGTTGATATTTGCAATTAATGAAGTTTCTATATCATCAATGGGTTCTCTGACTTCAAAAGTGTAGGTTTTAATATTGTTTACTTCATTGGTTTCTTGCACCTCATCCTGACTATCTACTTCTACCGAAATCCTGTTTGTTCCTTGATTAATCGCGTCAATCTTAAGAGTTCTTGACAAAAAACTATCCCGATTTAGTCCCGCTTCACTAAATTCATTAACCGGCTTATCATTTACCATCAATTTCCACTTAAAAGAGCCGGAATTTAATGTCCCTCTATTTTGAATTATTACTTCAATATCCACTAACTCTCCTGCTATTGGATTATCTGGCTTATGATCTATTGCTGCTACAATCAAATCTACATCTTGGGGTTGAACAACTCCTTTTCCCGAGACCCCAATTATTTTAGTTACAGCCCCAATCGAATTCAAAGTAAGTGAACTATTAAATTCCTTTGCCTCATTTGGAGAAAACTTAACCCATATCTTTTTTCCTGAATTAGCTTGTTCAGCTTCTATTTCTGTTTCTTTACCAAAACCACTGGAACTATTTATTTTTGAAACTTCGTATCCATTAGACACCAAGACTTTCACCGGATTTAACAATCCAGTTCCTTTTACCAAATATTCTTTTACAAAAGTTTGTCCGATTTCTACTTCTCCGAACTTCAATTCTGAACTTGTAACTATTATAATTGGTGCAGGTGAATTTATTTCCGTGGTAAAATTCCGTGGCGTTGTCCAGCCACTTCCCCCATCACTGTTGCGGGCCTGCACTCGCCAATAATACGTCTTTTCATAATCCAAGGCTTCGCCGCTACTCAACTGGTATTGACTTACAGAGCTGGAAAGACCCGTCTTACTAACCACTGTACTCGTAAAACTACTATTGGTTGACACCTGTAGTTCATATGAACTCACATTGCTTACTGAATTCCAATCCAAGGTAGGTCGTAATTCCTGATCCCTTGCCCCATTATCCGGCGAACTCAAAGTAGGCTTGGACGGTGGATTTGAGGGCTCATCTTTCGTTGTAAAATTCCTCGATGACCAACTACTTGGACCTGCTGAGTTCTTTGCCCGCACTCTCCAGTAATATTTCGTAGAGTGCGTCAGCCCACTTATCGCATGCTTCGTTTCAGTTACTGTTTTTGTTATAAACGGAGCACTTGCATTGGAATTCTTGGATACCTGCACTTCATAACTTGTGGCTCCACTCGATCCATCCCAATCTAAAGTTACACTCAACGACTGATTGATCGCTCCATTACTCGGTGTTTTTAAAACCGGAGCCGGAGGAATACTTACTGGTTTTGCTTCTTGCTCAAAAGAGATTTCGCCCAATACGCTTCCTGATTGACCTCTAAATCGTATTCTTCCGGTTCTCGAATCAGAAGAATTATTGCGTTCAGGAACTAAATACACGGTTTTAGTGCCAAGAATTTCAAATATCTGTTTAAAGTTACTATCCCGGATTGTAGCCCAATCAGAGTCATTAGTAACAATTTCAACTTTAGTATTTGAAGTTACTGTAAAGCTTTGGGAATTGGAGTTATATTCAAAATCAATACTGTTGGGGCTTACTGTAATTTGTTCTTTCTCCTGAGTAATGCTGATTTCTTCTTCAACTCCATCAGATGAAGTAACTTTTATTACTCCATCTCTATCTCTGGTTGAGTTTTTATATTGACTTGCTGTTGCTTTAAAGCTAGTACTGGTTTTATTAGATATTGTAACCCAAGATGGTTTACTAGTTATCGACCAACTTGATGAATTTGTAGATACAGAAAATGTTTTTGATTCTTGCCAAGCTGTGAAAGTGTAACTGGAAGGAGATGCAGAAATAGTCGGTTTTGCTTTTTGGAGAACCGTAACAGTTTTATTTAAACCACCACCAGATATGGTAACTTTACCACTTCTGTCGTTAGAACTGGGGTTAGTCTTGGCATCCAATTCAATTGTTCCATTTCCAGATCCTGAAGATGGAGAAACTGAAAGCCATGAACTATTTGATGTAGCACTCCAATCTAAATTTGAGACTAACCCAACATCATAAGGTGTACCTTTACTATCTATTTCTACATTCGATCGGTCAACTAGAAGTGATGGAATAATAGTTTTATATAATCGGACATTGTCAATAAAAACTCCTCTTCCTTGACTTATACCATTTGAAGTAAAAAAGAAATAAATTCTAAAATTCTTGTTATTTATTTTACTTCGTAAATCTATTTTAAATTTTTTCCATCCATTTCTTTTAGATTGATCTGTTTCTTGAATTTCATATAAAACTTCTTGACTAGCACCACTATTTGTTACCAGAATTACTTGAAACTTATCTAAATTTAATTTGTCCTTGACATTAGCCTCAAATTCTAAAAACACCCCTTTTGACCCATTATACAATTCGTTTGTTCCATTAAAAGAATTTGTATAAAATGAGGTGTTCATGTTTTTATCATATTCCGGATTTAAAAAACTACCTTTTGTATCAACTCCTGCATTGTACATCATTTTATCTCCCGATACAGGTGATGGAAATCTTAGAGGATTAGATGTACTAAATTGCACTATACCCCATTCAGTATCAGATTTATCAGAGTCATTTATAACTCTAAAATTGTTACTAAATGAAGAATTAGATTCGAATTTTTCATCGATTAAAATTATTTCAACTTCTTGAGCGTTAACGGTATGCAAAATTGATACGAGTAGTACTATAAGAACAGATAGTTTTGCGGACATAATTTGACATTTTAAAAACCCCACTCCCCACCAAGGAAGTGAGGATGGACATATTAATGGTTAGTTTTGTAGAACCCCGATTTGTTGTTCTATTTATATGTCCTAACAAGAAATGCTACTTGCTGAAAAAGAATTGAAATTATTCGTAGGTATTAAAGAAAAACTCCTTATAAAACGTTGAATCATCTCCAACTGCTTCCAGGTATTTTTTGTTTAACGTAGGTTGGCTTTGGAATTCGGTTCCGTTCCAGTATAGTATTGAGTCACGGTAGGTGTCTAAGAATAATCCATCGGCTTCAAAATTAATAACTCCTGAATCAAAAAGTTCTTTAGCTTTGATATCATAGTTATCCCTCGAAACGATTGAACGAACATTCAGGTCATTATAAAACTCAAATATTAATCCAACATCTTCTTTTCCTCTTGTGTACCAATCTTCAACAAAAAAAGAAAAGTAATTTTCTTCAACTTGTGCCAAAAAATTTGGAAAACCCTTTTTAAATGCCTTTTGAGTATTATCTTCAGATAATATTTTACCAATTACTGTTTGTGGTACTATAAAAGCAGCTTTTTCTATCCCTTTTTCCATGTCCGTTTTCTGATACCGTTCTCCTAATATTCCTTTACCATGAATAAATCGTGAATCCAATACAATTAATCCTTTTTCTCTATAACCCTTAAACTCTGTTGCTAATAAAACCTCATCAAAACCATCGCCATCCAAATCAAGAATTTCAACATCTCTTAGATAACCAACACTAACATACATCCTTTCAATTTCTTCAGTTTCGATATTCAGAATAGCTACTAAACTAGTAAAGTATCCAATAATATTGAGAACCATTAAAAGCTCACTCTCTCCATCTTTATCAAAATCTGATATTTCAAATTTACGAATACCAAATTTTTCCTCCTTTACATATGGATGTTGATCAAAACGAATATCTAGATAAAAATTTCTATCAAAAATAGTGTCCCCATTTAACGTATGAATTAGAAAGCCTGCTTCTTTCTTACTCTCTACAATAGTTTTATTTTCAAATATTTCATTCTTTCCATCATTGTCAAGATCAAAAAATTTTATATGATCTGGTATTAATTGAATTGAATTTTCATTGTGCGTCATTACAAACCTCTCTCCCACATTAATAGATTTTAAAATCATGCCATTTTCATTTCTAATATGAGCAAACTCACCTTCATAGGTTGCATGTGTAGGATTCCTATCCACAGGCCCATATACCAATCTCCCGATTATCCCAAGTAGTACAATTACAATAAAAGCAGATGCCACACTAAATTTTCGCTTCCATATTTTCTTTAGATTATGAGTAATGGCATCGGTTTTGTAATGAAGAGTTAACCTTCTGTCATAAAACAATTCCTGAATGTGGGAAATACCAATAACCGGTAAATGTCGGTTTGGGAATTCATCGTTTAATTCATGCAGATATTGAAGAGTTTCATTTAATTGAGTTGCCGGCACTACAAAAGCCTGAGCCCATGAAAAGAAAGCGGCTTCGGCTTTTAATCGTAAACTTTCATTTTCAACAGAGAGCACCTTTCCGTCTTCATTCACATCTCCGGTAATGCAAATTGCAGGGTTTAGCCTGAAATATTCTGCTTGTTCTTCAGATTTCAACATTTCACAATAAAAAGCTGCTGCCAAAGCTACATTTGCAGATCGGCCGGAATGCCATGCATGACTCATATTCAAGCCGGCAGATCCATTCCAGTATTTCTGTTTGTTTTCCCGGCTCCTGGCTAATAACTGTCCGGCTGCTTTTTTTACCGGTTCTAAAAAATTACCTGCTTCATTTCCTACTACCCCAAAAGTGGGTTTCAGATCGTGTTGTTTGTACCTGTTCTCCCCAATAATATCTACCTGGAGCTGCCTGAGTCTGCCAATTCCAGAGCTTCTTTCTTCCGTTTTGAATTCCTCTACTACCGGAATTAATACTTCACCGGGTTTGTAATTTATTTTCTTTGATGTTGTTTCTGTTAGTGAATTCAGTGGCGAAGATTCAAGGCTTTCATATTCTCCAACCCAAGACCGTATCAGGCTTAAGCTAGTTTGGTATTCCTGTATTCTTTTCTCCAAGCCAGCATTTTCATCGCTTTTCTCGCGGAATTCTTTTAGTGTATCAATGAACTGTTGAAATGTCTTGGGATGAATTCCTGCAATTAATAGCGGGTTGGAGAGCTCCGGTAACTTCTCAAAAAGTTGAGTTGAATAGGAATCTGCTTGTTCTTTAAAGTCCTGAATTTCTAGTAAGAACTGATAGATGTAACTAATCTGTACTCTTTCGGAAGCGGAGCTTTGAATTAATCTCAGTGTTTCATTGAATCGCTTTTCGATATGGAAAGGATCAAATGAAGACATACATCTTAAGCATAAAGATGAACTCGGAAAGGCTTCTCAGAATTCACAGGGAAGCTGATCACATTCGTATTAAGATAGAGCAATCTGGTCTCTTCATCCTGCTCCACTAAAATACTGGATATCTTAGTTTTAAAAGCATGAAGTGTGCATTCCTGATTGGATACCGTTATACTGCATTCATCACAGACCGTTATATTTTCAATCCTGGCATCGGGACCAGGTTCATATTCACAAGTGCAAATAGATACCCTTAGCTGTGCTAACACGCCATTCCAGTTAAGATCCGATAGTTCAGATTTTTGAACATTTTTTAACTTCCCCCCTTTATCCGTAATAAGATCAATACCAAGATCGTCAATGGTTATAAGCACCCTGTCTTTTGGACTTATAAATTTTGAGATCACATGAAATTGATATTCATGGCTTTTCTGATCTTCCAATACTCTTAATAACGTCTGATATTCTTCTGAAGCCAGAGTTGCTTTTGTTTTAAGGCCATAATCTTCCGGTTCAAACGACATCGCTGCCAGAACCATTGGTCCTGTAGTCTTTGGATTGTATTCTCTGAGCGAAAGTGTTATAACATTCGGTTTATTTAACTCATCATATTTTTCGTAAAATGAACTCAACCATTCAGCTATAGCCTTTGCTTCAGGTTCATCCTCGATCAATTGACGAATTTCATTATGCTCTGAATGAGACATTTCTTCCGGAAACCGTAAAAACTGTTCGATTTTATATTCGTCTATCTTATCCAAAAAAAGGGTTTTTTATTATTATTCCTTCCAATTACCTACTCCTGCCGATTTTTTATCTTCCTTAAATACAAAACAAGATGTTCACGGGATTGTTTTACAAAATATTCCACGTATTTACGTTGTTCATTTCTGTACTTTTCTTTGTCTATCTCACCTGCAATATCCACAAAATGTTCATAGTAACTTTTCCCGCTTCCATTACAATTCGTGTAATCCCCAAGTAATACGTTTTCAACTGTCATAAAATATTTACTGAAATCTTCTTCACTCATCTTATTTTTGGATACATATCCAGTATAGAGGTCCAACCGCACCTTTTTTACTACAGATTTTATCAGATCGGTTAATTCTCTTTCTTCCAATTCTTCATGGTCGGAAAAGTTAAAGTGCTCTGCATCTTCATTATAAAATTGATGGAGTCTTCTGATTATTTGTGCCAAAATTGAAAGCTTTATTTTCCCATTATACTCATCATGAATAACAAAAATATTCGAAACCAATTGTAGAACATCTTTGGTGGAAACTGCATACTTAAATCTGTAGCTCAATTTAATTTCTAACAGATCTGCCGGCATTTGAGGTTTATCTGAATGCAATTGAGTAGTAGTAATAAGTTTAGATTCCGGATTGTATTCCAAATCCTGAACAACATCTTCTTTTAGTACTCTTTTTATATTTCTGATGATCTTCCCTAGAGAAGGATCAAATGATTTATAGTACTCAAACAGTGTTTCATTTACTTTACTAAACACCAGTCTTCTCAGATGAGTTTGATATTCACTTTCTTTGGTAATCAATAACCCTGAGAAATAGGTTTCCAACAAAACCAGTCTACTCTCCTTCTTCTCAAATAATTCTGCAACACAATCTAGGGCGATATCTTTTAGAGAAGAGGAAATCAGGTTAAACAGATACGAATCCTTTTTGGTTCTCATCCGGAGGTAAGCTTCGGCAAAGTCTGAGCATTGTTTTATCAATTTCTGCTCGCAATCAGAATCCCCAGCAATAGACCTTATAATTATTTCTCTTAAAACCAATGTTATACCCGAAAATTATTGGCTTTAATAAACTGAATGCATTTGTTAAAATCAAAACGAAGGAAAGAATAATCGATATCCAATGTCCAACATCCAGTTTCCAACTTTGTTATTGGTTATTGGTTATTGAATGTTGGTTGTTGGTTGTTGGATATTGATAACGCTCTTTTTTAAACATTTGTGATGTTGAATGAACATTCCTTGTCTACTTTGAGTTTCTAACAATAGAAAACTGATATGATGTTTAGTTCGTATTCAATAACAGATAAGAATTTTTAACTAATTACAGATCTAATGAGATCATTTATAATAACTTTTTTCCTCACAGCTATTTTTAGCTCATTTATTGCCGCTCAGGATTCACTTGTTATCCCAATCACTAGTTTTAACCCGGCCGAATTTGATGAAGATGCAGATGGTAACAAATGGCAGCGACTTACTCTACCTAAAAAGGACTGGACGGAATACACCTTAGTGACAGATGGAGATACACCTCACATTAAAGCAGTGAGTAATAATTCTGCTTCCGGATGGAAGTACTTGATCGATATCGATCCTAAAGAATACCCCATCATAGAATGGCAATGGAAAATTGATGGAGTATTAGAAAACGGAGATATGACAGAAAAGGATGGAGATGACTATCCCGCTCGAATCTATATTACCTATGAATACAGTAGAAAAGACCTCCCCTTTGGAGAGCGCATCAAATATGGAACTATGAAAACCTTCACCAGTTTTGATATTCCTCTTCGTTCTATGAATTATGTTTGGGCGAATAAAGCAAAGATCGGCAGAGTTCAGGAAAAT
Organism: Balneolaceae bacterium UBA3186; assembly: GCA_002364085.1. Lineage (GTDB taxonomy): Bacteria > Bacteroidota > Rhodothermia > Balneolales > Balneolaceae > Balneola. Next base: position 173,528 of record DEXK01000013.1, on the reverse strand, counting down.
GTATTCACAAATTGGGTACATATGGTTGCTACTGAATCAGGCAATAATAAAGCAGGTATATGGGTGACTTCAACTGCTAATGTATATGAATCATATAAAGAAGCCTTTGAAGAGGAGCCTAAAAACATTACCGGCGTAGCTATAATGACTGACTCTGATAACTCTAAAGGTTCTGCTACAGCCTATTATGGAAACATTGTTTTTAAAAAGAAGAAATAAGGTTTGTCCTCCTAAATTTAGAACTGAACTTGACAGACGGACGTAAACGTCCTCCTAGTTAAAGGGCTTAGATTTAGATCACGACAACTTAAACCAGCAGATCCTTTAGGTTCTGCGGATTCGGTTAGAATTTAACCTTTTTGCATTGCCTTGTAACATCTTCTTTTCTGAGTCGTCTAAGCGTTTGTAATCAATTCAAACGCTTTTTTTATTATGAAAATCAAACAACTCGGATATCTTTCTGCAGCATTACTTCTTACTCTATCAGCTTGTGGAAATGAAGGAAATAATAACGATGAAAATGGAGATGATGAAGAAATCGTAGTTATCCCCGTAGAAGCTACTACTGTATCCCGTGGAGATATTTCTGCTTACTACTCAAATACAGCAACTTTAGAAGCCGAACAAGAAGCTTTAGTTGTTGCCAAAGTCCGTGGTATTATAAATCAAGTATTAGTTGAAGAGGGAGATTTCGTTAGAGCAGGACAAGTAATAGCCAAGATCGAAGATGAACAGTACAGAATTGAAGCTGAAAGAGCTAAATCTAATATGGATCGTCTTTATAACGATTATACCCGAAGTAAAGAACTTTTCGAAAAGCAAGCTATATCGGCGGAAGAATATCAGAACAAACAATTCGAATATGAAGCTCAAAAATCGGCTTATGAGTTAGCTAAACTGAATCAAGAATATACTTCCATCAAATCACCGATAAGTGGAGTTATTTCTGAAAGGCTGATCAAAAAAGGAAATATGATCGGTACTGATCAAAATGTGTATCGGGTAACTGATTTCGATCCTCTGCAAGCAATTTTATATGTACCTGAACATGAAATGGCTAAGATCAACAAGAACCAGCCAGCGGAAATCAAAGTAGACGCACTTCCCGGTCAGACTTTTAAAGCACATGTTGAAAGAATAAGCCCGATCGTTGATCCGACAACCGGAACATTTAAAGTAACTGTAATTATTGATGAGAAAAGCGACAAGCTAAAACCCGGTATGTTTGGCAGAGTCAAAATTGTTTATGACACAAGACTAAGTACAAAAATGATCCCAAAAGTTGCTGTAATGTCTGAAGATGAAACTCAATCAGTATTTGTAGTAAGGGATTCTTTGGCTTATAAAAAGATCATTAAAACCGGCTATGTAAACGGTAGAAATATAGAAGTTCTGGAAGGACTTGAAGATGGAGAAGTAGTTGTAACAACGGGACAAGGAAGTCTTAAAGACAGTGCTAAAGTTAATGTAGTTCGTAGCTAAAAAGGGATTCCAATATGAAACTCATTGATTTCTCCGTAAAGCGAAAAGTAACTATTTCCATGTTTACTGTAGCGATTCTTTTGTTTGGAATTGTATCGCTGTCCCGTTTAAATGTAAACTTACTTCCTGATCTAAGTTACCCAACGCTTACTATTCGCACCGAATTTGAAGGCGCTGCACCGGTAGAAGTTGAGAATTTAATTTCTAAACCTATCGAAGAAGCGGTTGGCGTTGTAAAAGGCGTAAAACTGGTTCGTTCAATTTCAAGAGCAGGTCAATCTGATGTTGTTCTTGAATTTGCCTGGGGTACCAACATGGATATTGCAAACCTCGATGTAATAGCGAAACTTGACGCTATTCAACTTCCTTTGCAAGCCAAAAAACCTGTCACTCTTCGCTTTGACCCCACTCTTGATCCAATCATCAGATATGCCTTGTATTATGATATAGGGGAAAAAGAAGATCTTGAAAGTATCGATAACAGAAAGGTTGATCTGGCTTCTTTTTCAGATCCTGAAGAAGATCTTAATGATCCGGCAGCAATTTCCCGATTAAAACAACTTCGAATCATTTCCGATGAAATTCTGAAAAAGAATCTGGAATCGTCGGAAGGCGTAGCATCCGTAAAGATAAGTGGTGGACTTGAAGAACAAATTCAGGTAAACATTGATCAGGAACGACTAGCCTATCTGAACATTCCCATTGAGACGATCACATCTACTTTAAGTGCGGAAAATATAAATCTATCCGGTGGTCGATTAGAAGAAGGAACACAGCAGTATTTAGTAAGAACACTGAACGAATTTAAAGATGTAGATCAGATCAGAAATACAGTTCTTACTGTTCTGAATGGAAATACGGTTTATTTAAAAGACGTCGCTGATATTCGTCAGGGCTATAAAGAAAGAGAAGCAATTACTCGCTTAAATGCCCAAGAAGCCGTTGAGATCGCTATTTATAAAGAAGGCGATGCTAACACGGTAGCCGTTGCTGAATCTGCTAAAGAACGAATAAACGAAATTCAGAGGAACCTTCCTTCCGGGATGAAACTGGAGAAAGTATACGACCAATCTATTTTCATTTCATCAGCAGTAAACGAAGTTAAAACAGCGGGTATTATCGGTGGTATTCTTGCGGTTCTTGTTCTCTACTTCTTTTTAAGAAATTTCTGGAGTACCGTGATCATCTCGGTTTCGATACCGGTTTCCATTATCGCCACTTTTAATCTGATGTATGGAAATGACATCACCTTAAACATTATGTCGTTGGGTGGAATCGCACTTGGTATCGGTATGTTGGTGGATAATTCCATTGTAGTACTTGAGAATATTGCCAGACATAAAGATATGGGCAAAAATGCTCTGGAAGCAGCCAAAGACGGAGCCAGCGAAGTGGGAACAGCTGTAATTGCCTCTACTCTTACTACGGTAGCCGTATTCTTCCCGCTCGTTTTTGTGGATGGAATTGCCGGTCAATTATTCAGAGATCAGGCGCTCACAGTAACGTTTTCTTTGATCGCTTCACTTGTTGTTGCTGTTACTTTAATTCCAATGATGTCATCTTTAAGTGGCAGAAAAAAAGAAATCACTCCCCTCGAACTTAAAGAACCAGGAACGTCAGCCGGTAGATTTTTTAGAAAAAGCAGACTGTTCTTCTTCTATACCATTCCAACAGCTATAACTAAAGGAATTCGCGCAATCGTCAACTTCTTTGCCAAGGTGTTAAAATTCATCTTCTCCCCTTTTGTGTGGGCTTTCGATAAATTCTATCAAGCTTCTGAAAATGTATACTTAGGACTTCTAAAAACATCTTTAAACAACAGACTTATTGTAGTGGTTGTAGCTATTCTTTGTTTTGCAGGCTCTTTAACTTTGGTACAAAAGATCGGAATTGAACTTATTCCGCAATTATCTCAGGGTGAATTTAAAGTTGAATTCAAACTTCCTCCCGGAACACCTATCGAACAGACCGATTCTGCCCTAAAAGCAGTTCAGGAAGCCACTAAAAATGCTCCGAATGTACAATCTACTTTTGCGGTTGCCGGAACCGGAAACAGAATGGACGCTAATCCGGACCAAGGTGGAGAAAACTGGGGAGAGCTAAATGTACTTCTGGCATCAGGCGCTTCTTCTGATACTGAAAGCTCGGTAATGAGTTCTATGAGAAACTCCCTTCAAGTGGTTCCGGGGTTGCAATATAAATTTTCCCGACCTTCTTTATTTTCTTTTTCAACACCTGTTGAAGTTGAAATAAGTGGGTTTGATCTGGACCAACTCAAAAAAGTAAGTGACGCTATTGTCCAAAAGATGGAAGCAAATACTCGTTTCGCAGATATTAAAAATTCCATGCAGACAGGAAGCCCAGAAATTCAAATTCTTTTTGATAGAGATCGAGCTGCGGCTTTAGGTCTTCAGGTACATGAAGTTGCTGATAGAGTGGTCAGCAATGTTCGCGGTGATGTTGCAACCAGATACTCATGGAGAGATCGTAAAATTGATGTATTAGTAAGAGCTCAGGAAGAAGACCGTTCTTCTATTGATGAGATCAAGAATCTTGTGATCAATCCAAACAGTGAAAGATCCATTCCGTTAAGTGCTATTGCTGAAGTTAAGATTGCAAACGGTCCGGGAGAAATCCGAAGAGCTTCTCAGCAAAGAGTCGCTGTTGTAACTGCTAATCTGAATTACGGAGACCTTGGTGAAGCAGCCATTGATGTTCAACAGATTATTGATGAAACAACAATGCCTTCAGGGATATTCGCCCGAATCGCTGGACAAAACGAAGAAATGGGAGAATCCTTCAAGTCTTTGTTATTCGCTTTGGCATTAGCGGTGTTCCTCGTTTACTTGGTGATGGCTTCTCAATTTGAATCTCTGCTTCACCCGTTCATTATTTTGTTTACCATTCCTCTCGCATTGGTTGGAGCTATTCTGGCTCTATTTATAACCGGCACAACCATTAGTGTTGTCGTGTTTATTGGATTAATTTTATTAGCAGGAATTGTAGTGAACAATGCCATTGTATTGATCGATCTGATCAACCAGTTGAGAGCACAAGGCATGGATAAATATGAAGCGATAATTGAAGGCGGAAAATCAAGATTACGCCCGATCTTGATGACTACCTTGACTACAACTTTAGGTCTTCTTCCTCTCGCAATCGGATTTGGAGACGGTGCAGAATTAAGAGCTCCGATGGGCATTACTGTAATCGGTGGACTGTTAGTTTCAACGCTACTTACTTTAGTTGTTATTCCGGTGATGTATTCTATTATGGACCGAAAACGATACGACACCGAATCTGAAGTTGTAACGGAGAGCTGATATGAGTATGACGGAGATTTCGATTAAAAGACCTGTTACAACCATGATGGTTTTTGTGAGCCTCGTTGTTGTCGGCTTTATTGCTACTCGTTTAGTTCCTCTCGAATACTTCCCTGATATTACATTCCCGGGCGCTTTTGTTCAGATCCCTTATCCGAATTCTTCTCCTAATGAAATAGAAGAGCAAGTCATCCGACCTATTGAAGAAGTTTTGGCAACCATAAGCGGTGTTCAGCAGATCAACTCTAATGCCGGCGAGAATGAAGGTGGTATCAATATTCAATTTATCCAAGGTAGTGAAATCGATCTGAAAGCCATTGAGATCAAAGAGAAAATAGAAAGCGTTCGAAATCAGCTCCCGGACGACTTTGAGTACTATCAGGTACATAAATTCCAAGATGGTGGAGGAAACATGCTTCAGTTGCGTATTTCCAGTCAAAGAGATCTTTCGAATGCCTATGATCTTTTGGACCGAAATCTCAAGCAGCGAATTGAACGCATTGACGGTGTTGGCCAGGTTACCCTTTATGGAGTTGAGAAAAAAGAAATTCGAATAGAATTACTAGCTAATCGCCTTCAGAACTATAACATAGATCTGAACGATCTGAATCAACGTTTGAGCAGAGCTAATTTCTCAATCTCGGCCGGGAAGATCAACGATGCGGGATTAAGATACAATGTTCGTCCGATGGGTGAATTGACTGAAATTGAAGATTTTGAAAATTTGGTGATCGGAGATAATAATCTTCGCCTGAAAGATATTGCAACTGTCGCTTACACCTACCCTGTTCGAAATTATGCTCGTCACTTAGACAGAAAATATGCGATCGGTTTGGATATCGTTAAAGAGTCATCTGCAAATACGGTTGCAACAGCTGATCGGGTTCTCAAAGAAATTGCTGAGATCAATGAACTTCCTGAAATGCAGGGAATTCAGATCTATGAAATGAATAATCAAGCGGAAGGAATTCTGAGTTCATTGGAAGAGTTAATGAATGCCGGAGTTTTAGGCGCCGGGTTATCAGTGATCATGCTCTTTTTCTTTCTTCGACAGTTTGGAACCACTTTAATTGTAGCAACTGCAGTTCCATTTTCATTGGTAGTAACGTTAGGCTTTTTCTATTTCCTAAATATCTCCATCAATATTTTGTCGATGACAGGCCTGATTCTTGCCATCGGTATGTTGGTTGATAACGCCGTTGTGGTAACCGAAAATATCCACAGACACCGTAGAAATGGTGTAGAACCTGCAAAAGCTGCTGTTCTGGGTGCTAAAGAAGTTGGTATTGCAGTAACTGCAGGTACATTTACTTCTGTCGTTGTCTTCCTTCCAAATATTGTGAATGAAAGTTTTATCGCTCCATATATGTATTACATCGGAATGCCGATCATTATCTCTTTGATCGCTTCTCTGCTGATCTCACTTACGGTGATTCCTTTACTTACCTCAAAGTTCAAACCAAGATCTAAACAAATAAAACGAACCATTATTGATAAGCTTTCGGATAAATATTCTGTGTTTTTAGCTTGGTTCATAGCACGCAGGTGGGTTTCCACGATCAGTATCGTTCTCCTGTTCCTGAGTATCGGTGTTCCAATTGCACTAGGATTAAACATAGATATGTTTCCTAATAATCCTGAAAGAGAGCTGGAGCTTCGTTATAATTTGAATGGTTCGTACACATTAGACCGAGTAAAAGAAACCGTAGACAAGGTTGAAGATTATTTATACGCCAACCAGGATAAATTTGAAATTGAATCCGTTTACACTTATTACCAGCCTGAATTTGCAAATTCTACTATCATATTAATTGATGAAGAAGACGCAAAAAAATCTGTGGAGTTTATTAAAGAAGAGATCGAAAAAGATCTGCCTTTAGTAACCATTGGTGAGCCTGCTTTTGAATTCAGAAGTAGAAATAACAGTGAATCCATTCGGGTGTATGTTCAAGGTGAATCCATGGATGTACTTACAGAATTAGCAGACCAAGTAGAATGGAGAATATCTCAAGTTGAGGGGTTTACTGATGTAAAATCGGATGCTGAGCGAGGCAGAGATGAAATCCGTTTAACCATCGACTCTGAAAAAGCTAAAACGTACGGTTTAAGTTCACAATCTGTGGCAAGATCAGTTTCAAATGCCGTGCGTGGACAAAATCTTCGTAAAGTAAGAAGTGCAAATTCAGAAATTGATGTAATTCTAGCTCTTCAAAATGTAGATAAACAATCGATCGAAGACCTAAAAGATCTGCCAATTTCTATAGAAGGTGACCGAACTACTTCTCTGTCAACCTTGGCAAGTTTTGAACAAGCTTCAGGACCGGGCAGAATATTCCGACAGGATAGAAAAACTTCTATGGGAATCGCCGTTAATCTGGAAGATGGCCTGACTCCTGATGACGCCAGAGATAAACTCAGAACCATTATGGATCAAATTGTGTATCCCGCCGGCTATTCCTGGAGTTATGGTCGTAGCTTCAGCAATGATGACGAAGCCATGGGAACAATGCTTTTCAATATCGGAATCGCCTTTTTCCTTATTTATTTGGTGATGGCTTCTTTGTTTGAATCTTTGATGTATCCTACTGCTGTTCTTGCATGTATTTTATACGGAATCGTTGGAATTTTCTGGTTCTTCTTCTTTACCGGAACTACTTTTGATCTTATGGCAATGATCGGAATTCTTATTCTGATGGGAATTGTGGTAAATAACGGTATCGTTCTTATCGATCATATCATCCATTTGAGAGAAGAAGGTATGAGCCGTGCCGAAGCTGTAGTTCAAGGTGGAAAAGACCGAATGCGCCCGATTTTGATGACCGCAGGAACAACGGTTCTTGGCTTAATTCCACTTTGTATTGGTACTACTCAAATTGGTGGAGACGGACCTCCCTACTTCCCAATGGCAAGAGCTATTGTTGGCGGATTGATCTTCTCAACCGTGGTAACACTCATTGTTCTTCCATCCATTTATATTATCCTTGACGATTTTAAACTCTGGGCCGGAAGAATTGGTGCGAAAGCAAAAGAATGAGAATATCCAACATCCAACATCCAACATCCAACTAGAAGATTATTAATTTCTGCAGCTGGACATAGCCTTTAACATCGTTCCCAAACTCTACTTTGGAACGCCAGTGGGAAGCTCCTGCTTCCTATGACAAGTTGAAGCAGATGAAGCAGAGCCTTATTATCACATTCATAACGGAACGTTCGGAACGAGGTTGTGAGGTTTACTAGTTCCTAAACACCACAACATCCCTCTGATCTCACACAAGTGTTCGATCGTTCTCCCTTCGAAGGGAGATTTAGAATCTTCGCATCAATTTTCTGCCTCACCCTTATTCCCTCCCTAACTTTAGGGAGGGAGACTCTTTTAAAGAAATTTTGTAATATCATCAAGTTCCTAAATCAGATATTAAATTGTATAGCAAGAAATTACCATTCCAAGAATATTCTACAAACATCTTCTTAAGAGATTCGGCATACGAACTATCTTTTAATCCAATCGAGTCTAAAGATAATTCACTCATGACCTTAAATGGGATCATAGGTAAAGTTTATATTCTTCTATTACTTACTGTCATTTCATCAAGATTCTCTTGGAATGCTTATAACACTTGGTGGAATACAGAAATAAATTTTATTGCTATAGCATTAATCTCACTTTGGTTCTCTGTATGTATTGGTTTCTTTGCTTTTTTCTTTAAAACCCGAACGAAATTTATTGCACCTTTTTCTGCCTTTTTCTTGGGCTTTACGTTAGGACCATTATCAGCTCATGTTGATTCGCAATTGCCGGGAGTTATAGTTATTGCATTATTGATCACAACTGGTATTTTTTTAGGCACACTAATCTTGTACCAAATAAATCCTTACAAAAGATTGGATGTAGCATGGGTTGCATTATTTGGTGTAGGTATCGGAATTTGTACACTTTATTCATCAATCTTTTTGATGAACATTTTTGGTTTAGAGATCACATACCCCCATGAATTAAGCATTTTTATAATAATACCTTTGTGCATTATTTTTTTCGGATCTATAATTACAATGTTGGCAAGTTTTGAATTTATCGTTTACCAAATTCAGCAAAAGAGACTAGCCGAATTAGAATGGTATTCTGCATTTGCGTTATTTATCTCTATAGTTTGGCTTTACGTTGATATTTTGCTTTACCTGCTTAGAAAATCTAATAATTTGTAACTCAATAAGTAATAATCTACTGTTGATAAAAATTGAGTATAGATGTCTCGCCTCTTTCTAATTCCCCAAGCTATCACATCAATCTCGCTTGTGTAGTTTTGCCATTGAATTATTATTCCAAACGAGTCCATCAAGCTAATTCCAGAAGAGAAACTCCATAACTCCACTCAAAATTTAATTAGAAAGTCCCCTTCCCTTGACTAAGGGAAGGGAAAGGGATGGGTTCGCCTTAGCCCTTGTTTTAGTTCACCCTTTTGCTATCTTAAATTGATTTCATACGAATGAATCTTCGTATAATATTATGTTAGCAAACATTATGAAACCCATTAAAATTCTCTTCATAGTTTTATTATTAACAATATCAGGATGTATGTTTTTAGGGAATTCGTACAAGTCTCATATTGATGGAACTTATATACCTAGGAATTTAAACGAAGCAATTGTTGAAATTGACAAGGATCTTAATGACTCTTTAAAAACCGTTTTTAAGAACCAAACAGAAGAAGAGTTTACTACTCAATCCCATTTTGGAACTGGTTTATACATCCGTAATGAATGGAATTTATGGGGTGGCTCACGTTTAAGTAGATATTTTAATCGAAAAGATATATTTCATCCAGATGATATGTCAGGTATAATCTTAACAAGCTATCATAGGCATCTTACTGGGAAAGAAATTAATCTGATCGAACAAATTAATTACTATAAAAAATATTGGGAAGGAGTAGAAGTAACAGAATTACCTAAAAAATCTGAGCATCCAGAACCAAATTTAGAATTCAGATATGCAAAAAGTTATGGTCATTTTACAGTCAATAAAAAATGGGCTACTCTATATGTCCAAACAAACTCAAATAATGAGAGCTTTTGGATTTACGATTATTATTTTGGTTGGAAAAAAGTCGTTGAAATAACTCTTGATGAAATTAAGGGATGGAGAGTCCAAGAAACAGAGCAACATCTTGAAACTTTATATAAAAAATAAAATGTTGCCTAACAAGCGTTTCAAGCGGACTCGTTTAGGGTTCAGAAATCAATAATTTTAACCAGGCTCGCTGTTTGAACGCCGGGTCGTTATGTGGCTTACTTATTAAACTTCTATATTTTTTTGATGAAATATTTATCTGCTCTACCTCTCATAATCATCTTAGTATTTTCTTCAAATAGCTATTCACAGAATCTATTTCCTAACACTTTTGAAGATTGTAATACGGAAAGGTTTGCTCTAGAAATGGATACTACAACTGCAAAAATTGCGGATTCAAAATTAATTTCTATAATAACAACTGGATTGGATCAAGAAAATCTTGAAAATGTTAATGGAATTATGGCTCTTCAAGTAATAGTCGAACTTGATGGAAGCTCATGCTTGTTAAGTTACGACAATCGACTAAATATCGAAGGTTTTGGTTCGAAGCTAAAAACAGAAATTGATAAGAATTTGAAATGGCTAGAACAATCAAAGAAAGTAGCGGCAATTGTATCCATACGTATTCAAGATGGATTAATAGAATTTAAAAGGTTAGGAATGGGCGGGGATAAAGGTATTCATGAACTCCAAAACTAATTCTGTTGTCAAGCCCACGCCACATAACAAGCGTTTTCAAATGGACACGGACAGGGTTCGGAACTTTCATAAATTAAACCAGACTCGTTGCTTAAACGCCGGGTCGTCAGGCTTCTTTTAGTAAATGCCAGATTATTCCATATACATAGCACCAGTTAAAAGAATGTTACCCTGGTTTGGGGGAATTGCAGTAATTTATCTTTTTGTACAGCCTAAATATTTGATTACTTATACTGGGTTTCGGGAGCTTAGCTATTCTGATTTTTCTACTTTCTGGATTATCATTGGTGGCCTATTAGTGAGTTATGTTTTATTTGAATTGATTCCTGGTGTTTTACTCAGCCGAGATTATTATAAGTCTGATCAAGAAGCTTTCAAGGAATACCAAAAACTTTATTCTTTTGATCTCAGGAATCAGATTCATAAAATTGAATGTATAAGTAGCTATATAGGAGGTATTGGAAGCAAAAATATACCAGAAGTTATACACTCTGAATATTGGTATTACAAAATTTATGTAGCAAATGAACCGCCATTAAATATCAGTCGCTTCTTAGCTAAGAAAATCAATTTGGTGAATTTATTTAAGGAAGAGCCTTCGCATATTTATACTTTATTTCCTTCAATCCAGAATGAAAAGACTTGGGTTGTAAGGGAAAAAATCAGAGATAATGCTCCTAGTGAACTACTTATTAAGCGCTTTGAAAAAAAGTATGAGAATTACTCTGAAACTAAATTGGAAAGCATTGTTCAAAGCAAAAGCTTTAGAAAAGAAGCTAAAATTGCTGCGAAAAACCTTTTAGATTCAAATGAAACAGAAGCCTAACAAGCGATTCGAATGGACACTGACTGGTTTCGGTCTTTATTAATTTTAACTAAGCTCGCCGCTTAAACGCGGGTCGATATATGCATTGAAAAGATTTGATATAAATATAAATTTCCCAGAAGATGGCTTAACGGTTTCTTGTGAAGTCGAAGATTTGGGTAATTCTAAGTTCAGACTCTTAGAACACCCTATCTTTGCAACTCAAGTAAAATACGGAGACATTATTCTTGCCAATTTTGAATCCAAGGAAAAATTGAAATTCCAGAAAGTTATTGAAGCTTCGGAGTTTGAAATGCTTGACTTCTTATTGTCTAAAGAAATTTGCGAATCGGAAAAGTTCAAAGAGCTTCTTAACACCATGACTGAAAATGATATTTTTTGGCAACAGGATTTTGGTGGCTTATTTTGCTTTTTTGTTAAGCCAAATCAGGTTCAAAAAACTAAACAGCTCATTTTGTCAATAAACTAATCCAAAATGTATCGGATAATTTTCTCTATAATTTTCTTTGTCTTTGTAGTCGATTTAGCTACTGCCCAAAACTATGTCCCGGCTATTAAAAATGATTATAACTTAGTTCGTGAAGGATCAAACCAAGATGCAATCGGTAATCATACTGCTTATAATATCTCGGTGTATGTAAAAGATAATCCTGAGTTACTAATTCAAAAAATTACAGACATTTTTGGTGACCCTTCAGATAAATTGGTTGATGAATTGATTTGGTCTGAAATCAGTCATGCTGAGTTAGATAAAAGTAGTTTTAAATTTACTATTAAATCTTTAGAAATGAGGGTGCCCAAGGTGGACAACTGGACGATCTTATTCTTTTACGCAAGAAATGAGAACGGCCAAGATCTATTGACAAAAAGATCCAAGTCCCAGAAAAGATTTATTACTTTTTTCCAAAATCTTGTTGATGAAATTTATGAAGAATAGAAATTGGTATAACAAGTAGTTCAAACAGGGTCGTTATACAATCTACTTTTCACTATTAATAAGCTTATGAGATACTTTTTATTTTTCTTTTTAATGTACTTCGTTGCTTGTTCAAGTCCTGATAATCCTCACTTTGAGACGGCTACAGATTTTATCCTTCTCAATAAAGAAAACTCCCCAAATGAATTATATAAATACTATGAGTATCAATTTAATACTGGTGCTTTTGGTTATAGCAGAGTGTTTTGGTCCGTAGTTAAAGCAAATTCCTTGAACCCAGATTTATCTAAATCCTTAATTCCAGATGGGTATCATATTAAAGGATGGTCTGAGAATAATGAGCTTATTTTAGAGGAATGGGAACCTTATTACTACAAATCTGAAGAAGTTGATTTATCTAGCGGTATGGAATTTCTTGGTGTAAAAATTATAGTTTTATCTGAAGATACAACTAGTTAAAATACTGTGGTATAACAAGCAGTTCAATTGGATTTTTTTTTGGATTCTAAACTTTAACCTCGTTCCCAAACTCTGCTTTGGAACGCCAGTCGGAAGCTCCTGCTTCCTATCACAAATTGAAGCAGACGAGACAGAGCCTCATTATCACATTCATAACGGAACGTTCGGAATAAGTAGGTTTACTGGCTCAGAAACCCCACAACATCCCTCTGATATTAATTACAACGTCCCCTTCCCTTGTTTAAGGGAACGGACAGGGATGGGTTCTCACTTGTGCTCAATACAATTAATCCGTTACTTCAACAAAAATACGAGAATTCGTGCCGCTTAAACGCCGGGTCGACAAGCTAATTAGAAAAAATATTCAAAATAATTACAATGAAGATTTACTTTTCCGGTTCGATCAGAGGAGGAAGACAGGATGCGAAGCTGTACAATCAGTTAATTGAAGAAATTAAAAAGTACGGAGATGTTTTAACTGAGCATGTCGGCTCTTCTGAAATCAGCGAAGAACCATCAGACCAAGAAATCCATGACCAGGATATGGAATGGTTATATGAAGCTGATATTTTAATTGGTGAAGTGACAACTCCTTCTCACGGAGTTGGCTATGAAATTGGTCGAGCTGTTGAATTGAACAAAAAAGTTTTTTGCTTATACCGGCAGCAAAAAAACAAATCTGTTTCAGCTATGATCAATGGCTCATCTTCAATTGAATGCTATGAGTATTCTACAATCAAAGAAGCCCAAAGTTTAATTAAACAGATATTTTCCAGAGTTTAAATTACGCAACTTAACCTGCATATTGAAAGTCACATCTCGCCGACTTTTCCCTCTCCAATTATTATTCATCAACTCAACATTCAGTCGCACATCCCTCTTGCGCCAATCGTTATAGAAAAACCTATGTAACCGTAACAAAAAGAGCGTTTAGGTCGTATTTATTTCTATTGTCACATTTAAATTTAATACATAACGATGCGTTTAATTGCAGTCTCTGTCCTTTTCTTGTTAACTCCCCTGCTTGCTGTTTCTCAAATAACCAAAAATACTTACATATGTCCTCCTTGTCCGGTGCACGATACGCTGACATTTGATCACGATGGTGTCTGCCCGGTTTGCGGGATGAATCTGATACAAAAGAGAGATTCCTCGGATATCAATAAAATTGACCTACATACCGGATCGGGTAACTTTATAGTAGATGAAGGGAGTTCCAATAATGATAAGATGATTACAGTTTTCTATCATAAACCCAAGAATTTCAGCGAGCGATCTCCGGTAATGATGGTAATACCTGGAGCGGGACGAAATGGCCACGAGTATCGGGATGTCTGGGTTGAAGCATCCGAAGAGTATGGAATATTAATTTTGTCTCTTCATTATCCGGAAAAATATTACCCTGAGTTTTGGAGCTATAATCTTGGAGGAATGATTTCGGAAGTAGAAATAAATGACGAACGTACCGCCATTTTAAGTTATGAGATAAATAATGATCCTGAAGTATGGATCTGGGATGACTTCGATAGAATTTTTTCTAAGGTTAAAAATGAACTCCAATTTGAAACAGAAACCTATGATATGTTCGGGCATTCGGCAGGTGGACAGATCTTACATCGCATGACGCTTTTTAAACCGGACAATAATGCAGGCAGAATACTCGCATCAAATTCGGGTTGGTATACCACTCCTTCCACCGATGAAAAATTTCCATATGGTTTAAATGGAATTACAACAACGGATGAACAATTCGTAAAGGCATTCAGAGCTAACCTTAAAGTGTTTCTCGGAGAAGCAGACAATGAAAATGAAACCAGAGGCCATTTAGTTCGATCGCCTGAAACAGACAAACAAGGAACCCACAGATTAGCCCGGGGAAAGTATTTTCACAATAAATTCAAATTATACGCTGATAGTCTGAAAACAGATTTTAATTGGGAATTAATTATAATCCCTGATGTCGGACATGATTATAAACGCATGAGTAAAGCAGCAGCAAAATATTTGTACGCTTTGAATTGATAGTGAGATTTAGAATCTTCGCTTCAATTCTCTGACTCACACAACCTATCGCAAGCGTCCCGCTTGTATAATTTAACCTCAATCCAAACGAGAAATAGATGTTGTGCAGTTTTCTGGCTCAGAAACCCCACAACATCCCTCTGATCTCACACAAGTGTTCGATCGGTCTCCCTTCGAAGGGAGATTTATTTTTCTAGCCAATTCTCTGCCCCACTCTTGTTCTCTCCCTAACTTTAGGGAGAGAGACTCTATAACTCCACTCAGATATTAATTACAACGTTCCCTTCCCTTTGCTAAGGGAAGGGACAGGGATGGGTTCGCGCTTGTGCCCAATACAATTAATCCGTTAATTCGATTAAAACACTTAATCCATGAGAGTATTTATTTTTTTATTGATTTTGCTTCCCGTTAATGGACTTGCTCAAGAATTACCGGAATGGGCTAGACAAAGACTAAAAGCACATGAAAATATTTTTGAAGTTAATAACGACTTTAATCCCATTTTTTATGTTGCAGATTTTGATGGAGATGATATCCCTGACATTGCCATTGCTGTAAAGAATAAGTTGCGGGATAATATGTCTGGAATAATTTTCTATCTAGGAAACGAAACATACTTTTTAGCCGGCGGTGCAAATGGTTTCGGAAATGCTGGTGGTGATTTTTCTTGGGTTGATGAGTGGAAAATTTTTGATAAAGAAAAAACCTATCAAATCACTTTCAAAGAAAATGGTGATATTGAAGGAGATGAGGAGGTTTTATTAAATAATCCTGCAATAAGTATCCGGCAGACTGAGGGTTCCGGTGGTCTTATTTACTTTAATGGTGAAAAATTTATATGGATTCATCAAGGTGGTTAAACACAACTTCCTTTTGACCTACTAATTAATCATAATATGATAATTTTATTCCTTTCATTTCTTCTGTCATTTAACCCCATTCAGAATGATACTTCTAGATTTGATTTATACGAAACTGCTTTGGCTAATCTTGACAATTCGAAAATTGAGAACTTAGAAACGGCAATTGTTCTTTTTGATTCGCTATCTGTTGATCCGCCTGATTTAGTTAATGATAAAATGTTTGAAGCATTTCAAGATTACTACTACAAAACCATTCGATACATAAACTCAAACAACATTATTGATGAATCAATAATCTATGAATATGATGACATGTACAATAACCCTTACTCAGATAGTTTAACTACCATTTTCAATAAATACGGTATTGATATTTTTTCAACAGAAGGAAGTTTCTATGCTGATCAAATGGTTGGTTATCTTTCAAAAACATTTTCCGATAAACTGACAGATGCTTATGACGAATATTTAAAAAGGCGTGCTAATGAAATGAGACGGGCTTTTTCAGAGGATGCAATACTACTTGTTTCGTTTAGCACGGTTGCAAACCGAATGTTCTTTTGGGAAGCTTTCTTAGAAAAATATCCAGACTCCCATATTTCTAGTTCTGCAAGATTTTATTACGAACATTATCTTGGAACACTTTTGACGGGTACAGATAATTCAAGAATCTATGACTGGGAAACAGATAAAATTAGGGATGACATTGTTGATCTTTATGAAAAAATGATTTCCCAATATCCTGACCGTAATTCTACTCAAATTTTGTCAAGCTATCTTGAAGTAATTAAACAAAACGAGTTCATTTTTAATGAAAATGTTAGGGAGTACATTAAAACGAATAATTTACCATCCATGCTTGCAGTACAACCCATATCACGGTAGGCAAACTAACAAAGTGTTTCTTCTCTGACCCACCCTTATTCCCTCCCTAACATCAGGGAGAGAGACTCTATAAATCTACTCAGATATAAATTACTACGTCCCCTTCCCTTGACTAAGGGAAGGGTCAGGGATGGGTTCTCACTTGTACCCAATACAATTAATCCTTTACTTCGGTTTAAAAACAAAAACCTGCACCTTTTGAACGCGGGTTTTTAGACGTATTTAATTCGAAACTTTTTCTCTAATGAAAAAAACTATCTTCCTTAGCTTGCTTATTTTGATAAGCTTTTCAGTTACCGTTTCAGGACAAATAAAATCCACCATCCAAGGAAACCTTAGTGATTTAGTTATAGAGGAAAACAGTGATTTTTACATAAGGTATGTGAACACTGCTGATTTTCCGGGCAATTTTATTATTAACTCATTTTATTATACAGATAAAGAAGAAGGTTGGCCTTATGGAACTGGTTTTGAAATTACCCAGACTAATAGAACTACCCCTCTTTGGTATATAAAAATTAACGGCGACTTTGGCCCACATACCATAAACTTAGTTGACTTAAACTCTGATGATAAATCAGATTTATTCTTCTTCGTTGGCGGTGAAGATGTTTTTTCAACTTATGCATATAAAGCCGACTATGATTTTGATCTAAATTCAGATTTTGATGAAAAGAACTTTCAGCTAGTCTACTCAAATAAAAATCATTACTCAGTTCTAATTAGGCCAGATAGTTCTTCGACTCCAATTATTTTGGACACAGAATCAACCAGCTCTTACGGTTTATCCTGCTCGGAAATACCATATGATTACGAAATGAGAGAGGAGTACTTATTAAATATTGATCCTGAAATAAAAGACCGGATTTTTGATAAATACTTTGAACTTACAAAGGGATTAGATCAGTATAATTTTCATTATGGGATGCCAAACTCTTATCCCCTTATTAACTCTTTTATTCTGGATCCAATAAAATTGACTTCTGTCTTTGATAATGAATCAATTGATGTAACTCATAAGTTTCCTGAGTATGTAAGTTGGCGGATAGGAATTTTGAAGGAAATAAAAAGTACAGCATCTGAACACTGTAACAATAAAATCGATATGCTAATTGAGCATCATAAAAAGTTTCTAGACTAAAAAACACATCCTTTTTCCTCGTTCCGAACGGGACGTACAGGATGAGAAACAATACTGAATTCGTATTAAATTTTCTAGCCAATTCTCTGACCCGCTCTTGTTCTCTCCCTAACATAAGGGAGGGAGACTCTATAACTCCACTCAAAAATTAATTAGAAAGTCCCCTTAACCTCATTCCCAAGCTCTGCTTGGGAATGCCAGACGGAAGCTCCTGCTTCCTATGACAAATTGAAGCAGACGAGGCAGAGCCTCTACATTACATTCCGAACGGGACGTTCGGAACGAGAACTAAGCCAGACACTTGAACTAATTCCGGTTCTTCTCAACCCAAAGCTTCCCCGGCCAAATCCCTGAACTGTAACTCATACAAATGGCTGTATAATCCGCCTTTTGCAAGTAGTTCGGTATGCGTTCCTTCTTCTACGATTTCGCCTTTATCCAGTACCAGAATTCGGTCTGCATTTTGGATGGTGGACAATCGGTGAGCGATCACAAACGTCGTTCTGCCTTTCATCAATCGGTTTAGCGCTTCCTGAACTTGGGCTTCCGATTCGGAATCCAATGAAGAAGTCGCTTCATCCAATAACAGAATTTCGGGATTTTTCAGAATAGCCCGTGCGATAGCCATTCGCTGTCGTTGTCCACCGCTTAGTTTCACTCCTTTTTCACCGATCAGAGAATCGTATCCATCGGGATGTTCAATAATAAAATCATGGGCATTCGCATCTTCAGCAGCCTGAATGATCTCTTCATCCGTAGCGTCCAGTTTCCCGTACTTCAAATTGTCTTTTATGGTGGTACTGAACAAGTGAACTTCCTGTGGCACAATGGAAATATGCTCACGAAATGATTTTACTTTAAGGTCGCTGATCGGAGTTCCGTCCAGCTTTATCTCTCCTTTTTCAACATCGTAAAATCTTGGGATCAGATTCAGCAACGTCGTCTTTCCCGCTCCACTTGGACCAACCAAAGCGATCGTCTCTCCTGCTTTTGCTTTAAAGCTGATATTCTTTAAAACAGGACGATCTTCTTCATACCTGAAACCAACTTCCCTGAATTCCAATTCTCCTTCCACATGTTCAACTTCAGCTGCATCCGGCTTGTCATCGATTTCAGGAATTTCATCCAACAACTCAAAAATCCTTTCTGAAGCTCCGGCTGCGGTATTTACTGCCGTGTATAATCTAGAAGTCTGGCTGATGGACCGGGAAATATTCAACGCATAAATGATGAACGCCACCAGATCTCCTGCACTTAATCGTCCTTCAAGAACTTCTTTCCCTCCATACCAGAAAATAACTACCAATGTGCCCATGAACATGATTCCAACTCCGCTCCAGAATAATTGAGTAAGCACTACTTTCTTCCGGACGGTTCCGAATAATTTCTCAATAGAATCGGAATAGCGCGTTACTTCATAGGTTTCCCGAACGAATGCTTTAACCAATCGAACAGCTCCAAGTGCATCTTCGGCAACAGCAGTGGAATCCGCCAGTTCATCCTGAATTCCACGTGACAGCTTTCTGATCTTCTGCCCGAAATAACGAGTAGCAATGGTCACAAACGGCACGGTTACGAAGATCACTGCACTTAATCGCCAGTTCAATGCAACCATCAACGAAACGGAACCGATCAGCGAAAAAGAGATCGTTAATAATTGTGGTAGTGAATCCGTCAATGCCGTTCTGATGGAACCCACGTCGTTTGTTAATCGTGAAGTGATCTCACCTAAACGTCTCTCCGCAAAGAACTTGAATCCTAATCGATGAAGATGTTCATATACTTTTTTCCGGAGATCAGTGACTACTCTTTCCCCAACCCATTCCAGAAAATAGTTTCCGGTAAAACTGAACAGTGACTGGAGTACAAACAGTCCTATTAAACCTATAGCCAGCAGATTTAGTAAACTGCCATCTCCTTTTTCGAAGACGGCATCCAGTAATTCCCTTAAACCCAGAGGAACAGTCAGCCAGATTCCTGAGGCTAACAGAACAACAACCGTGGCAAAGTAGAATCTTCCTCTGTAAGGCTTGCTAAGCGCAAAGATTTTGATCAGCGTATCCTTTAAGGAAGCGATGGAGTGATTTTTCTTTTGGTCTTCTTTTTTATCGGGCATGTTCTGCTTTTAAACAATCGTCATTCCGAACTCGTTTCGGAATCTTACGAAATGGCTTTCAATCTATTTCAATTTCAATACTCTGATAAGGACTTTTCTGATGACCAGATCATGACCCTCACAAAGATCCTGAAACAAGTTCAGGATGACCTATCTAGTCATCCTGAGGACACTTCCGAAGGATCTGGACAACTATTCTCAGCATATAAGTAATTGTGCAGATTCATCGCTACCGCTCTGAATGACTTAATTGTATTTACTCCCAAATAAATGCAAAATTAGTGCCAAGTAATCAAGATTTTTATCCCGCAATTTGGTATCTACTAAAGACAGTAAAATTCATCACAAAGCTATGGATACCGAACTACTTACCTGGATATTTTTGATCGGCGGAATCATCCTGATGTTGCTTGAATTCCTGATTCCAAGTGGAATGGCATTGATCTTAGGAGCCAGTGGACTACTCATTGCCCTAGCACGATTCCTTGGTTTTCTGGACGACCCGATTACTGCAACTATGGCATGGATATTTACTTCTGCGGGTATAACTCTTTTGGCAATGCCTTTGATCAGGAAATATTTAAAAGCAGAAACTTCTTACAAACTGGCTGATGAAGATTACGAAGCTATGGATCAGATCGTACAGGTAGTTGAACCATTGAATGAACATAATGATGAGGGCCGAATTCGTTTTCAGGGGATTTCCTGGCAAGCCAGAACGCTTTCCGGTGAAGTTCCTGCAGGCACAAAAGTGAAAATTAAATATCGCGAAAATACAACCTGGATCGTAGAACCAGTTGATCAGATCCAGGAACCAACTTCACAGAAACTTAAAGACAAAAATTAAGAACCATCATGATTTGGACTCCAATTCTTATCGCTATTTTAGTTCTTTACTTTATTCTTACCCGATTGTTTATCATCGTGGAAATGAGAGAAGAAGTAATTCAAGAGCGACTCGGAAAATTTAAAAAGAACTTAAAACCGGGATTTCATTTCTTAATTCCATTTGCCGACCGGCCTGCTTACAGACGTGAAATGCGGGAACAGGTCTTGGACGTTCCAAGTCAAACCTGTATCACTAAAGACAATATTGAAGTGGCTGTAGATGGTTTGGTGTACATCAAAGTAATGGACGCTCATAAAGCCAGTTACGGAATCAATAACTATCAGGCGGCGGCTATTAATCTGGCTCAAACCACAATGCGATCTGAAGTTGGTAAGATCACCTTAGACGATACTTTTTCGGAACGGGAGACCATGAATGAAAACATAGTGCGCGAGATCGACAAAGCGGCCGGTCCTTGGGGAATTAAAGTACTTCGGTACGAGATCAAAAATATTCGTCCTTCCAACGAGATCGTGGATACCATGGAAAAGCAGATGGAAGCGGAACGTGAAAAACGAGCTGAGATCACTCATTCCGAAGGCTTTCGTCAGGCAAGGATCAATGAATCTGAAGGTGAGCAACGAAGCCAGATTCTTATTTCAGAAGGTGCTCGCCAACGTAGAATAAATGAAGCAAAAGGTAAAGCCAAAGAAATTGAATTGATCGCCAATGCCACAGCAAATGGTATTCAACGTATAGCTGAAGCCATGCAAAAACCAGGTGGTGAACTTGCCGTACGTACCAAACTGGTGGAACAATACATAGAAAAATTCGGGTCTATACTTAAAAATTCAAACGTTTCTGTGCTTCCAACAGAAACAGCTAATTTGAAAACCTTTTTCGAAGGTGTAAGTAAGGTGAGTGACCATACGAAGAGTAAAGAAATTAAAGGAGAAAACTGATTATGGAAATTGTAGAACTAGTAAGTAAGATTTTAGTAGGGCTCATTACTCTTTTTGTGATCTTTAAAGTGATCAAATCATTAAGATTGGTTCCTAACCAATATTCATTTATTGTTGAACGATTAGGTAATTATCACAAAACACTTGGGCCCGGATTTCATGCGTTGGTACCGTTTATTGATAAAGTTGTCTACAAGCAAGACCTCCGTGAAGAAACGATCGAAGTTGAACCTCAGGAGTGTTTCACTAAAGATAATGTAAAAGTAGAAGTGGATGGAGTAATATATTTAAGTGTTACCGATCCCGTAAATGCAAGCTACGGAGTCACAAACTACAGATACGCTGCTATTCAACTTGCACAGACCACCACCCGTTCTGTTATCGGATTAATGGATCTCGATCAGACCTTTGAAGAGCGTGCTTTTATGAGTAAGGAAGTAGTAAAAGTGCTCAGTGAAATAGAAATGCCTTGGGGAATTAAAGTGCACCGCTACGAAATAAAAAATATTCTTACCCCAAGAACAGTACAAAATGCAATGGAGCGACAGATGACAGCAGAGCGTGATCGCCGCGCTGTTATTGCCAAATCTGAAGGAGTGCAAGGCTCCAAAATTAATGATGCTGAAGGTATCAAAGCTGAAATGGTGAATATATCTGAAGCTGAAATGCAACGACAGATAAATGAAGCGGAAGGTTTGGCTAATGAAATTGAATCTATTGCGGAAGCTACTGCTATTTCCATCGAAAAAATTGCTCACGCACTTTCACAACCTATGGGTGCAGATGCTATGAAACTTCGCCTTTCTGAAAAATATCTGAATACACTGGAAGGCCTTGGGCAGGATAAAAATGATATCATTCTACCAAAGGATATTTCAAGCTATGATGCGGTAATGAAAGGTTTATCATTAGAGGAGTTCAATGAGAAGAAAAAGGATTAGACAACGTCCAACGTCCAACACCCAACATTCAATAACCAATAACCAATAACCAATAACCAATAACCAATAACCAATAACCAACTTAAGATTGGAATTTGGTTCTTGAATATTGAAATTTAGCTTCGCTAATAAGCTGTATATGTCTTTTTTTCTTCCAGTGTTTTTATTCCTGCTCTGGTTGCAAACTTAACAGGTATTGAAATAAATCCTCCACCCTTCTTTGCCTGCAATACTGTAAAATGAAGATGAGGGCCTGTTACATACCCGGTAGAGCCTGAATATCCAATTCTTTCTCCCACTTTAACTTTCTGCCCTATACTTACAGTAACGCCGTTTTTTCTGAGATGTGAATATTGAGCAAATGTCCCGTCGTCATGTAAAATGGTTACATAATTAGCTTTATCAATGAAGGATTTATGTTTACCACCATTTGAATACCGTGCTTCTATTTCAACAACTGTTCCCGCTCTGGATGAATAGATCTCGGTTCCCTCCTCCATGTTAAAATCTAACGAGTACCTGCTATCTCCCTTATGAGAAAATTTTCCATTGTAACCCTGATCTAATCTATGTTGCTCACCAATCTTATATGGAAGCCTGTAAGCTATCTTGTCGTTATGTTTTGCAAAAATGCTCCCTTGATAATATTTAAAATTATACTCCCAACCACTTGAAGAATTTGGGGTATCAACTTCTAATTCTAAGAGTTCCAATTTTGATTTACCCGGTATTACAGTAGTGAGTGGGTTTTTCTCTGACGATATCATATTTTTTAGCTTCAAATCCAGTTCAATAGTAACGGGATAATAATTTGAATTAATTCCTACTAAGACCACCCCATGTTCTTTTTGTACTTGTTCTATGGTTACAGAATTCTCCTGAACTGCTTTAAAGCCCGATAACATCAGTATGAACAATAAACACAAAGTGACTGCAGACACTCCTTTAATATTATTAAATCTTTCTTTGTTCATTAACATTACTTGGAATTATATTCTCACCTATGAACTCACTATTACTACAACTTATTTTATTACTGGCTTCAGTAGATTCGGATGAACTTTCTGATCCTGAACTTGCTATCAAGATAAAGAAAGGAAATCACGAGGCATTTAAAAAGTTTTTCGATCGATATAATGCATTTCTTCTTAATTATTTAATGAAGAGAGGTACAGCTAAAGAAGCTGCAAAAGATCTTGTTCAGCAAGCTTTCGTTCTGATCTGGGAAAAAAGAGAAGAAATAGACGAAACCAAATCTCTTCGTGCTTATTTGTTCCGTATCGGATATACCAGAATGCTGAATTTATTCAGAGATCATTCCAAATTTGATGAAGAAGCTGATCCTGAAGAAAATTCTCATCATGATGAGACGGAGCAAAACGATGAAAACAGAAATAAGGAACTTAACTCAGCCATAGAAACTGCGATTTCAGCAATGCCAGAAAAAAGACAGGAAGTTTTCCGGCTCTGTTTTATTCAGGAATTTACTTATAAAGAAGCTGCTGAGGTATTAGATGTTTCTGTAAAAACAATTGAAAATCACATGGGTTTGGCTTTGAAAGACATGCGTGAATCATTAAAACAGTACCGCTGAATGTCCTTTCAAATTTATTTTTTGATTTTTTTAAAAAGGATTGGGGGTACGCAATTCCATGTGTGTATTAAAGGCAAATGACACAAATGTCTTTAAACAAAACAAAAGAGAAATCACTATGAAATCTTTACAAAACATATCAAAACTAACACTATTGGGCTTAAGCCTTTTAGTAACCTTCGCAGCATGTTCTGCTGTAAATAATGATGTTGAAACCCTTTCGGATGAGGACATCGAATTAGCAACTCAAATAATTGGAGAGTCTGTTTCTGACGACAACTCCGGAATAATGAGTAGTATGTATGATGCTGTCTCAACAGTAGGCAAGGATGGTATTTCTTACGGAGATAACAGAAATAAAGCTAACAGCGATGATAATAGTGGACGAGGCAGAGAAAGCAGCTATTCTTATACCTACGATCCTGATACCGGAATGCACACTTTACAGTACGACCGAAGTGTGAATAAAAATAGCTTTAGTAAAAGTATATCGTTACTTAACACCTATATTTTTAAGTCTCCTGAAGGTGAATTTATTGTTCACCCAAGAGCAAATGCGGATTCAATTGAAAGTGTAGCCTTTACTGGAAACAAATCAGGCTCTGTGAATTCAAGAAGAGGGAGTTCTGAGTTTGCTCGTGCTGATACTTTTGCAATTGCCGGTTTACACAGCACAAGTTCAATAGTGAGTATTGACGGTACACATCATGGAGAAGGAAATGCTACAGGCTATACAAGAGATAGCGTTGAGGTTTCCAGAGACTTTACCGTCGACATTGAATTCCTGGAAGTAGCAATTGAGAAAGACTCTGTTGAAGCAAATGGCAACCTTGAACAAGGTGTAACCGGAACCCTTACTTACAGCATTATTTTAAACAAAACTGTTGGTGATGAAGCTGATAATCAAGTAATTGAAGGTACAATTGAGTTAACAGGAGACGGAACTGCTCTGTTAAGATTCAAAAAAGTAGCTAAAGTAGTTCGATTCTCATTAAAAGACGGATCAACTCAAGACTAAACTAACCATTACGAACTGCGGGTTGATGAAATGACCTGCAGTTCTTTTTAATTTAAGAATCATGGAATCACAAAACCTTTTACCAGAAAATGATCAAGACCTGCTTCTCGCAAAGAAGTTGGATTCTTTGCTTCAGATGGGTGAAGGTATTTCAAGCGTTCAGGATCCATTGATTCAATCTCTTTTATCTTACCGTAATTTAGAACACAGTAACATAGATTCACTTGAGGCTGAATCTTCTGAAATATGGGATCGTGTTCTTTCGGAAACTCAATCTCCAAAAAGAGGAAAAGTAACTCCTCTAAAAACCCAAAGAAATAATACCTGGGTATGGGCTACAGCTGCAACTGTATTGATCGCTTCATTCCTTGGAATATTTTGGTTCACCAATCTTGATAGTACCGTTCTTATAGCTCAGAGTGGAAATAATATTGAAACAATATCATTGGCTGACGGTTCTGAAGTTTCTTTACGTCCTCATACTTCTTTATATCAAATTGAGCTTTCAGAGACAAAAAGAGCTTACGAAATTAACGGGGAAGCTTTCTTTATTGTGGCTAAAGATGTGAACAAGCCTTTTTCAGTTTCTTCAGAACATGGAATTATTACTGTTTTAGGGACACAATTTAATGTGAGTACCTGGGGTAACGAAACGAATGTATTTCTTGAAGAAGGCAGTATTCGAGTTGATGATCTCAATCAAAACTCTTTAATCCTGAAGCCGGGAGAAAAAGCGACTATAGCAAACAATTTATTAAGTAATGCTACTGATGCAGATGCTGAAGAATACAAGGATTGGCTCAACAATATGATAGTATTAAAGGGAACACCGATTTCTCAAGTAATAATTGAAATCGAACATCACTATCAAGCTAACATTGATATTTCAGCAATGGATAATGAATTTGAATTGATTTCAGGTACAATTCCTTTAGATGAACTTAGCATAACTCTGAGAGATCTCGGTATTATTTTAGGTGGAACATTCAGACAAATAAACTTAGATAGCTTTACATTTATTCCTTTAAATTAAGGTTCGATGAAAACCTTATTTAAAATAGCTTTCTTTCTTTTTTGGGTAGGAACTATCGTAGAAGTTTCCGCTCAAAACTCTTCCTCACAGAAAACATTATTAGAATTGATTAGCTTGATTGAAGAACAATCAGAAATGAGATTTCTTTACAGAGAGGCTCTTGTCAGCAATATTAAGGTTTCTGTTTCTTCTAATTCACCTACTCTCTATAAAGATCTTGAAGATCAACTCAGCAAATATAATATTGGTTTACAGGTTGATACCGAAAGAAATCAAGCCTTACTTTACAAATCAGGAAATACCAAGAGTAAACAAGAAACTGTTATTTCCGGATATGTAGTAGACGCTGAAACTGGAGACCGACTGCCCTACTCTACCATTTCCTGGTTTCAAGATGGTGAAATAACCGGTGTTGCTTCCTCTACATCTGGAACATTTAGTGCACGGATTCGATCCTCAAGAAACTCAATCCCGCTTTTATTTTCATTTGTTGGCTATGAATCAAAACGGGTTGATTTCAACATTTCCTCAAGTACCGAATTGAATGATATTGCTATCCGCTTGAAACCAAAACTATATGGTGGAAGTGAAATCATAATTAATGGTAATGCCCTGTTCAGTCCTTCAGATACTGTTTTTAGTAGTTTAATAGAAGCAGGATCTTTTAGTCCTCTTGGTGATAACAACTCTACAAAAGCTTTACAATCTCTTCCTTCAGTTTTATCGGGACCTGCCATTGAAGACGGATTAAATGTAAGAGGTAGTTCATCCGATGGATTTCGAGTATTGTTGGATGGTATAACTCTCTACAATCAAAGTCACTTATTCGGATTGCTTGACGGATTGAATGGAGATGTGCTCAGAACCAGTGGATTCTTTTATGACGTTACCCCTGCCCGTTTTAGAGCTCCACTTGGTGGAACTCTCACATTTTTAACTAAAACAGGAAATCTGCAGAACTTCGAAGGTTCAGCAGGTTTAAGTAACACTGCTTTCAGTGCTACGTTAGAAGGTCCGATTTCCTTAGGTAAATCCAGTTTTTTGTTTTCAGGACGCCATTCTTATATCGATGATGTTAGTTGGTTTAATAACCAAGGGATTATCAAATATGGCTTGGATATAGATCGTAATTATGAGTTTCAAAGCGATACTGTTGAAAAGATCGAAGACCGAAATGTTCAAAATATTACCGGAAATGCTTTTTTCTACGATTTACATGGTAAACTTTACTTTGAAACTTCTTCCGGCTCACAACTTATTGCCAGTATGTATATAGGAAAAGACGAAGCCAACCAATCCTACGACCGAAGGTTTCAACAGCAACTGGAAGAGTTTGAAACTAATAATGAGTGGTCAAGCAACATGATTAAAGTAGCTTACAACACTCAATTTGAAAACAATCTTAATTCTGAAAGTAGTTTTGGATTTAGTGATTATTATTCTAGCTATTTTAAAGAGGATAATGACTTCAGAAGAACTGAAAATGATAATAACAATCAGAACGCTTCAATTGAGATCTTGCCTTTCAGTTTAGAAAATGAACTGAGAGAAGTACAATTCAATCAACGCTTTAGTAAGTTTTTTAATGACTTTGAATTGGATTATGGAATCACATACAGCGATTTTGAAATTCTATATACCGAACTGAGCCCCAGAAATCAATCCTTCAAAAGTAGACGCACTAGCCAATTGCTGGATATATTCAGCCAAATGGATTTTACCAATTCTACAGAAGCCCATGTAAGTTTGGGTAGCCGGATTTATTATTTCAGCAATGGAAAATATTTAAAATGGTCACCACGAATTAAAGCTCAATTTTTACCCGAATCTCAGATATCATTTGGATTAGGGTTCAGTAAAAATTATCAATTTCTCCATCAATTAGATTTTCTAACGGTGAATAGCACTGATTTTTGGGTTATGACCAATAACGAGCAACCTCCTTCTTCCGTTAATTATTTTACTTCTAATATCAGAATAAGACCAGCGGGTACTTTATTTTTTCAGATAGAAGGTTACTATAAGCTTTTTGATAATCTTCGAATTCACAGTTTATCGAACCAGTTTGTTTCATCATTTTTTGATGAAGATGACACTACACCCTTTTTATTTAACAATACCGGTGTTGGAAAAGGACTTGAATTCCTGCTAAAAAACCGATTTGATCGGTTAAGCCTTTCTTCCACATATACTTTGGCTTCTACAGAGCTTGAAAACTTGTTGATCAATGAAGGAAAACCATTCCATCCATCTTATGATCGTACACATCAATTTTCTTTATTTGGTGATTTTGATCTAAGTTCGGGACTTAGTTTCTATGCATCCTGGAACTACGCTACGGGTACACCCAGCACAACTATCTCAAGAGAAGAGCAAAAGGAAACCAGAACTGGAAACTACTCCAGACTTGATATTTCTGTAAAGTATGTGCTTACTAGTAATTCCGATGAAAAAGGAGAGCTTCTGTTTTCGATTTACAATGTACTTAACAATGAAAATCCATGGTATTCTGAATTTAAAGCAGGCCTTAATACAAACAATAACAGAATCGAGCCCGGTTTATCAACTGTTTATGATCTGGGAATTCAACCAAGCTTCAGGATTAAGTTATATTTCTAGAATCGCAACCTGAAAATAGTTTTACCATTTTCGGATTCCAACAAATATAAACTTCCGTTATGTAATCTCATTATTTGTCGCGATAAACTCAATCCAATACCTGAGCCTCCTTCAGTTGAGTTTTTACTAGTAGTATAGAACGGTACAAAAATCTTTTCTGCTGAAGATTTTTTTATACCCGGACCATTATCCTGTACATCAATGTAAGCGTGTCCGGATTCATCGATTCCACATTTTAAAACTACTCTGGGTTCAGAATGATTCTTAAGAGCTTTGAAAGCATTCTTAACTACATTTATAAGTGATTGTTCTATTAACTGGCTGTCAGCAACTACTTCAATAGAGTCGGATTCAAATTCAGTTTCAACAGTTATAGATCTTGAAAGTGCTTCTCCTTTCATTAAATTCTTAACTCTATCAACGATTTCTTTCAGGAGTACTACCTCAAAATCAGGAGTTGGGATTTGTGTTATGTTTCGATATGAATCCACAAACCTCATCAACCCTAAACTTCTGTTGTTTATGGTTTGAAGTGCTTCTTTTACATCTTTCAGTGTTTCTTCCGAAATGTCTTGAGTTGTTTCTTTGGCAAGCAAATTTGTGGAGAGCATGGAATTCACTGTATCTGAAAGTGAAGCTATCGGGGTTATGGAGTTCATAATCTCGTGAGCTAAAACCTGAGTTAAATTTTGCCAGGCTTCCATTTCTTTTTCTTCCAACTCTGAAGAAATGTTGCTTAACGAGATAATTTTATACATATCTCCTTTTACACGAAACTCTGTTGCAAAAATTGCCACCTGCGACTCTCTATTCTTTATCGACAAGCGTACCAATGTACGAGCACCACTTTTCAGGTTTTGGATAGCGTCATACAAAGGTTCACTTAAATTTTTTAATTGAGAGACATTTCTAAGTACGGCAGTTCCTAAGATTTTTTTTGCAGCTGTATTAAGTAGTTCTATTTCGCCATCCTTATTAAAAGAAAATAAACCAATTCCGATATGTTGAACTACCGTTTCCAGATAAAGATAACTCTCCTCTCCCTTTGATCTTTCCTGATTAAATTTTTCAATTATATTATTAAAAACAGAGTTCAAAGACTCTAATGACTTCCCTGAACCCTTATTTGAAAATGATTGAGAAAAGTCGTTATAGCTAATGGCTTCAAAAAATCGTTTCAGATTCTTATTTGTTATTTCTACAAACCTAATAAGGTTGATTACTTGTAGAATAACTACAACGCCAATAAGAATTAGGCTTACGTAGTACTCAGTATTTATAGCCAGATACGCTCCAATAGAAAGCACTATAAAAAGCACTAGTACTCTTATTATTACTCCTATCCTGAGGTTTTTAAGCATGGAAAAACTGTTTAAAGTCCATATTTATCCATTCTTCTGTAAAGAGATGCTCTGGTTAAACCCAACTCCTCAGCTGCTTTCGAGATATTACCCTCATGTTTTTTTAACGCTTTTCTCAATACCATTTTTTCCACTTCTTCGAGATTATAATCATCAAAAACCACTTGCTCGGAATCTCCAGCTTCCGGAGTAAGTAAAAAATCTCCAGGTTTCAAGATAGCAGATTCACTCATAATGACAGCTCTTTCCACTGAGTGTTGAAGCTCGCGTACATTTCCCGGCCAACTGTGTTTCTCTAGCTTTTTGATAGTTTCCTTTGAACATCCACTTACTTCTTTCTTGTATTTTTTTGAATACAGTTTTATGAAATGATCTGTTAATGCTTCAATGTCTTCAATCCGGTCTCTTAGCGGAGGTAGTTGGATTTCTATAGTGTTGATCCTGAATAAAAGATCTTGGCGGAAAGTAGAATCAGCAACCATTTCCTTTAAAGACTGATTTGTGGCACATACCAATCGTATATCAATTTCTTTTGATTTTGCGGAGCCAACTCTGTTTACCTTTCTGTTTTGTAACACAGTAAGAAGTTTAGACTGAAGCGGTAACGGAAGATTTCCGATCTCATCCAGAAATAAAGTTCCTCCATTGGCAAGTTCAAATCTTCCAGCTTTGTCTTCTTTAGCATCTGTAAATGCTCCTTTCACATAACCGAACAATTCACTTTCAAAAAGAGATTCGGTGATTGCTCCCATATCCACATTCATAAACACATTTTCATGTCGTGCTGATCTTCTGTGAAGTGCTCTGGCGATCACCTCCTTCCCGGTTCCGTTTTCTCCAAGAATTAAAACATTGGCATCAGTTGCAGCTACTTTTTCGATGGTGTTAAAAACATTGATCATTGCAGGACTTCTTCCAATGATATCCCGATAATGATGATCTATGTCACTGTTGATCTGTTTTTGAGTTTCTTTGAGTTCTGCTACTTCTCTTTTTGAATCAGTAAGCTGCATAGCAGACATGACTGTTGTAAGAAGTTTCTCATTCTTCCAAGGCTTTAGAACAAAATCTGTGGCTCCTGCTTTTACGGCTTGTACAGCTTTATCAATATCACCATAAGCAGTTATAAGAATTACGGCTATGGAAGGATCAATTTTTAAAATTTCCTGAAGCCAAAAGAAACCTTCCTTTCCGCTGCTCACATCTTCCGTAAAATTCATATCTAACAAGATCAGATCGTATCTATTGTTTTTCAGAAGCGTGGGAATAGAATTGGGATCCTTTTCAGTTTCTATGGATTTAACATGTTGCTTCAAAAACAAACGTGCTGCTTGCAACACATCGGCATCATCATCTACTACTAAGATCTTTCCTTTTTTGGAGGTCATATCAATTTGTTAGTTCACATCCTTTTATCAAATACTGTACCTAAAGTGAATTCTACTCATAAAATCGGTTCCGCTTTATTTAAAGAGAATAGCCCGAAATTTCAGGTGTTCGATATCGAACAGTAAGTGTATCAAAATGAACAGTAAAATCCTACTAAAGCCTCAAAAACACTGATCTGATGAGTTTCTGATGCTTTGGCACAGTAGTTGACATTATATAGGAAAGAAAAATATTCATCTTTAAAAGAGTTTAAGAACAGCCCATGGGAATGGACAAAAAAATTGAAAAGAAAAAGTGGACCCCGAAAAAGATAGCTCTAATTGTTATCGTTTTAGCATTTGTTGGTTTTACAATCTACAGCTTTGCTTATATGGATTTCAGATCCACCCTAAATGTTGAAAAAGAAAAGCTGACTATTTCGACTGTTGCTGAAAATTCGTTTCAAGAGTTTATTCAGGTCTCGGGAACAGTTCAACCAATACGCACCATTTTTCTGGATGCACTGGAAGGCGGTGTAATCAAATCGGTTAATCTGGAATCCGGAACTACTGTAGAAAGAGGTGATACCATTGCTGTTTTAACAAATTCTTCTCTTCAATTAAGTGTACTTCAGCAGGAAGCAAGTCTTTATGATCAGATAAACAACGTCAGAAACTCCCGTTTAAATCTGGAGCAGAATAATCTCCGGTTGAAAGAACAATTGATCAGTGTAGAAAATCAATTGAACCTTGCTAAACCTGAATATGAAAGACAAAAATCTTTGTATGAGAAAAACCTTACTTCTGAACAGGAATTTCAACAGGCAAAAGAAAATTATGAGTACCAGAAAAAGAGATATGAAATAAGTTCAGAGTCCTTTAAACGTGATTCAGTTCAAACAACATCACAACTAAAACAACTTGATGAATCTGAAAAACGAATGTTCAGAAGTTTGGATGGAGTTCAGGCTATTCTTGAAAATCTGATCGTGACTGCTCCTATTAACGGACAACTTACCACTGTAGAATTACAGCAAGGTCAATCAATTAACAGAGGCGAAAGAATTGGCCAGGTAGACATTCTGGATAATTATAAGATCAGAGTTGGTGTGGATGAATTTCATTTGTCCAGAATTACTACCGGTTTGGAGGGTTCTTTCAACTTTGCCGGCCAAACCCATGAATTAGTTATTACGAAGGTTTATCCGGTTATCAATAATGGGCAATTTCAGGTTGATATGGAATTCGTGAATGAGGCTCCGTCCGGATTAAGAAGAGGACAAACAGCAAGAATTCGACTAGAACTTGGTGAATCCTCAAATGCTATGCTTCTCCCTAGAGGCGGTTTTTATCAAACTACAGGTGGAAATTGGGTTTTTAAATTGAATGAAGATGGTACTCAGGCAGTGAAGCAAAATATTAGGTTGGGACGACTGAACCCAGAGTATTACGAAGTATTGTCGGGATTAGAGGCTGGTGATAAAGTAATTACATCAAGCTATGACACTTTTGGAGATAATGAGGTTTTGGAGTTGAATTAACAGCTATTAGCTGACAGCATTTAGCTGTTAGTTCTTTGTACTTGTTGATGAAGCGAAGTTAACATCTTCATTACTTCATCAACAGAAACAGATAGTTCTTTACACATTTTGTTTGAAATATAATTTAGATCTCTGGCCAGAATAATCTGATATCTTAATTCTGATGCAGAGCCTAATGAAATATTTAAAAAATGAGCCATTTGAGATTGACTCGTTCGTCCGCATCCCTCAGCAATATTTGTTGGGATAGAAGATGAAGACCTTCGAATTTGGCTTGAAAGTCCATAAATCTCTGATCTTGGAAATTCGGAGGTAAGCTCATAGACAGATAACGTTAACTCATGGCTTTTTTGCCATACTAAAAGACTTTTAAAATCACGCATAAGAATAATGTTTACTTGGTTACTAAAAGCTAATAGCTATCCGCTAAAAGCTGACTGCTTTAACCAAGTAAGACACACTAAACCAAATTCCTTACAAAATTTTTAATAAAAACATAGAAAACAATGATACAAGCAAAAAACCTTAAAAAAGTCTACTCAACGGAAGAAGTAGAAACAACTGCGCTGAATAACGTGAACATCGAGATCAAAGAAGGTGAATTCGTTGCCATAATGGGACCATCCGGTTGTGGGAAATCCACTTTACTGAATATTATGGGTTTGTTGGATAATCCCAGTGACGGCGAATATCATTTTTTAGGACATGATGTTTCTAACAGAACGGAAAGAGAACGCGCTCAACTTCGTAAAGGCAATATTGGATTCATCTTTCAAAGCTTTAATCTGATCGACGAGCTTACAGTATTCGAAAATGTGGAATTACCTCTTCTCTATCTGGGAATGTCTGCCGATGAAAGAAAAGAAAAAGCAGAAGCTGCTTTGGAAAGAATGAGTATGATGCATCGCCGGAATCATTTTCCTCAACAATTATCCGGTGGACAACAACAACGTGTAGCTATTGCCCGTGCAGTTGTAGCAAATGCTAAACTGATCCTTGCCGATGAGCCTACCGGTAATCTGGATTCAGATCACGGTAATGAAGTAATGAAAGTACTTGCAGAATTAAATGAGCAAGGAACGACAATCGTAATGGTAACTCACTCTCCACATGATGCGGACTATGCAATGCGTGTAATCCACTTATTTGACGGACATGTAGTTACTGAAAATATGCAGGAAGGCTTCCACGTCTAATCATCACCAAAAAAGTTCTGATCATGTTTAAAAATTACATTAAAATCGCGTTTAGAAATCTTTTCAAAAACAAAGTCTATTCATTCATAAATATTTTTGGATTAGCAGTTGGAATAGCTGTTTGTGCTTTAATTGCACTATATGTTCAAAATGAATGGAGCTACGATGAATTCCATGAAAATTCGGAAAATATTTATCGTGTTTGGGCTGAGGAAACTCTGCAAGATGGTCGTGTTATATTAAATACTTCAACACCATTTATTGTTGTAGAGACTATCAAAAACAACATTCCGGAAGTGGAGAACATTACATACTTAAATCGCTTTTCGAATGTAGCTGGTGTTCCTCAAAATGATCAAAAGATTTCTGAGAATGTTTCCATTATTCATGATGACTTTTTTGATATTTTTGATTTCAAGTTTGTTGAAGGATCACGAGAAAGTGTATTTAACTCCCCTTCCTCTATTGTTATCAGCGAATCCGCAGCAAAAAGACATTTTGGCGAAGCTACTGCCTTAAATCAGGTTTTATCACTAAAAATAGGAGAGGAATTTAGAGATTTTACTGTAGACGGAGTTCTTGAAGACGCTCCAGCTAATTCTAGCATTCGGTATGAACTATTAATTCCGGAACAGTATTTCGAACCTATAATGGGAGAGCGAAGTATGAGAAACTGGTTCAATATTTTTGGGCCATCCTATGTGACCTTAAAAGATGGAACCGATCCCGAAGAATTAACAGACAAATTTGCTGATATGATGCGTGCTGCTCTAGGTGAAGAGGAGTATGAGATGACAAAGTATAAAATTGGATTGCAGCCACTCACTGATGTGCATCTTAATACAGATTTCCCTGGCAACGGGAGCGATCCGGTTTATTCCTATATACTAAGTATTATAGCTTTACTTGTCTTAGTAATTGCATGTGTTAATTTTATGACGCTTTCAATCAGTCGCTCAACTTCAAGAGCTAAAGAAGTTGGTGTACGTAAAACTATAGGCGCTGTCCGTGAGCACTTAATGTATCAATTCTGGGGAGAAGCTTTACTGATGACCATTGTTGCAGTTATACTAGGTTTAATTTTTGCAGAATTGTTACTTCCGTTCTTTAATGAGCTTTCAGGAACCGTTCTGGAATTCAGTTTCGGGTGGCAAAACCTGGCTGTTCTTTTGGGATGTTCCGTTATTATAAGTTTGATCGCAGGAATTTATCCTGCATTAATCCTTTCAGGTTTCAGACCTACTCAAGTACTTAAAGGCCGTCTTTCTCAATCATCTGAAAAAGGCTCGTTTAATAAAGTGATGGTTGTATTTCAATTCACACTCTCAATTGCACTTATCATTGGTACGTTTACAATTAGAGAGCAACTTGCTTTCGTTCAACAGAAAAATCTAGGATTTCAGAAAGAACAGATCCTGACTTTTAACTCAGGTTTTGTAAATACTCCCAACGCAGGAATTGATAATGTATTTGCAAGCAGTCTTTCGAGAAAGCAGATACTGGAAAGTGAATTATTAGGGTTATCCGGAATTCAACAAATTGCAACATCTTCCTTCACTCCTGTTCAAACAAGGGGATGGTTCAATGTCAGTTTTCCTAACGAGCAAAATCAAGCTCAACCTTTTCATGCAAATATTGTAGATGAAAATTTTATACCTACGCTAGGCATTGAAATACTAAACGGAAGAAATTTCTCTGAAGAAAATGCTTCTGATAAAGAACGTGCTATTATTGTGAATCAGGCTTTTGTGGATTATTTCAATTTGGAAGACCCAATTGGAAAAAGAATTCCTGGTCCTAATTTTTTGGATCACGAGATCATTGGTGTGGTAAATAACTTTCATTATGAATCTCTTCATTCTCCAATTGAACCACTAGTGTTAACTCAAAAGGGACAGATCGTATTTAGTGGAATAAATAATATGAATTTGAGGAATTCTGCTGCTCCTAAATATACTGTAAAACTTACTACTGATGATCTTCAAGCAACTATTGCCGGAATCAGAGATGTTTGGGAAGATGTAGCACCTGGCATTCCTTTTGATTACAGTTTTGTTGATGAAGCTTTGGATTCTCAATATCGTCAGGAGCAACGTTTAAGTAAGATCGTTACTTCTGCATCTCTCCTAACTGTACTTATTGCAGGATTAGGTTTATTTGGTTTGGCTTCCTTAATGGTTGTTCGTCGCACCAAGGAGATTGGCGTACGAAAAGTATTGGGAGCATCATCATCAAATATTCTACTGCTAATTAACAAAGAGTTTACGCTACTAATCGGGCTTTCATTTCTAATCGCCACACCTATCGCATGGTTTGCTATGAAAGAATGGCTAAAAGATTTCGCTTACAGTATTGAATTAGGGATAGGTTTGTTTCTGTTAGCAGGAATAGCAACACTTGTCCTTTCATGGCTAGTTGTGAGTTTCCAATCTATTAAAGCAACGCTGATCAATCCGGTTGATAGTTTAAAATCCGAATAAGGTGAATCAATCATGTTCAAAAACTATATCAAAATTGCGTTTCGAAATCTTATTAAGAATAAGAGCCAAACTTTCATCAATGTTGGTGGACTAACACTCGGCATAATCTGTGCTATTGTCATTTTTCTGA
The DNA here is from genome assembly GCA_002364085.1 of Balneolaceae bacterium UBA3186. Lineage (GTDB taxonomy): Bacteria > Bacteroidota > Rhodothermia > Balneolales > Balneolaceae > Balneola. Next base: position 136,630 of record DEXK01000013.1, on the reverse strand, counting down.
TTATTCAGTTTGATCTCAGTTTCGATAAATGGCATGAAGATCCCGATAGAATTTATCGTGTTGTTCGGCATGAAACTGAATTTGGTAAAAGTGTTTACTATCGGGGAGGTCCTTATCCACTTGCTGAAGCTATTAGAAATGATGTTACCGGTATTGAGCACTCCACTTTAGTTTTTAATAACCTTTCTAACGAACCGATCATTTCATATTACGACAATGGCAATCTTGTTAAGAAGTTAAAAGAAAGTGATTTCGCTTTTGTTGATCCCGATTACTTCAACATCTTTACATATAAATGGTTATCAGGTAACCCTGAAACTGCCATTAAAAATCCAAATACTGCTGTTGTAACTCAAAGTTTCGCCATGAAGTTATTTGGCACAACTGATGTGTTAGGTAAATCAGTAGTCTTTAATGGAGGCACACCAGCAGACATTGAAATCACAGGTGTAGTTAAGGATATGCCTGAAAACTCCGATTTTCCTTTCACTTTTATTGGAGCTAATTCAACAATGGATAGAAACGGAGAAACTGCAGAAAATCCAAGTTGGGGAAGTAATTCTTCTTCAATGCAAACTTACGTTAAGTTGGAGTCGGGCATTACCGAAGAACAAGTTAATGAGCAACTTGAAGCTTTGATCGTAAAATATCGTAGCGAGGAAATTGCAGCTGAGTTAGATCTCTTTCTACAACCACTTTCCGAAATTCATTTTGATAGCCGTTTCAATAATTATAATGGCAGGGTAATCGAAAAAAATATGTTGCTAGCTCTTGGAATTATTGGGCTTTTTCTACTGATTGCAGCTTGTATCAACTTCATAAATCTAAATACGGCAATAGCTGTAAGCCGTTCGAAAGAAGTAGGGTTGCGAAAAACCTTAGGTGGAACAAAATCTCAATTAATGTTTCACTTTTTTGGAGAAACAGCTTTTATAACTCTAATAGCATTAGCTTTGGGAGTTGGTTTGTCAGAGATCGTTCTTCAAAATATATCCCCTGTTTTAGGATTTTCTCCTGAGATGAACCTCTTATCTAATGTTGAATTACAGTTATTTATTATATCAATATTCCTGTTGGTAACGTTGCTTGCTGGTTGGTATCCGGCTCAACATCTCTCCAATTTTAATCCGATTGAAGCCATACGAAATAAGATCCAGTCAAACTATGGGAAAGGACTTACTTTACGCAGAGGATTGATTATAGTGCAATTTACCATTACTCAGGTACTAATTATTTGTACACTGATAATGGCTTCCCAAATAAGACACTTTAAAAACCAGGATTTAGGTTTTGAAAAGGAAGCAGTTATTCATGTCCCTATTCAAAATGAGGATATGCCGATTCTTAATCTTTTCAAAAGTTCATTACTGAATAAAACTACTATTCAAAATGTAAGCTTCTCTAATACAGGGACAACAAGTAACAGTGTTTGGGGTGGAAATTATATAATGATCGAAGACTCCATCAGGCACGAAAATTCAGGTCAGGTTAAATTTATCGATGAAAACTTTATTGATACCTATGGACTTACCTTACTGGCCGGAACAAACATACAACCATCTGATACTGTTAACGCTTATATAGTAAATGAATCATTTGCTAAAGAAGTTGGGTATGGAGATAACTTTTCCGATTTGATTGGTAAAACAACTTCCATGTGGGGAACAGAAGCTCCGATCGTTGGAGTTATTAAAGACTTTAATACCCAATCTTTACACGAAGGGTTATCCCCTGTTCTATTGGCTCCCAGAAAGAGCTTTTTTCAATCTGCTATTAAAATTAATACCTCCAGAACTAAAGAAGCTTTAGGTGAAATCGAAAGAGCGTTTAATACAGCCTTCCCGGATCTGGTATTTGAATATTCATTTCTGGATGAATCAATAGAAAATATGTATGAAGATGAACAACGTACTGCTAAAATTATGAATGCATTTACTTTAATTGCTATCATAATTGGTTCTTTGGGACTATTTGGACTTGTTTCTTATATGTCTACAACCAGAACGAAAGAAATAGGAGTTCGAAAAGTCTTGGGTGCAAACCTACTCGATATTTTAAAGTTATTTGGAACAGAACTGGCTCTATTAACAGGAATTTCATTTGTGATCGCAGCCCCTATTTCATGGTATTTGATGAGAAACTGGCTTGAAGAATTTGCTTATAAAATTGAGCTCGGAATCGGAATCTTTCTTCTTGCACTTTCGGGAATCTTATTGATTTCTGTATTAACCATAGGATATAAGTCGCTCAGAGCCGCTCTTTCTAATCCGATAGAATCCTTAAAAAGTGAGTAAACTATGTTTAGAAATTATTTAAAAATCACCTTTAGAAATCTTTGGAAAAATAAGAGCTATTCTTTTTTAAATATTGTAGGCTTGGCTATAGGTTTAGCTAGCTGTATTGTGATCTTGCTGTATGTAAACAATGAATTAAGCTATGATAAGCATCACGAAAAAGCGGATCGAATTGCTCGCGTCGCTTCATTTATTGATTTCTCTGGAAGTTATTTAGAATTAGCTACCACTTCTTCGCCGATGGGGCCAACACTGAAATCAGACTATGTTGAGGTGGAAGATATGGTTCGTTTCAGACCAAGAGGTGAGTTTCATGTGCGTTCTAGAGATGGAGATACAAATTTCAAAGAAAATGATATTCTATACAGTGATCCAACTGTCTTTAATGTATTTACGATACCCGTAATTCACGGTGATCCGGAAACCGCATTACTTGAACCTTATACTTTGGCTTTATCTAAATCGAAAGCTTTAAAGTACTTTGGGAAGGAAAATGTTGTGGGTGAGACATTGCTTTTGGATGATATGCACTCGTATAGAATCACCGCTGTTTATGAAGACATGCCCCCAACTTCACATTTCAATTTCGGTTTTCTTTTGTCAATGGAAACCAATGGAGATGAAGCAAATAACGGAGTGTGGTTAAGTAATAACTTCAGAACATATCTCTTGTTTAAAGAAGGAACTGACATCGAAGCTTTTAAACAGAATTTTGAAACTATTAAGAAGACCTACATTGAGCCACAATTGATTGATTTCACCGGAAGTGATCTTGAAGGGTTTCAGGAAGCCGGAAATAGCTTGCAATACGATCTCCAACCTCTTAGTGATATTCATCTACATTCAGATTTGATTGCAGAATTTCAACCCAACGGAAATATAAATTATGTTTTTCTATTCTCAGGATTAGCCGCTTTTATTCTCATACTTGCTTGCATCAATTTTATGAATCTTGCTACCGCTCGCTCAGTGAAACGAGCAAAAGAAGTTGGAATACGTAAAACCCTTGGCTCTGTGAGAAAGCAACTGGTTGCACAGTTTTTTACTGAGTCTGTGCTTCTTTGCATTCTTTCATTTCTGATAGCGCTTCTACTAGTAGAGCTTACTCTACCCTACTTTAGCAATTTATCGGGAACTACGCTTGCTACAAATTACTTTTCTGACAGTTCTTTAATTGTTTCCATAATCAGCATTGTTCTTATTACTGGTTTGCTGTCAGGAAGCTACCCGGCAATAATGCTTTCAGGATTTAAACCTATTAAAGTTTTAAAAGGTGCTTTTAAGCTTAAAGAGAAAAGCAGATTCAGAAGCACACTAGTTGTCTTTCAGTTTAGTGTCTCTTTGGTTGTTATCATTGGATTATTGGTCATTAACAAACAATTGGACTTCATCCAGAATCAATCTTTAGGATTTCAAAAGGAGCAAACCGTAATTGTTCATGATGCCTATACACTGAGTTCCAATCTGGAAGCTTATAAAGAGGAATTATTGAATGAACCTGAATTCAAAAGTGCTACAATTTCCAGCTATTTGCCGGTAAACGGTTTTTCGATGAATGATCAAACCTTTTGGCCAAAAGGTCAAGATCCAGTGCAAGGCAATACTTCATCCATGCAAGTCTGGTTGGTTGATGAAGATTACATTCCAACTTTGGGGATGGAAATCGTAGTAGGAAGAAACTTTTCTGAAGACAGAGGTGCGGATGAAAATACTGTAATCCTAAACGAAGCTTTAGCGGACCGCTTTGGTTTTGAAGATCCTATCGGTGAGGTTATTAATACCTTTACTCAAAATCCTGATGGCTCTTTTGATAATGAAAACCTCAGAGAGTTTACTATAATAGGAGTAGTAAAAAATTTCCATTTCAGATCACTCAAAGAAAACATCTCACCTTTGGGACTTTTCAAGGGAGGTAGTCGTGGAAATGTCATCTTTAAAATTGATGCAGAGAATGCTTCAATCGCGATTTCCAAGATCGAAAATACCTGGGCAGAAATGGCGCCCGGACAGCCTTTCAGCTATTCCTTCTTAGATGACCGCTTTGATCAAATGTACAGATCTGAAAATAGAGTCAGCAATCTTGTTTTAATGTTTTCAGTATTGATCATTGTGATAGCTTGCCTTGGTTTGTTCGGACTTTCAGCATACAGCGCAGAACAGCGCACTAAAGAAATCGGAATCCGAAAAGTACTTGGAGCGAGTGTAGCAGGAATTGTTTCACTTGTTTCAAAAGACTTCATAAAACTGATCCTGATCAGCTTCTTTATTGCGGCTCCGGTAGGTTATTTCATAATGCAACAGTGGCTCAAAGAATTCACTTATAAGACCAATATCGGACTTGATGTTTTCCTGATCTCGGGAATAGGAATCATTCTAATTGCATCCATTACAGTAAGCTGGCAATCAATAAAAGCTGCTCTGACAAACCCGGTTAAATCATTAAAGAGTGAATAAAGGAATAGTATAAAATATGTTTAAGAATTATCTCAAAATTGCACTGCGTAATCTTAAGAAATACAAGATAGACTCCTTTATTAGTTTATCAGGGCTGGCTATCGGTCTTTGTTGTTGTGTCATTCTTATTATGTATGTTCGTTTTGAGTGGTCTTATGACAATTTTCATACCAACAAAAATTCTATCTATCGACTTACGGGACAGACGGTAAATTCCGGAAATAATGAGGTCAGGCATAGCACTATTCATCCCTACCCGCAATCCATAGCTTTGGAAGAAGAGTTTCCCGAAATCAAATCTCTAATTAATATCTCCGGTGGGAGTGCCCAGTTCCTAAAAGATGGAAAATATATATTAGAGCCCATAAAGTTTGTAGACCCTGAGTTCCTTTCTGAATTTACATTTCCGCTGATCTTTGGAGATTCAAAAACTGCTCTTAGCAATGTCGACAATATTGTGATCACGGAATCAGCTGCAAAGAAGTACTTCGGAAAAACAAACGCAGTTGGTGAATTAATGACAATCCGTTTGAGAGACGAACCCAAGGATTTTATGGTTTCAGGAATAGCAAAAGATGTTCCTGCTAATTCAAGTATTCAATTTAATTTTCTACTTCCATTTGAAAATCAGATAAGCAGTGCTTCAGCAAAAGAACAAAAAACCTTAAGTGGAAGTTGGTATATCGGTTTTTTGGAAACCTGGATCACGTTAAAAGAAGATGCTAATAAGGAAGATCTCGAAGCTAAGTTTCCGGCATTTCTGGAACGCCATTTTGGAAATAGTTGGGTTGAGCGAAATCAGATCCAATATGGATTACAGCCTTTATCACAAGTGTACTTTAATGAAAATTATCGTTCCGGGGTTACACAAAGTTCAAACAAAGCTTACTCACTCATTCTTGGAAGCATTGCTCTCGTCATTCTATTGATTGCAGGAATTAATTTCATGTCGCTTACTTTAAGTCGATACACTTCCCGATATCATGAGATCGGTATTCGAAAAACTATAGGAGCCATCAGACATCAAATCAAATTTCAAATTATCGGAGAGGTTTTTATAACCTGTTCTTTTGCAATTATCCTTGGAATAGTTTTAGCTGAATTATTAGCTCCATATTCCGGTGTATTATTTCAAAAAGAACTTGATCTCAGCCTTCTTTCTGACCCGGTTCTGTGGATATCAGTACTTGGTCTCTTAGTAATTTTGACTCTTATCACTAGCTTGTATCCAGCTGTAAAGATCTCAGGAAAGAATGCTACATCTCTCTTTTCAGATGATAGGTCTGCTCAAAAAATTCCCGTTCTTATTAAAGGACTTATAGTCGTTCAATTCGGACTTGCAATAACCCTTATGATCGGCACTTATGTGATGAAAGGTCAGATCAATTTTATCCTGAATAAAGACCTGGGCTTTAATCCTGAAAATGTAGTTGCTGTAGAAATTAATTCTGAGCTCCAAAATGCGTTAAAGATCGGACAACTTTATTCTACAGAAGCACAAAGAATTCCGGGTGTACTTTCAACCTCAGTAACAGCCGGTGAATATCGAGACTATTCTAAATATGGAATAGTTGATATTGGTATGGCACAAATGATGTCAGCCACTACACTTTCTCAACTTGGAGATGGAATCCCTTCTGAAGCTGTAGATGCTCAATATCTTGAAACAATGGATATCGAATTAGTGACCGGAGCAAATTTTTCAAAACAAGCTAATACCTTTCCTTCTGATGAGATAATTGTTAATCAGGCTTTTGTTGAGGCTATGGCTTGGGATAATCCGATTGGGCAAATCCTTGAAGATAAACCTGAAGACCAAGGCTGGGTTGGACCATTTGACGGAAAAAAAGTAATTGGGGTTATCGAAAACTATCATTTTAAAAGTCTGTACGATCCACTTCAACCAATGGTTCTTCAACATATTGAAACAGTTGAACGAAATCCCGGTACTATCCTCATTCGTCTGTCTTCAGATAGAATGCCGGAAACGATCTCTAATCTGAAATCACTCTGGAATTCCATTGCAGCACAAGAAGCCTTTAATTTGGCTTTTATGGATGATATGGTTCAACGCCAGTATAATGAAGAGATTCGTTGGAATCGTATTATCCGAATCTCATCTATGGCTTCTATTTTATTGGCTTGTTTTGGGCTTTTCGGCTTGTCTGCATTAGTAGCACAAAGACGGATTAAGGAAATTGGAATTCGAAAAGTTTTCGGTGCCTCTATAAAGAATATTCTCGTTCTGATTTCCAAAGATTTTGTTCTATTAGTTATTTGCGGTTTTGCAATTTCACCACCTGTAGCTTGGTATTTAAGCAATCAATGGCTTACCGGTTTTAGTTACAAAATTGACCTTGATGCTCTTCCCTTTTTATACGGAGGATTAACAGTCCTTTTAATAGCCTTAACAACCGTAAGCTGGCAATCGGTAAAAGCAGCATTCCAAAATCCCGTAGAAAATCTTAGAAATGAATAAGGATACATGATCAAACTCAGAAACATAGACCGATACATCGACAAACGACTTCAGCGAAACTTCATTCTTAAAGGAATTGATCTGGATATCGCTGAAGGAGATTTTGTAAGTATCATGGGTCCCAGCGGAGCCGGAACATCCACTTTGCTTAATATTATCGGCTTTCTGGATGACGCCAATGAAGGGGAATATTTTTTCTTAGACGAGCCGGTTCATGGTCTGAATGAAAAGCAGAAATCAGAGTATCACCGATCTTATATTGGTTTTGTTTTTCAGGCGTATCATTTGATTGACGAGCTCACTGTTTATGAAAACATTGAAATGCCTCTCCTCTATCGAAAGGTAAAAGGCAGTCAGCGCAAAAGTATGGTCGCTGATATGCTGGATCGGTTTAATATAGTGGCTAAAAAAGATCTGTTTCCTAATCAGCTCTCCGGTGGACAACAACAGTTAGTTGGAGTAGCACGCGCTTTGATCGGTAGTCCCAAGCTTATTCTCGCTGATGAGCCTACCGGTAATCTGCATTCAGATCAGAGTAAAGAGATCATGCAGATCTTCAAAAAATTAAATCAAGAAGATGGAGTTACTATAATTCAAGTAACTCATTCTGATGAAATGGCGTCCTATGGCGATAGGATCATCAATCTTCAGGACGGAGCTGTAACTGAAAACAATCCCTATGAGGAGGAATAATTATGCATAACGTAAGAGTACAATTCACCATACCAAACGTAGAGAAAGTAGCTAACTTAGATATTCATGTAAACGGAGAACAACGAAGTCTTAAATTCCGCGTTGAAACATTCGCTTGGGATTCTGATAATGGAAGTTCAGAAGACTTGGTAAATATTTTAAGAGATCGTATTCAAAACTATGATTCAGAATGGGAAATTTATCATATTGGAGCACCGCAGGAAAATACTATACCGGTTACTTTCCGCTTTAAAACGAATGAAAATTAGATACTTTCTACTTTCATGTATTGCACTAATAGTAGCGGAATCGAAATCCGCACATGCTCAAGATCATAATTCGTTAGCTTTAGAAGAAATCTTCAGCTCTGCGGATGATATCTCTACGGTAAGAACGCTTCTTATTCAACAAAACAGAACACTTTTAGGCGCTCGTTCTTTCGATGGGAGAATCTTAGAGCGACCGTACAATATTAAATCCGCTTCAAAAAGTATTATCGGGTTATTAACAGGAATTGCTATTGAAAAAGGGTTCATCCCTTCCATTCAAGAGCCTATCAAAACATACTTCCCTGAATATTTTGAAGAAAATCCGGATTCACTAAAAGAATCTATCACCATTCGAAATTTACTCACTATGCAAACCGGATTGAGATCAACAAGCTCCGGAAACTATGGAGCATGGGTAATCAGTGATAACTGGGTTGAGTATGCTCTGGATCAGGATTTCGTATCCAAAATAGACGGAAGAATGGTGTACAGTACCGGTACTTCTCATCTGCTATCCGTAATCATCGCAAAAGCATCCGGAATGACCACTAAAGCATTTGCTGACATATATTTATTCGGTCCAATGAATATCCGAGTTGGTGGCTGGGATAAAGATCCGCAGGGAAATTATATGGGAGGAAATAATCTTTCGTTAAAACCTGCAGATATGGTTAAGATTGGTCAGTTAATGCTGGACGATGGGGCATATAACGGCGAACAACTTATCTCAAAAGACTGGATTCGGGATTCTTTTGGAACTTATACCTACAGTAATTACAATCCTTATGGCTACGGATATCAATGGTGGAATCAAAAAATAGGGAGATACCAAACTTTTTTTGCTTGGGGAAATGGCGGTCAGTATATATTTATAATCCCTGATTTAGAATCAGTTGTTGTTATAACTTCTTCCACCTTAAATACAACTCCCAGAAGGAGTTATAAGAACACCATTTTCCCACTTATTCAAGATCAAATTATTCCTTATCTGGAAAACTATTCGGTTATGGATTAATAAAACTGTAACCAATACATTAAGTAGGTAAAAAAGTAATGGTTTATATTAATTTTTCTGTAACAACACGCTCTTAGTTCACTCTATAAGCTGTACGAGAAAAACTTGTATTGGGGAAAAATTGGGCTCGGCTACTTCAAGCAAATAGATCAGTTTGCTATGTGACAGGATTCATAGATGTTTAAAAATTACATTAAGATTGCGGTAAGGAATCTCCTTAAAAATAAGGTGTATTCTCTTATTAATATTTTCGGTTTAGCTATTGGTTTAGCTACTAGTTTACTAATACTCTTATATGTTCTTAATGAATGGAACTATGACACTTTCAACGAAAGGTCAGAAAGTATTTTCCGCGTTATTCAAACAATGGAATCTGAAAATAATGTTGAAAAAGAAGCTTCTACCCCATTTCTATTAGGCCCCGTGTTAGAGGCTGAATTTCCCGATCTTATTCAAAAAACAGTCCGTTTTTATAATCTTCAGGAAACTTCTCATACTTTTAGGAATAAGCAGAAGGGAGTTTCTTTTAGTGAAGAAAATTTTTATTTCGTTGACTCTACCTTCTTTAGCATTTTTTCAGCTAATCTTGTCAGAGGTAATCCTAATGAAGCCCTTAAAAATCCGGGTTCACTTGTAATTACTAAAGAACTTTCCGAGAAATATTTCGGAAATGAAGATCCCATGGGTAAAACTCTGAACTATAAGGGAGTTATTGACCTGACTGTAACCGGAATCATGGAATCATGGCCTAATCAGTCACATATGGAAATTGATCTTATTGCTTCCTATACCAGTTTAAATGAAATGTATAGTTCAGATCAAGAATATGATCAAAGCTGGTTGTGGAATCCTATTTGGACTTACATGCTTCTGAAAGAAGGAGCAGAACCTTCTGATCTTGAATCACAGCTTCCCATAATTACAGAGAACTACTTCTACGCGTATTCAGGATGGCCTGCAGATGAAACGGTAGAGCTGTCTTTGCAGCCATTAACTGATATTCACCTTCATTCCAACCTTGATAGTGAAATGGAAGTGAACAGCTCTGTTCTTTACTTATATATTTTATTAGTAGTAGCTGGTTTTATTCTGATCATCGCTTGTATCAATTTTATGAACTTATCTACTGCTCGCTCTTTAGAAAGAAGTCGGGAAGTTGGAATGAGAAAAGTACTTGGTGGATACAGAAAACAATTATTCTATCAGTTTATAGGTGAATCCTTCCTTATTTGCCTTATTGCTATCACTATTGGTGTAATATTAGTATTTCTATCTCTTCCTTCTTTCAGTGAAATGGTTGGTAAAGAACTCTCATTCAATTTATTTACACATCCAGCTACTATTCCCGGACTTATTGTGTTTACAATATTTGTTGGCTTGTTCGCAGGTTCTTATCCTGCTATTTATCTCTCTTCTTTCGAGCCTGTTCAAGTTCTGAAAGGCTCTGTAGTTCAGGGTAAAAAAAGTGCTCTTTTCAGAAAGATGCTTGTCACATTCCAATTTACACTGTCAGTAGTCTTAATAATTGGAACTGCTATAATATATAAGCAGATCCAGTTCATACAGGAAAAAGATCTCGGCTTTGATGAAAGTTCAATTGTATTACTACCCACCAAACAAAATCTAGTGGCTTGGGAGTTTGAAACCTTTAAAGAACAAGTTCTTTCGTTTTCTCAAATTGAATCCATTACTGCTCTAAGTAAGATCATCGGTTCTGAAAAACAAGAACACTATCATTATGTACCCGAAAAATTTGGAGAAAGTAACGACGAACTAAATCTGGCCTTGCATACTACCTACGATTTTGTAGAAACTTTTGATCTCAAACTTATTGCAGGACGTTCTTTCTCAAAAGATTTTCCTACTGATGCAAAACAAGCCGTTCTCATTAATCGGGAAATGGTTTCTAAGCTTGAATTGAACAGTCCGGATGAGGCTATTGGAGAGGCGTTCTATTTCTTCCCAACTAATGAAGACAGGGAAACTAAATACGTTATTGGTGTATTAGAAGACTTCAATTACACTTCACTAAAAAAAGAAATTGAACCTCTTACCATTTCTTTGGTAGATGGTGTTATTCCATTCTTAGGGTTGATAGAATATACTGCTATAGAAATCGCTCCCGGAAATCCATCTGACGCTTTAGCTCATATTGAAAAAATTTGGAAAGAAGTTAATCCAATAGATCCATTTGAATATCAATTTCTCGACGACCGTTTAACCGAGATCTATCAAGCTGAAGACACTATGAGCTCTCTATCTCTCGCATTTTCGATGCTATGTATCTTAATTGCTTCGCTGGGACTTCTGGGGCTCGCTTCTTATTCAGCACAATTAAAAGAAAAAGAAATTGGAATAAGAAAAAGTCTTGGAGCTTCAATTCCTGATATCATAAAGTTACTGTCAAAAGATTTTCTCGTCCTAATCGCGATTGCTAATTGTATAGCTTGGCCATTTACTTACTATATAGCTATGAACTGGCTTCAGAATTTCCCTTACCGGTTTGATGTTTATACCAACATTCCAATCATTTTTATAGGCTCCGGTATCTTTATAATGATCATTGCGCTGGCGACCATAAGTTATCATGCCGTAAAAGCAGCTCTTGTTAATCCTGTTGATGCAATTTCTAACAACTAAACTTGCTATTGGAACTCTATTTAAAAAAGTACTTTTTTCATTTTATGATTAAGTTCTAAAATGGCGAACAAACTTTCTCTTACTGCTTCTTATATAGCTGTTAAATTTTACGGCCTTACCCTAAATCCCAATATTGCCTCTTTTTTTGATTCCTTTACAATCACTTTTTATAGAAATGTGGTTTCCTATTTGCCTAAAAAGCTAAGTTGGAATCAAAAAGCGCTTAAATCAAGAGTGTGGAGAAATTTCTTCGTCTGGTGGGAAGAACTACTTCTCCCCGGAGATCTGATGCATATCCTGTCCCGGAAATATTATATAGAACATGCCATACTAAAAGCACTCAATGATGGATACGAACAGCTTGTGGTTCTTGGGTCCGGATTTGATCACAATGGAATGTTATGGGCTTCTAAAAACATTCCTTCCTTCGAAATAGATACATATTCTATGATCGATCAAAAGAAAAAAATGCTCGAGCAAGCCGGCTATAATTCAGAAGATTTATATTTATGCGCAATTGAACCCGCTAATCAGAACATAAATGATGTGTTGTTAGAAACAGGGAAATTTGATCTCAATAAAAAAACTATTTACTTGGCCGAAGGTTTTTTTGATTATTTATCTCTCGAGAGCACACAGAGTATTCTTGAAAATATTACCACTTTCAGCACAGATTTTAAGCTGATCAGTACTTTTTTTGACTTAAGCGAACTTAATTTCTTCCATCGGTTTATGTTTTCAAGCGGAGTGGCAATGGTAGGAGAAACACTAAAACTACCTCTGAACAAAAAAGAATTCATTGCCCTACTAAATGAATTTCATATAACCATTGAAAAAGAGACCTGCTATTCAGAAATAGAAAAAGATCTGATCGCAAAAATGGAAACAGATCTACCCGTTATGAAAGGTTTTTATATTCTGGAAAGCTCGAAATCCTATTTAAAACCTTAGATCCCGACTCATGACAGAATCTGTTTTTGAGCTATCTTTATTTGCTTTATCAACTGCTCTTGCATCGCTCAATGAAAGACCAATTCCCGATATTTCAACTCTGTTAATGAATGGAATATCAAAAATGAACATCGAATCTGTTTGTACAGAATCTTTAACCACTTCCGGCTCCGGATAATTGTAATAAGCAATTCCACTCAAGTTCATCATATTCCTGAGTATCCAGTCTTTTCTTTTCTGAACATAAGGAGAAGCGGGCTCCACTCTCATTCTTTTTGGATTCGGAAGAACGGCCGCCATTCGTGCTGATTCTTCGTCTTTAAGGTACTTCGCATCTTTGTTAAAAAAATGATTCGAAGCTTTTCCAATTCCATATACGCCGGGACCAAATTCTACTATATTCAGATACATTTCCAAAACGCGCTCCTTTCCCCAAAGTGCATCTATGGTTAAAGCCAGACCGGCTTCGATACCTTTTCTGAAATAATTTTTATCGGAACTTAGAAAAAGGTTTTTAGCCACTTGTTGTGTGATGGTACTTGCTCCACGAACTCTCTCACCTTCTTCCATTTCCTGATAAGCTTCAGCGATTGCAACAAGATCTATTCCCGGATGTTGCCAGTATTTCTGATCTTCTGATGCTACTACAGCCCATTTTATATTCTGTGGAATTTCTTCATAATCTACCCAGTTTTCCTTCAAACTATAGCGTTCCACACCAAGTTCTTTCCAGTCTTCCTGAAGAGTAAATGCCGTAATAGATGGATTTACCCATTTAAGAGAAACCAGTATTAAAAAAGAAATTATAACAAAACCGACGAAGCTGATCGAAGCCCACTTCATCGTTTTCTTGGTATAAACCCAGATTTTTGTAGCAATTTCCCTGAAATCGGTTTTTTGCCCCTCATTTTCCGAATGTTCAACGTTCATGTAATCCATACCTTCTTATAGACCTGCTAACGGATTTTGTTCTAAGATTTAACGAAAATCCTTACAATTAAATTGAATAAGGTCATCCTGAACTTGTTTCAGGATCTTATGGAATGGCTTGCTTTGTATATCAATAGACAGGCATCTCGTTCCAACGCAGAACGTGTGGAACAAAGACATTTACTCCTGCTTCTTCATCGACTCAGGAAGTTGTTTAGTAGCCTTTGCTCCCAACTCCTTAAGCATTTCCACTTGTCGGATTACATTTCCACTTCCTTCAGATAAACGCAACTTCGCTTCGTCATAGCTCTTTTGCGTTTGCTCAATACGTCGCCCAACTTCTTCCAGACTTTCCGCAAAAAGCACAAACTTATCATACAATGCTCCACCTCTGTCAGCAATCTCCAATGCGTACTTATTTTGCCTGTCACGCTTCCAAATGGTATTAATGGTAAAGAGTGTGGCTAACAGCGTTGATGGGCTCACGATCACTATATTCTTTTCAAAAGCTTCATTATATAAATTCGGTTCTGTTTGCAGTGCAGCAGCAAAAGCCGGCTCAACAGGTATAAATAGCAGCACAAAATCTGGAGTTTTATCCGCGTAGATCTGTGGATAATTTTTATCGCTCAATCCCTTCACATGAGTTTTCACAGACAATACATGTTGTTTTAATGCAGACTGAATTTCTGCTTCATCCTCAGCGGAGGTAAATCGTTCAAAAGCGGTAAGAGAAACTTTTGAGTCTACTATCAGAAATTTTTCATCAGGTAGTTTAACGACTACATCGGGTTGTAATCTTCTGCCGTCATCAGTGGTTTCGCTTTGTTGAGTAAAATACTCTTCGTCCTTACGCAATCCGGATTTTTCTAAAATACTGGCGAGTACTACTTCTCCCCAATTTCCCTGCGCTTTGGAATCTCCTTTTAATGCTTTGGTCAAATTTTTAGCATCTTCACTCATTTGCTGATTAAGCTGAACCATATTTTTAATCTGTTCCCTCAAGCCGGATCGCTCCTGAGTTCCTTTTTCATACGTTTCTTCTACTTTCTTTTTGAATTCTTCCAGCTTTAGTCCCAGCGGATTCAATAATTGATCTAAACTTTCCTTGTTCTGTTTGGTAAATTTCTCTGACTTTTCCTCCAGAATTTTATTAGCAAGATTTTCAAATTGAATCGTGAACTGTTCCTGCATTTCAGCCAGTTGCCCTTTTTGCTCTGCTAATTTTTCTTGTAGTCCTGAATATTCTGATTTTAGTCCGGCAAGCTGTCGATCTAATTCAGCACTACGTTCTCTTTCTTCTTTGAGTTGAGATTCTTTTTCATGCTGAAGAGCTTCCAGCTTCTGCTCGTTTTCGGTGAGTTGCTCGTCCAGATTAGAATTTCTTTCCTCTAGCCTGGAAGTTTCTGACTTTGATTTAAAATGAGCGATGAAAAATCCTGCTGTTAATCCAGCTACTAATGCTATGATTGTTAAAATATAATCCATTAATTTTCTTCTCTATTTTTAAAGGGACGTATTATCAAGCGAATCCCTTTATCATAAGTTATATAATTTTGTACCCAGTTAATTAGAGCAACTACTCTGTTTCTAAAACCAACAAGAGCCATCAAGTGAACAAACATCCATACTAACCATGCTAGTATGCCATCAAAAAATAGCTTTCCCACTTCTGCTACTGCTTTATTCCTGCCAATTGTAGCCATAGAGCCTTTATCAGAATATACAAAGGGCTTCATATCTTCTCCCTTAGCTAATCCATTGAGATTTTTTGCTAACAAATTTCCTTGTTGAATAGCAGTTTGTGCAACCATTGGATCCCCATCCGGGTTCTCATCAGATTTCATCAGGCAAACATCACCAATGCAGTAAATATCATCATAGCCTTCAACTTCATTAAACTTATTTACAAGAATTCTGCCTCTTTCAATAGATTCTGAATTTATTCCATCAATTATATTTCCTGAAACTCCTGCAGCCCAAATCAAAGTTTTTGATGGTAATTGTTTGCTATTCGTTTTCACTACTGACCCATCAAAATCTTCTACTTTGGTATTTAGCCATACATTAACTCCCATTTCTGTGAGATATTCTTTGGCTTTTTCACCTGCTTTGGGATTCATAGTACCTAGAAGAGTATTTGTTGCCTCAACTAAATGAACATTCATTCTTCTCAGATCAAGATCAGGATAATCTTTTGGTAAAACATGCTTTTTTAGTTCAGCCAAGGCTCCTGAGAGCTCCACTCCTGTTGGACCGCCACCTACAATTACATAATTCATTAGCTGTTCTCTTTCAACTAAATCACTAGTTAAAAGAGAAGCTTCACAATTTTCAAGAATTAGACTTCGAAGATTCAAAGCATCCGATACTGATTTTAGCGGCATACTTTTTTCTTCAATTACTTTGTTTCCGAAATAATTAGTTTTACTACCTGTGGCAATAATGAGATAATCATAGTCAATAGGGCCGGCTTCTGTAACAAGCTGTTTGGCTTTCGAGTCAATTCTTAACGCTTTGGTGTTTCTAAAATAGAATTCTGACTTTTTCCATAAAATCTTTCTGAGTGGATATGCGATTGAATCCGGTTCCAAACCTGAGGTAGCAACTTGATAAAGTAATGGCTGAAAGTTGTGATAATTATTTTTATCAATAAGTACTACTTGATAATACTTTGAAGAAATCTGGTTCAATGTTTTAAGTCCACCAAAACCACCTCCAATTACAACTACCCTCTTTAAATTTGATTCGGGAATATTAAGCGCTGACATACAGATTACTTCCTATTTTAAAATTTCCGGTGTTCTCCTGCGAACTTCCTCATTAAAGAAAAGTCCGTTATGCCTTTGTCCTTTCAACATATAATGTTGATCGTTTTCATCCAAGAATTGATTTAATTTTATGGCTCTTTCTACAGGTAAAACCTGATCATTTTCGGCGTAAAAAATAGCTATTGGTTCTTCGATTTTTTGTAAAGCTAAATCCGTTCTAAGTGGATATCGAACCAGAAATGATGGCAGAAAAGGGTACGCGGCATTTTTCATATCCACCATGCTGTAATAAGGAGTCCACAATATTAGTCCTTTTGGATCATTAGCTGCCGCAACTTGAGCGGCTATTCCCGAACCCATTGAATATCCCAATATAAAAATAGATGATTCATCATATTCTTTAATCATCTCAGAATAAAGGATCTTCATATCCCCAACAAGATCATCTTCATTTTTCAGCCGCCCTGTACTTTTCCCAAAACCGCGGTAATCAGGATACAGAACATCATATCCTTCGTTCATAAATAGACTAAACTTCGCCGGACTTGTATCATTATTTCCTGCATTTCCGTGAAAGTAGATCACTAGTCCTTTGGCTGAATCCTCTACTTTTGCATGTATGGCATGGATTACTGCTTCGTCTGTTGTTTTGAAGAGCCGTTCCTCGAAATTAAATTCATAGTTATAAGAATGATCTACAGGAAGTGGTCTCGGGCTAAATAAAATTGAATTCTGAATATTATAGAAATAGATACATACAGCAACGTATAAAATACAGATTGTGATGAAGGTAGTTAATAATGATTTTTTTGTCTTGGACATGACAAACTTTTAAGTTCTTTTGAAGCTACAAATACCAACCGAAAGAAGTTCGTTAATTTGTTGATGAGGCGGAAAGAATTATGAGTCATCTCGCGGCGTATACCCGAGATCTGGATCTACTTCAAGCTTACAGCCTTTATACCAATCCAGATTCCTACCTTCGCAGGAATGACTAGAATCAATAAAGGTAAATCATACAAGGATTGTAGATGTTAGGTAATTCGATGACAGATTGGTAATGATAGTTCTAAAAAAATCGCCCTTAGTATTTAAGACGGAAAAGTAAGTGTGATCCGGATGCGTCTGCGAAGCAGGAATAATCCTTTCTGGTGAGAAGTTTAATAATTTCCTCAGAGCGAACGAAGACCTTTAGGATTATTCAGCGCAGGATCAATGAACCCGTCTTAAATACTTCGGCTTGATCTTTTGCTACTTTTATATCAAGACAAAAGTAGGTACCATTGTGCTAGTAAGCCTTTTTATCTGGTCTCTATGCTATGCATTGGAAACGGACCTCCCCGGCTACGAAACAGATTCTTTGGTTCTGAGTAGTTCGCCCCTCCTTGAATAAGGAGGGGAATTCCAGAGTTGATTCTAATTTTTATCAACGAGTCCTCCTCCTGTTGCAGGAGGAGACAGAGGAGGTCTTTACTTAATGATTACTCCTTCGGAGCCGTCGATTTCATTACGTTCTTTCCTCGCCAATAATTCTAAAGGTCGGTGTAGTTGGAAGCTTTTTCTGAAATCGCCTGGATTATAAACAAGACAATTTTTGTGAGTGAATTACCTGACATTTACAAGGATGACCTTAAAACAACTCAATTAAACACCATTTGGTGATATCCTTTATGCATATATGTAGTTACAACTGTCAACATAGAAAGTCCGATCTTGATTTGAGTATTTACTTCATCATGTTCATAATTTCTAGCCAATAATGATTGACCGCAAACATACAGTTTAACGCCGGCTTCCTTCAGCTCGTTGATTAGTTGCAGATTAGGATTATCCAGTTCGTATTTCTTTTGATAAGCTTCGTTGTTTAAAATCACATCTGTAGCACCACCATGTATTGCCACAGCTACATTCAGGTTTTCAGCTTTCACTCCACCTAATCCATGAAGATTCAACATCCTGGCAACATTATTGAGTCCTGGATTTATGCTTTCTTTGTCTCTTTGCAGGGTTTTTAGATCAACAACAATTTTATATTCAATATTAGGATCAGGGTTTACGGCATTTTCGATCTCATAAATAGTTCCGAAGTTTTTAATAATCGGATTAGCTCCTTTTTGAGCAAAAGCATTCACTGTACAAATAAGTACTATAAAAATGGTAACTGAGTATTTCATGTCTATTGGTTTTATCTGTTAGCACTTAGCCGTTAGCCAATTCGAAGCATTTGCTAACGGCTACCAGCTAAAAGCTTATTTGATTAAATTTAAGGTTCTAGTTACTTCCAAATTTTGTCTTTAATACTCCGGCTGCTTTGGTATATCCGCCATCTCCTCCATCCACAAAATGTATATGCTGATCTTTCCGGTCTCGCACGTAGCAGGACATAATGCTTTCTTTACTCCGATGCATTCCAAAATTGATTAGACCGCTACTTTCCATTTCTGTCAGGAATACTTCTAATTCATTGTGTTGTTTATTTAATCCCGAAATTACAGTATTTATCCTTCCATCCAAAACAAGTGTATCAGTGAGTTCTACAAGATTATTCAAATACCGTTTTCCTTCTTCATCGAATTTGAGATAAAATTTACCAATCAAAGTGGCTAACATTCGCTTTAAAAAAAACCTGATATTGCGTGTGCCCGTTTTAACTTTCATTTCAAAATTTATACGATCTAGAGTGGCGTTAAGTCTTAAACCTGCCACACTAATCGGACTTCTTTTTTTATGTGAGCCATAAATGGATTCTATTTTTTCTAATATTTGCTTATAAACGGGTGCCTGATCATTCCGGTTTATAGAATTCACAAGTAAGCATAGAATTTCATGTTGATCTTCAGGCGGTTTTATACGATCCCATCTGCATTCCATCCCATCCAGATTCAGAACATTTTTCAAAAGTTCCGGATTCTTATAATTATTAGAAATTCCTTTAATTACGTTTTCTACATAATGAAGACCGCCACCAAGAATTACAGGTATCGATAAAAATTTGTTCATTTTCGCTTTTGCAATCTTTAGCCGGTACCTTTCTTTATACACCTCTGAAACTGGCATATTTCCAACTCTCAGAAATAGGTCAAAGTTGACATAACTGTTTTGCTGATGTTCAGTTAGCGCGTTCAAAGATTCCTCTAAGATTTCCTCAGGTACCAAAAGTGTAGCCCCGTCTCCACCAAAAAAGAATGGTATTGTTGTTTTATGTTGATGAGCGATATTCAGAACAGCAATAATGCTGCCTGTTGCTATCAAATTTACAATTTCATGTTTACCTGCTTCAATCGCTTTTGTAGAAGATTTTATATCGGTTAAAACTACATGCCAATTAGCGGGTACATCTCTAAATAAAGATTCCTTTTGAAGAAGCTCGCTTATCGACTGTCTGTATTCATTTAAATTGTTATAAAAGTGCAGGTCTTCTTTTGTATGCATCGCTTCAAAGTGTAGACAATTATGTAAAGAATGAAAAGGAAGCTTTTGGAAAAAGAATTCTTATTTAAGAAAACTCTTTCCCGGAAATGAAGACTTGATCTCAAAAAAATCTGCGACTGAAACGGCAACATCCGCAAAAGTATCTCGGATTCCGAGACTTGTAGTTCCATCAGACGGGTTATCCGTCAGATGGAGGGTTCTGCCTTTTGGATACACTAACAATGGTACAAATTCTCTGGAATGATCGGTAGAGTTTGAACAAGGATCGTTTCCATGATCTCCTGTTATCACTAACACATCTTCATTATTTAATTTTGATAATATTGCCGGTAGTGCCCGGTCAAATTCTTCCAGGCTCTTTGCATACCCTTCCGGATCCAGACGATGGCCAAATAGTTGGTCGGTATCTATCAGATTTACAAAAACGAAACTGTTTTTAACCGCACTCATTGCAGAAAGCAATTGAGAAATTCCTTCCGCATTATTCTTTGTTTTCCGATACTGAGAAAAGCCAATTCCCGCAAAAAGATCGATTACTTTTCCAATCGAATATGTTTTGATTCCTGAATTCAGTAGCGAATTTAGAATATTGTTCTTAGGAGGAATCGCTGAATAATCTTTTCTTTGATCTGAAATTCGATCATAAGGATACGTTCCTGTAAATGGTCTTGCTATAACTCTTCCAACTTCATGTTCTCCAACACAAATTTCCTTTCTGGCGAATTCACACCAATCATATAACATTTCAACAGAAGCAACATCCTCATGACATGCAACCTGAAATACACTGTCTGCCGATGTATATACAATTGGGTTTCCGGTTTTAATATGTTCTTCACCATAATCCCGAATTACATCGGTTCCGGAATAAGGAAGATTACATAGTGCTTTCTCTACTCCAATTCCTTTACAAAATTTCTCTATAACATCTTCAGGAAATCCATTAGGGTACGTTGGAAATGGTTTTTCGAGATGAATACCTGCTATTTCCCAATGACCCGTTGTGGAATCTTTACCGGCGGATACTTCCCTCATTTTTCCAAAAGCTGCGGTGGGATTTTTTTCTTCAGGAACTGAGGACAACGGAATAATATTCCCAATTCCCATCTTCCCCAGATTCGGAAGTTTGCATTGGGTTTCTTCACATACATTACCAAGCGTATTCATTCCTTCGTCGCCGTAAAGATGAGCGTCTTCCTGAGCTCCGACTCCAAGACCATCCACTATTATGAGGTAAAAGTTACCCATTAAGCTACAACCGCTACCGCTTCGGAATCATTAACGGCTTCAGCATGTGCTTTTTTAGCTTTGGTTAACACTTGATAGGAATTAGCGCAATCTTCGCTTAGCTCTGTAAGGCCAATTTTAAATCTGATGTTTATGGTGTGACCGTTCGACAATCGTAAACCATGAGCCAAGCGGGTTTTAAACTTATCTATCCATGCTTCTACAGCTTCTTCTTTATCGCTTTGGATAATAAAACTGTACACATAATCAGAATTAAACCCGATATAACCCGGGAATCCATAAACACTAGGGTTCAAAAACCGTACAAAGTCCTCCTGAATTTTCTGGAGCTCTTCTAATCTGAATTTTGTTCGCAAAGCCGAAATATCATCCGGAGAGATCAATCCGAACCATGTTTTGGTTCTGGATGAATTACCTGCTCTTTTTAATTCTGTATCTACTGTTGCCTCCCATAACTCCGGCATATACGCGTCAAAACTATGTGTAAGAAGGTCGGTTGCCATAGAAGCTTTGTTAAGTGTAGCTTGAATAGTTAAACCTGCCACACGGACTAAATTCGAAAGTTTATGTTTTGTGGAATCTTTAAAAGAAAGCGGATCGTTATCACTCACAATTACAACAGCTTGTCTTCTGTCGTGTATTACTACAGGAATGGCATAACTTGCACCTTCCGTAATTCCCTCTCCACTCGATATTCTTTTAGGATTGTTATTAAAGTGCATAGAAAAAACCGGATCTCCTTTTTCTAAAGCATCATACGCAACACTTTTTTCCTCGACTTTAAGACCTATTTTTCCCGGATTGTTCGACTTTTCTGAGTTCAGAACAACATTCCATGTATCCATTCCATGGCAAACCAAAGACACATTTCCTTTTGGAATACAACTTTGCATCTCGTTAAGCATGGTTTTAAGTATTTCTACTTTATGTTGACGAGGGCTGAATTTTGCAAGTGATTTTTCATAAACTTCCCATTCCTTTTGCTGTTCATGGAGATCAACAACTTCCAGATACGTATCCAGCACGTTTACCAAAGCGTTGTTGTAGGAAAGAATCTGATCTTTGATCTTTTCAACTTCAATGTCCAGATCACTTTCCAATACCGTTATAGCAACTGTTTCTCCTTTATTCCTGAAAGGAACCAATACCATGGTTTTAGCCTGAACAAAGTCGAAGTAATGCATGAGCTTTCCTTTTGCAATATCTTCGCCGACTTTGAGCACGGTAATTTCCTGGATCTCTTTATAGTCGTTCAGAAAATGGTGGTCAAAATTAACCCTATCCTGAAACATCACATTCGGCATCGTTGTGCTGTTTGTCTCCCAAACAAATTGCTGCCTTGAGTGATTAACCCAGCACATATAGGTAAGTTGTACTCTTGTTGATGTCCTTAACAAGTGTACCAGGTCCTCCATGATCTGCTTAAATTCCCGTAATGCTTTATCCTGCCTGTCTAATGCCATCCTGAATTTCTTCGAAATTGATTTTAAAATACAATATACAAATCATAATAGTTAGTATTAACCCACCCCTCAATCCCCTCCGGTGGAGGGGAAGCTCTTTGTTATAAATATGACCTATTTAAAAAGTCTTCCTCTCCACGGAGAGGAAAAAAAGGAGAGGGTCATTTTATTCGTCTTAATTGTTATTTGAAATTTGCTCGTTCAGAGCTTCTGCTTCTTCTATCATTCTTTCCAGCGACTTCAACCCTTTGTTCCAGAAAGCCGGATCTGTAATATCCAATCCCATTTTTGCTACTAATTCGTGTGGCCATTCTGATCCACCAGCACTTAGTAACTCCATATATTTATCAGCAAAACCTTCGGGACGTTGAGTGAACTCTTCATATAAAGCCATCACTAACAATTCACCAAAAGCATATGCATACACATAGCCCGGAGTGTGTAAAAAATGAGGAATGTAACTCCACCAAATTCCGTACTCATCAGTTAAGGTAACTGAATCTCCGTATAATTTCTCTTGCTGTTCCATCCACAATTCTGAAAAACGCTCAGTTGTTAACTCGCCTTCCTCTCTTCTTGCGGTATGAATTGCATCTTCAAACCTGTTCATTGAAATCTGCCTAAATACCGTTGCAATGGTATCGTCAATTTTACCCGTGATCAATGCCAGTTTTTCCTGAGGGTCTTCGATTTCTTTCAACAATTTCTGGAAAACCAACATCTCACCAAAAACTGACGCTGTTTCCGCAGTCGTAAGTGGTGTTCCCGCTTGCAATGGTCCTTGTTGCCTAGATAAATACTGATGAACGCCATGTCCCAATTCATGAGCCAATGTTTGTACATCTCTGATCTTTCCATCAAAGTTCATAAATACATACGGGTGAACGGATGGAACTGTGCTTGCAGAATATGCTCCGCCTCTTTTGCCCGGTTTTATAGCTGCATCGATCCAGTTTTGCTCAAAGAATTTTTTAGTGATCTCCCCCATTTCCGGATGGAAATTGGAATATGCATCTAACACCATTTCTTTTGCCTCATCCCATGAAATCGTTTCTTCATTCTGGATGATAGGCGCATAGCGATCGTAATCCTTCATTTCATCCAGCCCGAGAAGATCTGCTTTTAGCTTGTAGTATCGTTGAACCAGATCGTAATTTGAAGTTACCGCTTCCACCAACGCTTCTACTGTCTCATCATCAGTTTCGTTAGCAAGATTTCTGGATGAAACCCAGCTTTTATAATTTCTGAAACGATCATTGGTAGATTTATCTGCCAGAACAGTGTTGAAAATAAAAGTGAGTGTTCTGCTCAGATCATTAAATGTTTCTGTAAGCGCAGCATGAGCTTTTTTCCTGATCTTTTGATCACCTTCGTGCAGTTTACTAAGTGCTTCCTGTTCCGTCAGTGATTCACCATCAATATGAAATTCCGCTGCGCCGAGCGTTTCGTCGAAGAAACGAACCCAGGCACTTCTGCCGGTCACTGATTTTGCAGACATGATCTGTTCCTGTTGCTCTTCCAGAACATGCTTTTTGTAACGCCGTGAAGAATCCAGATAATGAGAATAGAACGAAAGTTGAGGATCATTGATCAAAGCTTGTGCTTTTTTATTATCAACCTTGAGCCATTCCACATCAAAGAAAACCAGTTTTTGATTGAGCTCAGATGACAACTCATTCGATTCCTGCACTAACTTTCCGTACTCAGAATTTGAAGTATCCGTACTCCATTGCAGATAAGCAAAAGATCCTATCTTCCCTCCTCTATCCTGAATAGTTTCGTATTCCTTAAGTAATTCTTTGAATTCAGCAGCTGAAAGTGAATCTATTCTACCTTTGTATTTATCAGCAAACTTATCAGCAGCTGCCAACACCTCTTTTTTATCTTTTTGTAGTTGAGGATCATCTGAAGATTTGTATAGATCACTCAAGTCCCAGTTAATTTTTTCCGCGCCGGTTTTGGCTTTCTTGGAGTCTGTTGTCATTTAGTAATTTTTTGTTTGGAATATAGCAGTTGTAGGATGGGAATTAAAGCATTAGTTAGGAAACTATTCCTTGAATATCTTTGTGTTTAACTATGACGATAATCAACAGAAGAAATATCGTTTTTTAAGATTGTAATCCTTAATTTTAGGCGCTTTGTTAATTTCTTCGACAAACATGATTAAATTTTCAATCAGCATAAACAAACAGATTCATTTAGTTGCATAAAAATCCGCACGAGGTTAACACCCATTGAAATCTCTTGAAGCCGTTTTCGGTCCTAATTCAGCCTTAGTTGAAGAGCTTTACGACCAATACAAAGAAGACCCAAACTCAGTACCTGCTCATTGGAAAAACTTTTTTGATGAACACGAAGGTAAATCCACTAACGGAGAATCTTCTCAAAAAACAGAAAAAGCTTCTGCTCCGGCTCCTGCAAAACAGGAAAAAGCTCCAAAAAAGGACAGTTCTGGTTCTGCTGATGCTCCTAAAAATGCTCAACTCGAAAAGATCAAAGGTGTAGCAACCAAGATAGTTGAGAACATGGATCTTAGCCTCGAAGTACCAACTGCTACGTCATTGAGAGTACTTCCTGTAAAAATGATGATCGAAGACAGAACGGTTATTAATACTCACCTTTTGCAAAGAAATGAGCCTAAAGCTTCATTTACACATTTTATTGCATGGGCTATTATCAAAGCATTGGAAGAATTTCCGGGTGTAAATAATGCTTATCATTTTGACGGTGACAATCACTATAAAGTAGTGCATGATCAGGTGAATCTTGGGATTGCAATCGATTTACCAAATAAAGACGGTAGCAGAAATCTGGTTGTTCCTAACATTAAGGGCGTGAATAAGATGAACTTTATGGAGTTCTTACACGCTTATGCAGAATTGATAAATAAAGCTCGTTCAGGAAAACTTCAGATCGACGATTATCAGGGAACTACAATTAGTATTACCAATCCCGGCACTATCGGTACTGTTTCTTCAGTTCCAAGATTGATGCAAGGGCAAGGCGCGATCATCGCAACCGGTGCCATTGACTATCCTGCTGAATATCAATCCATGTCTAAAGATATATTGAATCAGCTTGGCATCAGTAAAGTAATGACCGTTACCTGTACTTACGACCACAGAGTTATTCAAGGTGCGGAATCAGGTTCATTCCTGAAAAAGATCAACGACCTGCTTACAGGACAAGAGAACTTCTACGAAGAAATTTTTGCTGACCTTGAAATTCCTTACGAGCCTATTCCTTATTCCGCAGATACCTACTCAGGACCATTTGGTGGAAATACCGATTCTCTGGAATACGATAAAAGAGCGATCGGTGTTTGGAGATTGATCAACATGTACCGAATGCGAGGACATGTGTTGGCGGATTTGGATCCTCTTGGGAAAGAGCCTAAACATGTACCTGAGCTTGATCTTGAATATTACGGACTTTCATTGTGGGATCTGGACAGAGAATTTTATTGCGGTGGTTTTGGAGGCAAAGAAAAAGCTCCACTTCGTGAAATTATAAAACTACTCAGAGATACCTATTGTGGCCATATTGGTGCAGATTATATGCACTTGCTTGATCTGGAAGAACGTCGTTGGTTACGCCAAAGGATGGAATCCAGTGCAAATAAAGCAGATCTTGATAAAGATGACAAGAAGCAGATTCTTCATAAACTGAATCAGGCTATGGCTTTTGAAGAATTCCTTCATAAAAAATATATCGGCCATAAGCGTTTTTCTTTAGAAGGTGCTGATACATTGATCCCAATGATCGATGCTATGCTTTCGCAAGCTGCAAATGACGATGTTGAGAAAGTATTTTTTGGGATGGCTCACCGTGGCAGGTTGAATATTCTTGTGAACATTATGAATAAACCTTACCACAAAGTTTTTGCTGAATTTGAAGGTGGTATCGATCCTGATTCCATTCAGGGTTCAGGTGATGTGAAGTATCACTTAGGAACAAAAGGAGTTCATAAAACAGCAGAAGGAAAAGAACTTCAGCTTGAATTGATGCCAAACCCAAGTCACCTGGAAGCTGTTGACCCGGTTGTAGAAGGTGCCGTTCGTGCCATGCAAGATCATCACGAAAGTGAAAATGCACAACAAAAAGTACTTCCCGTGCTTATGCATGGTGATGCCGCTTTTGCCGGACAAGGTGTAGTTCCGGAGACATTAAATATGTCTCAATTGGAAGGATATAAAACCGGTGGAACTATTCATATTATCATAAATAACCAGATCGGATTTACGACTCTTCCAAAAGACGGACGATCTACAGAGTATGCTTCTGATCTAGCTAAGATGATTCTGGCGCCTATCTTCCATGTGAATGGAGACAAACCGGAAGCTGCGGTTCATGCTATCCAAATGGCTTTAGAATATCGCCAGAAGTTTGGAAAGGATGTTATTATCGATCTTATTGGCTACAGAAAACATGGCCATAACGAAGGTGATGAACCTGCATTTACTCAACCGGGTATGTACAAAGAAATTAACGACCATCCTCCGGTACGAGATCTGTATACGGAAGCATTAGTAAAGAATGATGAGCTTTCAGAAGAAGAAACTCAACAGATCTTTGATGAATTTGATAAGCTCCTTCAAGAAGCGTTTGAAGATGCCAAAGAAGCTCCAAAAGTTGATATTACTGACGATTTCATCGACAGAACAGAATCTCTACAGAAAAACAGAATTGAGTTCCCTGATACTACTTACCCTGTTGACGAGCTGAAAGACATTGCGGTTAAGATCAATACTGTACCAAAAGACTTTGATGCCAATCCTAAACTTCTGCGCTTGCTAGCTAAACGTGCAGAAGTAGTAGAAAACAATGACAACAAAATTGATTGGGGATTTGCCGAAGCATTAGCGTTTGGCTCGCTTTTGAAATCTGGTAAAACCGTACGAATTACTGGTCAGGATGTTGAAAGAGGAACTTTCTCACATCGTCATTCTGTACTTCACGGAACAGAAACTAATCAAACATTTACTCCGCTGAATAATTTATCTGATGATCAGGGTTTCTTCCATGTTCATAATAGTTTGTTAAGTGAATATGCTGCTATGGGTTTTGAGTTTGGTTACAGTGCTCAAAAGAAAGACGCATTGGTTATTTGGGAAGCTCAGTTTGGTGATTTTGTGAACGGAGCTCAGATCATAATTGATCAGTTCCTTTCTTCAAGTGAAGTAAAATGGGGACAAACCACTTCATTAGTACTTAACCTTCCTCACGGATACGAAGGTCAGGGACCGGAGCATTCATCTGCCCGACTAGAACGTTTCCTACAACTTTGTGCCGAAGATAATATGCAGGTTATGAACCTGACTACACCGGCTCAATATTTCCATATGTTGAGAAAGCAAACACTTCAAGAAGCTAAAAAACCTGTTGTGTTAATGACTCCAAAAAGTCTGCTTCGTCACCCAATGGCTACTTCTAATACCACAGAATTGGCAGAAGGGAAATTCCAGCCTTTTATTTCTGATCCTGAAGTTACAAATGCTGAACGCTTGGTTATTTGTTCAGGTAAAGTGTATTACGATCTATTGAAGTATCGCCAGGAGAATGAAATCAAAGATGTAGCTATTGCTCGTCTGGAGCAATTCTATCCATTCCCTGATAAAGATATCGCAGAACAATTGAAATCTTTTAAAAATGTGAAGGAGATCATTTGGTG
Source organism: Balneolaceae bacterium UBA3186 (assembly GCA_002364085.1). Taxonomy (GTDB): domain Bacteria; phylum Bacteroidota; class Rhodothermia; order Balneolales; family Balneolaceae; genus Balneola. Next base: position 108,320 of record DEXK01000013.1, on the reverse strand, counting down.
CCAGGAAGAGCCAAAGAATATGGGTGCCTGGACATTTGTAGCTCCTCGATTTATGGATCTTCTGGAAGATGGGCAAAAACTAACCTATGCTGGTCGTCATGCTTCAGCTTCACCTGCCGCAGGACAAAAGAAAGTTCATGAAGCAGAACAAGAAGCTTTAATTGAAGATGCTATGAAGAGGTAAATTTAGTAGCCTAAAATATATACTTTAAAAGCCCGTTAATTTATTGACGGGCTTTTTTATTGAAAGAGTTTAAATTTACTTAACTTAGATTAAGTCCTAATCCTACTCCCCAAATTTGATCGATTTAAAGAAAATAGTTCTTTTTGCCTTCTCTATATGCATGGCTAACTCTGTTTTGGGGCAGGATTTCACTTTCTCATCAGATAAAAATAAAACTGAAGGAAGCTTTAAATATGCCGTAACCATCAATGATCAGCTATTATCAAAGGATCTTAAAACAAAGAATTCGTTAGAAATTAAGTTTGATGACCAAGTTCTGGTACAGCCAATTAGCAAGATCCAAAACTTGTCAAATGGTTATAGAGGATTGATAACCAGCCCTACCTTTCAATCAGGTTCAAGTCATATTTTAATCAAGAATGGCAGAATCACAGGACTCTTTAATATTCAAGATCAACTTTATAAGCTCTCCTACTTCAATGAAAATTATATCTTAACAGAGGTTACAGAAACGGGCTTTATTTGTGATGTTGAACATGTTGCTGATAAACAGCCTTTAAACAAGTCATTGAATTATGATGATTACGATATAGAAGATTATTCAGACACTACAACTGTTGACTTACTGGTTCTCTATACAACAAGAGCAAAAAATTGGGCTGAAAATGACACTTCCGTTTTTGATATAGATGAATTAATAGCCTTAAACGAAAGTAAAAAGAATGAAATAATTGACAATTCAAATCTGGCATTAAAGATCCGGTTTGTTGGAACAGTTGAAATCGCAAATTCACATCAAGAATCTAATGGACCTACGGAACATGTAAATTATAGGATACTTAACTCCTTGTATGATAATACTTATAATTTTTATGTAAATGCCCCGGACGATACCGTAAACATATATGACTTAAGATCCAGATTTGGAGCCGATTTAGTAACACTGATTGATTCGACTACAGTAAGTGGAGGAATTGCCAATGTGCTATCTAATGAAGGAGGTTCATCCAGAAGTGCTTATTCTTTTAACAGTGTAAGAAATAGTGTAGGCTCTTACGTTTTTATGCATGAACTCGGTCATAATTTTGGGAATTTGCATGGAAGAACTCAAGCCAATAATGCAGCTAGTGCGGAAGGTGGGATTTTTCCTTTTTCCACAGGTTACCTTATAAGATTACCCGGAACAGAGCGATACGTTACTGTAATGCACTATCGTGAACTTCTATCAGGAGGAATAGCTTCAAGAATACCCTACTTTTCTAACCCTAGAATTTCTTTTCAAGGAGAACCGGCCGGAAGTTCTACAAACGAAACAGATGGTATCAACTCTAATGGAGGACCATCAGACAATGTGTTATCAATGAGTATTACAAAAGACTGGATATCAAAATATAAACCCACGATTGTCGACGCTCCAAGATTAGCACTCGATATATCTGAAATACGAGACACTTTATGGCAAATTGAACAGTCAACTAATGAGTTGGAGATTTTCAATACCGGTAAATCTGATCTGGAATTAGAATTTGAAGGATATTTGAATTATGAATCCTCTTATTCGGGATCAAGACCAAGTTTAGATAAAGAATTGAGTAATTCGGGTAATGATTTTAGCATAAGTGATAAACGAATTACCATTCCTGCAAATACCTCAAAGGCTGTTCAAATAACAGCTTCTGGAAAATATTTTATTCCCGGACTATATACCGGAAAAATAATTGTTTCTTCAAATGATCCTTTAAACCAAATCAGAGAAATCCCTGTTGAAATAGGTCTTCAATCAAATGCTGATAGAAGCTCGGGACATTTTAATATTGAAATACCTATATCTAAAGGAACCAACTTTATAAGCTTACCAGTTGATTTAACAGCAAATCAACTATTCGATTCCTTATTATCATATAATGAAACTCAGGGTTTGGACTCTATCAAAATCTGGATAAAGAGTTTCACTTCAGGAAATAATTCTGATTACAATTGGAATAGAATATCAGACTTTAACGACAGCCTCCATATTGGAGACTTGATCAAATTAGAAACCCCATCGACATTCCCAGACTCTCTATTCAATAACTCTGTTACAGTAAATAGTAAAGTTATATCTAGTACAAACCTTAATTTAAGTTCACCTAATGAAGATGGTCTGGTTTTCTTAGGAAACCCGCTTCCATCAACTATTGCCTGGAACAGAATACCTAAGCCAGAATACATTAAAGCTATTTACAGCTGGAATAGTGAAAAAAGATCGTGGGAAACTTATAGCAACAGAGTTGGGGATTTGAGGAATGGCTGGATAGGTCCAATGCAAAGTTTTTTGGTTTTTCCTGATACAAGTATAAATGATCAATCCATATCTGTTAACTATAATCACAGCTTGCTGGAGCTCGATCTGATTACAGAACAAGAAGGTACTGACTACTTTAAACTGAACTTAAAAAGTGATATTAACGAGTTTAATAATAATGCATTTATATCTTTCAATAGTGAAGCGAAGAACGGTTTTGACACTTTTGATGCATTTGAATTGAGACCTTATGCAGATGATTATATTTCATTATCATCATACAATGATCAAGACGAACTTTTTGATATAAACGTCTTAGAATTTAATACAGATGATATTTATGAAGTCCCATTAAACCTACAATCTAACTATTCCTTATCCGGCGAATTGACGTTAACTGATAGGCAAGGGTTAAGGAACTTTGATATCTACCTTACTAAAGATGAAAAATCAACCCCATTAGCAATAGATGATCCTCAACCGGTAAACATAACTTATCAGGAATTAAATTCTGATAACCTGATCATGAGAAAAACTGAGGCATCAGAAAATGGGTATTCCATTACCTTGGTTAGAAAAGGAGTAGATTTCGATTTAGATCCCTCTACTCCCGCTACTTTTGAACTTTTCAATAACTACCCAAATCCTTTTAACCCTGCCACAAACATCAAGTTTGGTATTCCCTCTTCATCGTTTGTTACGATTGAGATCTTCAACATACTGGGCCAAAAAGTTCATACACTGACAAATAAAAGTTATGAAGCAGGATTTTACACCATACCATTTCAAGCTGACAATTTATCGAGTGGAATTTATATTTACACCTTGAGCGCCGGAAATTTTACCACAACCAAAAAAATGGCATTGATCAAGTAGTTTGAATAAATAACATTTCAACTATTTTTTATTTTCTTCTTGACTCTCCCCTTTCGTCATGTCCTATCTTAGTAAAAAATCAGAGAATCATGAGAACATATTCCATTGGTGAACTAGCAAAATTAGCAGGAGTTTCAATTCGGACGCTTCGCTATTACGATAAGATCGGGCTTCTGAAACCTGCTGATAGAGCTGACTCCAATTACAGATACTATGGAAAGGAAGAGTTATACCGATTACAACAGATACTCTTTTTTAAAGAACTGGATTTTGAACTTAAAAAGATCAAAAAGCTTCTTGATGATCCTGATTTCGACCGGTTAAAAGCATTGGATTTTCAAAGGAAGCAGATCCTTAGCAGAAAAGACAGGCTTGAAAAATTACTAGACACCATAGACAAAACCATCGAAGATTTAAAAAAGAAGAAAACTATGTTAACAGATGAAGAACTTTATGAAGGATTTTCAAAAAAAGAGATAGAAGAAATAAAAAAAGAAGTTATTGAAAAATATGACCCGAAAGTTATAGCAGAATCAAATACTAATGTCACCAACATGACAAAAAGTGATTTTGATGCAATTAAAAAAGAGCAGATTCAACAAGCTAAAGATCTAGCTGAATTAATGGATCTAGCACCAGATTCAGTTGAAGTACAAGCAGTAATTAAACGGCATCATCAAACGAATGAAAAATTCTATAAGACCAATGCAGAAATGTATAAGGGACTAGCTGATATGTATGTTTCAGATAGCAGATTTACGGAGTTCTATGATAAACACCAGCCGGGTTTAGCTAAATTCTTACGTGACGCTATGTATGTGTTTGCGGAAAATAAACTTCCGTAGTCAGCTACCAACTCCGAACATCCAATCTTCAAATTATATACTTATTTAGAGATTGGATGTTGGGTTTTCCTTGTTGGATGTTGGTTGATTTTCGGTTCTACTTAATAAGAACCATTTTCTTAGTTAGACTTGCTCCTGTTGCAGTTTCCAATCTGTAAATATACACACCGGATGCTAGTGAGCTTGCATCAAATCTAACTTCCTGTGCACCGGCTGTCTGCCTTCCATTTACCAGTGTAGCAACTTTTCTGCCCGTGATATCATATACACTCAAACTTACATTTGTTGAAGAATCTAATGTATAACTGATAGTTGTGCTCGGATTGAAAGGGTTAGGATAATTTTGATTCAGAGCAACGGATGTTGGGGTTGCAAGAACTTCATCATCGTTACTTGTAAGTATTCCGAACTTAAATCTCGTCCAAACCGGAAAATGATCAGAAGTAGTACTTAGGTAACTTCCAACATAAAACGGATTTTCAACTCGCTCTGTGCCTTCAAAATAATCGTCAGAAAGCTCTGAAGTAAATGTAATGTGATCTATAAAGGATCCGCTCGATTGAGATCCGAATCCGTTTTCTTCAAGCTTTTTAGTAACTACGGTATATTCTAAATCATCATCGAAGTTTTTGTATGGCGACGCATTGCCATTAAATGTAGAACTCACAATCTCATCGTTATAATCACCAAACATTATCACATTGTCGCTGGCTCTGTTTCTATCCAAATATTCTTTTAGCTCTCCGGAAGCTGCAACTCTTTGGTCGTAAGACCCTTGGTCACCAAACGCCTTTGCATGAATATTGAAAGCATATATCTCTTGTTGTTCATTATTGATATCAGCGATAAATCTGAACATCAAAGGATAGCGTCCATTTGCCCAGTTTGATTGAGTAAATCCATCGCCTGATGAAAGTGTTACACCTGAAAGAGAATCTATGCTACTTCTTTTAAATAGGAATGCTGTTTCCTGAGTTTGTGAGAAATTTGCAAGGAACCCTCCGTAATCTTCTAAGCTGTCAACTAGAGCGTTAAATCTATTCGGACTTGAAATTTCTTGAAGTGCATAAATATCGGCATCAATGGTTTCAACTACTGTAATTACATTTCGTAATTGCAGATCATCATCGTCAGGACCATTTCCGGCGTCACCGAACCATTCAACATTCCATGTAACCACATCCAGCGTTTGGTCTTTAGATATTTCATCACCCGGATAAGAAACTTCTTCAACACCCATATCTTCGGTAAACCTTGGCAGCAGTTGGTAAGTACCACCAAATTGGCCGATAACCCCAATTATGTTAGCAGGCTCTGTTGGTGCAATTGCATCAACCAGATTTGTATTGTTATCAATTCTCATTTCCGCAGCTCCTACAGCATCAGTTATATCATAGTTCTGATTTCCCTGAAATGCTCCTGAATGATCGATAGTTACATTTTGAACAACCACTAACTGACCTTCATTAGCTTCCATATTCAGTTGCTCAAGATTTACAATTCTTGGAGTTACTTCTCTCTTTTCTACATCAAATACTTCGTAAACAATGTTGTCATCTTCTTCTGTATCAGAGATCTGAAGAAGAAAATCTTCATCTGCTCCCGGAACTCCGCCTTTAAACACTGTTAAAGGACCGGAAACTTTAATTGAATCTCCAATTTCTGCTGCAATGTGCAGAGGTTGCCAAAAAACAGCTATACCTGCGGTGCCATCCTGCATATATAAAGGACCACCAAACTGATTCGCTACAGTAACACGACCTGCTACAGTAACTCGTGTTCCAAGTTGAAGTTGTCTTGCATCAACTATTGAGATCACGTCTCCATCAACAAATCCTTCTCCACTTAATGAAAGAGAAAAACTTGATGCATTATCAGCATTACTGGTTACAGTGATATTTCCCTGAAATGTACCATCAGTTGTAGGCTCAAAAGTAAGCGTAAGCTCTGTAGTTTCATTGAAAGCTAATGTACTGTCAGTTAACATTGATGATGAAAAACCTTGACCTGTAACTGTTACATCAGAAATTACGAGATCAGGGTTTCCTGTATTTTTGATCTCCATAGTTTTTGTCAACTGGTTTCCTTCAAGGGTAGATCCAAAAGAAATCACATCTGAGTTGTTAGCAGTAGCGTTATCCACTAATACACTGATAGTTGCTTCAGCGGCAGCTTCTACATAATCCGTGATTCTAATATCATCGATATTCATTCGATCAGTTCCCGCAGATTGAATAAACTTAAATCTGATATTCCCTTCTACTTCCACAGGGATGGTATATTCTGTAAGTGTTGAAGGAGCAATTATCACATCTCCTACATTCGTCCAATTTGAGCCTCCATCAGTAGAATACTGAACCTGAAGAGCTGCATCTTCAGAGTTATTGCCGTAATGTGCTAAATGAAAAGAAACTTCATCCGCGCCGTTCGGCTTATCAAACTGCATATAGATATTTCCGGTTCTTCCATTTCTTCTATCCATTCTCACACTTTGAGAACCGTTAAATTTGTCATTACTTAAATTTCCCAATAATGCATCATCCAAAAACCAATTCCCTGTACTTAGGGTAACAGAAGCTCCTGAATAACCGGTTTTTTCTCCACTATCAAAATTCTCGAAGAATTGAGCTTGTATTGTTAAGGTAAAAAATGTTGAAAAGATGACTATTGATAAAAAAGAGCGTAAAAATTTCATGAATTACTTTTAGGAATTTGAGTTCTTACAAAGATACCATTCTCTTGTTAACTCTGCGTAAAAATTAATGTATTAAAATATAAAGATTAGTTTCTTTACCTTCGTTTATGGATAGTTTTAAGTTTATAATGGCTCTGCTTTTTTTTGCAGTTTTACTTTTTGGTTGCAACAAACCAAATCAAAATGCTCCGGGCTACCTGCTGGGTAGCTTTGAGGATGATTACAGCATTCAATACGAATTAAATGATAAAGTATTTCTTCAAAAACCATCCACACGTTTTCATATTCTAAAGTGGAATATTGAAGACCAATATTTTATTGCTAAAAACGATTCTTTAAATCCATACGACCCAAAGTTATATACCCGAATAGATTGGGTCACATTTAATAATATGTCTCCATTTTTATGGGGATTCTGTTTAACTACTTATAACGCACTGACTGCCGATTCAGCAGAAAATATTGACACCGTTGATCGTGAAAATCCAAAAACGGGCTGTAATGGCTACCCTTTTTCCAGAATGAAACCCATTGAAACATGAAAAAAATTACCATTCTTTTTCTACTAACATTCAGTATCAACATAGTTGCACATGCGCAACAAAGCACTGAGGTTTATTTATTTGATTTAACCAAAACTGAATCAGGATTTGAGCTTACCAATCCTGTTAATGCATCAGATAATGAGGGCTATGATAATCAGCCATCATTTACTAAAGATGGTAAGGCCTTACTTTTTGCTTCAACCAGAAACGAACAAACCGATATTCTCTGGTACGATATTCAATCCGGAAACAAAAGTTGGCTTTCTACTACATTAGGGGGCGAATATTCACCCGTATTAACTCCGGATGGAACTCATATTTCTGCTGTTAGACTTGATCCTGATGGTTTGCAATTGTTATATCAGTATTCTATAAAAGATAAAACTCCTCAAGTATTGATCCCAGATCTGAAAATTGGTTATTATGCCTGGATTTCAGAAGCTACGATCGTAGCATTCGTTTTGGGAGAACCTGCTACATTACAAAAAATAAACGTAGCAACAGGGAAAAGTGAACTACTGCAAAACAATCCGGGGCGATCCATTCACAGAATTCCGGGAACTCAGGATTTTAGCTTTGTTGATAAAACAGATCCCGATACATGGATCATAATGAGATCAAAACTGAATGACAGTCAATCAGTTGAACAAATTACTTCTACTCTTCCAGGCGCAGAAGATATGGCTTGGATCGATGATCGGTTCATTGTTATGGGTAATGAAAGTAATCTCTACATCTACGATCTTCAGAATAAAAATTCGAATAAGTGGGAGTTACTCGCCGATCTTTCTAATTATAATCTGAATACAATTACCCGACTTGCATATCACAATGGCAAACTCGCTGTAGTGGTTAACGGAAAGTAGTTAGTACCGTTTTTTAAACACATTTTTACTTAATTGATTATCTAATATTTAGCTTGTACGGTTTCAATAAGATATATTAGTAACAACCAATTCAAACTAACTAAATAATCAAGAATGAAAATACTTCGAAAAACACTTTTTCGTCTGATATTCATTCTTCCATTGATAGGGTTAGCCAGTAGTTTACATGCTCAAAGCGATCCTACCGGTGAATCTCCTGCAACTCGTACATTCGCTATTACGAATGCGACGATTATTCAGGCTCCCGGTAAAATGATGGAAGAAGCGACTATTGTAATTACAGACGGGTTGATAACTGCCATTGGTAAAAACGTAAATATACCTTCCGATGCTGAAGTACTCGATGGTACTGATATGTTCATTTATCCTGGATTTATTGACGGAATGGCAAATACAGGTGCCGACAGACCTGAAAGTCCTGAAAGACCTGACAACTTATTTACACCGGATCCACCAAATTATTACGCAGGAATTACTCCTGAAAATCAAGTAGTTGAACAGATCAAAGTAGATGAGAATAGTATTGAAGCAATGAGAAAAGTAGGCTTCACTATTTCGCATACAGTACCTTATGGAAGAATGCTTCCAGGTTCAGGTGCTCTTATTCTCTTAAGAGATGCTGACCATCCGGATAAGTTGATCTTATCAGAAGGTTCTTCATTGTACTCACAATTTTCAGGCGCTCCTGGTGCATATCCAGGTAACACATTGGGAATTATGGCGAAATTCAGAAATCTTTACAGAAATGCAGAGCTTTCGAAGAGCCATTCGGAACTATATGCTTCTAATCCCACAGGAATTGCACGTCCGACAAGAGATAGAGTTTCAGAAGCCTTTTATCCTGTTATTGAAAAAAAGCAGCCTATTTTCTACAACGCTTCAAATTCATTGGAAGCAAGAAGAGCCATGAGGTTACAAAAAGAGCTTGGTTTTAACCTTGTGCTCGGTAATCTTCAAGAAGGCTGGGATCTGGCTGATGAGATTAAAAGTACAGGTACTAAAGTATTTATGTCTCTTGAACTGCCAAAAGAGCCTAAAGACAGTAAGGAAGAAGATAAGTCTGATGAAGTAAAAAGGCTTGAAGAAAGAAGAATGGAGTTTTATAAAAAATATGTAACTCAGTATGCTCAACTTCAGCAAGCAGGCATTAAATTCGGATTTTCATCTATTGATGCTCGTGCTAATGACTTAAAGAATAATCTTCTTACTATTATTGAAAATGGACTAAGTGAAGATGAAGCTCTTGCTGCTCTTACCACCAATGCTGCAGCCCTTTTGGGAATCAGTAATATGGCCGGTACTCTTGATGAAGGTAAAATTGGAAACTTGGTTGTTTCAAAAGGTCCTTATTTCGATAAAGAGTCACAGATCAAATATGTTTTTGTTGACGGTGTAAAATATGAATACGATCTGAAGACAGGAGCACGAAAAGCTGAAGATGGTGAAGCTAATCCTGCTGGTATGCAAGCTTTGATAGGCACATGGAGTTATGAATTTACCACACCTCAGGGTACCCAAACCGGTAAAATGATCTTTACTAACGAATCAGGTATGCTATCAGGAATAATGACCAGTTCTGATGGAACTCCCGATGTAGATCTTCAAAACATTAGCTTTTTGAATAACGAACTAACTTTTGACTTTTCTATCGATGCAGGTGGACAATCTATAGATATAGTAGTTGAAGGTGTTGTAGACGGAACCAGTTATGAAGCAGAAGCCAGTGTAGCAGCTTTTAACGTTTCTTTCCCAATTCAAGCCACAAAAGATGAGGCCTAAAATGAGATTAACCAAAATGATTAAAACTTCCTCCTTGTTTATTCTGTTTCTGTGTGTTTCAGCACTGCATGCACAGACCAAAAAAGGAGATGTACTGATAAAAAATGGTACAGTTATCACCATTACTGACGGAACTCTCGAGAATACAGATGTTCTTGTACGTAATGGCAAAATTGACCGAATCGGTAAGAATCTGAAAGCTCCTAACGGAGTTGAAGAAGTTGATGCTACCGGAAAATTTGTAATGCCGGGCATCATTGACGCACATTCACATATTGCAGGTACTTCTATTAATGAAGGAACCAGCCAAGTTACTGCTGAAGTAAGCATGGAAGATGTTGTAGATCCTCTTGATGTTTCTATATACAGAGCATTAGCCGGTGGAGTTACTTCTATCCATCTTATGCATGGTTCTGCGAATGTAATTGGTGGGCAAAATGAAACCTTGAAACTTCGTTGGGGATCAACCAATCCGGATGACCTTCGTTTCGAAGGCGCTCCAAGAACTATTAAGTTTGCCTTAGGTGAAAATCCAACTCGCGGCGGACGTTCCCGTGGTATTCAGCCACAGAGTAGAATGGGTGTTGAAGCAATGCTAAGAAATACATTTAGTGATGCTGTTAAATACCGTGATGCCTGGAACGAGTACCGTTCAAATAAAAGCTCCAGAAAAGTAGCTCCTGAGTATAGTCTTAGAATGGAAACTATGGTAGATATTCTTGAAGGCGAAGTATTGGTTCACTGCCATTCTTATCGTGCTGATGAGATCTATATGCTTATGAAAGTATTCTCAGATTTTGGTATCGAGCGATTAACTTTTCAACATGCTAATGAAGCTTATAAGGTAGCTCCTGAACTTGCTGAGTTTGGTGCTTCTGCTTCTGTTTTTGCTGATTGGTGGGCGTATAAGCTAGAAGTTTACTACTCAACAGCTTATAACGCAGCTATCCTAACTAAGAATGGTGTAAACACTTCGATCAACTCTGACTCAGGCGAGCTAATTCGCCACCTGTTTCATGAAGCAGCTAAAACACAAAAGTATGGCGACTTATCTGATAATGAAGCTTTGGCTTTGATTACTTTAAATCCTGCTAAACAACTAGGTATCGATAATCGTGTTGGTTCTTTGGAAAAAGGAAAAGATGCTGATATTGCTATTTTTGATTCACATCCTTTATCAATTTATGCTGTACCACAAATGACTTTCGTTGACGGTGTAAAGTACTTTGACATCGAAAATGATGTAGCTGACCAGAGAATCTATATTGACCCTGAGTCTACAGTGGAAAATGTTCAAATTTTTTACGCTGATGATCACGACAAATGCATGGAAGGTGCAAATGTGGTGAATTTCTACGACCTCTTTAACAACAAGTGAGGAACACAATGAAAAAATTTATATCCATATTAAGTGTACTTGTATTATTACCACTGTTTGCCGTTGCGCAAAATGATGGCGGTATAGTACGAGCTGATAACTCTAAATTTGCTCTTACAAACGCAAAGATCTACACCGTTACCAATGGTGTTATTGAAAAAGGTACCATTATCATTAATAATGGTATTATTGAAGCGGTTGGAGCGAATATCAATATTCCGGGCGATGCTCAGGTAATAGATTATTCCGGTCAGGAAATCTATCCCGGCATGATCGATTCCGGGACCCGTCTTGGTCTATCTGAAATTGGCAGTATATCAGAAGCCAATGACTTCAGAGAATTCGGGGAAATCACTCCGAATATGCAAGCTTTAACTGCTGTTAATCCTAATTCAGTAGCAATTCCGGTAACAAGAGTTAGTGGTGTTACTTCTGCTTTAACGATGCCGGCAGGAGGACCTCTACCCGGTACAGCTGCAACAATAAGCTTGTTTGGCTACACTCCAGATCAAATGTACGCCGGATCTAAAGGAGTTGTGATGAACTTCCCTTCATCAGCTCAGAGAGGCTGGAGAAGAAGAACACCGGAGCAAATCGAAAAAGCCAGAGAAAGAGCTCAGGAAACAATTAACGATGCTTTTGACAAAGCTGAACTTTATGCTAAGATAAAAGAGTCTGACGCAGCTCGTTACTATCCTGAAATGGAAGCACTTGCTAAAGTTGTTACCGGTGAAGTATTACTTTATATAGAAGTAAATTCTGCCAAAGACATTACAAGTGCTTTGGAATGGGTTGAAGAACGTGGTTACAAAAATGTAGTGCTTACCGGTGTTGCTGAGGGTTGGAGAGTAGCTGATGAAATCGCGAAATCAGGATTCCCGGTAATTACAGGTCCTGTACTCTCAACTCCAACAAGAGGTTCTGATGCCTACGATACCGCTTATAAAAATCCCGGATTGATGCAGAAAGCCGGAATTAAAGTTGCTTTAAGAACAATGGATACCGAAAACTCTCGTAATCTTCCATATAACGCAGGTTTTGCCGCTACCTATGGAATGGGTAGAGAAGAAGCTTTAAAAGCCATCACGATCAATGCTGCAGAGATCATGGGCGTAGGAGATGAACTTGGGTCTATCGAAGTTGGGAAAAAAGCTAACATCTTTGTTTCAACTGGCGATCCTTTCCAAACTTCTACTAAAATTCTGGATGTATTCATTGACGGGTATAAAATTCCAATGACAAGCAGACATACAGAACTATATGATGAGTTCCTAAATAGAACTCCGGGGCTTAATAAAAACGCTACTAAAGTAGACGGCTAATTACCTTCGTTTTTATTGAAATTCAAAAAAAGGGCAATCCAAATGGGTTGCCCTTTTTTATTGTGATTTTTTGATATCGCAACTCATTATTATAAGTTGAGTCATACCAAATTTTTATTAAAATATTTATTTCTAATGAATCAAAATATATTAATTACTACTTCAGATAACATTCCTTTTTCTCAAATTGAAAAACATCTCGGAATGGTCGACTCCCAAATTGTAGTTGGTGCAAATCTATTCAGTGATGTATTTGCTGGATTTCGTGATCTTTTCGGGGGTGAAGTAAAGGGTTACAAAAAAGAAATAAGTAAAATGAAGTTAGCCGCACTTTCTGAAATAAAGTCTGAAGCTTTAAAAAAAGGTGCAAATGCTATATTGTGTTTAAAAATGGATTTAGATGAAATATCTGGAGCTAATAAATCTATGTTTATGATTAGTGTATATGGTTCTGCTGTAAAATTGAAAGATTCTGTTCTAAAAAGTTCAAATGATATTAATATTGATGAACTTTCAAGTGAAGAAATACACATTACTAAAAAAAGAAACCAGCTAAAATCTATTCTAAAACAAGATAATAACGTATCTGATAAAATTTATTTAGAGAATCTCGTTGAATACAATGTGTGGGATAAAGAAATTTCTAAGGCAGTCTTGCAAGAATTTAATAGTTCTAATGATCTCGAATCAAAAGAATTTACCGAAAAAATAATAACCGCTATTCCTATAGAAGATATTGAGAATTACTTGTATGTGCATTTTCCAAACATTAAAAAGCAATTGTGGGATTCTGTTAAAACCGTTTTGAAAAATAGAGGTTGGTTTAACTACAACTTTTTAATCCAACATTTGGGCAAACAAAATCATATTACCAGATTCAGAGCATTGCAGCTTTGCATCATTAGTAAAGATACTTATTCCGAAAGTGATGCATTAAAAATAAAAAGTCTTTCAGAATTTATAAGCAATGAATTTGATTCAGATATACCTCTTAAGGAAGTGCCTTCTTTGGTTGGAAATAAAAATATAAAAATATGTCCAAACTGCCTCACTCAAAGAAAAGCTAACAATGACTATTGTGAATGTTCCGCAAATAGCTATGGATTAAACCCTTATAGTTTAACTCCTGATAAAATTGCCCGAGATTTAAGAGAAACCGCAAGAGCAATTGAAGATTCATTTAAAAAATATTATGGGTAACACTTTATTCTTAATAAAAACGAGCAGACATACAGAACTATATGATGAGTTCCTAAATAGAACTCCGGGGCTTAATAAAAACGCTACTAAAGTAGATGGCTAATTACCTTCATTTTTATTGAAATTCAAAAAAAGGGCAATCCAAATGAGTTGCCCTTTTTTATTATGAGAAATAATTATCAGAATTTATAAAGAAGTTTTCAGATCACTCCTAGCCAATCCGGAATAGCAGTTACCAGCCCTTAACAACGTGAAAAAAAATTGAAAATATATTGAAAAGTGAAGCTTAGAAAGCAATAAAAAAATGAGACTATAGCTAATAGAATTAAAACTAAATCTTTCTAAAAGGACAATATTCGGCAATGTTTCTTTCTGTCTCATAGAGTTTAACACTATAGAGTACTCCTCCTTCCGAACAAACTGCTTCAACTTCTTCTTTTAATTCTTGGTAAAATGCTTTCACAAGGTTCTCCGAACTTGGTAAAATTCCTTTCAAAAAAGGAACGTCCAGATTAAGATTTTTATGGTCACAAGGCTCTACAATTTTGTCTTCTATGATCTTCTTCAAATCAGACAGGTCGATAATAAAACCTGTATCAGGGTTCGGTTCTCCGGCTACAGTTACCTCCATAATATAATTATGACCATGCCAATTAGGATGGTTACATTTACCGAATGTTGCCTTATTCCATTCATCACTTTTGGATGGATTATGCAATCGATGCGCCGCATTGAAATGTGTTTTTCTAGTTACAAGTACCAAATTTACCTTATTTGTTTTTCTTCATAACCCAAAAGACTGACTTCCGGTTCCTTTAATAATATATTAATAAGTAAAGTAATTTTGTGTGAACTTAATCACACTATAATGTATGTTTTAAAATTCTTGGACAAAAAAAAGAGAGCACCGATTTCATCAATGCTCTCATGTGATCAGCACACCTCACATAACTGTGAGACGTAATATGTAGAGTAAGCTACAAATTCATTTTTAGTTGTCGTTCCAACGAACCCAATTTCCGGTAGCCCAGTTTGTGGAACCAAACGCTCCAATATAAGTAGCACTTGAGTTGAAGAATGCATTGCTTGGAGGCGTTGCACCGGTTACAGGGCTTGCTACAGAGTAGTCAAAACCAGCTGCGTTAGTAAAGCCAGGATCTTGCTCTAGTGTTACAGCTCCAAAATCAGTTGAATCGGCAGCATTGTTAAAGCCTTCATTGTTCCAGATAATCATATTATCAATTGAAAGATTGCTAGGGAAAAGGTTTCTGGTATCATCTTCAAGTTTGAAATTTAAGCCATCAAATTCAGTAATGATGAAGTTTTCCAAAGTACCGTTAAACTCTTCTCTTAGACGCATTCCATAGTTCTTGTCTTCAGAGTCTTTAGTAGATCCATCCTGCTTTAAGCCAACTAAGGTAACGTTATAGAGAGTTGGATTTGTTTCGCCACCAGAGCCTAATGTTTTAACACCATCAGATTCAAAACCATTGTCTGCTCCTGCAGTCTGAATACCTAACCAGAATTGGCCACTACCGTTCCATCCTTCGTCCATATCAAACGAATCATCATCATTGAAAGCAGAGATAAGGTATTTAGCATTAACAGAACCACCAAACCACTCAAATCCATCATCAGTACATTTGTATACCTGGATATATTCTAAAGTTGTTCCTGAACCAACAGAATACAAACTTAGCCCGTTTAGCTCTGAACCTTCAGCAAACGAAAATCCAACATATTCAATTCGAACATATTTTAGGATTCCGCTATCATCACTATTGTTCATTCCACCATACTGAATAGCATCAGGTAAACCCTCTACTTCTCCTTTTCCACCTTCAATATTGTTGATGCCTTCTCCGGCCATAACAATTCCACCCCAGTCGCCCGGTAGTTTATTATCACGAGCTGAAGTAAACACAATCGGATTATTGGATGTGCCTTCAGCAACTAATCTTCCACTCGCTCTTGGTGTATCGAAATTTTCTGCATCAGCAGGTAGTGTAATAATTGCTCCAACCTTGTCTACATCATTATTGTGATACGTAAAGCTTACTTCTACACCTGCGTCAATAGTTAACGTTACTCCAGGAAGTACATAGTATTGTCCTGTTAATTCCTGATCTGTAGACCATCTGGTATCTTCAGAGATTACAGTGCCCGGAAGAGAAGCATAGATTTCCGGCAACTCAGTATCGTCGTTGTTGCCGTTGTTATCATCACATGATGTGAATGAAAATGATAATGCTAAAGCAAACAGAGTTAGAAGCTTAAGATTAGATTTCATGATTTTTTGTATTGTATTATTTGTTTGTGTTAATTAAATGAATAGTTAAAACCGATTGCGAAAGTAGTTCCGATCTGATACTGTGTAGTAATTATATCTCCTTGCTTATATACTACATCGTCGCCAAGAATATTTTCTATACTTGCATTTATGGATGCACTACCAAATTTTTTAGTAAAACTTAGATCTAGTTTATTAAAAGACTGTTCGTATTCATCATCTGGTTGTTCATTATTACCTACTGCAGATATTCGTTTTCCAAACGTGTTGAATGATAACGTCAGCTCTGAATCAATTTTGGGCATCAGATAAAAAGCATTCATGTTTAATGTATAAGGTGATTGTCCAAACATTGGCCTGCTTGCATTAGCTTGTCTTCCTGCTGAGGATCCATCAGCATACTCAACACCGGAAATGATATACGAGAAGTTGCTGCTTAACCTTAAAGTTTCTGTAATGTCCTTTCGGCCTTCCAATTCTATACCGTATAACTCTGCAGATTCTACATTGTCGTACCGAACCTCATTATTCTGAGTAATTCTGTAGAATATCTCTATTGGGTTTTCGAATTTTTTATAGAATACACTTACAGCAAATAGTTCGCCTAAATCAGGATACGTTTCTAATCTAAGGTCATAATTATAGATTTTTGTTCTCTCAAGTTCTGAATTTCCGAAAACAGTTCTCCCTCCTATAAAGTCCTGAAAATTAAACTCAGAAAGCTCTCTGAATTCAGGTCGTGCTAAAGTAATTGAAAAAGCTCCTCGCAGATTTGTCTTATTAGACGGTCTGTATGTTGTATTAAAAGCAGGTAATAGATCAAGCTCACTTACCAATGCTTTGTTATTAATAGATTGAGTAGATTGTTCAGTTCTTAACCCGGTAACTACATTCCATTTGCTTGTAGGAGACCAATTCAATGAGAAATATCCTGCTGCTAACTCTTGCTCACCATTGTATGAATCTCGTGAGCTGGTTCTTTCGGTTAACAAAAGGCTTTCATTTAGAATATTTTCTGCTGTGAATATTTCTTCTGGTGAAAGGGACTTGTCGATATCAGGTGCATTTGAAGAAGGGTTTGCTTCATAGATCAACTTATATGATTCAAACTCTCTGTCTTTATACATCCCGAAACCACCTACTTTAACTCTTAATCTCTTTACAGGCTTGAAATCATAGTCCAGCTTAGCTGAGTAGTTATTATCATTCTGAAAAGAGAAGAAGTGAGAGTTGCCTCTGAACGGTAAAATCACTTCAAGATTACCGGCATCATTTCTTACATATTGTGTAGTTCTGCGATCCGGAAGATCTCGAACAGCCTTTGAATATGTTAACGAAGCATCAAGACTAGACTCCATAAAGTTCTGAAAGTAAGTCTCATAGATCAATGTTGATGAATAAATTGCTCTCCTGTCAAACTCAGCTACAGTTTGTCTGTTGTCATTATCGAAATTGTAGTATGACCCCTCAATTGTTGAAAATTGATTGGTTGAAGAATTGGAATACAGGTTTTTTAAACCAATCTTTGTGAAGTCATTTGGCTTTACAAAAACGTTAAGCATTCCATTTATGCCCGTGCTTTCTTCTCCTGAATTTCGGATGTAATCAGATCCTAAAAGAACCTCTCCGGAATTTTCATTGTAATTATTGATGTATCGGAATGTCTCATTAGTTCTGGAACTAGTAGCATATTTATAGCTAATATTTGAAACCAGACCGATCGGCATTTTGTCCTGATTGAACTGATTGCTATAGCTAAAACCTAATTTTTGACTCGGTAGAGATTGAATATTCTTTGAAGCCCAAGAATTGTTAAGATCAGTGACAATTCTTCCGGCTTCTTGCGTATTTGTTATTTCACTGTCTTCTAAATCTGTAGGTAGATTTCTGAATCCGTTATCGAAACCAAGAAAGTCAGTGCCTCCACCGTTGTAGCCTAAATAATTTTTGAAAGTTGAATTAGAATTAATTTCTGAAGTGTAAGAGAATGTAATACTCGGATCGTTCGGAAATTCTTTAGTAATGATTTGAACAGAACCCCCAGAAAATTCTCCTGATTGATCAGGTGTATACGTTTTTTGTACTACGATATTATCAACAATACCGCTTGAAAGTATATCTACAGGGGCTTCTTTTTTATTCGGGTTGGTAGACGGGATTGGTGAGCCATTTAATTGAACATTGCTGTACCTGTTTCCTAATCCACGAACATAAACATCTCTTCCCCCTACTACAGAAACTCCTGATACTCTTTTCATTGCAGAGCCTACGTTTCCATCTGTAGATTTAGATAGTTCTTCTGCTGAAATTCCATCCTGAACAGCAATAGCTTTTCTTTGAATAGACAACAAGCCTGCTTCTCCGCTTTTAATAGCTTCAGCAGTTACAACAACCTCATCCAAGTTCTCAATACTTGATTCAAGGGCTATATTTAATACTGTAGATTCACCTTCATTAACCACTATTCCGGTTATTGTTTGAGCTGTATATGAGATGTATGTTACAGTAATTGAATACGTTCCAGGTTCCAGATTACGTATTGTAAAGTTACCGTCAAGGTCGCTGGCTGTACCTTTAGTGGTTCCGGTTATTCCTACGCTTGCTCCAATTATAGTCTCGCCATTTTCGACGTCAATAATTGTTCCTGTTATTTGTCCGGTATTCTGTGCGAATGCTGTACTCGCAAACAACCAGAGCAGCAAAGTTAGATAAGAGTTTAAATTTTTCATGTGTGTGCTGATATTTATTTGATCACCTTTATTTGGTGCTCAAAAGATATCAACCACACTTTGCCCTACTGTTACGGGTAGTTTATACTTTGGTTAATACAGTATTAACGCAATGTTAAGAAGTAAGATTTAAAAATGGAAATCTCTCTTTAATTGCTTTAATCATTACTTTTTTCAGAATCGTTCTTTTCAGTTTCTTTATTTACTTCTTCTGATTTTTCGCTTCCATTATTGGAACCTGTTTTCGAATCTTCAGTTTTATCTTCAGAATCAGAATCGGATTCAATTACGTCATCTACTACTTCAGCATCCGGAGCAGTGTATTCTTCATACGTAGTTTTGGTATCAAAAGGACGCTTGCCAATTAATTTCTCCAGATCAGATTGATACAGGATCTCTTTCTCCAGTAATTCTTTAGCTAGAATTTCCAATTCTTTCTTTTTTCCTGTCAGAAGTTTTTTCGTTCTTTGATAAGCTTCATCTATGATCTTTTTAACTTCTTCATCAATAATTTGTGCAGTAGATTCTGAATAGGGTTTCTGGAAATTGTAATCGCTTTGCTTTGAATCATAGAAAGATACATTCCCGATCTTATCATTTAAACCATATACAGAAACCATACTATAAGCCATTTTCGTAATTCTCTCAAGATCACTTAACGCTCCTGTGGATATTTTTCCGAATACGATCTCTTCTGCTGCTCGTCCACCTAAGGTCATACACATTTCATCAAGCAACTGCTCTGTTTGGTGTAAAAACTGTTCTTTAGGTAAGTATTGAGCATAACCCAAAGCCGCTAAACCTCTTGGAACAATAGAAACTTTTACTAAAGGATTAGCATGTTCCAAATACCAACCAGCTACAGCGTGTCCGGCTTCGTGGTAAGCAACGATCTTTTTCTCTTCAGGTGAGATAATTTTGTTCTTTTTCTCAAGTCCACCTATTACTCTATCAATGGCGCTTTCGAAATCTTCCATATCAACTGCCTTTTTATTTTTTCTGGCAGCTATTAGTGCAGCTTCGTTACAAACATTGGCAATTTCTGCACCTGCGAAACCAGGAGTTTGAGCTGAAAGCTTTTTTGACTCCACTTCTTTACTAAGCTTTAAAGGCTTCAAGTGAACTTTGAAAATTGCTTCTCTACCGTTTTTGTCCGGTTTGTCAATACTGATCTGCCTGTCAAATCTACCCGGACGCAATAATGCGTTATCCAAAACATCAGGTCGGTTGGTAGCCGCAAGAATGATCACACCAGAATCTGTTGCAAAACCATCCATTTCTACAAGTAATGAGTTAAGAGTATTTTCCCTTTCATCATTCGATCCCGGCATTTGACCTTTACCTCTAGATCTACCAATTGCATCTATTTCATCAATAAAAATAATACAAGGTGCTTTTTCTTTTGCTTGTTTGAAAAGATCACGTACACGAGCAGCTCCTACACCCACAAACATTTCCACGAAGTCAGAACCTGAAAGTGAGAAAAACGGAACTTCTGCTTCTCCTGCTACTGCTTTTGCAAGCAATGTTTTTCCTGTACCCGGAGCACCTACAAGTAACGCTCCTTTCGGAATCTTTCCACCAAGTTTGGTGTATTTTGATGGTGTTTTAAGAAAATCGACAATTTCTTTTACCTCTTCTTTAGCTTCATCAAGTCCTGCCACATCTTTAAATGTTGTTTTTGTGTCAGTCTGTTTGTCGTAAAGAGAAGCCTTATTTTTTCCAATATTCAAAACCTGTTGGCCCGGGTTCATTCTTCTTAGAATTAGAACCCAAAAACCGATAGCTAAAGCTATCATGATCAACCAAACAAATACTCCACTGAACCAGTCTTCTTCTATAGTTACTTCATATTCAACATCATTAGCATCTAAAACCGGACGTATATCATCACCTCTCAGCATCGTGGTTCGGAATCTGAGATAAGCTTCATTTTCTCCACCCAAATTAAAGCTGTTATTATTCTCTTGAGCTGGAACACTTACTATTCCCTCATCTAGTGCCTTTGGAGTATACTTTCCTTCTATATACGATCCGTTTTTAATAAGGATTTCGTCAACATATCCATTTTCTACGTATTCAAGGAAAATGCTGTATTTGATATTATTAGTAACCTGAGCTCCTGAATAAATGAACTGAGCTACAAGAAGTACTAAAAATATTACCAGAAATCCCCACGTGGGAAATTTTGGAGTTTTCGACTTGTCCTTTGAATCAGAATCTTTCTGAGGTGCTTTAATTTTCTTTTTTGGAGCGGATTTTTTATCTGCCATTTAAATGATATAAACTGGTATTAGTGAATCTCAAATATACACATTTAATATGTTTTTGAGTGGTCTGCTTATTTAAACTAAGTTAAGTCAAAAAACGTGCCATCTAGTTCTTTATGACAAATCATCAAAAGAAATAACATCTCCTTCTGCTGTTTGCATTTTCATGCCGTCTTCTTTCGGAACCATTCGGCCGACTACGGAGAAATCATTGAATTGTTCTACAAATTTTTCTACATCTTTTTCAGGTAATGTAAATACTATTTCCAGGTCTTCGCCTCCAAAGAGCGCGTAGCGATCTACATCCTCTTCCATTTCATCTGCAACGTGTCGTGTTTCTACTGCTACCGGTATTGCCGCTTGATAGAGATATGCCCCTAGGTCGGAAGCAGAAGCGATCTGGCTTACTTCATGAACCAACCCTTGTGTTACATCTATCATTGAGCTTGGAGTAATGTTATGTTCTTTCAATGCATCAATTAGATTCTTTCTTGCAGCAGGTACAAGTTGGCGTTTTACAACAAATTCATATTCTGAGAGATCAGGCTGAGCCCCTTCGTTACCGTGCTCTTCCCAGTATTTTTTTTCACGCATTAAGATCCTAAGTCCTGCTATTGCTGCGCCTAGATCACCTGTAACACAAATGGCATCACCTTGTTTCGCACCTGAACGGTATACTACATTCTTACCTTCAACTTCTCCGAATGCAGTAACAGTTATTACCATATTGGAATGATTGGCTGTAATATCACCACCTACCACCTCAACTTCATATTCGAAGCCGGCAGAGTAAATTCCTTTGTAAAGATCGTCTATCATTTGAGTTGATTGACGATTTGGCACAGCAATATTTATTAAAACAGAAGTCGGAGTTCCGTTCATTGCATAAATGTCACTAATGGCGGTACTAATAATCTTATAACCCAGGTGATGAAGGGGCGTATATGTTATGTCAAAGTGTACTCCCTCAACAAATGTATCGGATGTTATTAAAGAATATGTTTTACCATCTGTCTTTAACACAGCAGCATCATCGCCTATCCCTTTTATAGTAGATTGATTGGTATGGGAATCATAACCTGTTATCTGTTTAATCAACCCTTCCCGACCAACACTCTGAATGCTTTTAAATTCCTGATCCATATGTTCTCTTCTCCAATAAATAAAAAAAGGCAACCATGAAATTCATGGATGCCTCAAAATTGTGTAAACCAGAATTAATTTCTGGTAGCTTCACTTTTGGTAGAATAATTAATTCTAAAAGTTTGAGCTTTCTTTAATTCTTCTTGTACATCCGTTAAAAGACCAAATTCAGAACTTTCATCCACACGAAGTGAAACAATCATTCTTTGTTCTTGTAGCAACTTGTCATACATAAGCTGTCTTATTGCTCCAATGTCATCTACGATCGAATCATCAATCTGAACCTTGTCATTCCCCAATCTGTTATTTGGTAAACGCTCAGGTCCCATATAAATGTATGATACCAATCGTTTTTCTTCGATCTTTTCAATGTTAGTAGCTTTCGTTAAATCAATTTTAACTTTCAAAGTTACTTCTCTTAATACAGTGGTAACCATAAAGAAGAAAAGAAGCATAAATACCACATCCGGCATAGCAGAAGTTGGTACTTCTTGCTTAGTTCCAGCTTGTTTTTTCTTAAAGTGTGCCATTATATTTACTCCGGATCTGGTTCAGCGATTGAAATTTTCTTAGGATAGATGTCATCAACTATATCTTTTTGCTCTTTATTAAGTTGAGAATAGTCTCTGCTAAAGTTTTCGTTAGCTGCTTCATTTCTCAAAAAGGCATAAGCACCTATTACCTCATCTAACATATCTATGTAAATCCGATATGGAGTTTGGCGCACTGTTTTCAAAGAAACAATGGCTGCTTGTGGACTAATGGACAACTCTTCATTGCCTTCCGGGTTTTTGATAAACTCAATCAGTTTATTTTGAACCTCATCAATTGGAGTAGGCTCCTCATCCATCATAATTAAGCCGGTTTCATTCACCAAGATCTTCATCAGATTTCTTTCCCTTACAGGTGGTGGTTCTTCAGTAGGATCTAAAGGTGGAGGTAAAACCATACCAATACCGGTATCTACGTTAATGGTTGTAGTTACCAGGAAAAAGATGAGTAAGAGAAATGCGATATCCGCCATAGACGAACCATTTATTTCAGCACTTTCTCTTTCACGTTTCTTTAATAGCATAATTGCTTAATTAAAACTTAAATGTTCCACGAAGTCCGGTAAGGAATATGGTTAATACCATCCCTCCCATCATTACGCCGGCAGTCATAACTGCAGCTTTAACTTCGTCTTGACCTAGTGAAAAATATGTAATTGCAAAAACAACTACAGGTACCAGCATCAAAGCGATTCTCTTAAAATCCTGTTTTCCTTGTGTAAGGCTTCTGATTCCGGAAATGATCATTGCTAAAACTCCACCAACAATCATTAATCCGGCAAGACCCACACTTAAACTTACGATATTCATAATAATCTCCTGTTTAACTTTTTATGATTAGGATTATTATTCTGAATCAGCGCTGTCATCAACAGAAGGAGTGATCAACGGCTTTCCTTCGTTAAGTAAAATGATAGAATCGATTAGAGTAATTGAACTTTCTTCCATTTCAGCGATTAAGCGGTCAATTTTAGATACACAGTAGTTATACCCGATCTGAAGGATAATACCTGCAATCAAACCACCAGCTGTTGTAAGAAGGGCAACTTTAATACCACCTGCTACAATACTTGGAGAGATATCTGCTGCTGCTTCAATATCATCGAATGCCTGGATCATACCAATTACCGTTCCAAGGAATCCAAATAGTGGAGCAATAGCGATAAATAGAGACAACCAAACCAATCCTCTTTCAAGGAAACTCATCTCAATTGAACCGTAAGCTGCAATAGCTTTTTCAGCGGCATCAATACCTTCGTTTGAACGCATTAAACCAGCTTGAAATACAGAAGCAACCGGTCCACGAGTTTGGGCACAAAGTTCTTCAGCAGCTTCAATGCCACCCTCTTGCAATGCTTCCTGAACATTTACAATGAATTTCCGTGTGTTAATATCTGCAAGGTTGAGGGTAATAATTCTTTCGAGGAAAATAGCCAATCCAAGAATAAGAGTAACCAGTACCGGCCACATCCATCCGCCATCATTACCTTGGTTGAATTTTTCAACGATGACGTTAAAGAAGCCTGCATCGGCTTGTAGAAAAAATAGAGCAATCGACGATGTCATGTCCACTCCGCTTATGTTTAATGTTAATGTCTATGTTTAATGAGGCAAAAGAATAGTTCATTTTATACTAAATGTCAAAGTATTGACCTATAGAAAAATCAACTTTCAGCAAACTTTAAACACTTTTTTTGGTTGCTTTTAATTTTAGTTCTGATTAAGAGATTTTTACTAAAATGTAGCTTTTAAAGTTAATTTGGCAGTATGTATAGCTGTCCGATCTTTTACAGTTCTTCCATCATACATAAAATTCAATCTAATGAGATTACTGACCCTATAACTGCTACTGAGTGACCATATTGCATGAGTGCCGGAACCGGAGCCTTCTGTAAGCTCAAAATTTCCAACGGCATTAGTACTCCCATTTATACTAACATTTCTAATTTCAAACGATGAATTTGCCTGCACTTTCCTCCAAAGAAAGAATCTGTTTGTATTGCGAATTTTTACAATCTGCACTTCCACTTTATTACTTTCAATAATTATATCTTCTTTTTCACTGTACGAGATTATAATCCCTGTGCGCCACGACCGGTTTACAGTTGCTCCAAAACTTTGCTCATACGTTTTTGAAATAATATTAAAATTCCTGTTTGATATTGAATTACTTGTAGTTCTGTTCGTAGCGGATACAATTTTTGATTCCCCTTCAATTGTACTTGTGATTTCATAACCCATATCTACTGCAAATGCATCCTGGTAGATGGTTTGTAATTCACTACTCCTTCTTACAAGGCTTCTAAGTTGATTGTACCTTATACTCAGATCATATTTATTAAACTCCGGAAATAGATCGAGTTCCTTTTCAAGTGCAAATCTACCTTGAATTGTAGTTGCCGAGTCTCTGAAAGTGCTGATATTCAAAAAATAAATATCTCTTATCTCACTAGTTGTTGAGTTCTCTGCAATATCAAATCTGGATCGTAAAGTAATTTGATTTAAGAACCGATTTAAATTTCCTTCTGCTCTTAAATATCCGAAAGGCTTTATCTCATTCCTTAATCGTACTCTCAGATCAATTACCGGAAATAATTCATCCGATGGGAGTAATTGCCTTATATAGGTTCCTTCATTTGGTGTAAGCTCTAAAAAGAACTCATCCAATTGCTCTACTCCATCATCATTCAGATCATCCCATACATACTGACCGATCTCAGGTCCAACTTCTATGAACGTTTCCTGAAGTAATGCCTGCTGCTGAGTATTTACTTCATATAAAAGATTTCCATCCCAATTTTCCGAGATTGAAGAGTAACTTGTATTTGATCTTATTAATAGCGAATTCTTATTTGTATTCCCCTGCTCTCTGAAATCTGAAGTATATTCTTTATTTCTTATGGCGATTTTATTTTGCGTTGTGAAAAAATTACTCGGAAATAAATCTATTTGAAGTGATTGTTGTACTGATGCAGCTTCATCACTCAACCTGTTCTCAAAAACCCGAAATGAGTTTCTATAAGCCACAGAATAATCTAAGAGCCACTTGTTTGCTTCGTATCTAACTCCGGGAGCAACTTCATAAAACCTCAATGATTGATTAGTTAACGAGTCACTTTGCTGATCACGCTGAACTCTGGTTTCATGCTCAAAACTCATATACGGAATAAAACTATGCTCCGACCTTTTTCGAGTGAATTGATTAGAAATCCTCGCTTGCTGCCTGAACCATGTTCCGTCGTTCATTTGCAGATCATCTTCGCTTTGGATCCAGTCTTGCCGATACTTTAATCTAAAACCGTTCTCATTTTCGGTTTCAAAAGCCGATGCCTGTCTTTGCGCTGAAAAACCAAATCTTTCTATTAAACCATATTCACCATTTATGGATGAATTTGAGTTAAAATCATATCTGGCCGCCATCTCATTTATGGTCTCCTGTGACTTTTCAAAACTGCTCAAATTCCATTTTCGATCAAATTCTACATCTCTTGTTCGTTCAAAAAACTCAAAGTTAGAGCCTGAAAACCTTCTCTCTGCTTTCAAGCTGAACACACCCGTTCCTGTTTTAAGAGAATCAATTTGAACTCCACCCAAATAAGAATGATCTACATTATCTTGGTCATCTAATGCAGAAAATCTGTTTTGATCGTAATCACTTACAGCCCATTCCCCAAATAACCTGATATTATCGCTTAGTGAAAAAGTAGTATTAATTGCAGCCATCTGTTGTTCGATTGGTGCAGGAAGATTTCTGAATGGCTCATAATCTCCACGATTTGGTCCCACCCATTCAAATAATAAACCGTTTACAGAAGTGCCCGCTCTTCTATAACTACCCTGAAACTCACCTACATTTGAAAATCTAACCCTAAAAACTGCATTCTCAGAACCTGGAATATTTTTGAATATCGTATAAGTTTGCCCATTAACAACAGTATCAACCTGAGCGTACAATACATTCACATTTTCTTCCTCAGGATCTATACGTTCAGCACCTGAAACTCTCGCAGCGTTTCTATCGTCTCCGGCTTGCCTCAAAATATCAATATCACTTTCTGTAAGCGTTTGCTGAGATAGAAGATTATTTCCATCAGCCTGTCGAATTACCGTAGCCCCAATCGTGAATCTGTCATTTACTAAACTTCCTTCACCCTGTGCTGCCACTAATGTCCGATTAAAATTCTGATCGATATATTCATATTCAACTACAATCCTTGTTTCATCTTTGATGAGAAGATTATTTGTGAAGTAGATCTCCCCTAAGCCATAATCGATGATATAGTCGCCATCTTCTCCTCTTTGAACTAGCTGACCGTTGATGTATACTCGTTCAGTTCCAGCCAGTATGATCACGAATTCTTCATTCTCGTTCCCAGTTAATCGGTAAGGTCCCTGCACTCCTTCCAAGCCCTGAAAATTCACGCTTTTGAACACACCACGAACAACCGATGCAGCCGCAGACAAGTTTGTATAATTTGAAGTGTTATATCCTGCAGCTCCTTGAAGTCTTCTGTTTAACTTTGCAAAAGTACTTTTCTCCATGCTTATATCAACGTCTCCCATTTCAATAGTTGTGTTAGGAGCCTGAACCTGAATAAAAACTTTATCAAATTCTTTGAGATTCTGCGTTGTTCCATCCGGTTGAATTGGAATACTTTTATCTGTGAGAACTGCGCTGATAGTCACATCATCTGTAAGTTTTCCGGAAAGCTCGAAATCCAGACCGCTTTCAAGAGCAAAATCCTGATTTGTTCCTACTATTATTCCACGACTCAGACTTCCTCTTTGCTGAAGTTCGGATCCATTGCTTCTTTTTGTTTGATCAGAGGAACTAAATACCGAAAATTGATTTGATGATTCATCATCAAAAATGGAAGAATCCAGAGGCTGAACCGCTTTATCATTATAAAACCTTCTCAGGCTGTATGGATAGTATTTAAAACTAACAGAGACCTCAGAAATCCCCTGAAAAGAAAATGAATCTGTTTCTCTGAAAGTAAGGTTTCCGCGAATGGGATCGTACAACCAGTTTTGAGTTGGAATAGCTATCAAATCAGATGAGACTATAATGGACTCTTCCAAAACCCATTCTCCGATGTAATAGAGTGAATCAATATTTATACGATCAATAGTAATTTCACTTTCCAGAGTTGCTTGGGCTTTAGATACTCCCGGGCACAACAACATCATACCTGCTACCGCACATATGATGTAGATTCTTTTTTTTGAATGTAAAGCCGTCAGCGTGCCGAAATTTAGTGACTATTACCGTACCTGAATTCAAAAACCGGACAAATCAAAAAATTGGATCATTCCAATGTGAATGTCTGGAATCTAAATAGAACTTAGATTGTACGAACTTATTCTTAAAGTACAATTTAGATTCCTGCCTTCGCAGGAATGACTTTTAATTAATTCTGCTATATCGAAATCAAGTCATCTAAGGCTAAAGTTTTCCCTACTCAGGGTCAACTTCTATCTTGATTTGAATTCATTCAGTCCTTCTCTAAGAAATGACGTAAACTTTTCTTCTTTAGTATATCCCAGCACCTGATCGATCACTATTTTGGAAACAGGGTCGTAGATCACGTAAGTTGGCAAAGCGATATTCCCGGTAAGCTCGAATTGTATCAATTGATTGTCTTTGGCGTCTTTACCACCATCTGTATACAATTTTACCAACTCCATTTCAGCAAAAGCTTGCTGTACTTCTTCCAGAGGAAATATATTACTTTCCATAGCACGACAATTTGTACAAGTGTATCCGGTAAAATCTATAAAAACCGGTTTTCCTGATTCGATCGCTGATGCTACCGAAGCTTCAAAATCTTTGCTCCAGCCTTCATCGGCAGAAGTTGAACTTACACCTCCACTCCCTCCGATTGAAGCTACAAGGCTTACATCTGTTGGTTGTTTTGGGGGAAGAAAAGCATCCCAAAAACCTAATGATGAACCTAAAAGTCCCGGAATCAAGTAAAAACTGAACATTAAGAACGGCATTGCAAGTAGCATTCTTCCCGTTGAAATTTGTTCCGATTTTGATTCATGTTTGAGTGTTATAAATCCGAGCACATAAAATCCTGCCATTAAAAAGATCACGATCCAAAATGCTATGGTTAAAGGACGCGAAACGATTCCCCATTGCCATACAAGGTCAGCATTTGATAAGAACTTGAATGCGGCAGCCAGTTCAATGAATCCTAATAGTACTTTTACGATGTTCATCCAGGAACCACTTTTCGGAAGTGCTTCTAACCATTTAGGGAACATGGCAAACAACACGAAAGGACTGGCAAAAGCCGCTGAAAATCCGATCATACCTAAGATCGGATAAAACCATTCGCCACCAACTGTCGCCGTAAATACAGCCCCAACAAACGGAGCCGTACAAGAGAACGAAACCGCACTGATGGTCATCGCCATGAACAAAATGCCCACAATACCTGAACTCTCATTGCTTTTTCTGTTTAGAAAATTTGTAAGCTGATGAGGCAACTGCAGCTCATACATTCCCAATAAGCTAAGTGCAAATCCGACCAATACCAGCGCAATGAATAAATTCACAATAGGATTAGAAGCAAAATTCTGTGCTCCGGAAGCTCCCAATAATGCTGCTAAAGCCGCACCGATCACCGTAAATGTTATTACAATAGCTACCCCGAAGATCAGGGCGGAACTAATCCCTCTTTTAGCATCTTCCTGTTTAGAAAAATAAGAAACCGTGAGCGGGATCATGGGGAATACACATGGAGTAAGTAATGCGGCAAATCCGGCTACAATGGCGATCCATAAAAAAGAAAAAATTCCATCATCGGAGAAACTTCCTTTTCTGGTTGATGAGCTTCCACCTTCTGAAACGGTAGCTCCGCCAACCGCATCCTCATAAATTTCATCCGCCACACCTTCAACAAATACACCCGCTATGATGGATTTTCTTTTTGGCGGTAAACAAACCCGATCATCACACACTTGATAATAAACTTCAATATCCAAATTCTGTTTTCCCTGCAACTCAGATTTTACAGCAACGGGAATAGTAAAGCTTGCATAAGATGTGTGCCAGCCTAATTCTGCTTCAAAATTGGGGTCAAATTCAATATCTGCTTTACTTTCTGAAGTCTTTCCGGCTAATACAAAATTTGGGGATTTTGCAGAAAATTGGGTTGGATAAGGTCCTGCATCAGGATCGTTCAATACCGAATATAAGTGCCACTTTCCCTCTATTGAAGCTTCTACGATTATTTCGAAGACTTCACCCGCTTTTACAGTATCAGGAATATCAGAGACCTCGTACTTAACCGGGTCAGGAATCTGGGCATATAAAAAAAATGGGGATAACATCGCGAAGATGATCCCCATTAATATCGATTTTGATAAGTTCATTCGGGTATTTATTGTTTCGCTAATTTGATAGTGAATGTAGGCTTTTTAAAAGTCTCTAGTTATCAAAAAAGTTTAACGTCTTCATAGACATTTCAATAACCCTAAAGCTATTAGTCAGCTTTTACAACCCAAAATTTAATTTGTGGGTTTAAGTCGCCAACTAAACTTACTGTAGCAGTATACTCACCAAGAGTTTTAACATCTTCGTCGATAGAAATATTTCTTCTGTCAACAAGAATTTCTCTTTCAGCAAGAGCATCTGCGATCTGTACATTAGTAACAGTACCGTGAATCTTTTCATCTTCACCGGTTGTAACTGAAATAGTAACTGAAGTAGCTTCTAGCAATTTTGCCAGATCTTTAGCTTCCTGAACAGTTAATTCAGCGCGCGCAGCTGCTTGTCTCATTCTAAGTTCCATCTCAGCGATAGTACCTTTTGTAGCCAATACTGCTTTTGCCTGAGGAATAAGGTAATTACGACCGTATCCGTCTTTTACATCAACAAGCTCACCAGCTTGTCCTAATTTTTCTACGTCTTCTCTAAGGATAACTTTCATAGTTCTGTAATTTCTTATCTAAGGTTTTCTGCTACGTATGGCATCAAGCTTAAGAAACGAGCTCTTTTGATAGCTCTGTTAAGCTGACGTTGATGCTTGGCACTTGTTCCGGTAACGCGACGAGGAAGAATTTTTCCCTGATCGTTTGTGAAACGTTGCAACGTATCAACATCTTTGTAGTCGATGTATTCTAAACCCGCTTGAGTAAATTTGCATTGCTTTACTTTGCGGATACTTTTCTTCGGATGTGAAGGATTGTTAATCATAATAAAATATCTTTAGTTGATGAGGGTTTAGTCTTCTTTCTTAGCTTCTTCCTCTTCTGCTTCTACAGCAAAAACATCAGGAACAGCATTTTTCTTTTGAAGCTCACGATGGCGAAGCATCTTAGCATCATATTTAAGCGTTAGAAAACGAAGAACATCGTCATCAATTCTAAGTGCACGTTCTACTTTTTCTATTGCTTCAACAGGAGCGTTGAAGTACATGTTTACGTAGTAACCGTTGCTTTTCTTGTCGATGTCGTAGGCAAAAGGTCTTAAACCCCACTCATCAACTTCATCAACTTCGCCGCCGTGCTTTTCAATCAATTTGTTCACTTTATCAACAACAGCGGCAAACTTATCCTCGTCTAAAACGGGATTGATGATATAAGTGAATTCGTAATAATTCTTACTCATGTATGTATGTTTTGTCTTTGGATGTCTTCGTAAGTGAAGACAGTCATTCTGACGCTTTGTCCGAACAACAGAGAGCCTTAAATATACAGCATTATTGATTTGATTACAATGGCTGCTTTAGGGAAAGTTTTGTGCCGGTTTACTGACCCACCCTTGTTCCCTCCCTATGATCAGGGAGGGAGACTCATGAACCAAATCCGAACCAGCGTTCGGACGACTTGAAGACATCCGACTGAATTATATTACCCAAAAGAATTAAAAAAATACGTCATCCCGAATTCATTTCGGGATCTTTGTGGTGATTATAAAAGGAAATATTGCAAACGAATGAATCAAAGCTAATACATAAGATTCTGAAACAAGTTCAAGCAGATCCTTCAGGTTCTGCGGATTGGGTTACAAATAGCTGAAATCTAGAACAGGCGAAGAAGGGGCTTCCAATGGTCATTCCGCAGCAGAGCTACGGAACTAGGATTAATCAGTTAAATCAGCGATCAAAAACCAGTAATCAATTCCATCAACCCACCGAAAGGCAAGATAGGCTCAATGCCGTAATACACGGTAAGCAGTGCAAGAATTACCAATGCGCCTTTGTAAAGGAAAGACGGATCGATCATTTCTGTTTCTTTGTGAGCTTCGCGGAAGTATAAGTACACCATCACTCGTAAGTAATAATACACACTAGCAGCACTGGCTAGTACACCCACAATAGCGAGTGGAACCATATTTGCATTTATAGCTGCAGCAAATACATAGTACTTACCAACAAATCCTACAAATGGAGGAATTCCTGCAAGTGAGAATAAGAAAAGCGACATCATCACTCCCATCATTGGCTTTTTGAAACCAAGTCCTGCAAGGTTGTTGACATCAGAAAAATCAAGACCTTTGTTTCTTTCATAATAAGCTACCACACCAAATGCTCCAACATTCATGATGGTGTAAGCAAACAGATAGAATGCAACTGCACTGTAACCTTCCGGTGTTGCCGCTGATAATCCAACGAGTGCATAACC
Source organism: Balneolaceae bacterium UBA3186 (assembly GCA_002364085.1). Taxonomy (GTDB): domain Bacteria; phylum Bacteroidota; class Rhodothermia; order Balneolales; family Balneolaceae; genus Balneola. The sequence continues at coordinate 75,706 of DEXK01000013.1, read as the reverse complement.
TGCGTGTGCGATACTTGAGTACGCCAACATCCTTTTGATGTTGTCTTGAACCAAGGCAATGATGTTACCAAAGATCATAGTAATGATCGCTACAACAGAAAGCACTGCTTGCCAATCCAATCCTTCAACAGAAGGAAGCGCTCTGGAAAGAACCAGGATCATCGCCATAAAAGTAGCTGCTTTGGAAGCCGTAGCCATGTAAGCAGTAAGAGTTGTAGGAGTAGCCTGGTACACATCCGGCGTCCACATATGAAAAGGAACTGCTGACACTTTGAATAAAAATCCGATCAATAAAAGTGCTGCTCCTGCCAAGAATAGTAAATCACTGCTTGCTGCTGCGCCGATTCCCGGAATACTTGTCGTTCCTGTTGCGCCATAAAGAAGAGCTGCTCCGTACAACAAAAATCCTGTAGAGAATGCACCAAGCAAGAAATACTTAAGAGCTCCTTCCGCTCCTTGTTTTTCATTCTTGATCAAGCCTGCCATTACATATAAACAGATGGACATAGTTTCCAATCCTAAGAAAAGAGAAATAAGATCATTTGCTCCGGCAAGACAGATCATTCCTGAAGTTGCGAAAAGGATCATTCCGTACACTTCATTGTAGTTATGATCAATGCTTTCCAGATAATCATTGGATAAGAAAACGCAAAAAAGGGTTCCAAGAAGTATGATTACATTACCAAAAGCTGCAATCCCTCCGTGAACCAGCATTCCTGAAAAAGCTTCCTGTAGCGGAGTTCCCAATGACTGGATTCCAAAAAACAGAGCTACGATCAGTGAAAATGAAGTTACCCAGTACGCCGACTTATGTCCGCTTTTGAGTGCCTCGATCGTAATTACTGCCAAACCGGCCACTGCTGTAATTATACCCGGTAAAAATGCTTGTAAATCGCCTAAATAATCCATTCTCGTAGTTTAAATAATACCTTCTATAGCGGTTGCCAAATCAACATCATTTTGAGTAACCTTGTCGCCTGCATCGTGAGTTTGCAAACCAATAGTTACTGTATTGTACACATTAAAGATTCTCGGGTGATGCGTCTTAAGTTCTGCTTCAACACCTACTCTTACAATAAAAGCCAGAGCCTCTTTAAAATTACCAAATTCAAATTTCTTCCAGAGTTTATCATCATCAAACCCCCAGTCTTCCAAGGATTCTAATGCTGAATTAATTTCTTGTTCTGAAAGTGGTTTCATACTTACTTAGTTGAGACCATTAAAGATTCTGATTCCGTTTCTTCATCTACTCCGTAAAAAGAATTCGCCCATTCCGGAAGATCTTCAGTCTTTGAAGTTTCCAGTACTGCAAGACTCTTTTCTTTGGATGTAATAATCAATTCAGTAACCTGATTCTCTGAATACTTTGTAAAATTAACCGGATGAATACCGATCCAGAACATAAAGATCACGAGCGGTACTAATAATCCGATTTCACGTGCATTCAGATCTACCAATTTCTTATTCTCTTCGTTTTCAAGTGGACCAAACATTACTCGTTGAAACATCCACAGCATATAAACTGCAGCTAATATCACTCCCGAAGCAGCTAATATTGCAAATACTTTGTTGTCGTATAGTTCAGAGAAGAAAGAACCGTTCAGGATCAGAAATTCACCAACAAATCCGTTTAGTCCCGGAAGTCCGATGGAAGCCAAAGTTGCGATCATAAACATCACTGTGAAGATCGGCATCTTTTTAGCAATCCCGCCAAAGTCTTTGATCATTCTTGTATGACGACGATCATAGATCATTCCAACAATAAGGAATAACGCTCCGGTTGAAAGCCCGTGGTTTACCATCTGGATAATTGCACCCTGAACAGCAACTGTATTCAATGCGAAAATACCGAGTACTACAAATCCTAAGTGACTTACTGAGGAGTAAGCAACCAATTTCTTAACATCTTTCTGTACCATCGCGACCAATGCGCCGTAGATAATTCCGATCACAGCAAGCGTTGCCATATAAGGAGCAAATTCCATGAAAGCATTCGGGAAAAGCGGTAAACATACTCTGATCAATCCATAGGTTCCCATCTTCAACATAATAGCTGCAAGAACAACAGAACCCGCCGTTGGAGCTTCGGTATGCGCGTAAGGCAACCATGTATGAAATGGGAAAAGGGGCACTTTGATACAGAATGCAAGTGCAAAAGCCAGGAATAAATAGGTTTGTTCTACCAATCCGATTTGGTAGATATCACTTGATAAGAATCTCCAATCCAAAGTGAAGTTAACACCGCTCATTACAGAACCGGCGTCGTAACCAACGTAGATCAGACCTACTAACATGATCAGCGAACCAACCAATGTGTAAATAAAGAACTTTAACGTAGCACGGATTCTGTCGCTTCCACCCCAGATTCCGATCAGGAAGTACATAGGAATCAACGAAAGCTCAAAGAATACGTAAAACACCAACAGATCAAGAGAAGCAAATACTCCTAAAGAAGCAGTTTGAAGTAATAATAGCATTGCCAGATAACCGCTCAAATGCTTTGCTACAGAATTCCATGAAGAGATAATTACGATCGGCCCCATGAACGTTGTAAGCATAAAGAGTAATAAACTCAGACCGTCGAGACCAACCAGATATTTGATATCCAAAGTTGAGCTTATTCTTCCACCTTCGGTGAGATACTGAGCAGCTCCTGAATTCACGACATCAAAATTGAACATCAATGGAAGTGAAATTAAGAACGTAGCACTGGTTACAAGAAGCGCACTCCACTTTTTCATGTTCTCATTCTTTGAAAGCAGAATAAGGGGAATTCCTAAAAGTGGAAGATAAATGGTGATATTTAGTAGTGTTTCCATCAAGTGTTTGAAGAAATTACGAAATCATTAAATACAGGATGACAATCACCCCGATTACAAAAGCAAGAGCATAGCTTGAAACCACACCGGTTTGCAAGTATCTGAATAAGCTACCGAACAATCGAACCGTTCCGGCAATAGCGTTTACAATGCCGTCCACAACTTTCATGTCGAATACGGCAAGTACTTTGTCAGAGAATTTCACTGTAGGATTAGCAACCAATCCTTCATAAACGTCATCAAGATTATACTTGTCTTTCCAAACGCTGTACAATCCTCCGAATCTGGAAGCGATCTTAGCATCAGATTCTTCTTGCTGATCGTTGTTATACATTCTGAATGCCAACCAAACTCCGGAAATTGCAATTAGAATAGAAACAGCCATCAATCCCCATTCCAGCGCATGACTCATAACAATGCTGTAATCTGCATTTACTTTATACAGCCAGTCATGTAATAAATTGATATGAGCAGGTTCGTGAGTAAAAGTCTCAACTATAAAATTAGGTACTCCTAAAAATCCACCGAAGATCGCAAGAATTGCCAAGATCCAAAGCGGAGTAGTCATATTCCAAGGATTCTCGTGTAAAAATTTCTCAGATCCAACAGCTTCTTTGATCTTAGTAGGAAGCTTGAATGATCCGTGGAAAGTGGTCAGCGTTAATCTGAACATATAGAATGCAGTCAGGAATGCAGTAATGATTCCAACGCCCCAAAGCATCATATACACCCAGCTTCCTCCATCTACGAAACCGGCGTTCATCGTCATTGCAAGCACTTCATCTTTTGAAAAGAACCCTGCCAAAGGCGGAATACCTGCAATTGCTACCGTAGCAATTAAAAAAGTCTTGTAAGTAGATGGCATGTATTTTTTAAGTCCGCCCATAAAGCGCATATCCTGAGGATCGAAATGGACATCTTTGCCTTCTTTGTGCAATCCGTGCTCCACATGCTCCATAGCATGAATCACAGAACCAGAACCAAGGAATAAACATGCTTTAAAAAATGCGTGCGTAACAACATGGAACATTGCCGCTGTAAATCCTCCTGCTCCAAGCGCCAGAAACATATACCCTAACTGTGAAACGGTTGAGTAAGCCAGCACACCTTTGATATCGTTTTGAGTGATGGCAATAGTAGCAGCTACAATTGCTGTTAGCGCACCTATTACAGAGATAATGATCATCACTTCAGGGATCATCACGTACATTGGTGACATTCTTGAGATCAGATAAATTCCGGAAGTTACCATCGTTGCTGCGTGGATAAGCGCAGAAACCGGAGTTGGACCGGCCATTGCATCCGGCAACCAAACAAATAATGGGATCTGAGCACTTTTACCGGTAGCTCCCACAAACATCAGCAATCCGATAGCAACCATATATCCTTCAGTGAAGCTGTCAAGATTACCAAGAATTACATCAAAATTTAAACTTCCAACAGTTTGGAAGATCATAAACATAGCGATCAAAAATGCAAAATCGCCAATACGGTTATAAATAAAAGCTTTTTTGGCTGCGTCTGATTTCGCCATGTCGGTGTACCAGAAACCGATCAACAGGTACGAACAAACACCTACGCCTTCCCATCCTAAGAATAAAAGAAGAAGGTTATTACCCAGCACTAAGTTCAGCATAGCGAAGATGAACAAATTCAGGTATGCGAAGAACTTCCAATACCCTTCGTCATGCGACATATAGCCCATGGAATAGATGTGGATCAGGAAACCGACTCCTGTCACAACCATGGTCATCATTACAGACAATTGATCAACACGATAGGCAACATCAACACTGAAAGTGCCAACATCCATCCATGTAAATAATTTATAGACGAGGGCTTCAGAGCCCGCATTCATGTTTATGAAGAAATAAACAGCGATTACAAAAGGTATAAATACTGCCGTGCTGGCAATACTACCGATTAGTTGTCTTTTATTTCTGTAGCTCTCTACAAACAAACCTGTCAATCCATTGATCAGGAAGCCCAAAAGGGGAAGAGCAATAATTAGAGAAAACAGCGCCGTAGCGGATTCCATTTAACTTGTTTTAGAATTAAACCCAAAAACCTAAACCTGACGGCTTAAATTGGTTGGCAAAGATACAAAAAAGTACAGGAAGGTAAAGACAATTTTCGGGTAAAAAATTCATTTACCGATTTCTGCCTTTTCAATATTTTTACAGGAATTTTTAAATAATGGAATGGTTATACTTTTGAAGTGTTTATTCATCTATTATTTTGACACAAAGAAATTTTCAATAAAAATATCTTCAAGTGAACTTAAAAAATATGCTTTCGGGAGTTCGATTTATAGCCGCTCCTCTCTTTGTACTACTATTTTCAACCGTTTCTATTGCTGCTGAAGGCTCTGGCCATGGAATTGACGGGAGTAATTTAAGCTTGTATTGGGTAATACCTTTTGCAGGAATTCTGCTCTCAATTGCACTCTTTCCTTTGTTCGCCGAAGACTTCTGGCACCATCATTTTGGAAAAATTTCCGCAGTTTGGGCTTTTTCTTTGTTAATTCCGATGGTAATTACTTTTGGTTTTAACGCTGCATTATATGAAGTACTTCATGCTTATTTACTGGAATATTTTCCTTTTATAATACTACTTCTTGCGCTCTTTACCGTTTCAGGCGGAGTTAGAATTAAAGGTTATCTACAAGGTACTCCGGAAGTAAATACCGGATTACTTCTTTTAGGAACTATACTTGCAAGCTGGATGGGAACTACCGGTGCCGCCATGTTGCTTATCCGTCCTATGTTGCGCGCCAATGCTTGGAGAGAAAAGAAAGTTCACATGGTTGTTTTCTTTATCTTTCTAGTTGCCAACGTTGGGGGTTCATTAACTCCACTAGGTGATCCTCCTCTCTTTTTAGGATTCTTGCAGGGAGTAGACTTCTTTTGGACTACTACTAATCTATTCTGGGAAATGGCATTTGTAGCTGCCATACTACTTGTACTTTATTATTTCTGGGATAAAGCACTTTATAAAAAAGAAACAAATAAACAGCCTCAAGATCCGGGTGATCAACCATTAGGTATAGAAGGCGGATTTAATTTATTTCTACTCTTAGGAGTTGTTGTAGCAGTTTTGTTCTCCGGATTGGTTCATTTAGGTGAATTTGAAGTTTATCACGTTCATGTTACTTACGAAAACCTGATTCGTGATCTTGCACTTCTTTTTCTTGCATGGGCAAGCTGGCATTTCACTTCAAAAGAAAGTCGTGCTGCAAATGGGTTTAACTGGTTCCCGATTCAGGAAGTCGGAAAGTTATTCGCCGGTATTTTTATTACCATCATTGCCCCAATTGCAATGCTGAAAGCAGCTAACAACGGACAAGGTGCACTCCAATTTGTGAACGATGCCGTATTTGATGGCAACGGAGACCCAATCAACGAGATGTTCTTCTGGATAACCGGTTTACTTTCAGCGTTTTTAGATAATGCACCTACTTATTTGGTGTTCTTTAATGCAGCCGGTGGCAGTGCCGATGTTCTGATGAATCAAATGACGCAAACACTTGTAGCCATCTCCAGTGGTGCCGTTTTCTTTGGCGCACTTACATACATTGGTAATGCTCCTAACTTCATGGTTAAATCTATAGCTGAGCAAAGCGGAGTTAAAATGCCAACTTTTGGAGCATATATGCTGTGGTCGTTTGGTATATTAGTGCCGATCTATTTACTCGTCACCTTTTTATTCATTTAAGTGAGCAAACAGCTTAATTATTTATTTAAAGGAGCAGTTTTACTGCTCCTTTTTTGTTCTACAGAACTTTCTGCTCAGAATTCCCCTAATGTAGTTGTAACAGATTCTATTGAAACCGCATTTCTCCCTGCTTTATCATTTAGCAGTGATTTTGGATTTTTAGTGGGGGGGTTGGTTCACAGATTTCACTATAAAAAAGAAATTGAACCTTTCCACTCTTTCACTCAGGTTGCAGCCATTATTTCTACAAAAGGACTGCTTTCCGGTCTAGTTGAATACGACAAACCTTACGCTTTTAATTCCAATAACAGATTTATCAGCCAAGTTTATGCGTCCCGGTTTCTACAGGATACTTATTACGGAATTGGCTCTTATCAAAAGATCAATGACTCCTTTAATTCCAATAACAAGTTGTATTCTTTTCAGTCTTTTAGCTTTGGTATTGATGCAAGACTCAGAATTCCGCTATGGGTTAAGAACAAATCTTCGTTGAATGTATTGGCAGTTCTGAATTTCGATTACACCACTCCGGTTGATAATGGCCCTGATCGACTAATAACTCAAGAACAACCTCTTGGCGTTGACGGAGGACAAACACTCCACTTAGGAACCGGCTTTATATTAGAGAGTAGAAACAGTGAATTCAGACCTACGCGAGGGAGTTATATCGAAACCACTGCAGAAGTTGGCCAAACCTGGTACGGAAGTTCGTACAATACATTTGTTTTTCAGGCTGATATCCGAAAATATTCTTCTTTCTTCTTCCTGAAAGAAATAACCTGGGCAAATCGTATTTACACTCGAAATACTTCAGGGGAAGTTCCTTACTGGAAACTGGCGTATGCAGGAGACGAAGAATCGCTGAGAGGTTATCCATCTACTCGCTTTTTAGATGATAACGTACTTCTGTTCAATACTGAACTAAGAACCTGGCTTTTCAATATCGATGCTGTAGGAGGAGAATTTGGCGGGACTTTATTCTTTGATGTGGGAAGAACTTACCCTAACGGAGAGTCTTTTGATAATATCTTTAACGATCTGAAATATTCTTACGGTCTAGGAGGAACAAGCTCATTTTTCACTCCTGATTTTGTACTTAGGTGTGATGTGGGATTTTCCGAAGAAGGAGTTGGAGTGTACTTTACCGCGGGATATATGTTTTAGCGCCGAATCGAAGATTCGGAATTAAAGATGTAAGATTAAAAATTAAGAATTATTGACCTTGTCATATCGAGCAAAACGAGATATCTAAAGATTGCTTTTAAAAAATATACTTGATTTCTCAGTCGGCAATCTCCTTCGAAATGACAAACCAGAATTTTTAATTCTACATTCTTAATTTTTAATTCCTAATTCTCAGCCCTGCTAAGCAACCCTCTATTCCTATACATCACATCTTTTGTTTTATCTTTAAGAAGTTCTGCCGCATCCATCAACAGCGATTCATTACTTGGAAAAGCTAACTGATTAACATCAACACGTTCTTTAGACTCTTTACTGAGCGCTCTTTCATCTCCATTGTAGTTAGCTGAAAAATGCTCAAAGAAAGCCGTTACCGAAATATCTTCTCTCTTTTCGAGTTGATCGGTTTTTATATTTATGTATTCAATAGTTCCGCCAACAATCCCTTCTTTATACTGACGGGTTTCCGTTACTTCAGCCTCAACGGTGATAAAATTAGGTTCGCGAATGTCATTCCCAAGTGAATCTTTTTTCACATTGCCATTTTCGTCTAGCACGTATTTGGTACCGTCCTGAATTTCTTTGGTGTCCGTATATTTTTCTTTAGTGATCTGCTCCGGTGACACCAAGATATCTTTGATATTCAATACAATGAAATAATCGTAATCCACTTCTTCGTCTTCGTACACACTGTATTGGATCCATGTTCCATTCAGATCACCTAAACCAATCTTCCGTAATTCCTGATCAAAACGAACAGGGAGTACAGATTCGGAATTATTTTCGATCACAAATAAAACCTGATTGGTTCCCTCATATCGTGCCTGACTGAGTTTGGCATCCACATCTTTATAATTGGAATAAATGGATTTCACCGTTTCAAATTCTCTGTACGCTCTTCTCGCGTTTTCCCTGCCTCCTCGTTCCAGATAATCTACTCCCAACGCGTAAGAAGATTCGGCTGCTTGTTCTTTCGAGGCGATCAATCGGTCATCATAATTAACCAGTGTAAATTCTCTTAATACCGATGACGGTAATGTCTTGATCTTATCCTGACGACGATCTAAACGAACATACAGATCATAGATAGCTACATAATTTTCTTCTCTCCCCTCCTTTTCCAAAAAGTCGATACGATCCTTATCAAAATCCTGAGCTTTGCCGTAAGCTTCTTTGAGGACGTACAACTCTTTATCATTTCCGGGATCTTTACGGAGCTTTTTTACCGATTTGTCGATGGCTTTATCATATTGACCTTTTTGCAAGTACTTTTCTGAAGATGCACAAGCCATCAGCAATACAATTGAAAACAGAAACAGGATAGATCTCTTAATCATAGCAGTTAGTTTTTTTGATTTCTGCTAATGTAATCAATCTCACATTTACAAAAAAAGCTTTTAAACCACAGAGGACACAGAGTTTATTCTAAATATCTTTCTCTGTGTTCTTTGTGGTTAACTCTTACCAGCGCAATTAATTCTTTTTTCTTCTCCCTTTTACTTTGACTCCAATTTATTTTCATTCCCTAGATGTTGAGCAGATATATTCTGTATTGATAAAAGTAAAATAACTACAGTAGACAGTTGAACATAATCCATCATCTTAATATTGAATCTCAAAAATATAAAAAAAGCTTTCATCTCTTTTCGAAATGAAAGCTTTTGAAAGTCTTTTAAACCACAGAGGGCACAAAGTTTAAATAAATATCTCTTTGTGTTCTCTGTGGTTAATTCTTACCAGCGCAGTAAATTGATCTCAGTCACATCAACTGTAAGGTTATTCCTGAAGATGGCTATGATAATGGCTAATCCAACTACAGCCTCCGCAGCAGCAACGGCTAATGCAAAGAATACAAATATCTGTCCGTCAATGTTTCCGTGATAACTGCTGAATGAAACCAACGTCAGGTTTACAGCATTCAACATCAATTCCACACACATAAAGATCACAACGGCATTACGGCGAATCAATACACCGATAATACCGATCGAAAACATGATAGCACTAATCCCTAAAAACCAATCGATCTCTAACATCTGTTCTACCCTTTCTTAATTTTGTATTGAGCAACCATCAACGCACCAACAACAGCTGCTGTTAATAAGATCGCAGTCATTTCAAATGGAAGTAAATATTTTGTGTAAAGCACGTCACCTGCGGCTTCAATCGTTCCGATCTCAGCCATATTCGAAGAAATCTCAGGAAGCATATTAGTAACTCCGGCAATGCTGTAAAAGATCTGTCCTACAACAGCCGCTCCCAGAATAAATGCTAAGAAGTATTTTACTCTGAATTTGTCGAAAAGCTTTTCTTCGTCTTCCACATTCAGCAACATGATCACAAAAAGGAAAAGCACCATAATGGCACCTGCATAAACCAGGATCTGGATCACTGCCAAAAATTGTGCGTTCAAGAGCAGATAAATTCCTGCCAATGAAACCATATTGATAACAAGGAAAAGCGCACTATTAACCACGTTCTTGTTGATCACCATGGCAAGTGCCGATCCGATAGCTAAAACAGCTAATAGTATAAATAGATAAACGATCATAATATCCTATAAAATTGGAGTGCAAATGTAGCACTATTTGCTTCCGTCTTCAAGACTAAAACAGTGATTATTCATTAAATCCAGAAATAAATTAGTCCGGCTCCACCAACTAACCAGCAGTAATAGGCAAAATAGTGAAAACCTTTCTTCTTCAGGATCACTATCAGATACTTCAAAGCGTAATATCCTGAGATAAACGCAGTAAAAAATCCTACCAACAAGCTTGTAACCTGAACTGCGTCAATTCCAACTTCCATTAAATCCAGAATCTGAAGTAACATAGCTCCACCGATAACGGGAATTACCATCAGAAAAGAAAAATTCGCAGCGTCTTCTCTTTTTACTCCAAAATACAGCGCCGCTGAAATTGTAGAACCTGAACGACTGATACCCGGAATCATCGCAAATGCCTGCGCAAGACCAATGATAAAACTTCTGCCAAGCGTAACTTCTCCATCTTTTTCTTTTGCGAACTTGGTTAGAAAAAGAATAAATCCTGTAACAACCAGCATGATGGAAACTAAAAATGGACTGTCAAAAATAGATTCAACGCTGTCTTTGAGTGTGAAGCCGACAATGAATGCCGGAATCATACTGATCAACACAAATAAGATCATTTTTACATTCGGGTCGTCCTTCTTCTCTTTAGGTGCGGCTAAAAAGCTTACTCCGGATTTCAAAATATCCCCGATAAGTGCACGATAGTAAATTAAAATGCTGCAAAGTGTTCCAAAGTGAACTACGATTTCAAAAGTTAGTCCAGCTTCGTTATTTTCCCCGAGGAAATATTTACCCAATGCAAGGTGACCTGAGCTACTAATTGGAAGGAATTCAGTGAGTCCTTGTAGCAGTCCTAATAAAAAAGATTGTAAAATGTCCATGTATTATATTTGATGGCTTTTTGGAAGGCGAGAAATTAACCATATCATCAGGAAAATTATAACGGAATATTAAGAAATATGAGCGAAATGGCTGTAGACATGAAAGCACTCGGTGAAAAAATCGAAAAGAGCAGTGCTTTTATCGAAGATATACGCAAAGAATTAGACAAAGTAATCATTGGTCAGAATTATATGATCGACCGTTTACTGGTTGGTTTGCTCACCAATGGACACGTTTTACTGGAAGGCGTTCCCGGTTTGGCAAAGACCTTAACCGTCTCTTCTCTTGCAACGGTGCTGAATACAGATTTCCAAAGAATTCAGTTTACACCTGATCTTTTACCTGCAGATTTGATCGGTACATTGATCTACAATCAGAAAGAAGCTGAATTTCTGGTTAAAAAGGGACCGATTTTCGCGAATATCATTTTAGCTGATGAGATCAACCGTTCTCCGGCAAAAGTTCAGAGTGCACTTTTGGAAGCGATGCAAGAAAAACAAGTAACCATTGGCGAAAGCACATTTAAACTGGAAGAGCCTTTCTTAGTATTGGCTACTCAAAACCCGGTTGAACAAGAAGGAACGTATCCGTTGCCGGAAGCCCAGGTAGATCGTTTTATGCTGAAACTGAAGATCGGCTACCCGACTGAAATAGAAGAAATGGAGATCATGCGTCGTATGGCTCGCACAGGTCCAAAGCCAACGCTTGATACCGTAGTGTCTACTGAAAAGATCATGGACGCCAGAGCAGTGATCAACGACATCTACATGGATGAAAAAGTTGAGAAGTATATTGTGGATCTGGTTTTTGCCACAAGAAAGCCGGCTAACTACGGACTTAAAGAACTCGAAGACCTGATCAGCTTCGGTGGATCGCCTCGTGCCACTATCAATCTGAATTTAGCGTCCAGAGCGCAGGCATTTATGGAACACAGAGCGTATGTCACTCCTGAAGATGTTCGCACCATAGCGATGGATGTGCTTCGTCACAGGATCATCCCTACCTTTGAAGCGGAAGCTGAAGACATCAGCCCTGAAGATATCGTTGAGAAGATCATGGGAAGTGTGCAGGTTCCTTAGGGTTTTTGATTAGTGATGAGTGATGAGTTTATTTTAGAATTTTCATCACATTTATAACACTTGGTTCTAGCTCCGTGCGCTCTGCGTCTGAGTTTTTTTAATTTTTCATGCATTAACTAAAGATTCCACTATAGGCAACTCTTGTAAATTTTTTAAGATAATCCCCCTTTTTAAGGATGCTCTAAATCTCGTCCGGAGATTTTGTGGGGGATGTCCTAACAGAATGCTGTGTAGTTTAACAGTTCGCAAACTTCACGCATCCCTCGGATCATCCAAAGTAACTGTTTGGATGATCATCTCCCTTCGAAGGGAGATTTAGAAGTGTTTCTAACTAGCTCCGTGCGCTCTGCGTCGGAGCTTTTTTTATGGGTAAGTTTAAATGATTAATATTATTATGATTTTAAATTGATCCTGACCATATGAACTGGATATTTCTACCTCCAAAAAGGAAAAGGAGTTTTAAAAATGCCGAGGAGCTGATACAAACTCGCTTTCCAAATAGATTACGAAATTCTCTGAAATCGCTGAGCAGGTTCAACAAAATGGTAGTCGGGTTATTTTCGATCTGGTTTGCTGTTGAAGTAGGATTTTTGATTACAGCGTCACTAACCAGTCTTGGATCGTTTTCCGCACTCACCTATGTGGAAGGAGTTAAACTTCCCGAAAGTGAAAACAGGTCAACTGAATTTGGAAAAAGAAATGCGATCTACTTTGTAATAGATAAACATGGCTTTTTGAAGATGAATGGTGAAAAACTACCGGAATCAGATCCTGTTTCCTTCATTAAAACCACTCGAAATTTTTATGGACCATATCCTCATGCAGTTCTCGTAGTACATGCCGAAACCCCCATGTGGAAGATTACAGATCTGATTTCTCAAATTAAAGCAGCCGGTTTAACGGGAATTCTTTTTTCTACAGACTCTCAAAAGGAGTAATATTTTATAAAAGCAGCTCACCCTTGTAGATGTTAGCTAATTCGCTGACAGTTTTTGAACGGTAAAATATATAGGGGCATCTCGCGGCGTATGCCCGAGATCTGGATTGGTTTAAAAGGATACAACCTTAATAACGATCCAGATTCCTGCCTTCGCAGGAATGACCGAATTTGTTTAATAGCTAAATTCACGCATCCCTCGGATCATTCAAAGGGAGATTTAGATGTGTTTAGTATTCTTCCGTGATTTTGTGCTTTCGTGGCTATACCCCACAAAAAAAGGCATCCAAACTTAATTGGATGCCTTTCTAAAATCTGAGACTAATCAGCTAAATATTATTCAGCAGAGTCTTCGTCAGTGTCTTTTTTAGAGCTCTTGCTTGTAGACTTTTTAGCAGCAGCTTCTTTTTCTTCTGCTTCCATTTTGTCTTTAAGAGCAGCCAGTCCTGACATCTCACCTAAAGTAGGTGCACCAGTTTCAACATCAGCAGCTTCGATCTTCTTCTTAGCTTCTTTTGCTTTCTTCTGGTCTTTGTCTAACTGACTTAAGTTGATGCTTTTTGCCTCTTCGTTAAAGTCGAGAACAAATGCTTCTACTTTGTCGCCTTCTTTGAATTCAGGCTCAACAGCTTTTCCGTAGCTTAAGAATGCTTCAGCACCAAGAGCTAATTTCACAAAAGCGCCTTTGTCAGTTGCTTTCACTACTTCACCTTCAACAGATGCGCCCGGAGCGTATTCTTTAGCATATTGTGTCCAAGGATTCTCTTGCACTTGCTTATGACCTAGTGTAATTCTTCTGTTATCAAAATCAACACCAAGAATCACAACTTCGATTTCCTGATCTTTCTTAACGATCTCGTTCGGATGCTCAACTTTTTCAGTCCAGCTTAAATCTGAAACGTGGATCAAACCATCAATACCAGGCTCCAGCTCAACGAACACACCGAAGTTAGTAAGGTTTCTGATCACACCGTCGTGCTTAGAACCTACTGGGAATCTTTCAAGGATGTCTGCCCATGGATCGCTAGTTAATTGCTTAACACCAAGAGAAATTTTCTTTTCATCTTCGTTGATGTTCAATACGATACATTCTACAACATCATCTTTCTGAACTAACTGAGATGGATGCTTGATATGCTGTGTCCATGACATTTCACTGATGTGAATAAGACCTTCAACACCTTTCTCAAGCTCAACGAAAGCACCGTAGTCAGCGATAGAAACCACACGACCTTGTACTTTGTTTTCTTCAGGATACTTAGCATGAATTTCTTCCCACGGATGCGGTTGTAATTGCTTCAATCCAAGAGAAACACGCTTGCTCTTCTCATCAAAGTCGATAACAGCAACGTTTAATCTCTGATCCAATTGAACGATCTCGTTTGGATTGTCAACACGTCCCCAAGAAAGGTCAGTGATGTGAAGAAGTCCGTCAACGCCACCAAGATCGATGAATACACCGAAATCAGTAATGTTTTTAACAGCACCTTCAAGAACCTGACCTGCTTCAATAGTTTCAAGAATTTCTTCTCTCTGCTCTTCAAGATCACTTTCAATAAGCGCTCTGTGAGAAACAACTACGTTTTCAGCAGCCATGTTCAATTTAACAACCTGGAACTCCATTGTTTTACCAACGTAAGCATCAAAGTCACGAACAGGGCGTACATCAATTTGTGATCCCGGTAAGAATGCATCGATACCGAATACATCTACAACCATACCACCTTTAATTCTACGTTTGATGTATCCTTCAATAATAGTAGCTGATTCGTGAGAAGCTTCGATCTTCTCCCAAGCTTGCAGGATATCTGCTTTTCTTCTGGAAAGGATTAACTGACCGTCTTTATCTTCAACGCGATCAAGGAAAACATCTACTTCATCTCCTGGAGCCATGCTCTCAAGTACAGAATTTGGGAATTCGTTTACTGCGATTATCCCTTCTGATTTAAATCCAATATCGATAACAACATATTTGTCATCAACAGATGCCACACGACCTGTAATAATTTCTTTTTCTTCGATCTGATTGAGCGTATTCTCATACATACCCATCATTTCGTTGTACTCGTCATCAGTATATTCATCTGATGGACTAGCTAATTGGTCGTAAGTGTATACATCACCTTCAACTTCACCTGTAAATACATGAGTTAAAGTTTCAGCAGTTTCTTCGGCAGTAGCTTCTTCAGTAGTTTGTTCTTCTGCTACAACTGTTTCCGTTTCTTCAACAGTTTCCGTAGCAGTAGTTTCTTCTTGCTCGGTTTCTTGTTTATTTAATTCTTCGGTCATTATAAGTTTTGTTCATGTTTTACCTCACAACTGGCTTTCAACTGTGGGATAAGGTTATTGTTTATTTTTCGGCATTATTTGCCTTATTCGTTCTGAGATCTGTGATACCTGCTCTTCAAAACTTAGTTCTGAAGTGTTTATCAAAATAGCATCCTCTGCTTGTTTAAGCGGATCGGATGCTCGATTTGAATCTGCATTATCTCTGGCTTCAAGATTAGATTTTATTTCCTCTAACGAGGCTTCCAATCCCTGAGCTTCCATTTCAGCTAAACGTCGCTTTGCTCTTTCTTCAAGCTCAGCAACCATAAAAAATTTAAGCTCTGCATTTGGAAATACCGCAGTACCCAAATCTCTGCCATCAGCTATAAAAACATCTTTCTCAACTTCCGCTCTCATCAGCTTGTTTACATGAGCGCGAACCATGGGATCAGAAGCAACTTTGCTGACTGCATTAGAAACTTTCATTTCTCTGATTTCATCAGACACTTCTTCTCCATTTAAAAAAGAATGGAATTTTTTATTTTTGAAATAAAATGAAATATCACTTTCTTTCAGGCGATCAAAGAACGAGTCTCCGTTATCAAGTGACTCTAAATAGATGAGGGTAGCTACTCGGTACAACGCTCCCGAATCCAAAAATTGGATCTGAAGTTGCTCGGCAATTGCCCTAGCTGTTGAACTTTTTCCTGACCCTGCAGGCCCATCGATTACCACTATCATAACAGAAAGGCTAAATTAAACTTATTTGCCGAAATATTCAATCAAATGTTGAATAATGTTTTACTATCCCGTAATTTTGGTGACTGAAAAACTTTACATCAAATTCGACTATAAGTCATGCCACAAACTAAACAAGCGATTAAACGAGTTCGCCAAGCTGAAAAAAGAAAGAAGCACAACCGCGCTCGTAAATCAAAAATGAGAAACCTTATCAAAGACGTAATGAACGCAACTGATAAGAAAGAAGCAGAAAAGCTGTTAAAAGAAGCTGTTTCTTACGTTGATAGAATGAGTGTTAAAGGCATCGTTCACAAAAACAATGCGGCTCGCAAAAAAGCAGCCCTTACTAAGCACGTAAACAGTTTATAAGATCTTTATTTGATGGCCAACTCCCGATCTAAAGCACTTTTAGTAATTTTAGATGGATACGGGTTGGCCGAAGATCCTTCTGTAAGCGCTATTGAAAAAGCTGACAAGCCTTTCTTAGATCATCTTTTTGCAACGTATCCGAATACTCACCTCTCTGCGAGCGGAGATAATGTTGGATTACCCGAAGGACAATTTGGCAACTCCGAAGTAGGACACCTTAATATTGGTGCAGGCAGAATTGTGCGTCAAGAACTCTCCAGAATAAATCTTGCCATTAAAAATGGTGATTTTTTCAAGAATGACGTTCTGCTACAAACTCTTCAGCAGGCCAAGAAAAAAAATAAGATCCATATTTTTGGTCTTTTTTCTGATGGCGGTGTGCACAGCCACAACAACCATTTGTTCGCTCTCTTAGAACTTTGTAAAAAAGAAGGCATCGAACAAGTTTACGTTCATGCATTTACAGATGGCAGAGATACTGCCCCTCATGGGGGAAAAGCATACGCTCAAGAATTCAATAAAAAAGCTGAAGAAATCGGTGTAGGAAAATTAGTCTCTGTTGTTGGTCGATACTATGCTATGGATCGTGATAACCGCTGGGAACGCGTTCAGCTGGCTTATGATCTTTTAGTAAATGGTAAAGGAGAGATTTTTGAGAGTTCAGATGAAGCTTTTGATTCTTCTTACTCTGATGGAGTAACTGATGAGTTCATCAAACCCATTCTTTTAGACAAAAATTCTGAGTCCAGAATTGAAAAAGATGACTCAATAATCTTCTACAACATAAGAGGTGACAGAGCCAGAGAAATTTCAAGAGCATTGAATGAGAAAGAGTTCAATGAGTTTGAAGTCAAAGACCTGAAGCTCCATTATGCTACCTTCACTTCATATGATGAGACTTTTGAGTTTGCTCATGTAGCTTATCCTCCGCAAGAATTAAAGAATACATTAGGAGAATGGGTAAGTAAGCAAGGGAAAAAACAATTCCGCATTGCTGAAACTGAAAAATACCCGCACGTTACCTATTTCTTTAATGGTGGAAATGAAGTCCCCAACAAAGGCGAAGACCGATTAGTAATACCAAGTCCTAAAGTTGCTACTTACGATCTTCAACCAGAAATGAATGCAGATCAAGTCACCAATGCCCTTTGTGAGCGACTAGAATCTGGGATATACGATCTCGTAATTCTGAATTTTGCAAATCCCGATATGGTTGGCCATACTGGAATTATGGAAGCCGCTATCAAAGCTATTGAGACTATAGATGCAGAATTAAAGAAGGTGATTGAAACGGCTAACGCCAATGGCTACACTTCTTTGATCATTGCTGATCATGGAAATGCAGATCAAATGATAAAACCCGACGGCAGCCCACATACTGCTCATACTACCGCGCTGGTTCCGGCTATTTTAGTTAATCACCCGGAATCTCCGAAATTGCATCCCGGAATCCTCGCGGATGTTGCTCCTACACTCTTAAAGTGCCTGAAAATCGATCAACCTGAAGAAATGTCGGGAACTCCCCTTTTTTAATCCCATTCTGTCTGCATTTTTTTTGCAATTAGCTACACGCCCTGCTACATTCAAAAAAGAATGAACTAAAGTTATGTCGGGCTCGTTTTTTGCATAGACGTAACAAGTAAGAAAAACTCAATAAAAGACAGAAGGACCTACCATTATGGAGGGCAATTTTTCAAGTAAAGTTAGAGACGTAATTCAATTCAGCAGAGAAGAAGCACTGCGTTTGGGACACGACTACATTGGTACTGAACATCTCATTCTAGGTATTGTTCGATTAGGCGACGGGGTTGCGATTCGAATTCTCAAAAATTTAGACTGCGATCTCTTCAAACTTAAAAAAACTATAGAAGATACAGTTAGAGGTACCGGTGGTTCCGTTACAGTTGGTAATATTCCTCTCACAAAACAAGCCGAAAAGGTATTAAGAATTACTTATTTGGAAGCCAAACTTTATAAAAGTGATACCATCGGAACAGAGCACTTGTTACTTTCACTTTTAAGAGACGATGAAAATATAGCTGCTCAAATACTTCAACAGTTTAGTGTTTCATATGATGCTGTTCGCGAAGAACTCGACCTCATCATTTCAGGAAAAACCAGAGATGAAGACATGGACTCAGCTTCACTTTCTGCTAGCATTTCACCTTCTGGAGGCCCTCAAGGTTCAGGAAGTTCAAGAGAAAAGAAAATGGAAAAATCTAAAACACCTGTTCTCGATAATTTTGGTCGAGATCTTACACAAATGGCCATTGATGGAAAATTAGATCCAATTATAGGTCGCGACAAAGAAATTGAACGAGTTGCTCAGGTATTGAGCCGTCGTAAGAAAAACAATCCGGTTCTAATTGGTGAACCCGGTGTTGGTAAAACTGCTATTGCTGAAGGATTGGCAGACAGAATTATAGAAAGAAAAGTATCTCGTGTGCTATACGACAAACGAGTTATCGCTTTAGATTTGGCAGCTTTGGTTGCAGGTACAAAATACCGTGGTCAATTTGAAGAGCGTATGAAAGCCATCATGACTGAACTTGAAAAAACAGATAACGTAATTCTGTTTATTGATGAATTGCACACTATCGTTGGAGCAGGTGGCGCCAGTGGCTCTTTAGATGCTTCAAATATGTTAAAACCTGCGTTGGCTCGTGGAGATATTCAAGCAATTGGAGCTACAACTTTAAATGAATACCGTCAGTTTATTGAAAAAGACGGTGCGCTTGAGCGTAGATTCCAAAAGATCATGGTTGATCCTACTACTCCGGAAGAGACTATTGAGATCTTAAAACAGATCAAACCAAAGTATGAGAAGCATCATGGTGTGCGTTACAAAGATGATGCTATTGAAGCGTGTGTTTCATTGACTGACAGATACGTGACTGATCACTTCTTACCGGATAAAGCTATTGATGCTCTGGATGAAGCTGGTGCGAGAGTCCATCTTTCAAATATTACAGTTCCTAAACACATTATTGAGCTTGAGGAACAAATTGAAGCTACCGGCCATGACAAAAACAGCATGGTTAAGAAACAACGTTTTGAAGAAGCTGCCAGATTGAGAGATACGGAGAAGCGTTTAATCGAAGATCTTGAAGTAGCTCAAAAAGAATGGGAAAAGGAATCTAAAAGCATCTTATTTGATGTAGAAGAAGACGATGTTGCTTCCGTTATTGCAATGATGAGCGGCGTACCTGTGAATAAGATCAGCCAGAATGAAGGACAGAAACTTCTAAAAATGAAGGAAAGTCTTGCTGGAAAAGTGGTTGGGCAAAGCGAAGCTATTATTAAACTTACCAAAGCAATTCAAAGAACACGCGCGGGACTTAAAGATCCTTCAAGACCGATCGGTTCATTCGTATTCTTGGGACCAACAGGTGTTGGTAAAACGGAACTCGCTAAAGTACTAGCCAAATATCTCTTTGATAAGGAAGATTCCCTGATAAGAGTTGATATGAGTGAGTATATGGAAAAGTTCTCCGTTTCCAGATTGGTTGGAGCGCCTCCGGGATATGTTGGCTATGAAGAAGGCGGAATTCTTACCGAAAAAGTTCGCCGCAAGCCGTATAGTGTTGTTCTTCTTGATGAGATCGAGAAAGCTCACCCTGATGTATTTAATATTTTGCTTCAGGTTCTGGATGATGGAATTCTGACTGATAGTTTAGGTAGAAGAGTCGATTTCAGAAACACCATTATCATCATGACTTCCAATATCGGAGCTCGTGATATTCGAAACCTTGGAAAAGGTATTGGATTTGGCGGGCCTGATGAAGGTACTTTTGATTATGCTAAAATGAAGTCAACCATTCAGGACGCATTAAAAAAAGTATTCAATCCTGAATTCCTGAACAGAATTGATGACGTAATTACATTTAAACCTCTTGAGAAAGGAGATATCTTTGAGATTATTGATATCATTTCTGATGAATTATTTGCTCGTATTCAGCAAATTGGCTACACAGTTGATATCACTAAAGGAGCTAAGGAATTCATTACAGATAAAGGGTTCGATCCAAAATACGGAGCCAGACCTCTTAAACGTGCAATCCAAAAGTACATTGAAGATCCATTAGCAGAAGAGCTTTTGGAAAACAAAAAAGAAGAAGGCTCAACCATAAAGATCAAAATGAATAAATCCAGAGATGGATTAGAATTTGATTGGACTAAACCTGATCCAAAAGCTATTAAGGATAAAGAACCCAAAAACTCTGAAGAAGAGGACGCTTCTAAGGAAGCGAAAAAAGAAGCTTAAACTAAAAGCCTCATCATGTGATGAGGCTTTTTTTATTCCCTTTAGAAACTTGCTTTCAGTTTCAGATCTCTGCTCATCCCGGTAATAGTATAATTAAACCTACTGTTCTTCGTCATCGAAATATTTTCTAATTCCGCAATCTGAACAGTTCCCGAATATTTCTGACTGGCGATTTTTCTGGCTGCTACGTTTATAATCCTTACTTCAATATTAGATAAAGTGGTACCATCCAAATCCCCTGTTAGCCCTACAATAGTCTGATCTGAAGCACTGTAATTTGCAAATTGAAGCGTTCCACCTCTAAAACTACTACTCCCAATACGTTCTCCGGTTAACACATTAAATACAGCGACTCTTCCTTCTGAAAAAACAGTTAAAGTAGATCCGCTTCCATATAAATTCAGCCCTTTTACTTCTCTGTCAAAAGGAATTTTTCTAATCTCATTTCCATAACGATCCATAATCGTAATTTCATCATCGCTTCCTTCTTTACCTGATGCTACTGCAATAAACTCTCCCGATTCAGAAACCCTTACCGCCCTGATCTCCTGGTCTTCCCTATAGAAAACATCCATATCAGAATTTTCTAACCCAACTATTTTAGCCCGTGATCCTCTTTTGTCTCCATTTCTAACCTGGGGATTATAAATAACGATGGTCTTTCCCATTGGGTCACTTGCAAGTTCAGATATCTTTTCTCCATCTGCACTATTTGAGCTATTTGATATTGGGCGAATTACGCTGCCAAAAGAATCATACATTACAAAATTCGCAATGTTTTCCCGCACAATATATGCTCCATTTTGTAATGGATATATTTTAAATGAGGGATCAGCACCCATTGATTTATAAGCACCTTTATTTATTATTTTTCCATTTGGCTCTTTTATCTCTATTGTTTCTGAGTTCAAATCGCCAGACAAATAAGAGGTATTTGAAGCGCTCTCATTTATGCTTAATGATTGACTTAGAAGTGATGCTGAAAAAAATAAACTGACAAAAAAGAGTAAAAATGTTTTCATAAATAATTTCTAGAAGTTAATTCAGACCAAAGAACGGGATTTTTAAAGAATATTTCTGCTTTTCCTCGTCCTTTTTTGCAAAATGTCTATCTTTAGGCAACTTTAAAAAAAATAATTCATGAAATATCACCTTATTACCGGTGGATGTGGCTTTGTTGGTAGAAACTTTGTTAAGCGCCTCCACTCAACAACGAACGATACTATCCTTTTTATTGACGATCTCTCAGTTGGAACTCATCCATCTACTTGGCTTCCAGAAGGAACTCCTTCACGCTCAGAGAATGGGCTTGAGTTCTTTGGTAATGATGAGCGTATGATATTTCTAAAACAAGACGCACGTTATTTTATACGGGAAATGCTTGACGATCAGGAGTACATTAAGAAAACGTACGATCTTGATGTTACCTCATTTGAGGATGTATTCCATTTTGCTGCTATTGTAGGTGGAAGAGCAAAAATTGATGGTGATCCTATGATGGTAGCTCTCGATCTTTCTATAGATGCTGAATTCTTCCTCTGGGTTTGTCGTCAAAAACCAACTCGTGTTCTGTACCCAAGTTCAAGCGCAGCGTATCCTGTTGACCTTCAGACGGAATCAGATGCAATCGCCCTTTCTGAAAGCGATATCAATTTTAAGAAAATGGGGCAACCGGATATGACCTATGGCTGGTCTAAATTAACCGGTGAATATTTAGCTAGTATTGCTGCTGAGTATTATGATGTATCAGTAACTTGTATTCGCCCATTTAGCGGTTATGGTGAAGACCAAGACCTCTCCTACCCAGTTCCTGCTATTGCTCGTCGTGCGGCGTTAAAAGAAAATCCTTTTGAAGTATGGGGAACCGGGAAACAAGGTCGTGATTTTGTTCATATTGATGATGTTATGGATTGTACCTTGCTCGCTATGGATCATATAACTGATGGGAGTGCCATCAACATAGGAAGTGGAAGGCTTACAACTTTCTTAGAACTGATTGAAGTGTTTACTTCATTCGCTGATTACACCCCGGAGATCAAAACACTACTCGACAAACCGGTTGGCGTTCATTCCCGATACGGAAAAATGGATTATGTAAAAGAGCGATTAGGCTGGGAGCCGAAATTATCTCTTGAAGAAGGTATGCGTCGAGTCTACGATGTTGCCGTAAAGAAATATACTTGATATGCCCGTAATCGTTTGCTTTGGCCCAGGTCCTAAATTCAAAGGCGGTATTTCCAATTATAATACTTCGTTGGCTAAGACTCTGGATAAAGATCCTGAAAATGAAGTGCATATTGTCTCATGGACTAATCAGTATCCTTCTATTATTCCCAGAGAGTTCATTGATAAATCCAGCCGTTCCGACTTTATGGAAGGCACAAATATCAAAATTGAGTATCTCACCAACTATAACAACCCGTTAAGTTGGAAGAAAACTGCGAAGTATATCAAGTCGCTTAATCCGGACAAGGTGATCTTTCAATGGGCAATTTCCATTCAAGGTTTACCTATGGGATCGATCGCTAAATGGTTGAAAAAGAACTCAGATGCTGAGATCATTTTTGATCTGCATTTTGTAGTTCAGAAAGAAGGAAGCACCATTGACGAACGTTTTACTAAAATGGGAATCAAACATGCCGATACTTATATAGCGCACGCTTACAAAACAGTAGATGAGTTAAAAGCATTGCTGCCCAAAAAAGAGTTTTCAGTTAATGAAACCGGTGAACGATCTCAGGGTAAATCAACTACAGTGATTAAACTGTTTCATCCGGTGTACGACCTTTACCAACCCGATCCCCAATTTGATATTCAAAAGTTTAAACAGGATCTAGGCCTGAAGAAAAATGTATTTCTCTACTTCGGATTTATCAGGAAATACAAAGGCTTGCACAATGCGATCAAAGCATTTAAAAAAGTAACAGAACAACGAGATGATGTATCGTTTTTAATTTGTGGAGAAGAATTCTGGGCTACTTTAGACACTTCTAAATTATCCACCAAAATAAAGCGCGGATTATTTGGCATTGCTCAAAAACTGCTCCTCAAAAATAATGAAAGCGAACAGGATTATCGCCCTCTTTTTCTGGTTGAAGAACTGGATCTACAAGATAGTACTGTAGTAAAAAGTGAATTTATTCCCAATGAAGATGTTCATAAATATTTTCAAGTTGCAGACTGTAGTGTATTGTATTATTTAACAGCAACTCCATCCGGTGTTGAGTCATTAACTTATAATTTCGGTTTACCTATTTTGGCAACCCGGGTAGGACATTTTCCCGAAACTATTCAGGATGGTTTCAACGGATATTTGGCGGAACCAGAAGATATTGACTCCATGGCTGAGCAAATGTTGAAGTATTTGGAGCTTCCACTACCATCAGAAAACGTGTATAAATCTGCTTCAAAAATGAGTTGGGATAATTACGTAACGGCTATTCTGGCTGATTAAGTAACATCTTGGAAAATTTACAAAATAAAGTTCAATTTTAGGTGGTAATGGTACAGAGAAAACCTTATCTTTGTTGCCTTTCCAATTTTGGAAAATCGGGGAGTGGCGCAGCCCGGTAGCGCATTCGCTTTGGGAGCGAAGGGTCGCAGGTTCAAATCCTGTCTCCCCGACAATTATTGACGTATTGAAATGAGCGCCCGTAGCTCAACTGGATAGAGCAATTGCCTTCTAAGCAATAGGTTTCAGGTTCGAGTCCTGACGGGCGTACAATACTAGTTTAAACAAGGCGACATGGCCGAGTGGCTAGGCAGAGGTCTGCAAAACCTCGTACGGCGGTTCGAATCCGCCTGTCGCCTCACTTTAGCATGTTGTACTTTTTTTGACATATTGATTAAATGCCGCGTTCGTCTAGGGGTCCAGGACGCCGCCCTTTCACGGCGGTAGCACGGGTTCAAATCCCGTACGCGGTACAATGTTTTGCATAGCAAAACATAAATTCCAATTGGTAAATAACAAGCTCAAAAAACTCTTTACCGGGTAATTAAGTTAGTTTGTTATTTGAGTTTTGAATATTGGGATTTAAACACAGATGGAGCTTGTAGCTCAGTTGGTTAGAGCGCTGGTTTGTGGCACCAGAGGCCGTGGGTTCAATTCCCATCAGGCTCCCTTTTTGATCACAGATTGAGTTGATTCAAATCAACCTAAGCCTGTGGTCTTTTTATTGAATAATATATAAGCCGCGTTCGTCTAGGGGTCCAGGACGCCGCCCTTTCACGGCGGTAGCACGGGTTCAAATCCCGTACGCGGTACACAAAGCACTAATTCGAAAGAGTTAGTGCTTTTTTTATGCTAATACTATATGCTATATAGTATTCAAAAAACTATTCAGGTCTGCATCTGAGCTCAGATCCAATTTCTTCCTTAACCGGGATCTACTTATGTATATACTGGATGGCATTATATTTAACATATTTGCAATCTCTTTAGAATTGAATCCAAGTTTAATATATGCGCACAAACGAAGATCATAATTGGTTAATTCAGGATAACCATTTCTCAAATTTTCGAAAAACTGCTGATGAAGTTCATCCATTTGAATTTCAAAGGTATTGTCCTCAAGACTAAGATGAGACTCAATTATATTTTGTATCTCTTTCATCCTGCTTTTCAAAGAATTGGGATTTTCTTCTAATTTCTCGAACTTAACTTTCAGCTCTTGCAAAACCTTGTTTATTTCTTCGTTTTCTTTGGCTTTTGTAGCAAGTTCAATGGTTTTATTTTTTAGCTGTGCTTTAACCTGATCAAACTCAAGTCTCAGGTTTTCGTCTTCAACACGCTTAAGCCTTCTGTTGTAACGTTCTGCTTGCTCACGTAAGGTAGTTTGCTGTTTTATCAGAAGGTCCTTTTTAAGTTTTTTTAAGGATGATTGACGCCACTTATAAAACGCATAAATAAGAAAAAACAGAGCTGCCAGATACAATAACAAAGCGTATATAGTGAGGTACCAGGGCGTAGCAACACTGAATATGATTTTTTTTGATGAGGTAATGATGCCATCAATCTTAGCTCTGACATTAAGTTCATGACTTCCATGACTAAGATCTACTAACTCAAATTCATTTTCTAGAGTCCATTCACTCCAAATATCTGAACCATCCAATTTAAACTGATAAAGTACCAACTCCTGATTTGGCACAATACTCTCAATTATCAGGTTATTATGTGTGTATGGAATTTCTGCTCCGTTATGAACCGATATATGATCCTCATTATTAAATGCCTTTACACTTCTGAACACCAGCTTATAAGTCGATTTACTTCTTCTGCTCCCAATTCGTAAATCTTTCAGTGCAAATCCATTGTAAACGGGATGGAATTCAAAGTTATCATTTAGTTGTACTGACTGTGCATTCCGGAGTAGTATACTTTCAATTTCCGGTTTAGCCTCCGTGCTTGAGTCTTCTGTAAATTTACCTTCATCAGAATCGTAAGAGTAGCTGTGCGTCCCTGTTTGAACTTGGACTCCATTTTCGTTTTGGATTAAAAAATGATCGTCTCCCTTAAATTCTTTAGAAAAAAATATTTTCCTTTCTTCAGGATATAAGTCATCATTTAATACAGCTTTGATTATACCATAATTTGGAATATTCACCCACAAAGTATTATCACCTTCAACTATTACTTGATTACAGGAGCCGACAAAAAGATCCATTTGTTTCAGAAACTGCCAATCACCATCACTTTTATTAAATATTGAAATTCCGTTATAAGTGCCTGCCAGTAAGAATTCCTTATAAGATTGCACATCCCAATAACCAGTCTTATTGCTGATACTTTTTATACCGTCTTCACTTATAACAAATAAGCCTTTATCGTGTCCCATCCAGGTTTGGTCATTGATAGTTTCTAATGTCCATACCTGCCCTTCGGTTCCGGGAACTAAATCAAATTCATTAAAATCTGATCTGTTGTTTAACTCTTCCCATTTTATTTTATAAAGCCCCTGGTTGCTACCCAAATAAAACGTGTTTTCCTTTATTACTGCGGTATAACCCGTTCCAAACTCTCCACTAAAATCATAAAAAAAAGTGAATGCGCTGTTTAGGTCTAGAAAAGAAACCCCATAATCCATACCTAGCCATAGTCTGCCGGAGTCACTATAATTCAAACTCAATATGGTATTATTCTGTATTCCTTTGTTCTTATTGATATGATGTACAATATTTCCGTTCACATCAGTGATAAACAATCCTTCAAGTATAGTCCCAAATGCTATATACAAGCTGTCTATTTGTTCCAGACTAAATACATTAGCAATTTTTAAATTCTCAGATAATGGTGATTGGATCGGGGTAAGTGTGTTTGAAGCAAATCTATATAATCCATTCTGATTTGTTACAATAACCAACCCTTTTCTATCATTGTAGAGTCCCGCAATTTCAAGATTTTTTATTTCATTTAAATGGAAAAGGTGCTCAGGAGAAAGATTATTTAGTTTATATAAGCCATTTTTTTCATCTACAAAGTAAATTTCATCTTCAACTTTAAAGCTCTTAACTATATGGTTTGGAGCCGGAATTTTAGTAAGATTTTCTTCTTTATAGACATAAATATTATCTGATGAAATAAACAATATGCTTTCATTTACAGAATGAATATCCCAAAACTCCTCATTAAGTGAATTTAAATCTTCTTTAAATGGATATAGAGATCTGTATTCGAAACTTTGGTATTTATCTTTGGTCCAAATTCCAAAGTCAAGATCTGAACCGGTGTAAATAACCGAATCACTTTCTACATAAACAGATCTCGTAATTCCATCACTCCCTGAAAAGCTTTTCCAAGTTCTACCATCATATTCTAACAATCCCTTGTCAGAGGCAAAGTAGACAATTCCATTTGGGGCCGTATCAATAGACCAAACCTTTCCTTTATTGTTGTATTCTGAGGGTGTAAAATTTCTGAGTGCCGGAACTCCTTTTGTTGGAATATCCTGAGCATTTGTTATTGAAATGCTTACAAAAAGAAGCAAAATATATGTAAGAGCTTTTTTCAAATAGAAATAAGTTTTATAAATCCTGATATTCATCTGTTAAAACAGATACTAATATTAAATGTATTTATCCACATATACATTCCTTTTAGAGACACTTCTAAGAAATAAATATTGAACTACTTTATACATTATCTGAACAAAAAAAAAGCCGATCCCAAAAATGAGACCGGCTTATTAATACTAACAGATGTATTATTTAATTAGTAACATCTTTCTTACCTGCACAGAGTTTTTAGATACCAACCTGTACATATATACCCCTGAAGCGAGGTTCGAAGCGTCAAAAGTAACAGTGTATGATCCTGCACTTTTTTGCTCATTTACAAGAGTAGTCACTTTCTGACCCTGTATGTTATACACTTCAAGTGAAACCTTTCCATTTTCAGGAATACTATATGAAATATTCGTTGAAGGGTTGAATGGATTAGGGTAGTTTTGATCCAAAGCAAATGTTGCAGGCACTTCATACGGGTTTTCAATGCTTACAGGCATACCTTTGTACAAATAAACATTGTCAACATAAACCACATCCAGATTAGATGTAATCAAGAATTGAGCAATATCGTCTCTGGTTTGAGGTGCATTTGTCCAATCCGAAATTGGAACATCTACGGAAATCCACTTCCCGGATTCAACAGCCGGTGAAGTACCAGTGTTCAGAGGTAACTCAAATGCTGATACTTCCCCATCAGTCCCTCCCCATTGAGAAAACTTCAGGTTAAAAACTTTACCAATCAGGTCTTCTTCTGCAGTCCAAAAATCCAGGTGGAAATGGGTCATACCAGAAGCGTCCTGCTTGTTACCTGAAAAATCAACTCCTACAAAATTTGTGAAATCAATTTTCAGTGTATTGTCTCCTTCTATCATAATCTGCTCAACGAATGAATCATCAAAACTAGCAGATAAGGTATCTACCTCAATATCAGCATATGCATCACTATATAAAGAAATCACATCTTCTGTGTTTCTTTGAGGTGGCGCAGGAGCTGCAACCATTGGTGCAGGGTCTGCTGTACTTCCATCATCAACAATAAGAGAAACATTGTCGATTACAACAATACCTGTTTCTGCTCCCATGTCAAACAACACACGACTATTTGCAGAACCAAAATCTGTAGCTGTCAGTTTAAGAACAAATGTTTGATTTGTTTCAGTAAGATTTACCGTTTCTATTGCAGCAGTAAAGTTTCCCTCATTTAATCCAATTCCAGCAATTATAGAACGAGTATTTCCTGGTGAGGTCGATGCTTCAAAGGTCAGAATGTAAGTTTCACCTTGAGTGATCGCCACTCCGTTGCTAAGATTTACATCAAATGCATTTCCTGCTGTGGCTACATCCGCAAAATTGAAGCTGTTTCCACCCTCAGTTTGGATGTTGAATGCATTTCCGAACCATGAACCATCGTCTCCCAATTCAAAATCACCATTGGTAAGGAGTTCACCACCTGTATCCACTTTCACAACAAGTGTTACATTATCGATTACAACAATACCCGTTTCTGCTCCCATATCAAATAATACACGGCTATTAGCAGAGCCAAATCCGGTAGCTGTTAACTCTAACATAAAAGTTTGGGTTGTTTCTGTAAGATTAACTGTCTCTGTTGCTGAAGAAAAGTCTCCTTCGTTCAATCCTATACCTGCAAGTATAGAGCGTGTATTTCCTGCAGACGTGGATGCTTCAAAAGTTAAGATGTATGTCTCACCCTGAATGATTGGCACACCTTGACTTAGGTTTACATCGAACGCATTCCCTGCAGTGGCTACATCAGCAAAGTTGAAGCTGTTTCCACCTTCTGTTTGGATGTTTAATGCATTCCCGAACCATGAACCATCGTCTCCCAATTCGAAATCACCATTGGTTAGAAGTCCTTCACTAGGATTTTCCTCTTTCTTTACTGTTAGAGAAACATTGTCAATTACAACAATGCCCGTCTCAGCGCCCATATCAAATAAAACACGGCTATTAGCAGAGCCAAATCCGGTAGCTGTTAACTCTAACATAAAAGTTTGGGTTGTTTCTGTAAGATTAACTGTCTCTGCAGCTGAAGAAAAGTCTCCTTCGTTCAATCCTATACCAGCAAGTATGGAGCGTGTATTTCCTGTTGAGGTAGATGCATCGAAAGTCAGGATATATGTTTCACCTTGTGCGATTGCAACTCCCTGGCTAAGATTTACATCGAAGGTATTTCCGGCTGCGGCTACATCTGCAAAGTTAAAGCTGTTTCCACCCTCGGTTTGAATGTTGAATGCATTTCCAAACCATGAACCGTCATCTCCTGATTCAAAATCGCCATTGGTTAAAAGTTCACCACCAGGCTCAACTACACCTTCTTCTTTATACAGATAAATGTTATCAACATATACAGTGTCTAAATTTGATGTAATTAAGAACTGAGCAATATCATCTCTTGTTTGAGGCGCATTGGTCCAATCCGAAATAGGGACGTCTATAGAAATCCATTTACCTGATTCTATTGCCGGTGATGTTCCAGTATTGATTGGTAGTTCAAAAGCAGAAACTTCTCCGGATGTTCCACCCCATTGCGAGAATTTGGAGTTGAATACTTTTCCTGTTAAATCATTACTGGATGTCCAGAAATCCATATGGAAGTGAGTCATTGTTGACGCATCTTGTTTGTTGCTTGCAAAGTCGATTCCAACAAAATTTGTGAAATCTATCTCAAGAGTTGAGTTACCTTCAATCATTACTTCAGCTACATCTGAGTCGTCAAAACCCGCAGATAAAGCATCCAAGTTAATGTTTGGATATACATCACTATAAATGGAAATCACATCTGCTGAATTTCTAACCGGAGGTGCCGGAGCTGCTACCATCGGTTGGTTTCCAACAGAACTTCCACCCTCTTTGTATAAATAGATATTATCTACATAAACTACGTCCAAATTTGAAGTAATCAAGAACTGAGCAATATCATCTCTGGTTTGAGGCGCGTTGGTCCAATCTGAAATAGGAACATCAATAGATACCCAAGATCCGGAAACAATAGCCGGTGAAGTTCCGGTGTTGATTGGTAACTCAAAAGCGGAAACTTCTCCTCCTGTTCCTCCCCATTGCGAGAATTTAGAATTGAATACCTTTCCTACTAAGTCATCACTCGCCGTCCAGAAATCCATATGGAAATGAGTCATTGTTGATGCATCTTTTTTGTTACTCGAAAAGTCAATTCCAATGAAGTTTGTGAAGTCTATCTCGAGTGTAGCATTTCCATCAATCATTACTTCTGACACGTCAGAATCATCGAATCCAGCTGATAATGCATCTAACGCAATATTCGTATATGCATCACTATAAATAGATATTACATCTGCAGCATCTCTAGCAGTTGGTGCCGGAGCAGCAGTAGCAGGAGAAGTGATAGCATATGAGACAGTATATGTAGTTGAATCAGTTTCATCTTCGGAAACTACTTTTACTGTAGCATCACCTGGAATACCTGAAGCTTGGGTAATTGTTACTGTAGCATTTGCGTTTGTAGACGTCGCAGCTGTGATTTGAGGAACAGTTGTTGTACCTGCCACCAATCCGTATTTATAACTTTCTACACCTGCACTAAAGTTAGCAATAGTTTCCCCATCAACTTTCAGGTCACTTAATGTAGCGTCACTTTGAGGAGTTGATGCGTTTTTCCAGAAATAAATATTATCAACATAAATCGAGTCAGTGCTTCCATTTCCGCCGTCAAATTTCAATTCTTTAACCTGAGTTGGGTCACCTGTAATTCCTGAAATCGGAATATCTACACTTATCCAAGTGCGGGCGCCTGTATTTGTAATGCTATGCGCTATTTCAGCACCAGAGCTGATTGCATATACGTTAGGATTAAAAGTGCTGTTCACCCAAATATCAACATGCATAAACTCCATTGATGATATATCCTGAACGCTTCCTAGTACGTTACCTTGATAATTAAAATTTGGGTAAGCCAATACAATATTTCCGGTTCCCGGATCAAAACTGGTGTTTGCCGTTGAAAAGCCGGATTGCCCCCAGTTAGGATTATAGTTGCTTCCCGTTACATCAGTATATGCACCGCTGAATATTGAGATCACATTCTCTGAATCTCTAGCAGGCGGGTCTGTTGCATTATCTGTTGGTGCTTGTCCGTAACTACTTATAGCAGCAAACAGCAAAGCGATTAAAAATGTTAGATGTTTCATAATTTTATAATTGTTGTTGAGGATTGTATCGTATTTATATTTCTATACTTGTCGTTTGTTGTTTTTTTGTTTTTGTAACCATATCTGGTTGTAGGTTCTTGTTTTGCAAAGCGAGCTTAGGAGTTCTGTCTGTTTTAAAAAGCCCCCAGTGTTTTTCAGGTTCGAGCGGATCAGGTGAACCTTTCCAGGACTCGTCGAAAGCCTCGAAATAAAACGTCAAAATGTTTTCCTGAGTCGTCCATTCGTTTAACTTTTCGAAATACATTTTTTGGAACATCTCATTTACGTTCGAAGGATCTATCCCATTTCCATTCGACTGAGTTGTCCATCCTGCTTCAGTAATTACTACAGGTTTATTCGGATATTTTTTAGCTACGGAATAGTAGTTCTCCTTAGTGAATTCGAGCGCTTCATAAATATTTTTATATTCCCAAACCGGATAAGCATGAATCGAAATGAAATCGACAGAATTACCCAACGCTTCTAAATTTGATAACCATGGAGCATAGTTTTCACAAAAAGTTACCGGTTGAGATGTGCTTTCCTGAACTTGTTTTACATAGTTGAGAACTTTGTCTTCAGGGACGTAGTGATCTGTCCAATCTACACACGCTTCATTTCCTACTGATAGAGCACAAATTATTTCCGGGAATTGATTTCCTAACTCTATCAGCTTTTCAATTTTCTTTTGATTACTGAGTATATTTTTTTCTAACTGTGGTATTGAATAAACACCTCCATCCCAAGGGCAGTTAAAATTGTTTTTCTCAGCCTCTATATAAGCTCCCAGCATTACCTGAAAATCGAAGCTTTCATTTTCAATTACTTCTAAAACCGTTTTGGCATGTTTATCACAATCATACAATCGAAGGTATTTCCAGTGGCCGTCCAGTAGATTCAAGTCTTCTTTAACCTCTTCATAGCTTGGGAATGCCTTTCCCGGTTGTTGCCCATCTCTAAATCCTGAGTAACAAATAGCTTGTCCCTGCTTAATACCTATTTTATGAAATGTGTTCATGTTCAAAATTTCAGCTCCCCGTTTTTATCCCAAACACCCCAATAAGCTCCAACTTCACCTTCGTCACTCACTTTCCATGATTCATCGAATGATGAGAAGTAAAAAATTTCGATATCTTCATCATGACACCATAGATTGGCGTTAATGAAATACTTCATAGCCTGTTCTTTTCCGGGTAATGCCCCACCTAAACCTTCGCCTTGACTTGGCCATCCTGTTTCAGTGATAATGACTCTCTTATCATCTCCGGCTGCTTCTTTTGCCTGATAATACATTTGTCTCATATGCTGAAAGGAATCTTGAAAGCTGGTTCCTTCCCAATATGGATAGCAGTTGCATAAAATCACATCGCACAGATCAGTAATAGCCGGCCTTTCCACGAACTCGTAATATGCGTCTACATATCCAACGGGGATATCTTTCAACTCACTTTTGACATATTGAATGTATTCTATAAGCTCTTCTTCAGTCAGATCGTCTCTGTAAAGCACTTCATTTCCTACAGCTGCTATATCTACATAGCCCTCTTTCGCAAGTTTGATCAACCCATCGATCTCTTCTTTATTCTTCTCTTTATCACTGCCCAGCCAGGCACCTACCAAAGTAGTCATCCCTAATTCTTTAGCCACTATAGGAACAAGCTCATTTCCTTCGGTGCACGAAAAAGACCGAATTGCCTGTGTATGCGGTTCCAGCTTAAGCATTCTCCGGTGGATCTGATCTTTTGATATGATATCTCCCGGTTTCTGTCCCTCTTCATACATACTGAAGCAGAACCCATTTATTCCGTCATTTAAAACTTCATAAAACAAATGTGTAATCTCATCGCCTGAAAGTTCATCGATATAAGCCAGTTTAGCTACTGTATCTGATTCTTTATATTTGAGATATTTTTCTTTTCTTAATGACATGTTTCTTTTACTCTAAATTAATTTTTACAGCTCGCCTCTTCTTTCTACTAACTTGTTCTGAATTTCTCTTGCTCGTTCTTCTGTTAGGTCATAGCTATGCATAACCCATATTGCTAAACCAGCAGTTATTGCAGGGATGGCTATATCTGCAATTCTTAAATTTGTCAATGTGGCTACTGTTTGAGTCGCAGCATTCTGATCAAAACCAACCAGTTCTAATACCAGACCACCTAGAACCAGTGCCAATGCCTGACCTAGCTTTACCATCCACCAATAAATGGCTCCAAATGTGCCTTCTTTTCTCGGCATTCCATTTTCAAGTTCATCTAAGTCACATACATCTGCAGTCATACTCATCATGAGTGTGAAAAGCCCTCCAAGACCAAATGCCATAAATGGAATAGGCATAAAAATTAACCATGGATTTTCGGGGCTGAATCCCCACCATTTCAAAATGTAACCTACAATAGAAAGTGCTGTAGAGATTGTGAAGGCTTTACGTTTTCCAATTTTATTTGAAATCCAGGAAACTATTGGAATAACCAGAAAAGCTGTTGTAACTGCGGTTATAGTAGAGAACCAAGCCGGCCAGTTCCCTGCCAAACCATAGTCCCCGTTAAACATGTAAAACACGATAATGAAGTAACTGAATGATGCAACTAGTTGAAACCCGTTAAATACCAGAAATGTAGCTGCGCAAAGCTTTACAAAAGGTTTGTTCTTTGATACTTCTACAATACTTACAAAAAGATCTTTAAGATTAGAAAGTGCCGACTTAAAGTTGATCTCTTTCCGATTCTCCATATTCGAAGCATCAATTCCCTTACAGAAAATTGCCGGTAATAAACCCATAAGAAGGCAAATGACTCCTACAACTACCGATAATTGTCTGACTCCTACTGCTTGGCTTTCAAATAAATCAGGATCAGCAATTAATACCCAAAACCATGGAACTATCATCCACGCTATTTGTCCAACCGTTTGAGAAAAAGCCATTAGTCGCGTTCGCTCGTTATAGTCAGATGTCATTTCATAACCAAGACCTATCAAAGGAGTTGCAAACATGGTATTCCCAACTAAAAAGACCATAGACATGATGAGGAAATACCAAAAATTGTAGGTTTGAGAATTGGTTTCATCCAGCTGCCATAGCAAGATGAAAAACAGACCACTAAGTATTGCACCAACAAAGATGTAAGGTCTTCTACGTCCCCAATTAGATTTAGTATTATCAGAAATAAAACCCATTATTGGGTCTGTAAGAGCATCAAAAATTCTAGGAAGCCCACCTAACAAACCGGCCAAGAAAGGATTCATTCCAAATGCTGTCAGTAAGAAAAACATAAATACTCCCAATGCTCCGGGAAGTAAATTGAGAACCAAATGACCTGCACCAAATGCAGATTTTTGTAAAAGAGGGACTTTTCCTCTTACTGATGCTTGTTGATTAGCCATTAACTTTTGTTCATTTTTTAATTGATCACTACCGTTTGTACTGCATTACCACTAATTGCGAACTCTGCTTTCTTTCCTTTCAAATCCAACTGGAAGCTTCTTGCTTCTTCACTCTGGTTTAGAATTACTACTACAACTGATTTATCCGGGTTCTGAACTGCTGTCAATAAAATCTCTTCATCGTCGTGAGAATGACTTATTCTCATCGCGCCGGGTCTTATGTATCTGCTGAAGTGAGACATTGTGTAATACAAAGGCGTGAAGTACACTTCATCTTGTTCGGGATCAACAATAACCGGAGCTAAACACCAGTTCTTTGCCCAGTTTGGTCCACCTTGTCTGTCCAGAACCATGTTCCAGTCAACCCAACCATCTACCCAATTATTCAAAGTTCCGATCATATCCCTTGCATATCGGTAAACGGGTGCATATTTGGGGTGTAAATATTTTTTGTCTTCAGGAGCCCAGTCCCAACCCCAATCCGTAGCCTCTTTGCTCCAATACCATTTATCATCTTTCCATACCGGAACTTCAGCG
This sequence comes from Balneolaceae bacterium UBA3186, assembly GCA_002364085.1. Lineage (GTDB taxonomy): Bacteria > Bacteroidota > Rhodothermia > Balneolales > Balneolaceae > Balneola. Next base: position 39,787 of record DEXK01000013.1, on the reverse strand, counting down.
TCAGCAGTTGCTTCGGTTTGGATCAGATATTTATCCGGTGCGGAATTGTGTGCATACTGAAGTGCTTCCGAAAAAACATCGTATGTACTTCCATACCAATGCACGGCAGCTCCATCGAAATACTTTTTTGCTTCTTCATCACCGTACATGGCATCAATCCACTCGATCATTTCAGAATCACGATTTTGATCGTATCCCAGAAGAACTATGTCATGTCCGTCGTTTTCTAATTGGGGACCCAAATGATTGATCACGAATTCGTTTTGTTCTTCAGGAGAAAAATGCATGCTCTCCCAGTTACTATCGTTGCCAAGCGGTTCATTTTCTACGGTAATTCCCCAGATGTCAATGCCTTCCTGTTTGTAAGCATCTAAGTATTTTGAGAAAAACAGCGCCCATGTATCATAGTATTTTGGAAGCAGTTTCCCGCCTTTCCAGTCGTTGTTGTCTTTCATCCATGGTGGAGCAGTCCATGGAGATGAAATGATCTTAAATCCATCTTTTGACACTTCCATCGCATCTTTGATCATCGGGATAATATCATCCCGGTCTTCTTCAATTGAGAAATTCTCGAGTTCCATATCATCCTTTACAGACGCATAAGAATAATTACCCAAAGAGAAGTCGCTCGAATTGATATGAGTCCGTGTTAATGAATATTTTGCTCCGGATTCTCCGAAATAAGCTTCAATGATCTTATCTCTGTTTTCCTGACTTAACTCATTCAATAAGTAAGCAGAAGCTTCTGTGAAAGAACCTCCGAAGCCTGTGATCTTCTGAAATGTTTCGTCAGGATTGATAGAAATGTTCACAACTTTATCTGCTTCAGGAAAACTATTTAATTTGGTTAAGCTGTTCCCTTCTTTCGATGTTTCATATACTTCAATGTCCATAGTTTCAGTATTTGAGCAACTTACAGTGAGCATTAAAAGCAGGAATATGTTTTGTGTAATTTTTTTCATAATTCTGCTCTACTGATTTTTCTTAGCTTGAATTTCCGCATTGGTCGGTGGCACTTTTACAGTTTTCATCAACTCTTCGACATTCCCACCGAATGTTTTTGTGATGGGTTTTCCATCTCTGGTTAAACCTTCAAATACTCCTGCATCCACCATTTCCCAGAGTGGATACTTGGCTTCGGATTGTAGGGTTATTAATCCGAAATGATTTTCTGACCCCAATTGATTCTGAGCATCTTTCCACTTCTCATCAAAAGCTTCGAAATAGAACACAGAAACTTTATTCTCATCTGTCCATGATCTGATCAGATCGTGATAGCGGCCCATTTTAAATTCATCAGTCGCTTTGGATCCGTTATTTCCATAAAAGCCATTTGATACGGTAGCCCATCCTGTTTCTCCAATATGTACAGGTTTATTGACTCCGATACTTTTCATGTAATCGATTACACTTTGATATTGAGATGTGGCATAGTTCAATGATCGTTGCATTGCGGCTTCGATCTTTTCTTCATCAGAAAGATTTAGTTCATTATCCCTCACTCCCCAGAAATCCGGATTGTAGTGAGTGTCATGCATCGGATACGTGTGCATGGAAATGTAGTCTATAGATCTGATCAGTTCATTCAAATCTTCTTTATGGTATTCTTCACCGCCACCGCCCCACGAAGCGAAATTGTCTGAACTTGTGATCCACAGATCTTTTGGGAGTTTACCTTCTTTCTTTAAATCTTGAAGATGCTTTACCCAGTGCAAAATAATTCCCGGTTCTACCCAGTACTCTTCCTGCCAATGAACCATTGCTTCATTGCCAACTGCAATGATCTTTACGATGTCAGGATATTTATTGGCTAAATTAGCAGCTCTTTCAATTTCTTTGGAGTTTCTTGGGCTGTCTTCATCACGAATTCTATCAGGCTTTTCAGTCCATGCATTTTTTGCATCGATCCAAGCACCCATCATCACATACATCTCAAATTCGGGATCTTCTTTTTTCAGCTCAGAAATTGCCTCCAACAATCTTGGAACAGCTTCGAGATATACGTTATAAGTTCTAATGATCTTGATTCCCATTGCTTCCAGCAAAAGCATGTCTTCTTTTAATTCCACTATTGTAGGAACTACATCTCTGGAAAGTTCTCTGTAGCCACTGTATGAAATTGCCTGGTATTCCGGATTTCCCAGTATCTCTTTTGCTGAAATGTTTTTTGAACTCATTTTTTTATCCGTTCTATTACCGCAAGCCATCAACAGCAATGAAGCCAGAAGTGTAATTACAGTTAATAGTTTTGTCATTTGTTTACGGTTATTATTTCTGAGTGTGGTTTATCGAAGATCTTTTTCTTGTATTGAAACAGTGATCTTTTTTACTCTTCCTGATCTTTCAAATACCTCGCTTGCTAAATTTTCATCCAACTCAGGTGTTTCGAAGCTTTTCGAAGATCCATCGCTTAGCTCTACATCTAATCCACTTTTGTCAGAAATCCGGTAGATCACAGGAACCTGACAGCAAGTAAATGCTAAGGTGTTTTCAGGTAATTCGATCTTATATTCGTTCTGATCTACTGATACCATATCGAATGATTTCTTTTCTTTTGAGAACTCTTCTTTTTTCATAAATGATGGATCAAAACTCAGTCTTCCATCTTTGATCTCAATGCCCAGTTCTCCGATTCTTACCAAAATATCTTCCTTAACCTGTCCCGTCATTCCCGGTTGCTGAGCTCCACGATGTGCAGGTGTATGTGAGTATGGATCAGTAGGAAAAGCTCCGTATAATTCCGGTGATTTGTGAACACCAATGCCTTCTCCTATTTCATCGAAGTGTTTCGCAAGTTTCTTTACAACATCTTTATCAGAATTAGATTCATCAGCTCTCTCACACACTTCATAGACTGCAAGGTGTAGTTTAGAAACCATGTGCCAATAAATAGACCCAAGTCCTTCATATCCGAAGAAAGTACCTGACCTGCCGGTAAATGATTTGTGATCAAATACGTTCTCAAAAACTCCAAGGATTAGTTTTTCTTCCTTTTCTACTAATGATTTGTATTTATCTGATAAGTCAGCTAATCCCTTTTTGAGATCACGGGCATTCCTGAAATTTCCATTAAAATGGTATTCACCATTAACATCTTTTGTTATGATTCGATGATTACCATCCGCTTCAAGCTTTTTAAGAAGTTCTGACTTACTTATTTCTTCTTTCGGAATAGTATTTTTTTCGAGGAAACCCGGTAATTCTTTGTTCGGGTATAGGATATAGCTCTGTTGATCATCCCGATACAGCGCGCTAGCCCGGAGTGCATCCAGAACTTTAAGCTCGTCTTTTGAGCTTAGATAACCTGAACTAAGCACTGCAACCTGACCTTCAAGCATTTCATCCAAATGAGAAATAGAAATTTCGTCTTCATCTACGCTCATCAGGTTATAGGCATGATACAGGTCGTCTTCTCTTTGGTTAGCTTCTATAGAGTGCTCTAAAAATTGGAGCGCTGTAGTTACGAAACCTTTGATCTGATCTAATTCGATTTTAACCGACTCACCACTAAAACCGTGATCATAAATTTGATTTCTGTATTCGCTACCGGCAAGTCCAAGCTTGTCAGTGATCTTTTTTCGTTCTGAATCACTGATAGAGCTGTTTAATAATGTCTGATTGTTCACCAGTACATCATTAATGGAGTTAAATAATTTTGCTAACTCTTCAGAAACTGAATATGAATTCGATTCAACGTCTGCCAAAACAGGTTCTATGAACTTCAAAAATCTTCTCAGATAATAGAGAGTAACCATTGACACACCATTACCTACTAAAGCATTGTTTGCATCATTCCACTCAGGACGTTGAGTGTTCATCCAGATGCCGGCTTCGGGAATAAAGTTGGAAACTTTTGCTAATACAGTAGCAAGGATCTTCTCTAAAAAATTAACATGGTGAATTACCTCTTTTTTACTGCTAAGCAAGGCTCCGTCAGCTCCTCTTTCTGCTACTTTTTGACGAATTGATTTGTCTGACTCTTCATCGAACTCAATTGTGTCTTTTGGGTCTTTAACAATGTCTTCGTAAGACTTAATACGATAAGGAACATTTGCGTATACAAAGCTTTCTTCTCCGAATAATGTCTTTAAAGCTTTGGGATCATATTTCTCATAGAACTCAAGGAACTTCAACAAATAGATTATCTGGTGATCTCCCCAATAACCTATGTAAGACCAAGGATCATCCGGTTCTATGGTTTCCCAATCAAAACCACCTTTAGTAACTCGATATGGATTGTAGCCGTCAAAAGTGGTTGCGTTTAAAAACTTGAAGATCATCCCTTCTAAAAAATCCGGGTATGAGTAAACCAGTGCTTCCCAATTTTGGAAAATGTCTCTCCAGTTTCCTTCGTAGTCTAAGATCTTTGATCCATCAATTTCACTATGCGTATTGATAGAAAACTGATTCCATGGTCTGCTAGGATCTCCATGTCTTCGGCTGAACTTCAGTGGCAAGTATTCTTTGGAAAGTCTTATCAGATCAACATCTGAAATATTTTCCAACGATTGATTTAATTCATTTTTAACAAAGGAGTCTTTTAATGAGTTTATGAAATCAGGATTCCTGTCAACTACTTGCTTACTGGCTTTTCTTAAATACGCAACAAAGTCATTTTTTTCGATCTTGTAATTTTCATCGAATGTCCCCCCGCGCATTATATTGAACAATACATTTGAATAATGACGTGTATCGTTCAGGACATCACTGGTAAGTTGAAGCCCATCAGCGCCGGCCACCAATTGCTTTAATTTTTGGGTACCAAGTTCTATATCCTCATCTATCACTTTGGTTAAACCTGAATCATTTTTGATTTGGTGATTCAACCTTGCTACATGAGCGTGATCCAGATTTACATTTGCAACAAAGGACCATTTCTTCTCGGAATTTCTGGACAGATCGATCTCAGATTCAATGAAATAAGCGCCTTTCTCGCCTTTTATATCTGTCTCTTGCTGAATTCTTTTGCCGGTTCTAAATTCATCTAATTGCTTTGAAGAAAGCAGATATTTGGCGTTCTCTAATCCATATGACCAAACCGCATTTGCTTTCAGAGCTTCGCTTGGCTCTGCTTTATCAACTATAATTGCACTCAAGGCAAAAATTCCTAAGCCTGAATCTTTAACAAGCTCACTTCTTTTGTAAGCATCCACCAAATTACTTGCTCTGGTTTGCAGATCAGCGCTAACGCCAAATGGCATTATGTTTTGCAAGCCATCTAAAACAGTAACTTTTCTGTTTTTTGAACCGGAATTGATCAAAGTAGATCTTTTCACAAAACCGTACAGGTTACTGGTATTCCACTGATATCGGAATGTCAAATCCAGATCATGATTGATCTCCTCAAACATGATCTTATTGCCAAATCGATTTTTATATAAATTTCTGGTCGTTTTAAACTTACTCTCATTTCTAACTGAAAAAGGCTCCCAGATCTTAATATCATCTTCAGTAGCAACCTGGAAAATAGTTTTGTTCCCTGTGATGTCTTCTAGATCAGTGATCTTATCATCGGTATAGTATGGAAACAATGCGTATTCGGAGTTTTTTCTTCCGGCTGTAAGACCTCCATTGCTTGAAATAAACATCCAATGGTTAGAATCACTCACTATGCTCATGAAAAATGGACGCGTTGAATCATGGTTTGGTATTTTAAACCAGAATTCTTCATTTATCTTTTCAAGGGAAATTGACACAGAAATAGTTGAATTTAGTTGGTTAATGATTGATTTCTATTAACGTTCAGATTTTATTCAGAATAAACCCGCACGTAGTCGATTATTAAAGTTTGTGGGAACCTGGTTGTCTGATTTGGTGAACCTACATAATTGCCCCCAACAGCTACATTCAGTATCAGAAAGAAAGGATCATTATAGACCCACTCATTTCCTGCGTTTTCAATTTGTTCTTTTGTAACTGTGTGATGAAGAAAGCCATCTACATAAAAGTCGATTTTATCAGTAAACCATTCTGCTGCAAAAACATGGAACTCAGTGTCAAAACGACTATTTGAAAGAGTGTAATCACCCGAAATACCATTTCCGGCTGAGTATCCGGGTCCGTGAGCCGTACTGGCAATTTTGGTTGGCTGTTGCCCGCGAAGTTCCATCACATCGATCTCTCCTATTTGTGGCCAGATCTCTCCACTATTGCTTGTTCCTAGTAACCAAAAAGCAGGCCACAAACCTTGTCCAAATGGTGTTTTTATGCGAGCTTCAATGCGACCATATGTAATTTCGAGTTTGTCCTGTGTCGTTATTCTGGCTGATGTATAATTAGCTCCTTCAAAATTTTCTTCCCGAGCCGTAATTATAAGATTTCCATCTCTATCTAATGAAACATTTTCTGATCGGTCAGTATAGTATTGAAGCTCATTGTTTCCCCAACCGTTCTGACCTCTGCCAATTTCGAAATTCCATTTTGATTGATCCAAAGTAGCTCCTTCAGCTCCATCAAATTCATCACTCCAAACCAATTGCCAGTCTGTACCATCATCTGTAGAAGTACATCCAAAAATCAGAAACAGTGGTAAAACCAAAATCGCTAATCTCTTTAACTTTGTTTGTGATCGCATTGATTTCATAATTTCCTGATTCCCCAAGCTTAATTTTTGAAGAAGTAAATGTTGTCTACGAAAATATCTGAAACGGTATTATCAGACACGAAGAACGTTAATCCGATCTCAGAACGATCATTTAGTCCGTTGAAACTGCTTAGAGGAATATCTAAGCCTAGCCATGTATTCTGCAGTAAAATGTTTGAATTGATGGTGAATGAACCCGATGTCTCGCCATCACCTACGGAGTTAAGAAGTATCAAACGTATAAAGTCACCTGGCTGTATTGCTTCATTTACATTAATGTCTACATGAAGATGTGTCATTTCAGTAGCATCAATACTTGGTACATTCATAAATGTACCAATGCCTACAAAGTTCAGTTGAGTATAGTTTATTACTCCATTTCCATTTACAATAAGATCAGCTCCACCAGGCCCTGTACCTCCTTGAGTAGTTTGTCCGTCTCCATTAAAAAAGCCATTGTAGTAATCTACTTCTACATTATTATATGCATCGCTGAATATGGAAATTACATTTGCAGCATCTCTTGTTGGAGTTGGTGCCGAGACAAAAGTCCCACGGGATTCTACAGTCAATGATCCATCAGCATCTACCTCTCTAACAGAAGCCGTAATTACAGCCGATCCCTGAGCACCTACTAATACATTCCCCTGCTCATCAACTTCGGCGGTTGAAGTATTGCTGGATGCAAACTCAAAGTAAGCCGCTGCTGAATTAACGGATTGATCTGTACCATCACCCAGATTATAGATCGAGTTTAAGCCCGATAACGAAGTTGTAACACCTGAAAAAGTATTTGTAGTTTGATCTTCCCCATTAAGAATTTCGAATCTTGGTTGACCTATTGTTCCTAAGTTTTCAAATTTTACTTCATCAATCCAAACAGTGTAACCCTTCCCATCTATTGGGCCAAAAGAGTAGAAGAACATTCCTTTTTCTGATGTTAGTTTAGAGGGATCGGGAATTGGAATAATATATTTCTTCCAGTTTGTGTTAGCTCTGAAATCAGTAACCTCAGCGGTAAATTTATTCTGATCAAGATCATTCCCAAAGCCAACAACTCCTAGCGGTACTGATTCAGTTGCTTTTGCATAGAATGTCAATGCATTATACTCGGAAAGATCTCTTGGACTTGTAGTAAAAAATGTGCCACCAGCGTATGACCCTCGGGGATCATTGACATCCGGCACTGCAAATCTCATAGAAGAACCTATTCCATCAGATGTAACATCGGTATCTACTTGAAAAGCATTAAGAACAGCTCCCTGAAATACAGCGTATTCTAACCCTCCACTAAATCCGTCAACAAAAACATTCGGATTATTTGACAGCTCGGCTTCTTCTAATCCATCTACTGATCGTTCGCAACCTGTTGTAATTAAAATTAGCAATAAGCCTGAAAAAATAACCTTTGTCATAATTTTTGTAGTAATTGTATTCATCTTTTTGCCTCTCATTAATTTCTTATGTCGATTTGGATATAAGTACTGATTTGCCACTCAGTTCCATTATCAAAACCTGGTGCAGTTGGCTCTGGAACACGTTCCCCAGCATCATTTGTAGTGTAGGTCGGAGCATAGCGAGGTGAAAAATCATTAAGCGTTCTGAACGTCCCTCTTACACCTAATCGAGTTTGCGGAACATTGAACCAATCCGGTTTACCTAAGCTCATTGACAGATCTGCCATCAACTGAAGTGGATATGTAAGATTGAAATCCCGGTGATAATCGTAAGGGCCCCAATCATTAACTTTTACTGAACTATTCAGCATCAATTTTTTTCTTATCATTCGTACATCAGCGCCAAATCTTTCTAACATTCTTGGGTCACTTCCATTTGCTTGTGCATTCCCGCCGTAAATAAGTGCAATTATTCCTGTTTCTCTGTTTAGTTTTGATACAATTCGTGCATTCACTTCTATAAGATCTTTTGCAGGTGGAGCTCCATCAAACGGGAACAATGTTCTTCCATCCGGTAGAATACCTATTGCTGCATCCTGTGTTGTTGGCAGGTGTCGATATACAAAACCAAGACTTGCAGAAAATTTTGAATCTTCCATCATATCGTTATTCCATTCATAAAAGAATGAGCCCGGAGTAGGATCATAGGTAAACAGAATCTCGCCGGCTATTTGTTCTCTGTTAGATCTTACTATGAAAGGATCTGCCAAAATATTTCGTGGACGTCCGGGAGCACCTACATCACTTGGAATTGGTCCTTCGATTGGTTTTTGCCATAAAAAATTCGGCGCTATCTGGAGGTTTCCAATTGAATAAGTAAAACCTGTAAGGAAATTATATTGGTTACCACTCCCACTATCTTTTAATCTCCATCCTGTGTATGTAATTGTTGGATCTGCACCACCGTTAGCGACTAAGCCCATGATTGCAGATTGAGCATACCAATTAAAAGTGCCGCCTGTATATGTGAACTTTATCTTGCCACCGAAGTTATCCATTGGCTTGATCTCATCCTGATACACTCGTGTGCTGTCGCCTTCCTTTCTAGTCAGTTGGAATTCACGCCCGTTTAGTGGTTGTCCTGCCCATAAACCTCCAACTTCTACGCCAACTTTCCCAAACTCTCTGTCTGCATAAAGTGAAAGTCTACGTGTTTTAGGCTGCGGAATTGCAAAAGAACTATTCACATCCGTTCCCTGCTGCTCAAGATCTTCGTGGAAGATTCCTGTGAAATCTGTCTTCCCGTAAGTTTTTGAATACTTTAATAAGAAAGCTGGATTAGCACCCCACCAAAGTTCCGGTCCGAACGCTAACTTCAATCCATCAAACTGTTTCTTTCCTTCTACTTCTACTCCGGCCGGAGCTGTTCCGTTATATATATCGATATTAGGTCCATAATTAGCTTCAGGATACAATCCAAAGAAATCACCTTCGTAAGCCCAGTGATAATGACCTGTTCTGTAAAACCCGGTAAGATTGAAATACTCCTGATCCCAGTTAAAACTTGAGCTGTAGATAGCTAGCCTATTCATGGACTCATCTGTAATCAGGCCATCTCTGCCTTCAAGTTGAACCGGGCGACCTCTGTTTTCGTAAAAAATCTCATCAATTGGGTTCAGAGGAACATTTCCTAACACATTGAAATCTACATTAGCTCTAACATTAGGTGCAGGATTCGCTTCTATTCCGAAGTAAATAGACTGCATATGATCAAAACCCTGCTTGTTAGGGTACACTTGTGCTGTGGCATCTGCGTCTTTAGGAGTGGTGATTAAAGTTCCACCCGTATTGTAAGTTTCGAAGTCTGCTGTAAATCTGCTGAGTTTAATTGCTCCGCCTGACTTACCCTCCAAGGCTGCTTTATCGGCTCTGGCTTTCAATTGTGCATCTCCCAGTGAAATATCACCGAAATATTGATTTAACCTGTTCTGGGTTACTCCTTCTTCATAAGGATCGAACTGATGAACTTCTTTAAGAACGTAGTATGCTGCTCTTGGAAACAGCTCATAAAATCCCTGAGAATTTGTAGGACCTTTTGCAGTAATTCCAAACCATTCTTCATTCATATTGTTTTCGCCTTCCTGGAAATCAAACTGATAACCACCGTTTGCCCAGGAAGCATTTACATCATGAATACTCAAATTTACTGTTTGTCCGTATTTCCACCATCCGTCACTAAACTGAAAGGTATATCCACCTAGAGAGTTGTCTGCCCCACCAAGTCCTGCAACATTTTCGTAAATAGCTTTCCAGTTATTAAGCTGATATCGAGCCTGGGCCGCTTGATCTTCCTGTACCGTTCTTGCATTAAAAGCATCGGACCCAAATTCTGTAAGCAACACAGGCTTGCCATATTCATTAGCTACTCTATCAAACAGATCGGTAAAAGTGAGCCCTCTGTAAACGTTTGTACCAAAGATATCAGCATCAGGTACTTCTTCGGCAATAATATCCATAAACAGTAAATCGCCGTTACAAATTGCTATCGGATGACCTGTGTCAATTTTCTTCATCTCTACAATTGCTTCGTTGAACAATTTGTACATAGCTCGTGCTCTTACTGTAGATCTGCGATCTTCTATAGGAATATCTTCTGTTTCTGCTCCATCCCAGAAAAGTCCATAGTTATTTTCGTTTCCTAAAAGAAATAACAGTAAGCCCGGAGTATCTTTATATTCTTGAACTAGTTCTGTGACCTCATCAATTAAAAGCGCTTTCACACGTGGATCAGAATAGTCTGTATTGGGTTGCCATACTCCATCAATGGTTAATCCGTATCTACCAAAAGAGTGGTTAAGCATGGTATAGATACCATAAGTTTCATAGATGTAAGTGATCCATTCTTTAGGAATGCCCGTGTATACACGAATAGAATTTACACCCATATTTTGAAGCAAAGCCATCTCATCATCAAGTGCTTGCTTGATAAACTCAGGAGTTTGATTCCATAAACTATAGTTGAAGTTTGTGCCTATTGGAAAATAATCCCAATTCATTCCATTTATTACCTTCGGTTCGCCATTTACATGTAGCTCCCAACCCTCATCTGTATTTTGGACAACTACCTGTTCAGCTTGACCAATTACTGAAGTAGTAACACCTAGCAAAATTGTTAAAATCAAGATGGGTTTTTTCATATTCATAACTGTTTGGATTTAGCGCTTGTGTTTAGCAGTTCCTGATTTTTTACGACAACTATTTCATTTATTTGTTGGAGTGTAAAATCAGTAGAACAGATTTCCAATATTTACAATGTATATACAGATAATAAAAAAGCGCTTTTCTGGTATTTAAAATGGGTTTTATTCTTAATACGAGTGGATTTTTAGAATCAAGTTCATTTTAAAGCTCTCTTCATTTTAAACCGGTTGTATATACTTTATAAAGGTAAGTGCACAAATATTTAGCTTATTTATTAGAGACCTTAACTATCAAAGACAGAATTTTATCTCTTTAGTATTACTATAGAAGTCATGGAGTTTTAAGAGGTAGAAAGTCACTTAATTATTGGATAAAAATTTATGAAGTCTTTTTTCTATTTACGCTCCACTTCCCGGTTTAAGCTTTTTAAAAACGCACGATTTACTACTGTATTTTTTCTACTCTCCTTTTCCATTATAAACTCAATGGTAAATGCTCAATCAGTAAACATCGGCAAAGGAAGTTACAGCACTGTGTTACCTGCCGCAGCTGTGGGACCACAAAATGTCCATGGTCAAAATCTTTCGCCAAAAGTAAGCCTTGATTTTTCTAAACCTATTCAGACTAATGATTTTTGGAGTAGTCTTATATTTCCTTTTTTTGATGACGCCCACTCCAGCATTCTATATGCGCATCCTTTAAATGCAAAGGCTATCAGCTCGGGACTTCAGATTGGATATACAACAAACTCTTTCTTAGCTGGTGAAGATTACATTTATCCATTTTCGCCTCAACTTAGAGTAGGCGTTGACGGACTAACCGCATCCGAAACAAAAACATCTGACTATGGCGACTGGACCGTTACAGCTCGCTGGGAAAATGACTCGAAATCTTTGGAAGCAACTCTGGGGCATGGATTACCCTTTGTGTTCTTTAAAATAACCGGAGGGGATGCTATTGTTGCCTCTCAACAAACTCCTTTCATATGGTACAGACAAAATGAAGTTTTAGGTTTGACTATAGATGGCAAACACTATGGAATTTTTGCTCCATCAGGTTCTACTTGGTCAGGCTCATCAACTTTTCAGTCTTCTCTGAATGGCAAAGATTATCTAACTGTCGCCCTACTACCAGATTCCCAAACGGCAACAATAGAATTTTTCCAAAAACATGCATACGCTCATGTCACTAATAGCATGATAGAATGGAATTATGATGAAATTTCTTCCGAACTAACCAGCACTTATACTTATGAGTCAGAACTTGTGGACAGCGCTGATGGTAACGTGAACGAAACTCTTACCGCCCTATACCTCCACCAATGGAAGCATTCTGACGATGAACTAACCGGTTATTCTTATACTTCTCCAAGAGGAGAAATGAAGCTTAAGCAAGGAAATGTATTTTCGACCGAACTTAAGTTTTCCGGGATTTTACCCGCTCTTCCTGATCAGGGAGATTATGATCGATCTCAATTACTTACTTTTGTAAAGCAAGTGGCAAATGAATCATTACCGGTAGGTCCTACTTATGAAAATGGTAAAGCGATGGGACGCTTTTCTCACCTGGTTCATATTGCTGATCAACTGGGAGCAAAAACTGAAAGAGATCATTTTATAGACCAGCTGAAATTCAGATTAGAAGATTGGTTTACAGCTGGGGGGTCTCAGGAATATTCTTACAACGCCGAATGGGATGTATTAACAGGATATCCATCCGGATTTGGAGCTGATAATCAAATTAATGATCACCATTTTCATGCAAGTTATGCAGTTATGAGCGCTGCAACTATTGCTCAATATGACAGCAGCTGGGCATCTCAGGAAAATTGGGGAGGCATGGTAAATCTTCTTATCAAGGATGCCAACAACTGGGACAGAACCGATACACAATTCCCATTTTTAAGATCTCATGATATCTATGCCGGGCATTCCTGGGCTTCAGGTCACGGTGCATTCGGAGATGGCAACAATCAGGAATCCAGTTCTGAATCTATGAATTTTGCTGCTGCAGCTTTCCTTTGGGGACAAGCTACCGATCAAAAGGAAATTCGCGACCTTGGAATTTTTCTTTATACAACTGAAGCTACTGCCATCGATCAATACTGGTTTGATGTTGAAGATGAAGTGTTTCCTCAGAATTATCCCCACAAAGCATTGGGAATTGTTTGGGGAAGCAAAGGAGTTCACGGGACATGGTTTGGTGGAGAACCTGAATTTATTCATGGAATCAATATCCTTCCAATAACCAGTGCTTCTATGTATTTGGGAAGAAACTCTGACTATGTAGTAGAAAACTATAATGAGGTTGTTGCTGAACGAGGTGGCCAACCTACTATTTGGAAAGATGTTTTTTGGGAATATCTGGCACTGGCTGATCCCGATCTTGCTTTGAGCTATTATTTAGCTGATCCTAATTATCAACCTTTTGATGGAGAATCCAGAGCACATACTTTGCACTGGCTATACAACATGAAAAAGATGGGAACTCCGGTAATGAATATTTTTGCTGACACGCCATCTTACTCTGTCTTTCTGGATAAAGAAGGGTTCCTTACCTATGTTGCTTACAATCCATCTGCAGCAGAGCTATTGGTTACTTTTTCTGACGGCTTTTCAATGACTATACAACCAAAATCCATAAATACTGCAACCGGCGATACTCCTGTTTCAATAGATAAATTTGATGAAAAACCACAGGATTTCAGTTTATCTCAGAATTATCCAAATCCATTCAATCCTGTAACAATAATTTCTTATTCACTACCAAACTCAGGTGAGGTCACACTTGAAGTGTATTCTTTATTGGGACAAAAATTAGCCTCTTTAGTCAGTAATAGACAATCAGCAGGAACACATTCAATTCAGTTTGATGCTTCTTCCCTATCAAGTGGCGTATATTTTTACAGATTGAAATTTGATGACCGGGTTATGATCAAAAAGATGACTTTGTTGAAATAACTTTAGTGAGTACTTTCTGGAACTTGAAAATCCTGAAATAAGAATTTATTCCCTGATGAGTACAACCAATAATACCAATCGCTCCGCATTTATCATTGTTACTACCCTCTTTTTTATGTGGGGATTTATCACTGTTTTAGTTGATGCTCTTATTCCCAGATTAAAAGATGTTTTTGAGCTTAGCTATTTTGAAGCAGGATTGGTTCAGTTCGCTTTCTTTACGGCCTACGCTGTATTTTCGATTCCCGGAGGGAAGATCATTTCCAAAATTGGATACAAAAAAGGAGTAGTGATCGGACTACTTACAATGGGATTGGGTTGTTTTTTGTTTTACCCCGCTGCTGATTTCAGAATATTTGGAGTTTTTCTTTTAGCAATGTTTGTACTAGCAGGTGGCATTACCATTTTACAGGTTGCAGCAAATCCATACGTTGCCGCTTTGGGTCCCGAAAGTTCTGCTTCAAGCCGGTTAAATTTATCGCAAGCTTTTAACTCTCTCGGAACATTTATAGCACCATTGGTCAGTGCCGCTTTTATATTGAGCAGCAGTGTTTTGAGTTCAAAGGAAGTTTCAAATCTATCTTCATCAGAACAGGAAGCTTATTATGTAGCAGAAGCTGCGGCTGTACAAAGTCCATTTCTGATTCTGGCCGGAGTGATCATTTTGTTAGCCATAATTTTTGCAGTTATAAAGCTTCCCAAGATTCTGGAAGGCGATGAAGACAAAAATGGCAGTTATAAAATTGCTTTAAAAACCCGACATCTTATGTTGGGCGCAGTTGGTATATTTGTTTATGTAGGCGCTGAAGTAACTATTGGTAGCTATATGGTCAACTATTTTCTGACGCTTGATATCGTTGAGCTGATTAGGAACAGCGGATTTATGCCCGGACTTGCAGAACTACTTTCCGGAACAGGAATCGATCAGGCAACACCAGCTCAACTCGCAGGTTCTTTTGTAGCACTTTACTGGGGTGGAGCTATGGTTGGTCGATTTATAGGCTCGGGTTTACAACTAATTATCAAACCATCAAAACTGCTTGCATTGTATGGGTTAATTAATGTTGGGTTATTATTTATCACAATGAATTCTTCCGGGTTACTCGCTGTCTGGACTGTACTCTGCATCGGACTTTTTAACTCTATTATGTTTCCAACCATCTTTACGTTGGCAATTAAAAAACTTGGAAAACATACCGCTCAAGGATCTGGTATTCTTTGTACTGCAATTGTAGGTGGAGCCTTTATTCCACCACTATTTGGTTTCTTTGCTGATACCTGGACCTTACAAGCTGCATTTATCATTCCTATCCTTTGCTATCTGTACATTAGTTGGTATGCAAAGTTTGGTTCTGAAGCGCCTGTTATACCATCTCCCGAATCTTAGGCTTCTGCTTTTTCACATGATTGATGTTAATGAGTTCTCCTATCAATCCGGTAGAAAGTAATTGAATACCTAGTACCATCAGTAGAATACCAAGAAAAAGCAGAGGTCTGTCTCCAATACCCTGATTTAGAAATAATCGTAATACTGCCAAATATGCATTTATTCCTGTACCTAGAAATAACAGTACAATTCCGAAAGTACCGAAAAAGTGCATTGGTTTTTGGAAATAGCGCTGTACAAAAAGAATTGTTATAAGATCAAGAAACCCATTTATAAAACGAGATAAACCGAATTTTGTAGTACCATATTTTCTTGGATGATGCTTTACGATCTTTTCCCCGATTCTTGCAAACCCCTCCTTCTTTGCCAACATAGGAATGTATCGATGGAGTTCTCCGTACAAATAAATATTATCGATAACCTCACGTTTATAAGCTTTTAGCCCACAGTTAAAATCATGTAGATGAATCCCTGCAGCTTTACGTGTTACATAATTAAAAAACTTTGATGGAACAGTTTTTGAAATTGGATCAAAGCGTTCTTTTTTCCACCCACTTACCATATCCAAACCATCTTTAAGCATCTGGATCATTTCGGGAACTTCGTTGGGGTCATCCTGAAGATCAGCATCCATCGTAACAACATACTTGCCTCTTACTTCCTCGAAACCGGCCTGTAACGCTACACTTTTCCCGTAATTATGACCAAAACTAATTCCTCTTACTTGCTCATGTTTTGAAGCAAGATCTTTGATCACTTGAAAAGAAGTATCCGTAGAGCCGTCATCCACAAAAATAACTTCGTACGAATATGTTGCTGAAATTGAATCCTCAATAGCTGTTGTTAACTCTGCTAAAGATTCCTCTTCATTATATAAAGGAACTACTATACTTATATCAACTTCAGGGCTTTCTTTTGAATTTTCCAAAATGCGTTCTTTTAAAATAGTTCAGAAATGATTTTCTTTGGTGAATTAAAGATGACAAAATACACTTTATACCCACTATGAAAAAATTGTATTACTCGATGGGCGAAGTTAGCAAGCTCACCGGACTTGCTCCACATGTTTTAAGAAGTTGGGAAAAAAATTACAGTGAACTTAATCCCAAGAAAAACAGTGCCGGAAACAGAGCTTATAAAGAAGAAGAAGTTGAACTCATATTCAAGATCAAAGAGCTGCTTGAGGAAAAAAAATATACATCTGCCGGTGTAAAGAAAGTACTCAAAAAGGAAAAAGAGCCCGAATCTGTTTCTTCAACAGAGATACCATCCGACGTAAGAAAAGACCTGAATGAGGTAAAAGTATTCCTAAACGATCTGTTAGAAAAACTTTAAACTGATTCTGTTTTATTTTTTCGAGTCATTAACAACATCAAGAACTGCAAACAGATCATAAGGGCAATTCCAACAAGATGGAGAACCTGCAGCACTCTAGGGACGTCCATATAAGCCAGCCCCACTCCTATTAAAACTTGCGCAAATATTAACACGACATTTACAATTCCCACTAACTTAAGTTGTCCCACAACTTCTTCCTTCCAAAGTATAAATCCTAAATAAGCGCCGGAAATAACAAGTGCCCATGAGAACGTTCGGTGAATTTCAAATATCTCTCCTAGCATTCCTATCCATGTAGAACGTGGAGGTACCAAAGCCGAATCTACTTCTTTTATCACATCAATTTGCTCGCGAACTTGTGTTCCCAAGACCATTTGAATGGTAGATAGAACCAAAAGAACAAGACCGATATTCCATAATTTTTTTTGCAGAGATCGATCTATTTGAAGCTGAATCAAATTTTCTGAAGCTTTAAACGCTGCATAAAGAAGTACGTTTACTATGATCATTGCAACAATCATGTGAACAGTAATGAGCCATTCGCTCAAGCCTGTTGCTACTACTTGCCCACCTAACCAACCTTGAAAGAGCACCAGTATAAAGGCAACAGCTGAGCTGTAAAAAACGGAGGGCTCTGATTTTCGGTACTTGAACGACCTTAAAAAAGTAGCAATGATCAATAAACCAATTACTGCGCCAACCAAACGATTTACGTATTCTATCCACGTTTTTATAACGTTAAACTGACTTGCATCAAATTGAGAAGGAAGATCAGCTATATTTGTTGGCGGAATCCACATACCGAAACATTTGGGCCAATCCGGACATCCAAGTCCGGCTCCGGCTGCTCTAACCAAGCCTCCAACCAGTATCAGAAACAATGTTGCAAAAACGGTAGTTATCGCTGTCTTTTGAAAGGAATTTAATTTCATATTTAAAGGTAACAATACTCTTTGAAAATGATTAACTTTGAATGCTAAAAATTTCAATATTTTCTGTTTTTCTATGAGTTCTATTGAAGAAAAAATTCAGGTCGAACGTTCGTTCACAGATGTAATTTCTGATTATCATCAGCTTACCAAACCCGGTATTACACTGGCGGTTTTGGCTAGTATGTTGGTAGGCTTTGTGTTAGGCAGTGGCAGTTCGTTCAATTTCATATTGATGATCCACGCGATCATCGGAACATATATGATCGCTGCCGGAACCGGAGCATACAACCAATTTATGGAGCGCCGACTTGACGGTTTGATGAAACGAACTGCGAAACGTCCACTTCCAGACAATCGTATTGCGGCTTCTTCCGGAATGTTTTTCTCATTGATCTTAATTTTTTCGGGACTCGTTTACCTGTTCATATTGGTTAATCCATTAGCCGGAGCTATTTCCTTTGCAACTACATTTATCTATTTAATAGCTTACACACCCATGAAGCAGGTTTCTGCTTTCAATATCGTGATCGGTGCAGTTCCCGGTGCATTACCTCCCGTTGGTGGTTGGGCAGCAGCGTCCGGAACTATTGAAAATCCGGGGATGTGGCTCTTGTTCGGAATTGTTTTTCTGTGGCAGGTACCGCACGTTATGGCAATCGCCTGGAGTTTAAAAGACGATTATTTTGGCGCCGGATTTAAAATGCTACCAAAAAATGATGAGACCGGATGTAAAACTTCTCTTTGGTCTTTAGTTTGTACCATTCTTCTTTATCCCGTTTCAATTGCTATGTTTGTGATGGGAATCTCAGGAATGATCTTTCTTGTTCTTAGTTTACTACTCGCTACCGGGTTTCTTTACTATAGCATTAAATTCCTTAATGAAAGAACAAAAGAAAATTCTCGCAAGTTGATGTTTGCTTCAATTGCTTACCTGCCTCTTGTTTGGGTAGCAGTTTTCATAGACAGACTGGTTTAGGTACAATATCGAATATCGAATAATGAATATTCAATACTGAAGTGCATTAGTTCCCATAATTCATTTCCTGTCTAAATATTTATCAAGAACCATGCAAGTGATTGTAGTCTGCTATAATTTTTCGTAGAAAATCATCTGCTTTGAGATCAGCTTTTTGGATCCCCAATTTAGTTTGTATGATGTTAGCCGTTCTTTGAACCATCACAAACCAAGTGTTGTATTCGTAATCTTTTTTGGAACCCAATACTTCTCTTATTGTAGTAATTTCTTCATCCGATAAAGTTAACACCTGATCAAAAGTAACTTCATAATCTTCTTCTATCTCAGAGTAGATGGTATCGCTCAACTTAACTTTTTTCCTTGTCTTGATCACACAGGTCTTAGCAGCAATGTCTCCAAGCCTCTGACCTTTTCCATTAATTAAAACTGTAATAAATGCCAGTATTCCATTCGTAAATGATACCTCCAATAATCTAAGCATCCAGCGAATTAAGTAATTTCCGAATGACGGACTACTACCATCCAACATTACTACTTGCAATCCCATCATCCATTTACCAAACGATTTTCCATTCCATACAACTTCAAAGATCAAATGGTAAAAAAATACTGGGATGGCCAACACTGCAATTAGTATCCATTCCTGATTACCCCAAAATTCTGATGACCCTTGAAATGTAGAACTAATAAGTCCGAATGCTATAAATGCAATAAAATAGTAAGCTACAATTATAACACCATCTATAAAATGAGCAATGATCCTGTCACCCACTTCGGCAGGGTTATAATTTAATTGTACATGCTGAGAGGTTTCAATGCCAACTTTACTCATTAAAATTCATTATTAATTGTTAATAAAAAGATAGTATTTTAGCGAAGATACACGATTTCAACACACCATAGAAATATCCCAAAAAAAATTCATGCGCGAAGTTACTTTCCTGAGAAAAAATGCTGATAAATGGAAGAACTTCGAGGAGTTGCTTAAAAAAAATACAAAAAGCTCTTCTGATCAGTTGGCCGATCTATATATTGAATTGAATAACGACTTGGCATTCGCTCAAAGTCTCTATCCAAACAGTAAGACGGCTTTGTATCTGAATGACCTATCAATTCAGGCTCATAACAAGATCTATAAAAATAAAAAAGAGAAATCCGGTCGTGTAATTACTTTTTGGACACAAGAAATACCTGTATTGTTTTCTTATAAACTGAAAGAACTTAGTATCGCTTTTGGTGTTTTCATTTTTTTCTGTGCAGTAGGAATTATCTCACAATCGAATGACCCGTCTTTTGCCCGTTTGATTCTGGGTGACGGATACGTAAACCTAACCATGACAAATATTGAGAATCAGGATCCTCTTGCGATCTATAAAATGCATAGCCAACTCAATATGTTCTTTCAAATCACATTTAATAATATCCG
This sequence comes from Balneolaceae bacterium UBA3186, assembly GCA_002364085.1. Classification (GTDB taxonomy): domain Bacteria; phylum Bacteroidota; class Rhodothermia; order Balneolales; family Balneolaceae; genus Balneola. The sequence continues at coordinate 19,587 of DEXK01000013.1, read as the reverse complement.
GGTTTCTTTTATAGTTTTTGCCTTCGGTATATTTACAGCTCTTGGAACTGCATACCACTTATTGAAAAATGGAGTAATGGTTGGTACATTCATTACCTTTTTTAGCGGGTACGACCTTCTTTCCGAATCCATGTTAGTTATTTTCATTCACGGTGCTTTGGAACTTAGCGCGATAGCAATTGCAGGCGCTGCCGGCTTTGTATTAGGTAACAGCTTTGTATTCCCCGGCACCTATAAAAGAATAACTGCTTTTACAAAAGGTGCAAAAGAGGGTTTAAAAATGCTGATAAGTTTGGTTCCTATATTCATAATGGCAGGATTTTTAGAAAGTTTTGTTACCCGATACACAGAGATGCCACTTACCTTGAGTTTATTTATAATTCTGACATCTTTCACATTCATAATTGGTTATTATTTTTATCTACCAACTCGTATTTATCTAAACAGGAAAAAACATGAGTAATTTCAGTTACAAAAAACCAAGAGATCTTGGCGGTATCTTATCTGATACTTTTCTTTATATCAGACAAAATTTTAAGTCTCTGGCCAAGCCGCTTCTCTACTTTGTAATCCCGTTTTATGTAGTCCAGGCTTTTATACTTCAGGAATATTCTACCAACTTATTTAATTCCATTATGGCAATTGAATCTGGCTCTGATAACTTCGGTGGTCTCTTTGGGTGGGAATATTTTTTGAATATTTTTATTTCGATAACTGCTCTATCTGCTCTTTCAGTGATAACGTTAAAACATTTCAAACTTACTTCTTCAGGTAAAGAAACCGAACTTGATCAAATTATGGATGGTATTCTACCATTGGTTATGTGGATGGCTTTATTATTTATCATTATCTATATATGCATATCAATTGGAGCTCTTCTGTTTATTATTCCGGGCATCTTCATTGGCATAAAACTGAGTTTTACACCTGCGGCTTTTATCCTTGAAGAGAAAGATATTTTCGATTCAATGAGAAGGTCATGGGAGGTTTCTAAAGGTTTTTGGTGGATCACTTTTGGTCTACTGATCGTGATATATATAATGATCTATTTTTCAAGTCTTGCAGTTGGTCTTCCAATTGGCTTGATTTACGCTTTTGCCTTTGATGGCGGCTTGGTTGGGTCTGACTCCGGAGTCTTTTCTACAATTATATCAATTCTTACAGCATTTGGTTCGGTTATTACCACGGCTTTCTACGCTGCTATGCACATCGCATTTGCACTGCACTTTTATAACATAGATGAACGAAAAGAAGGCGGAAACTTACGTTCTAAAATTGAAGGGTTGTCTGATTAAAGCATTGATTCATAAAAGTAATTTTGCTTCGTTTTTCCTTCTTCTGCTCATTTCTTTTTTGAGTACACTCCCGGTTTATTCTCAATCGGAAGAGAACTTAATTTATGGGGAAAACGCTCAAAACGTTCCTCAATCATTAGAATATGATTCTTCTTATGTGGATGTTCGGCAAGCTAATGCTGAAACAATTGAAGGATATTTAAATGATCCTGATTTTAACTACGGCGAAGCGCTCGAAACCCCAACATCATTTTTTGGCAGGATCATATCTTTCCTCTTTAGACTATTTTTTACCATAATTGGGAACCCAGTAGGGAATTTTATTTTCAGAGCAGTATTGATCATTTCTATAGCCATTGTGGTCATTCTCTTACTGAATCAATTACTGGAAGGAAGTCTCTCTTCCGTATTTTCCAGGAAGAATGCAGATAAACCTATTTCTTTCCAGATATCAGAAGAAGAGATCGACGAAATGAATTTGGAGGAGCTTAAAGACAAAGCTTTAAGGAATTCTGATTTTCATGCAGCTACACGCTTTGTGTACCTGATGACTTTAAAACTTTTGAATCAAAAAGAACTCATTCAGTGGAAGATCGAAAAAACCAACCTTGATTATGAAAGAGAGCTGGGAGATCATCCTATCAATCCAATATTCAGTAAGCTTACCGCCTTTTATGAATTTGTTGAATATGGTGATTTCGAAATAGACCGAACTGGCTATTCTAAAGTTGACAGTCTTTTTTCAAAACTCATGGAGGAACTGTCTTCATGAATAAAAAGGAAAAAAAATACCTGTATATACTTGGTTTTTTAACCATCATTGCCATTTCATATCAGCTGATCCAACCAAAGCCGATTGACTGGAACGAAAGTTATTCATCCATTGATAAAAAGCCATTTGGTGCTTATATCCTCAATGAACAACTTCCGGTTCTTTTTCCATTTAATGAGATCCGTGAAAACCAACTTCCAATTTTTGAGGCACCGTTAAACTATGATCAAAAAAACTGGATCTTCATCAACTCAGAATTCAGTTTGGATCAATTTGAAACGCAGTTATTAATGGATGAAGTAAATTATGGTAGTCATGTTTTCATATCTGCATGGAAAATGGAAAACAGTTTTGCAGATTCCCTTGGATTTAAGCTTAACCAGCAATTTCCTTTTATAAACCCATCCGCAAACTCACTCGACTCTCTTCTTAAAAAACCACTTAATTTTGTAAATCCGGAATTAGAAGATCCAAACGGATGGGACTTTCCAATTGCACTTAATGAAGTCTACTTCTCTGAATTTGATACTTCACGAACAGTTATTCTTGGTTCTGATAATCGTGATAATATCAATTTTATTAAGATAGAGCATGGTGAAGGTGCTTTCTTTTTACACACAAGCCCGTTTGTCTTTACAAATTACTTCCTGAAGAATCCCGACAAATATGATTATGCTTTTAAGGCGCTTTCTTATCTCCCAGAAAATGATACTTACTGGGATGAATACTACAAAGCAGGAAAACTAGCTTTTTCCTCTCCATTCAGGTTTATTGTTTCAAAACCAAACCTTAAACGAGCTTGGTTTTTGGCGTTGCTTGGTTTAGTGCTTTATTTATTATTTAAAAGTAAACGGATGCAGAGAGCAATTCCGGAGATTAAACCACTTTCCAATACCAGTATTGAATTTGCCAGAACTATTGGGAACCTACATTTGAATAAAGGATCCCATAAAGATCTGTTTGAAAAAAAATATTCCTTCTTCTTAGACTATCTCCGAACAAATTTGAATATAGATACAAATGAACTGACGGAAGAAACGATCAAAAAAGTATCTCAAAGATCCGGCATACCGGAAGAACAAACCAAAGAACTCTTCCATAGAATTGAACTATTTTCAACCAAAGAAGTTGTAACCGATAAAGAGCTCCAGTCCATAACCGAGCAAATCGATAATTTTTATAAAAATTCGCAACGATGAGTGAAGAAATAACAAACAATGAAAATCCCGAAGCTGAAAACAATGAAGCTTCTTCTAACTCTGAAGTTCCATTTGAAAGTCGTTTAGATCTGACAGAACTTCAAAATATGATCTCTAATATCCGCACAGAGATCAAAAAGATCATCGTTGGTCAGGATAATATGATCGATCTCATGATCTGTGCTTTATTAGCTGACGGACATATTCTGGTGGAAGGTGTTCCCGGAGTAGCCAAAACATTAACAGCTCGTTTATTTGCAAAAACACTTGATACCGGTTTCTCAAGAATTCAGTTTACACCTGATCTGATGCCTGCTGATATTACCGGAACAAGCGTATTCAATACAAAGACCACAGACTTTGAATTTAAGAAAGGTCCAATCTTTTCTAATCTGGTTTTAATTGATGAGATAAATCGATCACCCGCGAAAACTCAATCTGCACTTTTTGAAGTGATGCAGGAAAAGCAAATAACAGTGGATGGAAATACTTACAAGATGGAAGCTCCATTTCTGGTTGTGGCTACACAAAATCCGATCGAACACGAAGGTACTTACCGACTTCCTGAAGCACAAATGGACCGTTTTCTGTTTAAGATCGATGTTGGATATCCTAGTGTTGAAGAAGAAGTTCTAATACTTGAAGGAAGCTATAAAAGAAAACTGGCTTCAGAAATTGAACAACTTAATGCCGTTGTAAGTGCTACAGAGCTGAATGCTCAAAGAAAAGTTATTTCAGAGATCCACGTTGAAAAAGAACTGATGGAATATATCGCTAAGATCGTTCATCAAACCAGGAACTCAAGTTCCATTTATATTGGAGCATCTCCAAGAGCATCTGTATTTATTTTAAAAGCAGCTCAGGCATGGGCCGCCATGAGAGGTCGAGATTTTATTACTCCTGAAGATGTTAAACAGGTCATAGTACCTACACTTCGGCACAGAATTACACTTACCCCTGAAAAGGAAATGGAGGGCATAATTCCTGACCAGATCATTAAACAACTTGCAGACAAAGTTGAGGTTCCCAGATAGTGAAATTCATTAAAAGCTTATTTTTGAATAATAGGTTTTTCCTGTCCATAGCTCTGGTAAGTTCAAGCTATGTGCTAGGTTATTTCTATAGTTCAATTCAGGCTATAGGTGATATTCTACTAATTATTCTGGGTGTTTCTTCCATAGCAGATTTATTGCTTTTGTATTCAAAAGATGGAATTAAAGCTGAACGCCTTCTGCCTAAAAAGCTGTCTAATGGTGATGATAATGAAATTTATATCACGTGCTCCAACCAATATAATTTCCCGGTTTCTCTGGCAATCATTGATGAGATCCCAATTCAGTTTCAAGTAAGAGATTTCAAGATCAAGAGCACTCTCGACCCTAACGGTTCCAAAAAACTCAACTATGTATTAAGACCAACTGATAGAGGTGAGTTCGAATTTGGAGCGCTTAAAATATATGCAGAAACAAAGATCGGCTTATTTAGCAGACGTTTTATTTTTTCTGAACAAGCTATTCTACCTGTATTCCCATCTTTCAAACAAATGAGAAAATTTGAGATGTATGCTATTTCAAATCGGCTGACTGATATCGGAGTTAAAAAGATCCGTAGACTTGGTCACACCATGGAGTTTGATCAAATTAAAGAATATGTACGCGGCGATGATATACGGTCATTAAACTGGAAAGCAACTGCACGAGCCAACTCTTTGATGATCAATCAATATCAGGACGAGCGATCCCAACAAGTTGTAAATGTGATCGATATGGGACGCGTAATGAAGCTTCCTTTTGATGGATTAAGCTTACTTGAATATGCCATTAATACAAGCTTGGTGATTTCAAATATTTCATTGATCAAAGAAGATAAAGCCGGGTTGATCACCTTTTCCAATAAACAATCTGTAGTTGTAAAACCTGAAAAGAAAAGAACACACATTCGGAAAATTCAAGAAGCTTTGTATAATCTGAAAACTAATTTTTTGGAATCAGATTTTCAAAGAATGTTGGTAAGCCTGCGAACACACCTCAATCAAAGAAGCTTAGTTCTTCTTTATACCAATTTTGAAACCTATTCGGGAATGGAACGACAACTCCCCTATTTACAAAGATTGGCAGCAGATCATTTATTGGTTGTAGTGTTCTTTGAAAATACAGAGATGACATCTTTGATAGAGCAAGACTCAAAAACCATTGAAGATATCTACACCAAAACTATAGCAGAAAAATTCAGTTATGAAAAGCGCCAGATCGTGAAAGCACTCAATCAAAGAGGCATTCATACTATCCTCACTCCCCCCAAAGAATTATCCGTGAATGCGATCAACAAATATCTGGAATTGAAAGCCAGAGGGTTGATTTGATCATTAAGTATGTATTAAATAAAGAACTTTATACCTTTGCTTTTATGAAAAAATTGATCTTATCAGCGCTTAGTCTATTCATTTGCCCTTATTTTGCCTTTGCTCAAACTGATTCCGCTTACGTTACTGTAAACATGTCCTCGGAAAATGGATTTCTGGTTCGTAACCTAAATTACAGTTAATGTATACCCATCAAAGCTGGTCACGCTTCCGAATTGTATCTACTCGATCTTGAAAACAGAAAACATATTAGCACATATATTTGTCGAAATTATTACGAATGCAGCTTTTTCACCAAAAGAAAATATTGTAGCAGTTGGCACAAGTCAGGAATAAAAATTCATTCTCTTACGAACACAAATACATTAAAAGAATAAGAAGGAAATTTTGATTTGAGATACCCAACTAACTGATATGGATTTCAATTTTGCATAATACTACAAGTCAATAGTATCCAACTCTTTTCTCAGTTAAAACTTCACTAGAAATTTTTTACCCAACATTTCTTTCTTATTTCTGAATTTCTTCAGGAAACTTTAACAAATGTATAGTATCTTTTGATGCTTTGATAAAGCTACGGTTTGAATCGGCGCTCTTTTTATTTAGAACAGTTTTAAATAGAAGGTTCTATCCATTCCTGACTTCATATAGATGGAAAATATCGGTAGATTTGCGGCGCTTCAATTAAAGGTAATTAAGCAATGTTCCGCTAACTAAATTAAGCAATCTTTATGGCGCAGATTTTCCCCAAGTGGACAAATCAAGTTCCTCGAAAAATTTTGATCGGTCTTATCGTTGTTGCAAACGCTCTGATCTTTTCAGTATGGTACTTTTTCTCTCCAAGCTACACCGATGTAGGATACGCTCCTGAACAGCCGGTTCCTTATAGTCACAAATTACACGTTGATAAACTCGGGCTGGATTGCCAATACTGCCACACCAATGTGTTTGATTCTAAGCAGGCAAATATTCCGGCAACCCAAACTTGTATGAATTGCCACAATCAGGTTAAAACCGACAGCGAAAAACTCGCTCCCATCAGAGAAAGCTGGGAAACCGGACAACCTGTTGAATGGGTACGTGTTCATAACTTAGCAGATTATGCGTATTTCAATCACGCTGCACACGTTACAGTTGGTGTTGGATGTGAAAGTTGCCACGGACGAGTTGATAAAATGGAAGTTGTATATCAGGCAGAGCCTTTAAGTATGGGATGGTGTTTAGATTGCCACCGTGAACCTGAAAAAGTATTAAGACCTGTAGAAGAAGTTACTACTATGGGATACAAAGCTGAGAACCAAGCTGAACTAGGCGCAGAGTTGGTGAAGAAAAATAACGTAAGTCCTCCTCAATATTGTCAGGGCTGCCACTACTAATTACGGATTTTAGAACTTTATACATCATCTAATGAGCGAAGTTAAACAAAACACTTACTGGAAAAGCTTAAACGAACTAGCTAAGAACCAGGAATATCAAAAATTTGTTGAGCGTGAGTTCCCTGAAAATGCTTCAGAGTTGTCAGATGGATTTTCACGTCGTGGATTTCTTGCAATTATGGGTTCTGCTGTATTACTGGCAAGCTGTGACTTTGCACGCCGTCCTGTTCAAAAAATATTACCATATTCTAAACAACCGGAAGACATCGTACCTGGTGTACCCTTGTTTTATGCTTCCGCAATGCCTTTTCAGGGAAGTTTAACCGGACTTGTAGTTGAGAACCATGAAGGTCGCCCTACAAAAGTTGAAGGAAATGACATGCATCCCGGTAGCCGCGGAGGAACAAGTATCTTCCATCAGGCTTCTGTTTTAGGAATGTATGATCCGGACAGATCAAAGAAAGTTTTAAGAAAAGGCACTGATTCTACTGTAAACGATTTTGTTGATTTTGCTAAGAAGCACTTCGCTGATACAAGCAAAAATATTGCCTTTATTTCAGAAGCAAGCTCCTCTCCTACTTTATTGGGACTGAAAGCTCAGGCTTTAAATAAATTCAATAATGCTGATTGGGTTACTTATGAACCATTCGGCGAATCAAATGCTCTGGAAGGAACTCAAAAGGCATTTGGCAGAAGACTTCGTGCTCATTACGATTTCTCTAAAGCAAACGTTTTTGTTTCTCTTGATGATGATGTACTAAATGGTACACATCCTAACAGTGTGGAATACGGAAAGCAGATCAGTGCTGCTCGTAAAGTTACCAGCACTAACGATTCCATGAGTAGAATCTACGCTGTTGAGAACGGATATTCTTTAACCGGTTCTTATGCTGATCACCGCCTGAGATTAAAAGCCAGTGAAATTGACGCTTTTGCTCATGCACTTGCTGCTGCTCTGTCAGGCAGAGTATCAGGATTGAATGCTTTTAGTGGTTATTCTAATCAATTCAGTGACCATGAGTGGATTTCTGCTCTTGCTGATGAATTGGTAGCTAACCGAGGCGAATCTGTTGTTTCTGTTGGAAACAATCACTCTGCTAACGCACATGCAGTTGTAGCTGCAATCAATAAAGCGTTAGGCAATGACGGTAATACTGTAAATTACCTTGAAGTTCCTCATCTGGATGAAGAGTCCGCATCTGCTTTCAACGCTACTGTTGAAAAAATGAAAAACGGTGGTTATGACACTGTTGTAATGCTTGGAACGAATCCTGTATTCTCAGCGCAAAACAAAGATTTTGAAAGTGCACTAAGCAATGTTGAAGAAGTGATTCATCTTTCTGATTATGTAGATGAAACTTCGAAAAAGGCTTCATGGCATATTAATAAGGCTTTTTATTTAGAATCATGGAGCGACGGTCATTCTTATGGTGGTGTCCGCTCAGTAATTCAGCCTCAGATCCAGCCTTTATATAACGGTCTTAGTGACATCGAGACTTTGAACATCATTGTGAACGGAGAAATGACATCCGGATACGATCTTGTTCAAAATACTTGGAAAAATATTTACAGCTCAGGTTTTAAATCTAAGTGGGCTCAACTCCTGCATGATGGAGTTGATACTAATTCAGGATTTAACAAAGCTAACGTTCGCATTTCAAGCAGTTTCAGACCTGACACCGGCAAAGACAATGCAATTTCAGGAATTGAAATTACAGTAAGAGCTGATTCTACTTTATATGATGGTCGTTTTGCAAACATCGCATGGTTGCAGGAACTTCCTGACCCAATGACTAAGATCACTTGGGATAACGTAGCCGCAATGAGTCCTGCTACAGCTAAGCAATTAGGTGTGGAAAATGAAGATGTGGTAGAGATCACATCAAACGGACAGACTATTAAGATCGCCGCGTGGATCCAACCGGGACATGCTGATAACAGTATTTCACTTACCGTTGGATACGGACGTGACGGAATTGGCCGTGTTGCCAACCGTTACATCGACTATACAACCGGTGGAGTTGATACATATCCTTTAGTTGGTAATCATTTTGTATCTGAAGGTTCTGTTAGTAAAACAAGCGATACTTATGAAATAGCTTGTGTTCAGGATCACCACAGCCTTGAAGGTCGTGATCTTTACAGAATGGCAACTTTAGAAGAATATAAATCGAACCCAGACTACGCTTCTTTCAAAAGCTACCATACTTATGAAGTACCTGGTATGAAAGAAGCTGCTGAAAAAGGCGAAGATGTGCCGATTTCACTGTTTGATGAGCAAACATATCCGGATTCTGAACCACAATGGGGAATGGCTATTGACCTTAACTCCTGTTTTGGTTGTGGTGTTTGTGTGATTGCTTGCCAATCTGAAAACAATATCCCTGTAATCGGTAAAAAAGAAGTGAATCGCGGTCGCGAGATGCACTGGATTCGTACCGACAGATATTATGTAGGCGAAGATGCTGATGCTCCAATGACAGCTCATCAACCGGTTCCGTGTATGCATTGTGAAATGGCTCCTTGTGAGCAGGTTTGTCCTGTTGCGGCAACCACGCACAGTGAAGACGGAATGAATCAGATGACCTACAACCGTTGTATTGGTACTCGTTATTGTGCAAATAACTGTCCTTACAAAGTTCGTAGATTCAACTTCTTCAACTTCCCTAAAGAGTTTTTAACAACCGGAGCAGAGCCTGATATTATCCAAATGGCGATGAATCCGGAAGTAACCGTACGTTTCCGTGGAGTTATGGAGAAATGTACATACTGTGTTCAAAGAGTTAACAGAGCTAAAATAGACGCTAAGATCGAAACAGGTTCTCCAAAACCTGCTGAAGGTGCTGTTAAAACGGCTTGTCAGCAAGCTTGTCCTGCAGATGCGATCTACTTTGGTGATTTGACCAACGAAAATAGTGAAGTTGCTAAAATGAAGAGAAATGAGCGTAATTATCAGATGCTTGAAGAACTGAATACACGCCCAAGAACTTCATATATAGCTAAATTAAGAAACCCAAACCCAGTTTTGGCATAAGAATTTAATCAGGAATAATTCCAAACATGAGTAAATACGATTACGTACCGGAACCCGCTCTTGTGAAAGGCGATCATGATTTTGCCAGCCTCACACGATTGGTTACTGATATAAACTTAAGACCAACTCCAAAAGGTTGGTATCTGGCAATGATTGGAGCAAATGCTTTGCTCGCCGTACTTGGAATTGCAGTAGGATACCTAATCTGGGAAGGAACCGGAGTCTGGGGACTAAATAACCCTGTAGGTTGGGGTTGGGCAATCATCAACTTTGTTTGGTGGGTTGGTATCGGTCACGCAGGAACCTTGATTTCTGCTGTATTATTCCTTTTCAGACAGGATTGGCGTACTGCCATTAACCGTTTCTCTGAAGCAATGACTATTTTCGCCGTAATGTGTGCCGGGGTTTTTCCTGCCATTCACGTTGGGCGTATTTGGGTTATTTACTGGGTATTCCCGGTTCCTAACCAAATGGCAATGTGGCCAAACTTTAACTCTCCCCTTCTTTGGGATGTGTTTGCTGTTTCTACCTATTTCACAGTTTCCTTCTTATTCTGGTATGTTGGTTTAGTGCCTGATTTAGCAACTATTCGCGACAGAGCTACTGATAAGATCAGAAAATACGCTTACGGAATCTTTTCTTTAGGCTGGACAGGAAGTAACCGTCACTGGTGGAATTATGAAAAAGCGTATATGATCTTGGCCGGATTAGCAACGCCTCTTGTACTTTCTGTACACACTATTGTATCCTTTGACTTCGCCGTTTCACTTATTCCGGGATGGCACACCACTATTTTCCCTCCTTATTTCGTTGCCGGTGCAATTTTCTCCGGTTTTGCGATGGTATTAACGCTGATGATCGTTGCCAGAAAGATCTACTGCATGAAAGACATCATGACAGACGACCACATGGAGAAAATGAACATTGTAATTATGGTTACGGGTTCAATGGTTGGTTTTGCATACATGATGGAGTTCTTTATTGCATGGTATAGTGGCGTTGAGTACGAAAAAGCAATTTTCTTATTGAGAGCAACCGGTCCTTATGCATGGGCATACTGGGCTATGATGACTTGTAACGTGTTATCTCCTCAATTCTTCTGGTTCAAGAAGCTAAGAAGAAGCGTTGGATTTACTTTCTTCATCTCGATTGTGGTAAACATCGGTATGTGGTTCGAGCGATTTGTAATTACGGTTACATCACTCGCAAATGATTACCTTCCATCTTCCTGGGATTATTACTCCCCAACCATTTGGGATGTTCTCACTTATGTAGGAACCTTTGGATTATTCTTTACGATGTTCCTGTTGTTCTTAAGATTTTTACCGATGATCGCTCTTGCAGAAGTTAAAATGGTAATTCCGCAGGCCGATCCGCACAATTATGATGAGAATCATGACTATCAAGCTCCTAAAGTTGAAATTCCAACTCCTAAAGCTGTGGAGGCATAAATAATGAGTGCACCAGCTAAAAAGAAAATCGAAGAGCAACCAAAGTTGCATGGCATTCTGGGCGAATTCCGGAATCCGAAAGCTCTATATGATGTAGCTGCTTTAACAGTGAAATCAGGTTACAGTAAATTTGATACTTACAGCCCTTTTCCTATTCACGGAATTGATAAGGCAATGAACCTAAAGAAATCTAAACTGGGCTGGATTGTAATTGGTCATGGTCTTGTAGGATTTTGTGGAGCGCTGACCATGATGTATTTCATGGCTGTAATGGATTATCCGATGAATATCAGTGGTAAACCTTTTTTCAATGCGCCTGCATGGGTTCCGATCACGTTCGAATTAACAGTATTACTTTCAGCATTTGGTGCTGTATTTGGAATGTTCTTCCTAAATGGACTTCCGAAATTGAATAACCCTCTTTTTAACGTTGACCGATTTAAAAAAGCTACTGACGACGGCTTCTTCATTTGTATTGAAGCTGAAGACTCTCTTTTCGAAACAGAAAAAGTGAAAGAATTGCTTAAAGAAGCCGGAGCAACACATATAGAGGAAGTATATGACTAACAAGAATGAAATAACTTCTTTAATGACCGCTAAGAATATCCTTAAAATGGCTTGTTTAAGTGGAGCTGCTTTGGTTTTTGCTTCATGCCGTGGGCAGATTTCTGAAAAACCTCCTGTTCATCCTAACATGAACATGGATCAGCAACCCAGAATGGAAGCTCAGGAAGTAAACAAGTTTTTCGAAGACAAGCGCTCTATGCGTCAACCTGTGGAAGGAACCATAGCTCGTGGATTGTTAAAATCTGATGTGGCTTACTACGAAGGTACTGACGCAAACGGAGAGTGGATCGCCGACATCCCTGTTGAAGTTACTAAAGAATTGCTTTACAGAGGACAAGAGCGTTACGATGTATATTGTTCAGTATGTCACGGTGGAACCGGTGCAGGTGATGGAATTATCATGACCGGAAACTACGGTTATGTTCCGGCTCCTACTTACCATCAGGATCGTTTAAGAGAAGCTCCGGACGGAGAAATCTATTCTGCTATCTATAATGGCGTGAGAACAATGCCTTCTTACGCAACTCAAATTAAAGTTGAAGACCGATGGGCAATTGTAGCTTACATCAGAGCACTTCAGGCTAGTCAAAATGTTAGTGAAGATGAGATCAACGACTATGATGTTGATGTAAATGAGCTACAAAATGAATATAAAGCTGAACAAGAGCGTTTAGCTGCTCTTGCCGAAGCCCGCAAACCTGAAAAGGAAGCTGAAGCTTCTGTACAAATGGGTGAGCAACTAGTTGGACAGTATGCTTGTGGAACTTGTCATAGCGCTGATGGTTCAGATGGAGGAATTGGCCCAACTTGGAAAGGAATTTTAGGAACTACTACTCAAGGAGTCAACGCCGAAGGTGAAGCAATCACTATCAATAAAGATGAAGATTATATTCGCGAGTCAATTATAAATCCTGCAGCCAAAAAAATGGAAGGATACGAAAACGGATTTATGGCTCCTTTCGATTACTTGTCAACCACAGAAATTGAATCACTGGTTCTATACATAAAATCACTGAGTGATAACTAAGAAAATAGCTTAATACATTACAATGAGTCATAAGCCAACTATTACAGAGTCTCTCGAATTCCCGCAAAACAGCATGATACCACGTGCTGCATTTGGACTTGGATTTGCAGGATTGATCGCCAGTTTTATCGGTTATTTCTTACAACCTGATCAGTTTTTCTTTTCTTATATCGTAAGTTTTACCTTTTTCGCAGGCATTACCCTTTCAGCATTGATCACTGTAATGCTGCACCATATTACAAAAGCCAGTTGGGGAACCGTTTTTAAACGCTTTTTTGAAGTATTTTCTTCAAACATCTGGGTTTGGGCTATTTTCTTTATTCCTGTTCTTTTAGGAATGCAGACTCTTTATCACTGGACAGATCCTGCACTTTATGACAAAGCAAGTGAAGAGTTCGATAAAATCGTTTACGGGAAATCAGCTTATCTGAATCAGACTTTCTTCATCGTTCGTCAGGTTATCTACTTTGCGATCTGGGGTTGGTTAGGTCACAAGCTGTACAAAGCTTCTGTTGAGATGGACAAAACCAGCGATTGGGGCATGACTACTCTAATGAGAAAGATCAGTGCTCCCGGTATTCCGTTGTTTGCTCTTTCTGTTGCTTTTGCGGGTTTTGATTGGTTGATGTCGCTTGATCCACACTGGTTCTCAACAATGTTTGGTGTGTATTTCTTTGCCATCAACTTCCAGGCATTCTGGCCTGTAATGATCTTGTTGGTCTTCTTCCTTCAGAGACAAGGAATTTTGAAAGACACTATCAAGCAAGTACATATTTACGATCTTGGTGCATGGTTCTTTGCTTTTACTGTATTCTATGCATACATCGCATTCAGTCAGTTTTTACTGATCTATTATGCTAACCTTCCGGAAGAAACACTTTGGTTCTATAACAGACTGGAAGGCGGTTATCAATATATCGCTTATGGATTGCTGATATTCCGTTTCGCATTACCATTTTTACTTCTTATAAACAGAGAAGCTAAGCGTAGCCGCTTCATGTTGGGATTAGTTTCCGTAATTGTTCTGGTTATGCACTTTTTAGAAATTCATTGGATCTCAATGCCGGCAAACCATGCAGGAGATGCTCATGGTCTTCATTTCAGCTGGATTGATATCGCAACCTTTTTAGGATTGGGTGGAATGTTCTTTGGTTTGTTCTTTAGTAAGTTCAAGAAAGAAAGTATGATTCCGCAAAACGATCCTAAAATGGACGAATGTTTATCAAAATCTTATCATCATTAATTGCTGATCTATGTCGACTAAGCACAGCGCAGAATTTAAAGCACAAACAGCTCTTGAAGCCATCGCTCTTCCTGTGGGCGAACTAGAAGATTTCGCAAAAAAGAAAGGCGTTACAAAAGATGAAGTCATTGAATGGGTAACCGCCCTGAAAAAAAACTCAGCTAACCTTTTTGGAGAAGGTGCAGGCTCTCACAGTGGGCATCATCATGCTTCCGGAGAAAATGTTAATCTTGAAACCGAAGATGATATATTAGTTGCCGCAGTTGCTCATGGTGTTCATAATGATGATCTGAATTATAACAAACTTTTCTTCTGGACTACTTTTGGAACAGGCCTGGTAATAGTAATTATTTATGGATTGATACAGTTTGCTCAAGCCAGCTGGTTTGATGCTCAAAACGAAGCTTCTGTAAATAGTCAGTATTCACAAATAAAAGAATTGAAAGCTAAAGATGCGGAAACGCTGAATAGCTATGGTGTTGTAGATCTGGAAAACGGAACTTACAGAATACCAATTGATCAAGCTATTAATAAAATAGCTGAAAACTAATTTATGACACGCTTTGCACTGTTAGCATGTATTTTGTCTGCAGTGCTTCAACTTCCTTCACGGAGTTTTGCCCAGAGTAGTAATACGGGTACTTCGCAAGCGCTGCAAGACGTAGGCATCGAGGAAAAACTCGGAGATTTTATTCCTCTTGATGCAAAATTTTCCACCGTTGAGGGTGACAGCATTCGTTTAGGCGATTTACTCGAAGAAGGAAAGCCTGTAATTCTGAATCCACTCTATTATGAATGCCCAATGCTTTGTGGTTTAGTTGTTGACGGTGTAATTGATGTAGTTGATGAACTGGCATGGAAACCAGGAAAAGACTACTTGGTTATATCGTTCAGTATTGACCCACTGGAAGACCACAACATGGCAAAAGAATATCGTAGTAAGTACATCAACAAACTTACTAATACAAATGCTGAAGAAGGCTGGTACTTTTTAACCGGTAAACAAGCCCAGATCGACAAAGTAATTGATGCTGTAGGCTTCAAATACAATGAAGTTCAGGGAACCGGAGAATATGCGCACAGTGCTGCAATTATTATGCTGAGTCCTGAAGGAAAGATCACTCGCTATCTTTACGGCATTAAATACAACGAATTTGATACACGAAATGCTTTGTTCGAGTCAGCCGATGGTAAAATTGGCAGTACTGTTGATAAAATTCTAATGTACTGTTATCAATACGATCCTGATTCTAACAGCTATGTGCCGGTTGCCATGAATATTATGAAGATTGGGGGCTTGGCTACTCTAATAATTCTCGGTATATTTCTCACCCTTTTTTGGGTACGGGAAAGACGTAAAAAACAATCACAAAACTTCGACTATAACTAATGGACAGACTGTTCGAATTCATGCTTCCTGAGGCGAAATCGCCTACAGCCGACAGCACCGATGCCTTGTTTCATTTTATCAATGAAGTGAGTCTCGTTCTTTTGATCGGGATCACTATCGCTCTCATTTATTTTGCGATCAAATATCGCAGAAGATCTGAAGATGATGAAACTCCGGTAATTACTCATAACAATACTCTGGAAATTACATGGTCAGTGGTTCCGCTTCTGATTTGTTTTGTGATTTTTGGCTGGGGATACACCGGTTGGTTAAACCTTAAATCTGTTCCTGATAATGCTTATGAAATCCAAGTAACAGGCTTTAAATGGAACTGGAGTGTTAAGTACAATAACGGAGCTCAAACTCTTAACGAAATTCATGTACCTGTTGATCGCCCTGTCAAAATTGTTCTTCAATCTTCAGATGTACTTCACTCTTTCTTTGTACCCGATTATCGTGTAAAACATGATGTTGTACCTGGCCGATACACATATGTTTGGTTTGAAGCCAATGAAGTTGGAGAATCTCAGGTTTTCTGTACCGAATATTGTGGAACAGATCACTCTGATATGCTTGCAAAAGTAATCGTGCATACAGAAGAAGATTTCCAAACTTGGCTTGAAAAGAATGGTGGCGGAGTTTCAGGAACACCTGTTGAACAAGGAGAGCAGTTGGTTCAGCTTCAGGGTTGTACTACTTGTCACTCTGATGACGGTTCCCGATTGATCGGACCTTCTTTCAAAGGACTTTGGGGAAGCGAAGAAACGCTAACGGATGGTTCTACCGTAACCGTAGATGAAAACTATCTGCGCGAATCAATTTTAAATCCCGGTGCTAAGATCGTAGAAAGCTACGATAACGTGATGACTCCTTATGAAGGAAGAATCTCTGACGAAGAAATCACCAATATCATCGAATATCTAAAAACGCTTAAGTGATATGGCAACTGCTGAAGTATCAAATACAAAAACTCTAAAAGTTCAGCGCTTTAAACCAGCTGACAATCCAACAAATACCTATCTGACTGATGAAAAAGGTGTTTGGGCATGGATGACAACTGTAGATCATAAGAAGATCGGAATCATGTATTTGGTTGCCGTAGCTATCTTTTTTGCAGTTGGTGGAGCATTAGCGCTTCTACTTAGAACTGAATTGATGACCCCTGCTAAAACTTTTATTGAAGCAGACACATACAATCAGTTATTTACCCTGCACGGTGCCATTATGGTATTCTTCGTGCTGGTTCCTTCTATTCCTGCAGCATTAGGTAACTTTATTATGCCGATGCAGCTTGGTGCAAAGGACGTAGCCTTCCCAAAACTGAACCTTGCCAGTTTTTACATCTATGTAGCCGGTGCAATTTTTACTTTTATTGCATTAGCTCAACATGGTTTAGACACAGGTTGGACATTCTACACTCCATATAGTACAGAATCCTCCAGTAGTGTAATTTGGGTAACCATGGGGGTATTTATACTTGGTTTCTCCTCTATCCTGACGGGAACTAACTTTATTACAACCATCCACAAAATGAGAGCTCCGGGAATTACCTGGGGAAAACTTCCTTTGAATGTATGGGCACTGTATGCTACTTCCATCATTCAGGTATTGGCAACTCCGGTACTTGCGATCACAGTTCTTCTTTTAACAATGGAAAGATGGTTAGGTTTTGGAATTTTTGATCCAGCTCTTGGTGGTGATCCGGTTCTGTTCCAGCATTTCTTCTGGTTCTACTCCCACCCTGCTGTATATATCATGATCGTACCGGGATTCGGAATTATCTCAGAAGTGATCTCAACATTTTCTAAGAAAACAGTATTTGGTTATTGGGCGATTGCACTTTCTTCTTTAGCAATTGCATTCATCGGTTTCCTTGTTTGGGGACACCACATGTTTACTTCAGGACAATCTGCAGTAGCTACTACAGTTTTCTCATTCCTGACTTTCTTAGTAGGTATCCCAACAGGTATCAAGATCTTTAACTGGATCGCGACCTTATATAAAGGCTCCATTAAAATGGATACGCCTATGATCTATGTATTTATATTCCTGTTCTTATTTTCCATTGGCGGATTTACAGGAATTATGCTTGGTGCTCTTTCAGTAGACATTCACTTGCATGATACATACTACGTAGTTGCTCACTTCCACTATGTTATGATGGGTGGAACACTGATCGCACTGCTTGCAGGATTACATTTCTGGTGGCCAAAAATGACCGGTAAACTGTACAATGAAAAGCTTGCTAAAATAGCTTCTGTATTCATTTTTGTTGGATTCAACGTGACCTTCCTTCCCCAGTTTGTGATGGGAGCACAAGGAATGCCGAGAAGATATTATAATTATGTAGATCAATTCACAGCTTTCCACCAAACTTCAACAATTGGTTCTTACCTGTTGGGCGTTGGATTCCTGATCATCCTTTATTACCTGATGCATTCTTTATTCAAAGGAGCAAAATCTCCGGCAAACCCTTGGGGAAGCCGTGGATTGGAATGGCAGGCAACATCACCACCTGACTTCCACAACTTTGATCATACTCCGGTAGTAATTCATGGTCCTTACGACTACCACCAGCCGATGGAAGAATTCCAGTTAGGATTAGCAGTAGACACAAATGGTCATGATTCTGAAACAGCTAAAGAAGTTGTTGATAAGGAACGCGAGCAGTGGAAAAACTACAGTTTAGGCTAAAAAAAGAAATTAACTAATAAAACACACACGGAAATCTAAATGTCAAATCATTCACAGGCACATCCTGCTCATCTTCAGCACCACTTTGTGGACTCTGATCAGCAGTTTGATGCAGCAAAAATGGGGATGTGGGTATTTATCGTTAATGAGATCTTATTCTTTGGCGGTTTATTTTGTGCTTACATCGTATTCAGAGCTTGGTACCCGGATCTATTTACACAAGCTGCAACAGAATTAAACACTGTTTGGGGAGCTGTTAACACACTGGTTCTTATTGGTAGTAGTTTAACGGTTGCGATGGCTATTCGGTCTGCTCAAAAAAATCAAATCAAAGGATTACAGATCAATCTTTTGATCACTATTGCATTAGCTTGTGTTTTCTTGCTGATCAAATATTTTGAGTACTCTCACAAGCTGCATATTGGAATCTGGCCGGGTGCAGAATTGTATACTTATGAAGGAATCGATCACCCGCTAGCTCACGTATTCTTTAGCATCTATTATGTAATGACAGGGATTCACGCCATTCACATTATTGTTGGTATTGGCTTGATGATCTGGATATATATCCGCGCAAAGAAAAATGAATTTGGCAGCGAGTATTACACTCCGGTTGAAATGGTTGGTCTGTATTGGCACTTGGTTGATGTGATCTGGATCTTCCTATTCCCGCTACTTTACTTAATTGAATGATATTATCTGAGGACAAAACAATGAGCGAACACAATCATCACGAACATCACGTTTCATCTGCCGGTCAACTTTGGGCGATCGGTATTGCATTAACTCTCCTCACCATCTTAACAGTTGGACTTTCTTATGTAGAAATTCCGGCTCCTTTTGATGTTGTTGTAGCACTTACGGTTGCATTCGGAAAAGCATTCTTAGTTTGCGCTTTCTTCATGAACCTGTACTGGGACACCAAATTTAACTCCATGCTTCTTATTGGGGCATTTGCATTCTTTATTCTGATGGTAGCAGTTACACTACTTGATACTCTGTATCGAAATGATGTAGTACCATCCTTTTAAAGGATAATTATTCTTTTTCTCAAAGCCCGGTTCATTAAGTTGAGTCGGGCTTTTTTATTGTAATCCCAGAAAAAGCTTCCAACTACACCGACCTTTAGAATTATTGGCGGAGCAAGAACGTAATGAAATCGACGGCTCCGAAGGAG
>DEXK01000001.1:16828-30438 GCA_002364085.1 Balneolaceae bacterium UBA3186 | reverse complement strand
CCAAAGTTTGAACAAGGTGGTAAAATTGGAGGGAAAAGACACCGTGACGGAGGCACTCTGATTGAAGCAGAAAAGGATGAATTTATTACAAACAGAGAAAGCTCAAATGCTGCTCCTAAAACATTACAAAAAATAAATACAAGTGTAGCAACAGCAAGAAAGATTGAGCGTTTTGTAAGCTCTGAAATCATAAATAACAACAGCTCTTTCGAGCGCGGAGGTAAAGTAGGAAGAAGATCTATTCCTAGCATTTCTCAAAGAGTTTTGTCTTCTCCAATTTCAGATACAACGCCATTAAATATAATGGTAGATATACCTACTGTTAGGGTGAATGAGTCCAATTCGAATAATGATGAACTTATAGCGGCTATTGAAAAGCAGACTTCTAAACTGGAGTCTTTGAAGCTTGAATCTAAATTGGTGCTGACTGAATTTAGAGAGGAATATGATGAGTTTTTGGAAACTGAAAAAAGCATTGGACGGAGCTGATGGCATTAACAGAAGTAGGAGAATACAGCGCAGGTGCATTCACATATACCTTGTTTTATGATGGAAATAAAACATTTACACTTCCTCTTAAATTTGAAGTTTTAAATCATTTTCATAGAAAAGGAATTAATAAACCTGATTTAACTAAATTTCATTTTCCTTCAGACGTTACAGTTCGTTTTTTTAGCAATTCAGAAGATATTTTGGATTGGTTTAATGGTAGTGGCGATAAAACATTCATGATAAAAATTACTGAAAATAGTACGCTGATATTTCAAGGTTTTTATGTCCCCGTTCCACAGTTTAGCTCATATAATTTACGTGATAATGCGTATGATCTTAAGTTCCATGATGGCATTGAGTTGCTTAAAAAAACTACAAATGCGATCAGTGGATTTACGACTATTGATACCTTTCTAAGAGGAGCTTTAGACTCTATTGGTTTTGAGTTACCAATTAACATTTTAATAAACATTACTGGGGCAAATATACTCACGAATGATTACAGCCCTAGCAGCATGCGAACTAGTTTTCAAACTATTTTGGACAGGAGTCCAAACGCAAGCTATTACGACCTATTATCAGCTTTTTTAACTGTTTTTAAAGCCTTTATTTATCAAGAAAATGGTAAATGGTATATCCGGGAGTATGCTTTTAGAGACGAAACCCTAACCTTCGAAATTGCTCTTAATGGAACGATCACCAGTTCAAGCTCTGCACGTCCTTTATCTACACCAACAGTATTAGAAGACAGCAAGAGATCTACATTGAACGGTATATATGAGTTTAACCGAACAGTAAAAAACAATAATGATAATTTTCAAATCCTTAATTCAGATTTTAGTAAATGGAATGAAGATTATACTGTTCTTGAGGACTGGGAATTAGAATCGGGATCTATAGATCCTCCTTTTCAATTCGAAGATTTTAATGGAGTAATTTTCAAAGAAAGCACAACAAAACTTCATCAAATAAGGACAAGAGTTGCTTCAGGATATGGTCTTCCAACATTTAACTTTGAAGGCAATGTATACTTAAACGGTTCTGTTGGTACATATGATATAGCAATAGCAGAGCTCATAGTTTATGTAAGAGATGCAGATGACAGAGAATCCGGATTTACAAAATACTGGGCACACGAGCCTACAGTTTCAACAGTTTTATCAACAACACAAGAGTATATTTATACTGAGGTAGAAATCACCTCTGGACATAGTGTGAATGTTCCTGTAGATTTTTCAAAAATGATCGACGTTTCTCTGACGTTATACCGTGATTTCTACTTCGAAATAAGACTTTTAGATTTAGATGAGGCAGTTTTAACAACATCGAACGGAAGGAGAAGAGAGTATAATTTAGCTGAATTAGATCAGCCCAAATCATTAAATGAAGTTTCGGATTCTGAATTAATAAAGGTTTATTCTACGAATTTAGAAGGAGATACATTTAATGACGAGGTCTTTTTTAGCGACAAGCTTATCTCTATAAGAGATTTTGACTTTCAAATACTAGATGAAAACTTAGATTGGAAGGATGCAGTAGATTGGAAGGACAGGTTTGAAAGTGATGTATATGCATCAAAATTAAATCAAAAAGTGATAGAAAACTTTTTTGACAAATATGCTTCTGCAAGATTGTTTATAAAGATAAAGGTTCTTAAATCGGACAAACCCTCACTAGAAACGAAGTTAAGTTTTGAATATAAGGGAATTACAAAAAGCTTCGACGTTCTATATGTACAAGATCAGGCTTCCAGCAAAATTGTAGATGTTTATGCAATTGAAGCTACTTAAGTGAATTAACTATCTTAGTATTAGTTGTCGCAGTTATTTTCGAAATCTGTCGCGGTTTTGTAGTTTGAATGATATTTTCGGGAAGTTGATTTGTTAGAAATAAGAAACTAGAAATACTCTAAATGCTATTAACAGTCTATATCTTATTGGGTTTTACTGGAATGGAAGTCGTTTCATATTGTGTGCACCGTTGGCTTTTCCATGGCGTACTTTGGAAAATTCATGAATCTCATCATACCCCTAATCATAGGCTATTTGAGATGAACGATATTTTCTCAATTGCTTTTGCAGGAATTTCAATGTGGTTGATCATCATAGGAGTGGATACCATGTTTACTTCACCCGCTTTTGGAACAGGGTTGGGAATCGCTTTATATGGCTTACTTTATTTCATAATCCATGACTTATTCACACACAAAAGGTTCATGCCTTTTAAAAGTGATAACTGGTTTATGAAATTAGTGCGCAGAGCTCATCAACGTCACCATCAGGATGCAGGAAAAAAAGGTCATGAGCCATATGGACTTTTTCTGTTTCCCTACGACAAATATCCGGAGAAAAAGAGAAAACGTCAGGATTGAGCTAAAATTTCTTCAATCTGCTGAAAGTGTCTTCTTTGATGCGATTCATTTACTGCAAAACAGGCACTCAAACTCATTTTAAAAAGAGGATAAATAGGATTGCCCACTTTGGTCTTCCCAAGATGAAGGTTTTCAGTACTCACTTTATCGAGGAGTTTTAAATATCTGTCCTGAATAGCATCAAACTCTGAAAGCAACTCAGCCTTATCCAGATCTTTTACGGCTTTAGGTTCAAATGGAGGAATGGTAGGCATCGCTTTTTTATATTCAGGACTTACAATTTTTATAAACCAACGCAAGTGAAACGGATGCTTATATGGGCCACTTCCTTTTTTAAGTCCTGAAGTATCACCAAGAATTTTATTCTCAAGTACAACCAGATATTCTGTATTTGTTTTGATGAGGTGACTAATAATTTCTCCTATACACCATTTATCTTCAGCAGGCGGGATATTAAAAGTCTGATCATCAATACTGTCTACTAATTCGTGGATAGTTTTCTTGGCAGATGTAAAGCCTTGTATATAGAAGTCGTTTGTATACATTTGTTTTATATATTTAATGAATAAATAACTGATCAGCAGAAATTATTAGGGACCTTCGTAAGGTAAACATCAATGAGAAATAAAACTGACCTCTCTACCAAACTTATAGTTTGGCTTATAGTTCTTTTCAATGTTCAAATTATAAATGCTCAAAGTGTCACGATAGACCCAGCCAGTGGATTCTATAACGATTCTTTGAAAATAACGATTCAGACATTCCCAGATACCTTAAAAGCTTACTACACGCTTGATGGTTCAGTCCCTGATACAACAGATCCTGTTTGGCAGGATTCGCTGATCATTTACGAAACCAAGGTCTTAAGAGTTGCGACTTTTTCACCCGATTTTATGGACACCAATTTAGTGTATCGAGCTTATTTTTTAGATGAAGGAACAGAGCTTCCTGTATTCTCAATCACAACAGATCCTGATAATCTTTTTTCCAACGAACGTGGCATTTATGTGGAGGGAACCAATGGTATTCTTGGGTATTGTACTAGATTTCCAGAACCTCCAAAAAACTGGAATCAGGATTGGGAGCGACCGGCAAGACTTGAGCTTTTTGAGAAAAACCGAGAAGAAGGATTTGCAGTAAATGCAGGAATCAAAATTGGAGGAGGATGTACTCGTTTGTACAACCAAAAGTCATTAGATATTTATTTCCGAAGTGAGTACGGAACTTCTAAACTCGAGTATCAGGTGTTCGAAGATAAGCCGATCACTTCCTTTGATCGACTTGCTCTAAGAAGTGGTGGTCAGGATTGGCATCGGGCTATGATCAGAAATGCAGCGACTCAATCAATGGTAAGAAACCGTATGGACCTGGGATATCAAGCTTTTAAGCCGGTATCTGTATTCATCAACGGCGATTATTGGGGAATTCACATGCTTAGAGAAAAGCAGAATGAAGATTTCATTGAGTCCAATTATGGCTTTGATGAGAACGAGTTAGATATACTTTCCGGGAGTGCAAATGTTAAAGAAGGCAGTTCAGATCATTATGATGCAATGATCGATTTTATCGGAAGCAATGACATCAGCCTACCCGAAAATTATGATTGGGTATCAGAGCAAATGGATATCGATCAGTACATTGATTATCAAATTGCTCAGATCTATTGGGCAAACGGAGATTGGCCGGCCAACAATATCATTTTCTGGAGACCTCAAACTCCTGACGGAAAATGGAAATGGCTTTTATATGATGTGGATATGTCGATGGGAAGCCACTCAAGAGGTACTTATGATACCAATATGTTACAGAAATTGACTTCAACATCTAACACAGAGTACGAAAATCCTATGTGGGCTACTTTTCTATTTAGAAACTTACTCAAGAATCAGGATTTCAAAAATAAGTTCATCCAGCGCTACAGTATGCATATTCATACTACTTTTGAAGCCTCAAGAATGATGAGTTTTATTGACAGTACGGCGAGTCTGATCGAATCTGAGATCCCACGTCATATGGACAGATGGACTAAATCATTCCGACTTGGTAGAAACATGGATTGGGAAAAACATCTTGGTGTGATAGAGGAGTTCATCAGTGAAAGAAAAGATTATGCAAAAATGCATTTAATGGATCATTTTGATCTGACAAGACTGAACAGTTTAGAGACCATTGTAGCACCTGCAGAAGCCGGGCAAGTTTATATAGAAGGAATACGATCCGACGAACTGGAATATGGGCTTATTTATAATTCTGTTCCGGCTAATGTGAAAGCTGTAGCAAATCCGGGATATACCTTTATTGGATGGAGTGGGGCACTGAGTGGTTCAGAAAAGTCGAAAGCTGTTTCGATTACAGAGAATACTTCACTTACCGCTCACTTCAGGAGAAATGAGATCAGCTCTACCGGTATTGTGATAAATGAGATCAATTACAGATCAGCAGACGATTTTGATCCGGAAGATTGGGTTGAGTTTTATAACAACTCAAACCAGAACATTGATATGTCAGGATGGTATTTTTCTGATTCTGATGATGAGCATAAATTTACTTTTCCGACAGGGACTATTCTTGCTGCTGATAGTTATTTAGTGCTTACCAGAAATGATTCACTGTTCAGAGAACTCTTTCCTGATGTTCAAAACAAAATTGGGGATATGGATTTTGGCTTATCAGGTGATGGAGAGTTAATTAGATTGTTCGATTCAAACGGAGCGATTGTAGATGAGCTAACTTACAACGACAAAGCTCCCTGGCCGGTTGAAGCAGATGGGATGGGGGCAACTCTAGCCTTAACAAATCCAGGTTTTGATAATTCATTAGGCGAAAATTGGGCTGCTTCAAGCTCACATGGAACACCGGGACAATCAAATTCGGATGTTTCAGTAAGCAATGAAGAAGAGTTGTTCGATGAACTTCCCAAAAATGTTTCTCTCAGTCAGAATTACCCTAACCCTTTTAATCCGGTTACAACGATAAATTATGGTTTAGATAAGCCGGGAAGAGTTTCGATCAGAGTGTATGATATTACCGGAAGATTGGTATCAGTTCTTGTTGATGAAAATAGTTCGGCAGGTAATTTCAGTGTTAGCTGGAATGCGACAGGTTTTTCATCAGGTGTATATTTCTATACTCTGGAAGCACTTGGACAGAAAGTGAGCAAAAGACTTACACTGATAAAATAAATGCAAAAGAGATCTTATTGATTTCCTTCCCATTCTTGTAAGAAACGATCCACATATTCTTTCATAAAAGAATGTCGTTCATTAGCAATTTTTTTGGCGGACTCTGTATTCATTCGATCCTTAAGGAGAAAAAGCTTTTCGTAGAAGTGGTTAATGGTGTGACCTTCATCCTTTCTGTATGCCTCAAAACTGGTATGTGAAACGGGTTCTATATTCGGGTTATATAATTCACGTGATTTATATCCGCCATAAGCAAAAGCACGGGCAATTCCGAGAGCACCAATGGCATCCAAACGATCGGCATCCTGAACGATCTTGCCTTCCATGGTTTTCATCGGTGTAGCAACCTCAGCTCCTTTAAATGAAAGGTCTTTGATGATATTAGATACATGATCGATTACTTCCTTATCAACCTTAATGGAATGCAACCATTCAGAGGCTACTTTAGGTCCGACACTTAAATCCCCATTATGGAACTTGTGATCTGCAATATCATGTAGCAACGCAGCTAGTTCAATAACGAGAGTTGAAACAGGATCGGTTGCTTCTGAAGCCAACCTTTTTGACATATTCCACACTCTTAAAATATGCCACCAATCATGACCCGAACCTTCTCCCTCAAGTTTATTTCGAACAAACTCAGCAGTTTTTGTTACGTAGTCAGGCATGTACAGAGCTCGGCAATAACATCTTGTTTAAGCTGGTCAATTCTTTTCAGAGCAGCTTCTATTGTTTCAGGTTTAATTTTTCCTTCCTTCAATAATCTTTGCATGATGGCAATAGCTTTCTGTGCTATAGCTTCATCGTATTTAAAATTATTTCCAAATACCAAAACATCTACTCCGGCATTTATTGATTGTAGAATCGAGGTTTCCAGATCATAATTCAAGTTGATGATGGGTTTTTGAAGGTCATCAGAGAATACCACACCTTCAAATCCAAGAGAGTCACGTAGTAAACCTGAAACAGTTGAATGAGAGAAAGTGCCGGGCCAGGAGGAATCGATATGTGCGTTAGTAGCATGGGAGACTTGGATTGCTCTGATAGTTCGCTGTTCAAACAGGTTTTTGTACGGAGTCAGAAAATCTTCAGACCAGGATGAAGTTATATTGTCTGTTGAATCAGTTGGATTATAATCAACAGTATAGCCCGGAAAGTATTTAGGAACGCTTAACAATTTTTCGGTATCGTATTCATCCAGAATCAGGTTAGAGATTTCTGTGACTTTTTGTGGATCGTAAGAAATCAATGCAGCATTGGATGATTCTTTAGTTTTCAGATCTAGCCTTGGATGAAAGTTTGTATTTATTCCAACAACCATAAATTCCTGAGCAAATCGTCTGGAATTATTTATTACTTCAAGCGTATCTGAAAAAGAGTTTTGCTCAAAAATATTTTCCATAGATGGATATAAATTGTGCAATGCTGAGTGCTCGCTTCCATCATGTTCTACAGAAATAAAGGGAGGGTTTATAGAATACCCAACCAAAGCACTATTTAATTTTAAGAGCTGATCAGGAGATTCAATATTTCTATTATAGGATTTAGTTTGGTAGTCGTAACTATATAGAATGACCCCTCCTAAATTTCTCTCCTTTATATCCCGAACAATTGGACTTTCGGCATTAATTTCAGTTCCTCGAAAACCTACTACTAACATTTGTCCGAGTTGTTTATCAGTAAATGAAGTGGTTTTTTCAGCTGGCTTTTCAGAATTGCACGAGTTAATAAAAAGTGCTGTTACTAAGATTAAGAACTGAAATTTATATATAGATTTATTCATCAATAAGCTCGTTTAATACTTCTCTTAAATTGAACGTTGCTCTAATATCATTATATCGGGCAATGTTTCCATCCGGATCAATTAGAATATAAAATGGAATTCCACCACCTTTATATGCTTTAAACGTCTCCTGATCAAAGCCATTACCACCATAAAGTTGAGGCCATGGATTCTCGAATTTTTCAATATCTGCTGTCCAAACATCTTTATCAATTTCCGTAGAAATACCAATAATTTCAAAATCTTCCCTACTAAAGTCGTTATAAATATCTCTCATTACAGGAAATTCATCCAAGCAAGGTTGACACCAACCAGCCCAAAAATCTAGTAATACATACTTGCCTTTATAATCTTCCAATGTATGTGTATTTCCCTCTTTATCTTTTAGAGCAAAAGACTTGGCAGGCTCACCAGGTGAAACGGATTTAATCTCGTTATAGAAATACGTTAAAAACTCAGTGTATTCAGTGAAGTCGGCGTATTCTTCAAGATAAGATCGGTAGCTTGGCTCGGCTTTTGATAGTTCAACTTCTCCAATTCGCTCTGCTACTAAAAACATTTTTGCGTACGCTTTGGCTTTTCGATCTTCTATGTATTCGATCACTTCCAGGCGTTTTTCATTCAGTTCTTCATAGGCAAGCCTTTTGATATCATATTCCGCGAGATCTTTACCATAAGCCTTATTCACGCTGTCATAGATTCCAAAAGTGCGTGCGTAGTAATGTGTGACGTCCCGTATTCCTGCACGTTGAGATTCTAAAGATTCCAAAGTGAAGAAATCGTCAGTCTTTGCTTGCTCTAGAATGCGTGTTCTTTCCAAGTCAGCTTCAAATCCGGTTTTACCTAATCTGTATTCCACAGATTTAATCTTATTCACTAAGAGTTCACCTTTTGTCTTTAGAATGAGGTGTTCAAAATGGGTCCCCATAAGGTGTTTTTCAGCAATATTTATTTTTTTGTTGCTTAGTTCCAAAGCTGAATTATCCAGACCCGCTTTAAAATTGTTCATCTCTTTTTCAATGAGTTTATCCAGACCGTTTATTTCACTCAAATAGTTTTTGTATGCTTCATAATCATCTTTATGAATCGAATCAAAATCTGTATCCAGAGGAAAAGACGCTCGAGAAATAGTAAGATTTAGCTTATCATTTGGGTCTGCAATCAGAGAAAGTGATTGATCATCAATAGTAAAGATCAACTTTCGGTTCACAGAAATCGGTATATCGATCTTAAAAGCACCATTTTCTTTATGAGTTACACTATATATTTTTTTGGGGGAATACTTGTAATGAAGAGGTTGTTCCGAAACTGATATATTAGCTTCTCCGAGATAGTCAACAGATCCGCTGACCGACATTACCACTTCATTTTTGCATGCACTTAATAATATTAGTGTTAAAAAAAGTAGAGGTATAAAATATGCTGTTTTCATAAAGACTTGGATCAGTTTTAAAACGTATCTTCGGTAAGGATAAAACATTTATTTGAAAAAGGAATTAAATAAGGTTTTATTTCTTAAGATTTTCTAATGTTTTATTATGGCGACAGCTGTAACAAACAATAGGTTAGATGCTCTTGTTAGCGAACGGAAAGAACTAAAAAAAACTTCTTTCCTAAAATAATGGTACAAAACCATGCTGAAATGATCGGTTTTGGAATATAAACTATTTGTGAAAGCATTTAAAAGGTAAATAATAATGATTCAAAATAATCTTAATAAAGATCTAGAGAGAAAAATAGATCTATACTTAAACGGGCGGCTATCCGAAGAAGAAATCGATGCTTTATGGATTGAATTAATTCAAGATGGGTATTATTTGGACTATATGAAGAGTGTTGCCAATCTTAAGGCTATAATAGAAGAAAAGAGAGAAAGTAAAACTCCTGGAATTGCAATCCAGCTCAGAAAATATGCAAGTTATGTTACTGCAGCAGCTGTAGTAATTTTTGTTGGGGTTCTTGGTGTGATGAATTATTCAACAGAAAATTCTTCGCCTAAATCTCCAATTCCGGAGATTGGACTTGATATCGTGAGAAGTGATGTAGGAGTTTCTTCAAGCATTACTAACGAAGTTATCAAAAAAGCTATTCAACTTGCTGCAGATGGGAGTACTCAGGAAGCCAAAGAGCTTCTTAGCAATGAGCTAACTAATGAAGAAGATCCTAACCTGATAGCAGAGTTTTCTATCACTTTAGGCTCTATTCAATATAATTTGGGAGAATACAGCGACGCTGCTTCCAATTTTAAAACTGCAACTGAGCAATCAGGTATTTCAGAAAGTACTCTAGAAAAGGCTTATTGGTTACTAGCTAATTCTTACTTTCAGTTAGATCAATTGGAAGAAGCCAAAATCGCATTCCAAAATACTTACGATCTTGACAGAGATTATAGCCGTATTGCCAAGAGCTATATTAATGCTTTAAATGCAATGGATAAGTAATCTATCTATATTTTTTCGATAGATTTTTTTCTGACGTTAAAACCAACCAGCAAGCCCACAGTTATCAATAATGGTAATACAAACTGTGAGCTTGCTGGTTTTTTTATGATAGGATTAGAGTTCCCAATTAAAGTATATGCTCCCCAATAATGTGGATCTGCACTACCGGTCTTTATATGGTTAATCTTTGCTAATCTCATAGCATCACTTTTCGAATAACCTTGATTTATGTGAGCATAAAAATTAGTAGCAAAATCAGCAGCTATTTTATCATTAACTTCCCACAGATTCAGTGCAAGGCTTTTTGCTCCAGCATATCTTAAAGCTCTACTGATTCCCATAATGCCGGTACCCTGAAGGTAACTTCCGGTTCCTGAGCTACAGGAATTTAACATTATGAGATCATTTTCTAATTGATTGTCAAATAATTCATAAGCGTATAAGGCATTACCTTCTGTGCCTTTAGACTCTGCAGATTTTAAGTAAATAGTGGAGAATAAAGGGTCTCTTGAGGATACTTCACTGTGAGTTGCAACATGTAGAATTTTCGAAGTATTAAGTTGAGCTTGAAAAGCTTGTTCAGTTGCGCCATTGCCTGTAAACACTTTCTTATCTTCAAAAGAAGTAAGTACTCTTTGAATTTCTCTGGCTTCTTGAGTAGCAAAAGGCAGTGATGGTAATGTTTCAGGAAAATCATCGAAATAAGATATAGCAAATGCAGAAAAATCGGTCTCTAAATTTCCTTGAGCATTTCTGTTATTTTCCAAATAGTCTTTCAGGGAAGTGAAATATTTAAAGCTGTAATCTTCGATCATATAATTTGTACTTCCGAAGCTATGGGCGGAATTCGGTTTTTTTGTAGGTAGTACATCAAGAGGTATTCTGTATAATTCGTTATCAGGAATAACGGTAATTTGTGTTATCCCTTCAGGGATATTTTTCAATCGTAGGAGATTGTATACTTTAAATAAAGAAGATAATGAAGTTTTTCCTGCAGCGAGCCCATTAGCAGCTTCTTTTAGCGCCAAATCTATATCATTAGTTATATCTATTATATAAAGATCTAAGTTTTGTTTCGAGATAGAACTTACATAGAGCTTATTATTCAGTTCTGTATAATGAAGAATTAACTCTTCAGTATTCATCTGCTGTTGTACTTTCCAAATGGGTAGATCCGATTCCGGACTAGATTTAATAACTTTGTTGGTGAGCAATTGTCTCTGTGCAGAGAGTTTGTCTATCTCAGTTTTTAGAGCTTGTTTTGAATTCTCATCAGCACTTAAATATTCAGTTCTAAGATTCTGAATTCTGGCTATTAATTTCTTCTCTTCAGCTAATTCTTTTTCGGATAGTTTTGATGCTTTAAGTAACGGGTTATTATAAAGCGAAGCATCATTTATAGTCTTTAGCTTGTCAAGAAATACGATGGATTCAGCTGTGTAATCTAGTTTTTTTAGTATAGACATCATTAGCTCAAAAGAATCAAGATACTCTTTTTTGACCGACCAGAACCCTGTTTCTGATTCTACACTTCCTTTTGCCCGCTCAATTATTTGATTTAATGTTGGCTTGAGATAAACATAAGCTTCTCTGTAAAGACTTTTCTTATAGAATAATGTTGCTTGGAGGTTGAAATAACGGACAAGTACTTCAAACTCAAGATCTTCTAAAGAGTACACTTTAATTTCATCGATAACAGATTGAATTTTATCCAGGTTATTTTGCTTAACAGCGATGTTCCCTTCAAATATTAGCGCTTCTAAATATTGAGGAGTATCAGAACTTTCAGAGGCAATATTTTTTACTTCTTGAATCGTTTTTTGAGCTTCTTGTAAAGAATCAATTTCAATGAGTAGTTCTATTTTTTTGCTGAGTAATAACTTATTGTTTAGATAGTTTTGACTTGAGGTAAACAAGGTTTGAGCTATATTGAATTGAATTAATGCTTTATCAAAATCGTTAAACCGCTCTAAATAATAATCGCCTAGATAGAAATGTATTGAACCCAATTCAAATTGGTCATTGTTAAGTTCGGCTAAATTTTGAGCTTTTCGGATATAAGGCATGGCACTAGTCGAGTCACCAATAGAATTGTAGTAAACAAAAAGATTCTGATATAGCCCAAGCTTTACTTTATAAAAATTGTCATCTGGGTTTTTTTCATTCTCTGCTTGCTGAATCGCTCTTAATAAAAATTGTGTGTACTCATTTTTTTGACCTAATTGCTTATAGCAGAGTGATAAATTGTTGTATAGCTGTGATTTTGGAATGGTTGAGTTCGGATCATTATAAAGATCTTCAAGAATCTGTTTTGCATCTTCATACTTTCCTAAGTTGTAAAGGTTTGCGCTTTGCTGTAATAATACAAAGTCGGTTCTGCTTTTTTGATCGTAGTACCTAGAGAGAGGGATCAGAATGTTTCGTTGAAGATATAAAGACTCAGAATAGTTTCCGATGTAACTTAAAGCAAAATCTAAACCACTAAAAACGCCTACTTTCTTTTCAGAATGAGGATATAGTTCAGAGGCAATTAACTCATTAAATTTATTGGAAATTAATATATATCGGTTGGTTTCATAGGCGGCTTTTACTAGATTAAAATTCAATATGGAACGGTCAAAATCAGTAATATCAGTTTGTTGGGTATTATTCAAGTATGTGATAATGATTGTAAACTCATCAGCAGTGAAATAGTTATTAACGAATTCACTAAAAAGTAAGGAGTATAAAATGAATAGCTTGGACTCGGTATTTATTTCAGTTAAAGAAATGTTATTTCTATCTTTTACAGCTTCAGCTAACTGAATTTGGTCACTTGAAAGACTTTGTTGCCACCGATCTAAGAATTTTGAATAAGTAGAGTTTAATTTACCTTTGGGTCTGGTTAAAGATAGAATGTTAATTAAGGTGGAAAAAGAACCTGTTTCTATTGCATAATACTCGAGCCGCTCAAATTTTAATGAATCTTCGTTTTCTTTAGTAGTACACTCAAAATCAGAAAATATTCTTTGCAGAAAAGAAGAAGCGGATTGTCCAATAGCTCTACTTACATTTTTGTTTACCTCACAGCTGGAGCTATATAATTCATTTAATGCCCAAAAACTAAGGTCCTTTTGCGTGTCCAGTTTAATATACTCTATATAAGTATTCGCTTGATTTGTTATCGATATGTAAGGATCGATGGGCTGGGAAGGTAATAAATAAGTTAATAGTAGTATAAAGAGCATAATTGAAAAAGTTGAATTGAATATTAATGCTCTTAGATCAGAATTAACAGGACAAATACATCACATTTTTGGCTTAGTAATGATTGGTTTGGAAGTGTCGTCACCAAAGACAGC
>DEXK01000001.1:0-16659 GCA_002364085.1 Balneolaceae bacterium UBA3186 | reverse complement strand
AGAGATTTAAATGATTTCATGATGTATGTAATGTTTTTTTTGTCTAGGGATTTATGGTAATTAATGAATTAGTGACAGATCACATTTTCGGCTTAGTGATGATTGGTTTAGAAGTGTCGTCACCAAAGACAGCATTAGCCGGAGCAGCAGTATTTTCGATCGTAGGCTCATTCGGCTCATCCATTAAACTAGCGTCGGTAACCGAAGCACAAGCGAAAGAAAGAGAAGCGATAGCAAGTAGTGCGAAAAGAGATTTAAATGATTTCATGATATTGATGTAATTGTTTATTTGATAAATTAATAGTTAAGTACAAGAGGAAGTTCACTTCCAATTGTTACAAATCCTTCAATGTCCTTTTATTTGGTTGGTTAAATTTTTAACCACTTTTATACTCCACAGTAAGAGTAAAAATTTGTTTGTTTGTTACACCATTAATCTAGTGTTAAAAATATTTTAGTTGCAAAAAAATATTAAAAATAATTAATATTAAAAGGATAATCGCCCTAGAATTAGTTAAAAAAAGGTTTTTGATGTCAGTTACTTAGTTTTATATTCAAGGATAAATAGCTAATGAAATAGCAATAGTTAAACCATAACGATTGAAGTCTTTTAATTGACAAAAGCGAGAGTTGATTATTCAGAGCTAGTTAAAGCTCTACAAAGCGGTAATGATTCTAAGGCCAATGAACTTGTTTCTGAAGTAATTGGAAGGTTAGAAGATTATCTTGTCGTTACCATGAGTGCTGATGCAAACGATGCAGGAGAGTGTGTACAGCAAGCGTTTGTAGATGTATTCGAACAAGTACGTAAAGACAAAATAAAAGAGCCTAAATACTTTTTCAGTTACCTCATCAAATCATGCAGACATGAGTATCTAAGGTATATCAAAAAGAAACATAAGTTTAAATACGAAGAAGAAGCTCTGAATGAGCAATTTGTTCCGGAGCAACAGTATCAGAACCTATTAGACAAAGAAAGGCAGGAAATATTAAAAAGATGTCTGGAAGAGCTTCAGGAAAAATCTAGAGAATTCATCGAGCATTTTATAGATAAGCCTGATACAAGCACAGAAGAAGCTAGTGAAGAATTTGATATGTCTGCCTCGAATGTTCGTACTAAGAAACATAGGATTTTAAGCAGGTTACATCATTGTTATAAAAGAAAATCTAACGAATAATCAGAAGCTGAACAATAGTTTGGAGATCTGATTTTTTATCAATTTCTCTTTTCAAAGCAAAGCACCCCCACCTGTTTTATAAAGAAGGTCAAGTCCTGCATTGATCAATAAAAGGTTCTCAAAGTATTGGATCTTCACGAGGAAGGGTTGATAACTTAATTTCGAGTTGATCTTTGAAATTCCTCTATACCAAAAAACAGAGATTCCCAGATTAACAAAATTCGAAGCTGCGTTCATTTGATGAAAGGATTTGGTACTACTATTAGTTTTGTAGAAACCAACGGAACCCGAAATAAAATTCAAAGTTGCCCAGCTTCTAAGCACAATGATTCCGGATTTTCAGTAGAAATTGATTTCTTGAGAGCAGATTTAGTAGAATTTTGTCGATTTTGAGAGTGTAACACGCTTTGGGTTCAGCATAAAATCAGTACAAGAAAAAAAATGTCTATTGGCGAATTATTTTGTAACAAATTTCAGATTCAGTGATGGTTAGAGTAAAATTTGTTTGTGTTTTCTTTCTTTAGCTACTGTATTTATGAAGACAAAAAAATGTAAGTAAAATTTTTTGGAGACATTTGCAGCAATTCTGTCTCAAGTTTACAATCTTTTGACTTGATTATCCGCGGAAAAAACGTCAACATCAAAGCCTAAATAATAAAACTAAATCACGTGTAGAATGTGGCTGAATATTAAATCGTTCGATGATTACCAAGAAACCTTTCAGGAAAGCGAAAAAGACCGTTTAGCTTTTTGGGAACATGAAGCAGGGACTTTTTACTGGCGGAAAAGATGGGATAAAGTTCAAAGTGGTGGATTTGAAACAGCAGACATAAAGTGGTTTGAGGGTGGTAAACTTAATATCACCGAAAATGCTCTTGATAGGCATTTGAATACCATCGGCAATAAAACTGCTTTTATTTTTGAGCCGAATCACCCTGATTCATTTCGCAGAACCATCACGTTTAAACAGCTGCACGAAGATGTTTGCCGGTTCAGTAATGTGTTGGAAAGCAAAGGTGTTAAAAAAGGAGACAGAGTTTGTATTTATATGGCGATGACACCTGAGCTTGTGATCGCTGCATTAGCTTGTGCCCGAATCGGAGCGGTTCATTCAATTGTATTTGCAGGATTTTCAGCTCAGTCCCTGAGTGATCGAATCAACGATTGTGATGCAAAAATGCTGATCACAAATGATGGATTGAGAAGAGGGGATAAGCATGTTCCGCTTAAAGATATTTCTGATGAGGCGCTGAAAACCAGTCCTTCTATTGAAAGCGTGATCGTGTGCCAACGTACCAACCGAGATATTGACTGGGTGGAAGGACGCGATGAATGGTGGCATAATTTGATCAGAAACGCTTCCAAAAAGCATGAAGCTGTAGAAATGGACGCTGAAGATCCTTTATTCATTTTATATACATCAGGATCTACAGGAAAGCCAAAAGGTGTGGTTCACACGTGCGGTGGATATATGGTTTATACGAGCTACTCATTTCGGAATGTCTTCCAGGTTGGTGCTGATGATGTGTATTGGTGTACTGCGGATGCAGGCTGGATCACGGGACACAGTTATATTATTTATGGTCCACTTTTTACCGGAACTACAGGAATTATTTTTGAAGGAACGCCTACTTATCCTGATGCGGGAAGATTTTGGGAAGTAGTTGAAAAGTATAAAGTGACTCATTTTTATACAGCGCCAACTGCGATTCGAGCATTAATGAGCTACGATCTGGATTTTGTAAAGAAATATGATCTGAGTTCGCTCAAGATCCTCGGTTCTGTGGGTGAGCCAATCAACGAGGAAGCATGGCATTGGTACGACGAGCATATTGGAAACGGTAAATGTTCTATTGTAGATACCTGGTGGCAGACGGAAACAGGCGGAATCATGATATCACCGCTAGGCGGAATTACTCCTACCAAGCCGGGATTTGCAACACTTCCGTTACCTGGAGTTTTTCCTGTATTGATGGATGAAGATGGAAATGAGATTGAAGGAAATGACGTGCAAGGGAACCTTTGCATCAAACATCCGTGGCCTTCTATTGCGAGAACGGTTTATGGAGATCACGAGCGGTATAAACAAACGTATCTGAGTACCTACAAAGGTTATTATTTTACCGGAGATGGTTGTCGAAGAGATGAAGACGGTTATTACCGAATTACCGGTCGTGTGGATGATGTGCTGAATGTTTCAGGTCACCGTTTGGGAACGGCAGAAATTGAAAACGCACTTGACGAACACGAAAAAGTGGTAGAAACCGCTGTTGTTGGATATCCTCATGATATTAAAGGTCAGGGTGTATATGCATTTATGATCTGTGATGAAGAAATAAAAGACACTGATACATTCAAAAAAGAGTTATTGGATCTCGTTGTTAAGATCATTGGACCAATTGCCAAGCCTGATCAAATTCAGATCGTTTCGGGATTGCCGAAAACACGTTCCGGAAAGATCATGAGACGTATTCTTCGAAAAATTGCATCCAAGGATATGGACAATTTAGGAGACACTTCAACTTTACTTGATCCAAGTGTTGTGGAGGAGATTAAGAATGGGAAGGCGATTTAGGTTTTTCAGTCCTGACAATTCGTAGGACTGAAGTCCCTGCTTGCTTATGTTCGCGGTAACAGTCACTAATGTGTCTCAACCCATAATGCGTAGAGCTAAATCGTAAAGTGAAGGAACCGGAATTTGATTCGAAAATAAGCAAGAAAGGGTTTTAACCTTTGCGGCTGTATAAGTTATGATTGTTATCACAACCCCAACAAATACCCAACCGGTAAGAAAGCCAGACTGATTACCAACAAGATCATTCTGAATCGGGTGGAAACCAGAACGGGAAAGAAGAATAATCCGTACGTGAAGGAATGTTTGTGTAGCCAGTCGTAGTAATGTTTGCGGTGAGCTGAGCCCAGAGCCATGGTTACGTGTCCGTGCAGAATAGTGATCATAAAAGGGAGAGCGAACATAAATGCTCCGATATATCTAAAGCTTTCATCCATTCCGACCAGCTTTGCAGCATAGTAATACGGCCAGGCAAAAAGAACCATCATGGGTACACTCAACAACCAGTTGATGATGACAATGCGTTTATAATTGGATTCGGAGAGTTCGGACAAATCAGTTAAGAGTTATTAGTGATTAGTTTTGAGTGAGTTTTGTCATATCGAGCAGAGCGAGATATCTAAGAATCAACCTAAAGAGAATCCTTAGAGTTCTCAGTCGGCGAGCTTCTTCGAAATGACAGAAATTCAGATTTTTGAAGCAATCAGCATTTCTATTTCGCGGTAATCCATATTGAACATTTTAGACAGAGATTTTTTAGTAAGATGTTTTTTGTATGAATATGTTCCATTTCGTAAAGCACTATTTCCCCATAAGCATTCTTTTACACCACCTGCGTCACCGATGGCTAAAATATAAGGTACAAGTACGTTATTAAGTGCATAAGTAGCCGTTCTGGCAACATCTGCCGGCATATTTGGAACGCAATAATGAGTTACATCAAAAGCTTTATAGATAGGATTTGAATGTGTGGTAGCCTGGCTAGTAGCAATACAACCACCTTGATCTATAACAGTATCTACGATAACGCTACCGGGCTTCATGCCCATTACCATTTCTTCGGTGACCCAGCATGGTGAACGGTCTCCTTCTGCCATAGCCGCTCCGATTATTACATCAGCAAATTTTAAAGCAGAACTTAAGTACTGCTCATTAGCTACAGCCGTAATTATCCTACG
Source organism: Balneolaceae bacterium UBA3186 (assembly GCA_002364085.1). Lineage (GTDB taxonomy): Bacteria > Bacteroidota > Rhodothermia > Balneolales > Balneolaceae > Balneola. Next base: position 11,731 of record DEXK01000001.1, on the reverse strand, counting down.
ATCCAGTGCATTTTCAAGTCTTCGAAGAGCATTCAGGTTCGTATCCATCACAAAAACCTGAGCTCCGTAGCCCAAAGCTGTTCTTGCGGCATATTCTCCGGTAATTCCGGCACCTAAAATAACGACTGTTGCCGGCGGTACTCCAGAAATCCCCCCAAGCATAATACCTTGTCCTAAACTCTGGTTTTCAAGATAATGGGCCGCTTTTTGAACTGCAATTGATCCCGTTATCTCGTGCATCATCCTAACAATCGGAAACTCTTTATCCGCATCACAAATAAACTCGTAAGCGATACCTGTTACTGATTTTTCGAGAAGAGCTTCAAAATAATTCTCCCTTTGTGTACCAATATGAAGAGCTGAAATAATGGATTGATCATGCTCCAGATATTCTAATTCTTCATCAGTTAATGGAGCGACTTTTAATATCAGGTCTGATTTTTTGAAAACATCCTGTGCACTAAAAGTAATTTCAGCTCCGGCCTCTGCATAATCCCTATCAGAGAAATTAGCTTCTTCCCCTGCTCCTTTCTCTATATAAACTTCATGGCCGTTTCCTCTAAGGATGGATACTCCACCGGGAGTTAATGAAAGTCTACGTTCGTCGTTAGATGTTTCTTTTGGCAGGCCGATTTTCAGCGAAACGGAACTTTCTGAACGAATTAGATGCTTTTCGAGCGTTTTTAAACCAATTTGTTCAGTATCGAGTGGATTCAGTTCCATTAGTCACAGAGTTTATTTTTTTGGAAGATAATAAATCACAGAATTAGGAATATGTAAATATGAACTAAGGAATAAAAAGCATTTACAGGTTTTATTCCTAATTCATGCATTCCTAATTAATCAGATTGAGAAAGGCGTCTTCATCCAATATTTCTACACCAAGATCTTGGGCTTTTGTAAGTTTACTCCCGGCTGATTCGCCTGCAAGTACAAAATCCGTATTTTTACTAACAGATAAAGCAGTTTTACCTCCATGTTTTTCAATCAGCTCTTTAGCTTCATTTCTGGAGAGAGTTGGAAGTGTACCTGTCATTACAATTTTTTTACCCTCCAGTACTCTCGAAGCCAGTTCTTTTTCTTTAGCTTCAAATTGAAGACCAGCTTCTTTTAAGCGATCCACAATTTTGTTATTCACTTCGTTAGAAAAGAAATCAATAACCGACTCAGCAATTCTTGGTCCAATGGAGTCAACTGCCAAAAGTGCTTCTTCGTCAGCCGATCTCAGGTTGTCCAGATTTTTGAATGCTTCGGCAAGATCTTTTGCCACTGTTTTGCCTACAAACCGAATTCCAAGTGCGTAAAGTACTTTTTCGAATGGTTGGTTTTTGCTGGAAGCAATTCCGTTAATCAAATTCTGGGCACTTTTTTCAGCCATTCTTTCCAAAGGGATGATATGATCGATAGTTAGATCATAAAGGTCTCCGTAATTAGAGATCAATTTCTCTGACACAAGTTGATCGACTACAGATTCTCCCAAGCCTTCTATGTCAAGGGCATCCCGAGCGGCAAAGTGTTCGATTTTGATTCGTACTTGAGGTGGGCATTCAGGATTAATACATCTCCAGGCTACTTCTCCTTCGTATTTAATGAGTTTTGCATCACAGGCTGGGCAAGTTTTAGGAAACTCATATTGAGGAGCGCGGTTCTTTCGGTCAGGATTTACTACACTTACCACCTGAGGAATGATCTCTCCGGCTTTTTCTACTACAACAGTATCTCCAATTCGGATATCCTTTCGATGAATTTCATCTTCATTGTGAAGAGATGCGCGTTTTACAGTAGTTCCTGCAAGTAAAACAGGTTCCAGTTCCGCTACGGGAGTGATGGTTCCTAATCGACCAACTTGAAGAGTGATGTCATTAATAGCGGTAGTAACTTGTTCTGCTTCAAATTTATAAGCTATAGCCCATCTGGGAAATTTTGAAGTTGAGCCAAGTTGATCTCTTAAATGTGTTTGATTGATCTTAATAACTACTCCGTCAGTTTCGTAAGGAAGTGTGTGACGAAGTTCATCCCACTCTTTAATTACTTCATGAACCTCAGAGATAGACTTACACACTTTCGGAAACTCATTAGCAGGCAAACCATATTCTTTGATAAGTTCATTTATTTTGTGTTGAGTAATCGAAATATCTTCTTCATCGAACAACAGATCAAAAGCGAAAAAACGAATAGGTCTTTGAGAAACTGCTTTAGGATCTTGCATTTTTAGAGAGCCTGCAGTAGAATTTCGGGGGTTGGCAAAAGTGCTTAATCCCTCTTCTTCTCTTTTTTGATTTAGTCGTGCAAAAGCTTCACGTTCCATAAAAGCTTCGCCTCTAACTTCAACAACTTCAGGATAATTTCCTTTAAGTTTTAGTGGTATATCTCTGATAGTGCGAACATTTCTAGTAATATCATCGCCTTTCTGTCCATCGCCACGAGTTGCTCCTAAAACAAGTTCGCCGTTTTCATATCGAAGTCTGAGAGAAGCTCCGTCAAATTTTAGTTCAACAAGATATTCATAGTTAGAATGCTCCAGGTTTTTTTGAACACGCTTGTCAAAATCGTTGAGCTCTTCTTCATTATAGGTATTATCAAGACTCAACAAAGGAACCGGGTGTTGAACTGTGTCGAAAGTTGAAGAGGTTTCTCCACCTACTCTCTTTGTCGGGGAATTAGGGTCATGAATATCAAATTCATTCTCCAGGGCTTCTAATTCCTTAAGCTTTTCATCAAACTCCTTATCGCTCATAAAAGGCTGAGCATCATTATAGTACGCTTTATTGGCTTCCCGGAGCAGATCTTTAAGCTCCTTTACACGTTTTTGAGCCTGATCCTTATTCATAAAAAACTAAAATTGGATTCTATATACTATACTGTCTGGTGCTGCTACTCCCAAGTTTGGAGGGAAAGAATCTGTTGAATTTTGCTGATATTCCGGTGCACTTAAAATTTCTCTTGTCAGCACAATAGAATTTAGTGATGGATCAAAATAGTTTTGGCGAGGATTATTGATCACGTTTCCATTATACATCAGTAAAAAACGGGAGTACTGACCTCTGATCCTAAGGCTGTCTGTAAAATCAAAATAATACGCTTCGCCCTGATCCATCCAAAACGGATTAGTTCTATTGTTAAAGTCACTGGTTACACGAACGGGTTCAAGCTTATCGTAAGCTGCATAAAGAACCACTGTTAATGTTTCAGGAAGAGTTATGGCATTGGATGCTCCGGTGGCATCATCAATTTGAGAGATTTCATCTGTACTGGTAGAATCGTTAGGAATTGCCAGTAAGTCTTGGTTAGAAGTAGATGTGTCTTCGCCCGGATTTGCAAGCTCTGTATTTTCATCAGAGGAAAACATAGCTAAAAAATCATTTCCATAGAAATAACCAATGGAACCAAGTCCGCCCAGAATCAGGATAATTATTATGAATAAACCAATCTTTTTAGAGCTTGCGGGTGATGCATACACCTTTTTGCTCATATCAGCCCAATTTACCGTATCTACAGTTGGTTTAGAGGTTTTAGGTTCCTCATGAATTATTTTTTCCTCACTGGAATCGATCTCCTCTTGGTACGTTTCTGCTCTCAGATCTTCAGGATCAATACTCTTAGATGATTCTACTTCAACTTTATCTTTTTTAACACTATAAGCTTCTGAAAGGGATTCCGGATTTGCGGATTTTATCAAATCATGGTCATAGGTCTCATTTTCGGTAGCTTCAAGGGCTTGTAAGATATGAGCATCGGCGATTTTCAGAGCCTTAGCGTAAGATCTCACAAAGCTTCTCAAGTAAGTTTTACTTTCGCTCGAACTCTTAAAGAGCGTATCTTTTTCAATAGATATTAAGGTGTGCACCGGAATTTTAGTTACCTCAAAAATATCTTCAAGGCTAAGATTTTTTTCCTTCCGTATTGTTTCAAGATCACTACCCAAAGACATAGTAAAACGGCTTAATTAATTCCTTTTGTTTTTGTTGAAGCAAACTAAGTAATTAAAGTAGACAGCAAAAGCAATATTTGTTAATTAAAATGAAATTTATTGGTACAGGTACTTAATTATATCAAAAGCTCGATTTCTGAGCTATTGTTCCCAAAAGTATGTGAAATTTGTGGCTTATCATTGTCAAAAACTCAGAATTTTATCTGTAGTGAATGTGCTCAAAACAGATTCGAGCGCGCAGTTACCACAAAATCCGATAAGATAAATTTACCGGAGTCAGTAATCGGACGTTTTGCATTGTGGCAATTTGATAAAGGTGGATACTTACAAGATTTATTACATAAACTTAAATATCACCGACTAACAGGAGTTGGGGAGGACTTAGGGTCGATTGTAGGCAGTGTATCAAAAAGAGAGAAGATCTTGGAAGCATTTTCAACTGATAAAACCCGGATTCTACCGGTTCCACTTCATGATAAGAAAAGAAAGATTCGTGGTTTCAATCAGGCTTTTTTTATTGCTAAGGGATTTTCGAAACACACAGGTTATGAAATTCTTAAAAGGGGAGTTGTTGAAAGAGTAAAAAACACGAAGACACAAACAGGATTTTCGCTTACTAAAAGAAGAGAAAATATTGCTGATGCATTCAATGTAGTACTAAAAGAAGAGGTGCAAGGAATGGATATCATTATTGTAGATGATGTTTTTACTACCGGAGCTACAGCGTTTGAATTAGTTACGGAGCTAGAGAGAGCAGAAGTTGGTAAAATTTTTATAGTAACTGTTGCTCAGGCATGAATTCGGCATTTGTTTAGGGTATATTTGTACAATGAGTAGAAAAGCAGGCAAGTTTGAATGGAATATGGTGGAGCTCCCTGATGGGATTACTACATCAAACGGAAATTGGTATCACACAACAAGCGAAGAAATTCAGCGGTATATACCCGGTTTGCTAAAAAAACACGATTTGGAGAAAATCGTTAAGAATGCTGATTATTGGGTAAGTAGCTGCAATGGTATGTCGCTTATTCTTTATTTAGTACTTGTGCTTTTAAGTTTAAATCCTTTTTTATCCGGGGTAATTTGTCTCACATTTTTTCTTTTTTGGTATTATAACACAAGTGCTTTTGTAACTCCTGTTTTAAACAGCGTTGCAAGGCTATTTCACTTCGACGGTTTTCTATACGTTGCCACAGCGGCCTCTTTGATCTATCTTTCAATGCAGGGAAATGAAAGTGCAACCTGGGTGGGTTTAGCTCTCTTTTTCATGTTTAAAGTAGGCTTATTGAAAATGTTACTAAGTTGGATATCAGTAAAAACAAATAAAAACAAAGCTCCGCGTCAAGACAGGATTCTGAATATGTTACTAGTGAGATATGGAATAAAGGAAGGATTATATTCCGGAAATATCCAAAATATGCAGGATTCACTTTTTAAAACTATTAATTATCACAAGACAAGGAATAAAAATAAGTGAAGATACTTACATTTGTAGGCCTGCTGCTTTTTCTTCATAATTGTACATCTTCATATTCGGTTGCACACCAAGAGAAAACACCAAAAACCATTGCATTAAACGCTTCAGAAGTGCGTCTAGGGGATGCTTCAAAATGGTTTTCTGATGAGGTTAAAAACGATATTCTGTCTATAAATTTAACTGAGGAGATCGGAAAAAACATTTTGCAACAAATTGTTTTAGGGTATAAAAACCAGATCGGGAATTTTGAGGTATCAGAAAAAACAGAATCTGATATAGCTTTTGAAGTGAGAGAAGTAACAGTAAAACGAGGAAGGTTTACATTTAATTTCTTGAAACCGGGGCCCATTTATGTAATGAAAATGAAAGCAGATATTATTGTAGATGGGAAATTAGTTTCTTCAAATACAAAAAAGACAGTAGTAAACATGGCATCTGTGAACTTTCCGGGAGACGCTGTAAAGTTTATGAAGCCTAGTGAGAAAAGGAATACAGAATATCAGCTTGCCACATTCAGAACGGGTGTTAGAAAATTATACCAAAGTTTGTATTTCGATGCTTTAGATATTTCACTTCGGTTATGAAACATCTATATATAATCAGACACGGAGAAACGGCGTTCAATAAGTCCAAAAAGATGCAGGGAAGAGGGATCGACGCTTCTTTAAATGAAAAAGGGAGAAAACAAGCGGAATCAGTAGTCGCTTTTTTCGAAGGAAAATCCGTGTCAAAGATTGTAACCAGTAGTTTAAAAAGAGCCAAAGAATCGGTAGTTCCATTATGCAAATCATTTAACCTTGATGCTGAAGGATACACTGAACTGGATGAAATGGATTTTGGCACACTTGAAGGAAAAAGATTTGACGATGTGAAATCGGATCTTATTTCTTTGCATCAAAATTGGAGTTCTGGTGAACTTGAGATGGCACCTGATAATGGAGAAAATCCTATTCAGGTTTATAAAAGAGCGTCATCAAAAATTGAAGAGATATTAGAACTAAGCAAAGAAGAACACATTGTTTTTATGCTACACGGAAGATTAATACGGATCTTACTTTCAGAATGGCTTGGCTTAGGATTAAAGAATATGCATCAAATAGAACATCAGAATGGTGCAATTAATTATCTTACTTGGGATGCTCAAAAGTTTGAAGTTGTAGAATTGAACATCATAAATCATCTCGATGAGTAACGAAAACTTCAATAATTTCTGAAGCTAATCTTCCTTATCTTTGAACGCTGGAAACCATTATTTAAAAAGCTTGGTTTTAAAAGCACAGAATAAATAGATCAAAAAGATATTATGAGTGAAAAAGTAAGATCCATGTTTGCGGATATTGCCAGTGATTATGACCGAGTGAATACGGTTCTGTCGTTTGGCGTTCATCATGCTTGGAGAAAAAAAGCCATTCTGGAAAGTGAAGCAAAGGAAGGAAATCATGTGCTTGATTGTGCAACAGGAACCGGTGATCTTGCTATAGAATTTAAAAAAGCAGTTGGCGATACGGGCTATGTTTTAGGTACAGACTTTTGTGCACCTATGATCGAACCAGCACCAGAAAAAGCGAAAGAAAAAGGCCTTGAAATCGATTTTGAAGTAGCAGATGCGATGGATCTACCTTATGAAAATGATCGGTTTGATATTTCCAGTATAGCATTTGGGATCAGAAATGTAGATGATCCTGTTGTTGCATTAAAAGAACTTGCAAGAGTTGTAAAACCGGGCGGAAGAGTAGTTGTTTTGGAATTCGGGCAACCAAAAGGCTTATTAAAATTTCCATATAACATGTATAGTCAACATATTATGCCCGCAGTTGGCGGTTGGTTAAGTGGAAACAGAGAGGCTTACACTTATTTACCTAGAACTAGTGCTACATTTCCGGCAGGTGATAATTTTTTAAAGCTAATGCAAAATTCAGAGGCATTTAAAGAAACAAAGGCAATAAAGCTTACCGGTGGAATTGCATACGTTTATGTAGGAATTGTTCAATAATTGTATATTCACGCACTTCAAAATTAAAGAAAACAAATGCAGATAGAAGACATTAAAAAAATTCTCCCACATCGTTATCCCTTTTTGTTGGTTGATCGAGTGTTGGAAACTACAGATGAAAAAATCACTGCTCTTAAAAATGTGACGGCTAACGAAGAATATTTTAACGGACATTTTCCGGGACAGCCCATTATGCCGGGAGTGCTTCAGGTGGAAGCACTTGCCCAAGCAGGAGCTATTTTATTAATGACCGAAAAGGTTGAAGATCCTGAAAACTCCATTATGGTATTTACAGGAATAAAAAATGCAAAATTCCGTAGACAAGTCGTTCCGGGTGATCAGCTAAAGTTGGAAGTAACTTTAGGTCAAATGAGAAGAAATTTTGTTGTTATGACCGGAGTGGCTACTGTAGATGGAGAAGTGGCTTGCGAAATTGAAGCTTCAGCCGCTGTAGTACCTAAGAATAAATAACTATGAGTACAAATACTTCTGATCGCCCTGCAAAAATTACTACACAAACGGTAGTAGATATGAAGCAACAAGGAGAGAAGATCTCTATGTTGACAGCTTATGATTTCACAATGGCCCAAATTATAGATCAGGCTGGAATCGAGATCATCTTAGTAGGCGATTCAGCAAGTAACGTGATGGCCGGTTTTGAAACTACTGTGCCAATGACTTTAGATCATATGATCTATCACACTTCCTGTGTGGTACGTGGAGTTGACAGAGCGTTGGTGATTGCAGACATGCCGTTTATGAGTTATCAGGTTACGGCAAAAGAAGCGTTGATCAATGCCGGGCGTATGATGAAGGAAGCCGGCGCTCATGCTGTGAAAATGGAAGGCGGTAAACCAATCATTGATACGGTAAAGAAAATCGTAGATGCAGGCATCCCAGTTATGGGTCATTTAGGTTTGACACCTCAGAGCATTTATAAATTTGGAACCTACAAGGTAAGAGCAACGGATGAAGAAGAAGCTCAAGATCTGATCAACGATGCAAAACTTTTGCAAGAAGCAGGATGTTTTTCAATAGTGCTTGAAAAGATCCCGGCTAAATTAGCAGAGCGCGTTTCAAAAGAATTAGATATCCCTACAATTGGTATTGGTGCCGGAGCCGGGTGCGACGGACAGGTTCTTGTTCTTCATGATATGCTGGGTTTGAATAAAGGATTCAACCCACGGTTCTTACGCCGTTATGCTGATCTGCATTCTACTATGACAGATGCTGTTCAACAATATATATCAGATGTAAAGTCTAAAGATTTTCCAAATAAAGAAGAGCAATACGGAGGCTCATGAGTAGTTCCAAACCATTGATCTTAGTTTGTAATGATGACGGAATCTTTTCACCTGGAATAAAAGCTCTTGCAGAAGTAGCCTCAGAGTTTGGTGAAGTTGTGGTTGTAGCGCCCGATCGGCAACAAAGCGCTGTAGGGCATGCCATTACCATGTCGGTGCCGTTACGGGCTAATGAGATGACCGTAGCGAAGAAATACAAAGGCTTTGCTGTTAATGGAACGCCTGCAGATTGTGTAAAACTCGCTCATGGTAATCTATTGGACAGAAAACCTGATCTGGTTTTAAGCGGAATCAATCATGGAAGTAATGCGGGTATCAATATTTTATACTCAGGGACGGTTAGTGCTGCAACCGAAGGTACTATTCTTGGATATCCTTCTATAGCGGTAAGTTGTACGGCGTATCCGGAACAGGCTGATCTGAAAGGTGCACAGGAAGCGGCGCGCAGAGTAGTAAAATTTGTGCTGGATAAAGGCCTTCCAAAAGGAGTGACTTTGAACGTAAATGCTCCTGAAGGAGAATTCAAAGGAATTCAATGGAGCCGAATGGCAGACAGTCGCTATGTAGAAGAATACGAAGACAGAGTAGATCCTTTTAATCGTGCATACTACTGGCTAACCGGGCAGTTTGAGTTGCTGGATGAAGGCAATGATTCTGATATCCATATTTTGAATGAAGGAAATGCTACGGTTACTCCGATCCAATATGATCTTACTGATTATAATTTGTTGAAGGAGTTTGGGGAAGAGGACCTGTGATCACTGATTCTCTTGTCATTTCGAAGGAGCTTGTCGACTGAGAAATCTAAAGGTCGTTTTTAAGGTAAATTTTTAGATGTCTCACATACGTTCGACATGACAGTGTCCAAAACCTCCCTTTGAAGGGAGATGATCAAGTCGACGGTTCTCGACTTGATCCGAGGGATGTTTTAGGACGTGAGTTCGAAAACAATCTTGGTCTTCTGATCTGTTCGATTAGAATCCACTTTCTTGTCTCAATAGAATGTCTAAATGGATATAAGAACTTTAATTTATAAAACCTCAATGAGTGTTAGAGAGGAAGCAGGAGCTTCCGAATTGCATTCCGAACGAGACGTTCGAAACGAGGTTAATTCATCATTCATTATTGAATTTTCATTATTCAATATTCACTAAAACCCTTTCTCTCTCAACATCTTCAGCACTTCTACCCAGAAGTCATTATAAATGGGTTTGAATTCTTTGCTTACCTGCACATTGATCTGGTGCATATGAGATAGTGGAACTGTTCCCAGGTGTTCTCCCCACTGGGCACTTTTTACAGATACAAAGGAATCGTTTACGGCTTCTTTTGCAAAGATCTGAGTGTTCTGGAACATGAATACAGGGTTGAGAGAAAAATCTGTTCCTTTGCCCACGGCGGCACTGTACGAGAAATAAGGAAATCCTTCAATATCAGGTGTGTTTGGATTGAATTCATCCTGTATAAAGTTTATGCATAGCTGTTCGACTGAACTGAGTACCTGGCTTTTCTCATTTGGATACACATTATCACCAAACCAATCTACTAAACCGCTAAGTTTTTCTGTGATGATCTCAGGTGTTTTTAGAATCAGATCTGCAAGAAAAGTACCACGATGAGGGGAAGCTACAGTTGTCAATGAACTTACTTTATCAGCAATTCCAAGATGAGAAAGTGCATAACGCATATCAAGTCCGCCCATACTATGGGCAACTACGTTTACTTTTTTAAATCCGTAATCATCACACACTTTATTGATCAACCGAACCCAATTCTTAGCTCTGGTTTCTATGGAAGCATAAGGAACTACATTTGGTGCGAAAGCAATTACACCGTGCTCTCTCATCAACATGCATGGATCATGAAGAGGAGAGGGTTTTACAAGTGAACCAATGGCACCAAATCCATGACAAAGAAATATGGGGTATTTGACCTGAATAATATCAGGTTGAGTAAATTCCTTTAGTTGGAGCCTTTTTAATAATGCAGGAGGATTACTCTTTCCCATTACTCACTTTCTTGTTTTGGTTCTGTTGTGATCAATCTGATCGTACTTCTTATCGTCCCGTTATCATAAATATAAATATTCATATCTCTCTCCGGAAAAAGGACTTTAGCCGGAGAATCGATCTTAAGTTTTGAAAGCTTTTGATGCAATGTATAATGAAACATCGTTTTTGAAAAAGTAGGGTGAACCGGAACTCTATACACCGTTCGGGTAAAATTCGAGTCTACTTCAATATCATATCTTCTGAAGTTTGTGCCAATGGAAGGTTCCTGGCTAAGTGCTGAAGCGATCAAAGAATCCAGATTTTGGGCGGCGCTGTAATCAATAGCTTTATGTGAAGGTGTAGCCACTAATATCACAGCACTTACAATACAAGAAAGTGTAAGAAGAATGGTAATTAATGGTCGTCGTTTCAAAGCTCAGATGATTTGTTGTGTAGAAGCTAAGGAAGTTTAGGTGAAATAGGAAAGAAATTGATCTAATGTAAGCCTTAACTATAATTTATTTTTATTTATAGATTGTCACTTTTGTCTTAATACAAAAGTGTCCAAAAAATCTATAAGATTCTAAACTCCTCACAGTAGAATTATATTACTGCTTTGAGTAAACATGAGCCGCTGTTTCGCCAAACAAAGAATTTTAGGTTGATTAATTGCTTTCAATTTTAGATTTAGTTTCATAATTATCGTCACTGTAGATATCATATAAGTGGTTGGCAGTTTTAAAGCTAATTGTCAAAAGAAAAACTCGCCCTTAGTATTTAAGACGGAAAAGAGAGCGTGATCCGGATGCGTCTGCGAAGCAGGAATAATCCTTTCAGGTGAAGAGTGTCTAATTTTCTCAGGATGAACGAAGACCTTTAGGATTATTCAGCGCAGGATCAGTGAACCCGTCTTAAATACTTCGGCTTGATCTTTTGCTACTTTTGTATCAAGACAAAAGTAGGTACCCTATTCTAAGCAAAGTGTATTTACAGGATTCAGTTCCTTTGCTCTATGTACTTTTGTACCGACAAAAG
>DEXK01000019.1 GCA_002364085.1 Balneolaceae bacterium UBA3186 | reverse complement strand
GTACCGCTACTGAGCTTCCTCAGCACAGGCGCCAGTACCAAAAGCTCTCGACAAGAATTATTGGTGCGAACTTCATTACATCGACTAATCATTACAAAAGGTCTACGTTCATATGATACATATTCAAGAATCAGCCTGAGTGTAATGATTGCTCCTTCGGAGCCGTCGATTTCATTGCGTTCTTGTCTCGCCAATAATTCTAAAGGTCGGTGTAGTTGGAAGCTTTTCTGAAATAGTCAGAATTATAAACAAGTCAATTTTTGTAAGTGAATTATCTAACTTATACAGGGATGAGCCTATATGTTTTAGCGTCAAAACCCACCAACGAATTACATGAGATCTACAACTGATAACTTAATACCGTTCTTATTCTGATAAAGAAGTGTTTATTTTAATTTCACTCATCAGTGTTCTGTGAACAGGACATTTTTTTGAGATGTCTAATAATTTATCAAGCTGTTCTTGTGATAGATCACCTTTAATGATGAGTTCTTTTTCAATAGTATCAATTTTTGAAGACGAACTTTCACAATCGGCACAATCCTCAGCATGACGTTTGTTATGTCTCATTTCGATGAAAATATCTTCAACCGGCCATTTTTTTCCGCGGGCATACATTTTCATGGTCATAGCAGTACAAGTACCCAAACTCATTAGCAAAAGATCATATGGATCGGGCCCTTGATCTTGTCCGCCTTCCACACTTGATGGCTCATCTGAAATGATCTCGTGCTTTCCAGCAGTAAGCGTTGTTTTAAAAGGTTCATCATCAGGTAAATGAACATGAACGATCTTCTTTTCTTCTGAATCTGACATATTAATGGTATGAGTTTAGAATTTAGTATCAATAAGCAAAATAAAGCTTCAAGATTCAAAAGAGATGGAGATTTTCTTTTGGAGGGCTTTTAGAGGGAAGATATAGGTCATTCCTGCGGAGGCAGGAATCCGGATTGTTATTTAAAGTATGTCCTTTTTAAACCAATCCGGATCTCGGGCATTCGCCGCGAGATGACTTTGCTTTTGAAAATTATTTCTGGCTCATCTGAATCTTTGTGGACATAAGGAGCGCCCCTCCCTAATCTTAGGGAGGGGACGGGGGTGGGTCAGCAAACTGAGCTTTGTTGTTGTTCGGACTAAAGTCCTCTCTGGTGAACTTGATTCTGAACACTGAATGCGATTTAGATTTGCTCAGGTACACCAGTCAGGGATTTATCCCACAGCGAATGAAAGCGGGCAATTACATAAACCGCAGAACCTGAAGGATCTGCTGGTTTAAATCACGCAACGAAATTTATGCTAGTAGGGCGTTCACGCCCGGCGGTTAATTTCGGGCTGTGTTGTTAGCACCCGATCTTGGTAAAAACTCAATTTCGATCATTCCTGCGAAGGCAGGAATCCGGATTGTTATTTAAAGTATGTCCTTTTTAAACCAATCCGGATCTCGGGCATACGCCGCGAGATGACCTCCTCACTTTTTGAAGAAAGTAAAGTAAACCCGTTAGTAATAATTTAATAACAAGCACATTACCAAATGGTTACAAGCAATCAATAAGCAGGTAACATAACTTTTCTTTCTTTATAGAAAACTCATCTACAATACTATGAAGAGAAGTCTGGATACAGTTGTTATATCTGACGTACACCTTGGAACTATTGGCTGTCATGCTATAGAATTAAGTCAGTATTTGAATTCCATAAGTCCCAAACGTGTAATTCTGAATGGAGATTTCATTGATATGTGGAATTTCAGAAAATATTACTGGCCTGAAGCTCATATGCATGTGATAAGGACGCTCATCACTATGATGACAAACAGTGTGGATATCTACTACCTGACCGGTAATCATGATGAGACTCTACGGAAAATATCGAGTCTTCAACTCGGTCCTCTTTTTATCAGAGATAAACTGGTTCTTGAATTAAACGGAGAAAAAGTATGGTTTTTCCACGGAGATATCTTTGATGTAACCATGAAATACTCGAAATGGATCGCAAAACTTGGCGGCCATGGGTATGAATTTTTGATCTTGTTAAACAGATGGGCAAATAATATCTCGTATAAACTCGGCTATGGGAAATTATCTTTGTCAAAAAAGATCAAAGACAGTGTAAAAACTGCTGTGAGCTTTATTGATGATTTTGAAGTTACCGCAATGGAATTGGCCATAGATGAAGGCTATGATTACGTGGTTTGCGGACATATTCATCAACCAAAGATCAGAGGATTTGAAAATGAAAAAGGATCGGTGATCTATCTCAATTCAGGAGACTGGATAGAGAATTTAACAGCACTTGAGTACGATGGGGAAGAATGGAGTTTATATAGATATGAAGAAGATATTTTGATGAAAGATCCGCCCAGAATAAATCAAATATTTAATAACAATATGCACGAAAATAAAGTAATGCTAGGATGAGAATTCTTTACGGAGTACAAGGAACCGGACATGGCCACATAAGCAGAGCAAAAGTTGTAATTCCTTTGCTGAGAGAAATGGCAGAGGTTGACGTTCTTATCAGTGGTTATAATTTCAACCTTGAGCTGGATGGAAGGATCGCATTTAAAAAAAGAGGGATCAGTCTTTCTTATGACAGCAAAGGAGCTGTTGATATTTTAGAAACAGCTCTGGCACTTAAACCGGTTCGCTTTATAAAAGATATGCAAGCAATTCCGGTTCATGAGTACGATTTTGTGATCTCTGATTTCGAACCTGTAACCGCTTGGGCAGCACAAAAATCTGATGTTCAATGTCTTGGTTTAAGTCATCAGGCAGCGTTTCTTTCGGAAAAAACTCCACGACCATCAAAAAGATCAAAAGTTGCAGAAGGAGTTATAAAACACTTTGCTCCCTGTGATGTAGCTATTGGAACACATTACAAGAGATATGATGATTTTATTGAACCGCCGATTCTCAGGCCGCTAATCAAGGAACTTAATCCTAAGATAGAAGGACATATTACGGTTTATCTTCCGGCATTTGATCATGAGACTTTGGTAACTTTATTCAGCCAGATCAGGGAAGTGGAATGGGAAATATTTTCTCCAACCTGTGATACCGCGTATGTTCGAAACAACGTTAAAGTAAACCCAGTCGGTAACGAGACCTTTCTTAAAAGCTTTGAAAGTGCTTTAGGGTTATTATGTTCAGCTGGGTTCGAAGGACCTTCAGAAGCTATGTATTTAGGGAAAAAATTATTAGTGATCCCGATAAAAAACCAATATGAGCAAATTTGTAATGCGGTTGCTCTTGAAGAGATGGGAGCAAGAGCTATTTATGACATCAAACCTGATTTTGTAGATCAGTTGAGAGACTGGATCAAAAACGGGAAGGTAGTTCAGTTACATGAAATTTGTGATGAACAGAAATTAGTTCAGAAAATTATTGAAGTAGGCAAGAAGGAAGCTTTATCAATTTAATATTATTCCTTCAAATAGTTTTCACGAATAATATCCAGATGATGCAATTCATGTCCGGCTATTATAAACGCCAGAGCTCTTACACTAAACTCAAATTCGCTGGCAATGCCTCTCCTGTTGATCATTTTGGGAGTCATATTTTGAAATAAATGAATAGTAGAAGTACGAACGGCTAAGTATTCGTTACAAAGATTAGCAACAGATCTTGAATTATAATTAGAATCTTTCATCCATTCATCCTGATCCATTCCCGGAAGCGGTGTTTTATCGGCTCGGCTGATTGAAAGTGCACGATAGGCAAACACCCGTTCCGTTTCTATCATATGACCGATCATCTGTTTTAATGTCCATTTTCCATCGGCATAAGGAGTTAATGCTTTGTCTCCCCGAATGGCATTTGCAATAGTATAAAACTCATGCATTTGGGAATTTAATAGTGAGATCACATTCTCCTTAGGTACATTATTGACATAGGAAGAATAAAAGTGAGCGTATTCCGATGACTTTGGATACTCGTTATCCCAGTTTTTCATAGTTAGATAATTATTTGCTGTATAATATATAGTTTGAACTATAAAGCACAAAAAAAGCCCGATTCTTTTTACAGAATCGGGCTTAGAATGTTAACAGATTAATTAATTTCTACCGACTCAACTGTTGAGCTTGAAGTAACCTGCCCATCTGTCTTCGTTTCTTGAGCAAAAGCATAAGCCACTCCATTAGTAACTTTCCAATCAGAATATGAAGTGATAGTTTCAACTTCCTTACCCATTTGTGGATTAAATGAACTTACTTTTGAAAAAGCGGGTAACGCTGTGGCAGGATCCAGTAAGAAAGTTACGGTGCTTGCTGATTGTACTTTAAGGACTATGAAATTTTCTCCATTCATTTGTTCCATACCTAAATACTCAGCATTTAGCTTATCTGCATTCAGTGCTACATTTATGTAACTGTTTTTAACATCATCAACCATAGGCTTGGTCATTGCAGATGGCAATGCTTGTTCCTGTCCCATCATTATCATTTTGCCGGCTCCATTTTCAACCATCATTTTCATACTTCCCTGTGGAGTTTCAAGAGTAGCATCAATACTATAATCAGTATACGAAATGGATGCAGTATTCTTGATTGACATAGTGCCCGACGGCGTTGCCTGATCAATAGTACTTACTGTTGTGATTGTTTCCAGATTAGTTCTTGGTTCAATTACAGCATCAGCCATTTTTCCAAGCCATTCTTTTCCTTTTGCAGCATCACCTGTTACTTCTGCTTTATCAGATTTTGGTGTCGGAATGGTTATATCAATTTCATTCACGTTTCCGTATTTCTGTAATTGATCACCTACTTCTTCAGCATTACCTACCACAAGAATCTGTACTTTATCAGGGTTCAGATATTCTTTAGCAACTTGCTGGATATCGGAAACAGTTACTTTTTTAAGGTCTTCTACATATTTATCAAAAGCATCTTTTGAAAGACCGTTGTATTCGTTACTGATTCTTTCGTTCAGAATTTTCTGCTTACTATCGTATCTGAATACTAAAGAATTTAGAAATCGGTCTCTGGCATCTTCCAGTTCTTTTTTGGTAACGGGATTTGTTTGCATTTTTTCTACTTCAGCGATCAATGCATCAATAGCCTGAGCTGTAGTTGAACTTTTTGTCATTACAAACAGAGAAAATGTTCCGGGGTAATTGATATTACTTCCATATCCACCACCAACAGCGTAAGCAAGACCAAGATCAGTTCGGACGGTCTGAAATAAACGTCCTGCAAAACCACCACCAAGAATCTGATTCATCATCTGAATTTTTGCATAATCAGGATTCTCTCTCAATCCACCAATATGACCTACCAGTACATAGCTTTGGTTAACATCAGATTTGTTAATGAAATTAACGGTTGATGGGAAACTGTAATTTATTTCAGGATAGATAAGGTTGTTTTCTGTTCCGGCAGGTAAACTTCCAAAAGCTTCTTCCAGTTTTTTCTTCATTTCTTTGGTATCAAAGTCGCCAATAACACCAAAAGTCATGTTGTTGCCAACAAAGGCTTCTTTATGGAAAGCCACGATATCTTCTCTGGAAATCGCATCAAGAGTAGCATATTCAATTTGTCGTGTTAATGGTGAATTTTCCCCATAGATCAATTTACTGTACTCTCTGTTAGCGATACTTGCCTGATCATCATTTCTTCGGGATATTCCACTTTTACGCTGGGTTTTCGACAGTTCAATTTTATCTTCCGGAAAGAGCGGGTTTTGTACCAGATCAACAAAAACAGGTAGGAGTTCGTCAAAATCTTCCTTCAGGATATTCATTGAAGCACTTCCCGATCCTTGACCGATAAAAGTACTCATAAAAGCGGCTTTGTCTTCTAACAAGACATTAAGTTTATCTGCTGGGTAGTTTACAGAACCACCTTCCCGCATTAATTCTCCGGTCATACTGGCAAGACCTTCTTTTCCTTCAGGATCTTGCAGACTTCCGGTTCTTATTGTAGCAGAAACCCTGATAAGTGGTAATTCTTTATCTTCAACTAAATAGAATTTAATTCCGTTATCCAGTTGAAATTCTTCAACATTGGCTTTTTTAAATTCATTAAGTTTAGGGTACTTGATCTCATCATATCGCTTTTGAGCAACTGCACTAACTGCAAACATCATCAGCATCGAAAATAATAGTGTACGTTTCATAATAATATTCATTGTTTTAAACTCTTTTTGTAAGATTAGGAATCAGTTTTAACAGTTGCACCAACGGTTCTTGTCTGTTTGATAAGATATTGATTAGCTACTCTTTGAAGATCTTCTAAAGTAACTGCATTATACCTTTCCAACTGTAAGAATACATCCCGCCAGTCTCCTTTTGTCATGTAAGTAGATGCGAAATTGAGGGCTAATCCTGTATTATTTGCTAATCCTCTGATGATCCCGGCTCTAATATTGGTACGAGCTCTGTCTAATTCTTCCTGAGTTATCGAACCGCCTTTTACGATTTCAATTTCATCATAAATTCGTTGCTCTAAAGTATCCAGTTCTACTCCCTGATTAGGTACTGCAAGAGTTAAGAACAGTGAACCAAATCTAGTTCCCGGAAAACCATTGAATGCAGCAACCTGTAAGGCAAGTTTCTCTTCTTCAACAAGTTTTTGGTATAACACTGAAGTCCTGCCACTTGAAATTATATTTCCAAGCAATGAAAGTGCTTCAAAATCCTCATGTGTATCAGAAACTCCATGATATCCTATAAGCATAATAGGTTGGGAATTTCCTTCTATGGTAAACCTTCGCTCACCACGTTGGGTTGGCTCTACAGTGGTAACCGGGGGGGCAACTTTTCCTTTTCCTCTGAAGTCACCAAAGTATTCTTCGGCTAGTTTCTTCATTCTTTTCGGATCCACATCACCTGCAATAGCAATAGTGATATTACTTGGAACATAATATTTATCATAAAAATCACGTGCATCTTCAATAGTAGTTGCAGTGATGTCTGAGTTCCAGCCAACAACCGGGCGACCATAAGGGTGAGCGGTAAACGCCACAGCTACAAACTCTTCAATTAAACGGCCGATAGGATTGGATTCGATTCGCATTCTTCTCTCTTCGCGAACCACTTCCTTTTCAACATAAAATTCTCGGTAAGTAGGATTTTTAAAACGATCCGCTTCCAAATTAAACCAAAGTTCTGCTTTATTGGAAGGAAGGCTGTAATAGTAATTTGTGAGGTCAGAGCCTGTAGAGGCGTTTAATCCGGTACCACCATTATTTTGTATGATCTCAGAGAATTCATTATTTACAACAAAGGTTTTTGCTTTTTCCTGCAACTCCTCAAATTTTGCCCATTTTTCAGATAGTATATTTTCATCCGGATTAGAACTAAACTTTTCCTGCAACCAGGCTTTATAAGTTTCATCCATTTCGGCAATTACTTTTTTCTCTTCATCCCAGTTAGTGGTGCCAATGTACTTAGTACCTTTAAATGCCATGTGTTCGAAAATGTGAGCTATTCCGGTATTACCAACCGGTTCATCCGCTCCACCAACATTTACATGGGTATAAAAGCTGGCTACAGGAGCTTCATGCCGCTCAATGATTATAAAGTGAAGTCCATTATCTAATGTGAATTCAGTTACTTTTTTCTCAAACTCTGCGAGGTTTTGAGCACTTGCTTGATGGCCGATCATCACGGAAAGAAGAATCGAACAAAGAAGCCCTCGAATTGATTTATATAAACGCATTACGGTATATTTAATAATAATTTAGATTGTAAGATAGAGGCTCTTTAAAATGACTGATTTTAAGTCAAAATCAAAAGATTTTGTTAGCAAAATTAATACGGGAATTACATTTCTTTAGTTACCTGTTTTCTTGTTATTTTATCTGAAATTTGAACTTTTATCCTAACTCATGTTCTTCCAACAAATTTTTGAAGAAAAATTAGCGCAATACGCCTATTTAATCGGCTGTCAAAAATCAGGCGAAGCTATTATAGTAGATCCAATGAGAGATATTGATCGCTATCAAAAAATTGCATCCAAAAATAAGCTTAAAATTGTTGCAGCTACAGAAACTCATATTCATGCTGATTATTTATCGGGATTAAGAGAGCTGGCAGAAAATGGAGTTAAGATCCTGGTTTCTGACGAAGGGGATAAAGATTGGAAATATGAATGGGTAATTGGAAGTGATTACGATCACCAACTATTGAAGGACACAGACGAGTTCAATATTGGAAATATAAAGTTTACAACGGTTTTCAGTCCCGGTCATACACCCGAACACATAAGTTTTCTGGTAACTGATGGTGCTACTACTGATGAACCAATGGGATTACTTTCCGGAGATTTTGTTTTTGTAGGTGATGTGGGCAGACCCGATTTACTTGAAACAGCAGCAGGAGAGGTAGGAGCGATGGATGAATCTGCGAAGACTTTATACAAGTCGATCGAGAAATTTAAGACTATGCCGGAATATTTGCAGCTTTGGCCGGGACATGGAGCAGGAAGTGCTTGCGGAAAGGCATTAGGGGCTGTTCCTGAATCTACAGTTGGATATGAGCAAAGATTCAATGGTTCCATAAAAGCCGCTATCTCAGAAAAGGATTTTGTAGAGTATATTTTAGATGGACAGCCTGAACCACCGTTATATTTTGCAAGAATGAAAAGAGATAACAAAAAAGGGCCGAAGGTCCTGGGAAAAATTCCGGCTCCAAAAAAGAAAAGTATACAGAGTATGATCGGAGAGACTAGAACATCCAATGCTGTTATAGTTGATACAAGAACGGACAGAATGAAATTTATGAATGGGCATATCCAAGGTTCTTTGTACGCTCCCTTCAACAAAACATTCAATACTATAGTCGGATCGTATGTTTCTGATGACGAAGATATTTACTTGATCATTGATGAAACCAGCGTTGATGAAGCTGTTCTTGATCTTATCAGAATTGGGTTGGATAACATAAAAGGATATGCTACACCGGAAGAACTTGTTGAATTTAAAAGCCAGGGCGGTACTTTATTTTCTACTGAAACTATCAATTTTGAAAAAATAGATGCGTTAATGCCAACCGGCGAGTTTAATCTGTTAGATGTACGAAAAAGCTCTGAATTTGATGAGGGGCACCATCCTCAAGCGTTAAATATTTCACATACAAGACTGGTGGATCGTTTTGAAGAGATTCCGACTGACAAACCAGTTTTGGTCCATTGTAAATCGGGTGCGCGTGCAGCAGCGGCATCAGCACTTTTGGAAAAAGAAGGACTTGTAGTTCAATATATCAATGATGCAGTTGATCCATGGCTTAAAGGGAAAGGAATTAAGAATTAAAATTATTGTATCAGGAATAAGCGTCTAAAAGCTATTCCTAATTCCCCTATTTACTTATTCCTGATTCTTACTTTCTGCAAAAACAATCAACGGTGTGGTCATTCACCAATCCACAAGCTTGCATGTGAGCGTACATAATGGTGCTTCCCACAAATTTAAATCCACGCTTTTTTAAGTCTTTACTTAGTGCATCAGATTCTGGAGAAGTAGCAGGAATTTCTCTCGTTTTTGTCCAATTGTTTACGATAGGTTTGCCACCAACAAATGGCCAGATATAGTTATCGAAACTCCCAAATTCTTTTTGTATTTCAAGAAATTTTTGAGCGTTGGTGACAGCGCTTCTCACCTTCAGTTTATTTCTGATAATTCCTTCAAACTGAAGCAATTCCTGAATCTTTTCTTCATCAAATAAAGCAACTTTTTCAGGATCAAAATATGCAAAGGATTTCCGGTAGCCTTCTCTTTTTTTGAGAACTGTTGCCCAACTTAAACCTGCCTGGGCTCCTTCTAGTATCAAAAACTCAAAATGTGTTCGATCATTATGGACCGGAACACCCCATTCTTCGTCATGATAAGCTACATATTCTTCAAATAGACCCCTTGTCCACTCACATCTTATCTTGTCATCCATAAATCTTTGATTGAATTTACTAGCTTCGAGAATTATTAGTTATTTTAGAGCACTCAAACTCACTCACAATAATCAAAATTAATTTAATGCGCTGGAAAGATACTGTTCAGGAACTGGCTAAGGAAAGTGGAATAAACGAAAATCTTGCTAATCAAATAAATATACTTACCGAATTTTTGGAGGAACTAGCGTTAGACCAATTCGGAGAAGAATTTGTAAATACCCTTGGAAAGTTGCCAAAGCTTGCAAAATCAGCATTAGAAGGTGAAGATGGTAGCGCTAAAGATAAAATTGAAAGTTACCTCGCTGAATTGGAGCTGAAAGACTCAAAGGAAATTCTACGAATGTACACCACTTTTTTTCACTTGGTTAATTCATTAGAACAACATGAAATAAGCAGAATAAATAGGGAAAGAGAATTTAAGGAAACAAAAGAAAGTCCAAGAAATGAAAGTATAGCTGAAGCAGTATTTGCCTTAAAAAAAGAAGGTTATACTTATGATGAGGTTCTCGAGGTTTTTGAACAGATCGACATCCAGCCCACCATTACGGCGCATCCAACAGAAGCACAGAGAAGGAGTATCTTAACTAAGCAACACCAGATCACTTCTATGATAAACAGTTTAGGAAATGATGTTCTCACTGCTGATGAGACAAAGTTGCTTAAAAAAGATATAGCAAATCAACTTCGCCTGCTGCAATTGACGGATGAAGTACGTGCAGAACGAATGTCGGTAGAGGATGAGGTAGAGAACGGTATGTACTACTTTACCACAACCATTTGGGATGCTATTCCAACTATATATAATGACATTCGGATTGCAATGGAAACGTATTACGGGAAATCTCAGGAGATTCCGAATATATTAAAATATCGTTCATGGATTGGCAGTGACAGAGATGGAAATCCGAATGTGACATCTTCTGTAACATGGCAAACAATTTTGGAACAAAGAAGAACAGTGCTTTCAAAATACATGGAAGAACTTAATCTTTTAAGAAGGTATTTGAGCATTTCTTACAAAGAAATTGATATTTCTGCAGAATTAAAATCTTCTTTAAAAGAAGAAGAAACATCAAACCCACTTCCGGATATTTATGAAAGGCGCTATCAGCGAGAACCGTACCGTCGAAAAGTGACGCATATGATGCAGAAGGTACAAAGACAGATTGATGTTCTTGATGCAGAGAAGCCAGAGATTTTGAAATTGGCAAAAGATTATGATGCGGCTGATTTTTTGAATGACTTAATGTTGATAAAAAACAGCCTTACAGAATACGGACTAAAAGATCTTGCGGAACAAGGAAAACTTCGGAATTTGATAGATCGTGCGTTAACGTTCGGATTTCATTTGAATGCTCTAGACGTAAGACAACACAGCAGATTGCACGAGGAAACTATTGAAGAATTGTTTTCAAAAGCTGAAGTTCATAAGAATTATTCATCTCTTAGTGAAGATGAAAAGATCGAATTACTCTCAAGAGAGCTAAAGAATCCAAGACCATTGAGTACCAATGAAAGCGAGCGCTCTGAAGTTTCAGAAAAAGTACTTTCCGTTTTTGAAGAGATCAAAGATATGTTGCTTTTAGACAAGGACTCGTTTGGAGGTTATATCATTAGTATGACGCATGGCGTAAGTGACATGCTCGAAGTCATGATTCTGGCAAAAGAGATAGGGCTTTGGAGTTATCGCGAAGGTGAAGTACAAACCAAGCTGGATATAGTCCCACTATTTGAAACCATTGAAGATCTTGAAGCAAGTAGCTCATTAATGGCGCAAATGTTTGATGATGAAGTATTTGGGAAACAAGTAGCAGCCAGAGGGAATTTTCAGGAAATAATGTTGGGTTATTCCGATAGTAATAAAGACGGTGGATACTGGATGGCTAACTGGGCATTAGATAAAGCTCAATTTGATCTTGGCAGCGTTTGTAGAAAGTTTAATGTTGATTTCAGATTATTTCATGGTAGAGGTGGAACAATAGGAAGAGGAGGAGGGCAATCTAACAAAGCTATTATGGCCATGCCTGCAGTAAGTAACAATGGTAGAATAAGATTTACTGAACAAGGTGAGGTTCTTTCTTTCAGATATTCGTTACCAGAAATAGCTCATCGTCATTTGGAGCAAATAGTTCATGCAATGATTCATGTAACTGTAGCTCAAAAAAAAGAAACAGGTTATTTAGAAGCTTCGGGAGAAAAAGAGTTAATGGAAGAACTCTCACAGATAAGCATGAAAAAATACCGAGATCTAATAGATGACGACTTGTTCTGGGGTTGGTATTCTGATATTACCCCAATCGAGCATATTGGTAAGCTTCCAATCGCTTCCAGACCGGTATCGAGAGGTGGTTCGGGGAAAATGGAATTCGAAAACCTGAGGGCAATTCCTTGGGGCTTTGCATGGACTCAAGTGCGATATAATATTCCGGGTTGGTTTGGGGTTGGAGAAGCTCTAAATGAAATGTTATCCAATTCAGATAAAAATGAAAAGATCTTTAAAAAATGGTTTAACGAATGGGTGTTTTTTAGAACAGTTCTCAATAATAGTCAACGTGAGCTGGCTAGAACGCATTTAAAAACGGCTGCGGTCTATAATAAGCAGGAACAAAAGTTTCACGAGCAAATAGTTAAGGAATACCAGAAGGCGAAAGGTAGTATAACCAGGATCGTAGAAATTCAGAATTTTTTAGATCATAATCCCGTTATTCAAAAATCGATTAAGTTTAGAAACCCATTCACATATCCGCTCAATTTTCTGCAAGTAGAATTGTTGAAAAGATGGAAAAAAGCCGATAGTGAACTTGAGAAAAATGAATTGACTGAAGTGATTTTCCTAAATATCAACGGAATAGCTTCAGCTATGCAGAGTACCGGATAAAGAAACAAAAAATTAAAGTATTTCTGCTTTACCTTAACAAGAAAGCTAGTATTTTGTATTTACTATGAACGATTTAATGACACAAACAAAAATAAATATTATTCCTAACGAGAACAGCAGACTACATGAGGTAGATTTCAATAATCTTATGTTTGGCAAGAAGTTTTCAGATCATATGTTCGTTATGGAATTTGAAAATGGTACATGGAAAGAGCCGGCAATAAAACCTTTCGGTCCTATTCAAATCACACCGGCTTTGAATACTCTGCATTACGGGCAAGCTGTTTTTGAAGGAATGAAAGCTTTTTATAAGGACGATGAAACCATTAATATTTATCGACCAAAAGATCACTTCGAAAGAATGAATTTTTCTTCCCGAAGAATGGGAATTCCTGAAACTAGCTACGAAATATTTATCACCGCGTTGGAAGAACTGCTAAAATTGGATAACAAGTTCGTTCCAAGACTAGAGCAATCTGCTCTTTATATTCGTCCTTTTATTTTCGCTTCAGACGACCTGTTAGCAGCAAGGTCTTCCTCGAAATTTAGTTATTATATAATTACTTCTCCGGTAGGGGCATATTATGATGAAGGATTTAATCCGGTATCATTGACTACAACCAAAGAATACGTAAGAGCAGTTGTTGGTGGAACAGGTGAGGTAAAAACCGCAGGTAACTACGCAGCTAGCTTTCTGCCCGCCAAAAAAGCAAAAGAAGACGGATATACACAAGTACTTTGGCTTGATGCAAAAGAACATAAGTACATAGAAGAAGTTGGAACCATGAATATCCATTTTCTAATTGGGGATACTTTAGTAACTCCTAAGCTTACTGGTTCAATACTCGGTGGAATTACGAGACGTTCCGTTCTTACTCTTGCAGAAGAATGGGGATATAAAGTTGAAGAAAGACGAATTACTATAGATGAAGTTTTCGAGGCTTCAGACAATGGAACATTAAAAGAAGTATTCGGTTCGGGAACTGCTGCGGTTATTTCTCCGGTTGGTTTGATTCATCATGAGGGTAAGAAAATAAATATAGGCATTGGCTCTATAGGGGATTTTGCAAAACGTCTGTACGATGAAATTACAGGAATTCAGTACGGAACCATCGAAGACAGACATAATTGGATTCACTCTGTAAAAGTTTAAGTGCAAGTAGATCTCCTTAAAATATGTATGGTTGGAGCAGGAGGCTTCCTCGGAGCTTCTTCACGTTATGTGCTTTCAGAACTGGTTCAGGCTAAATTCCCCTTATCAACGTACCCCTACGGTACAACTTTTGTAAACATTATCGGATGCTTTTTGATTGGTTTTCTAATTGCTCTTTTTGCTATCAAAAACTGGGGAAATGAAGAACTGAGACTTTTTGTATTCGTTGGAATCTTAGGTGGATTTACAACATTTTCTACTTTTGCAAATGACTCCTACCAATTATTTAAAGAGGGGGAATTTTTACTCGGTTTGGTAAACTCGGGAGGACAAGTTTTGATAGGCCTTATTTTTGTTTGGTTGGGTTATTCCTTAGTAAAATTAATTTTCTAATATCCTTTTTTCCTTTCAATAGAATTAATTAACTCCATACCTGACAAACTTCTTTTATAATTTTCAAGAATCTGTTTAGCCGCTTCTTTTGGATCCGTAACGGCGGCAATATGTGGGGTGATCATTATCTTAGGGCGATTCCAAAAAAGGTGATTTGAAGGCAATGGTTCTTCTTCAAACACATCCAACCACGCACCTGATAAAAGACCAGTGTCAATGGCGTAGATCAAATCTTCTTCAATTAAATGTTGGCCCCGTCCTACATTTATCAAATATGCAGGGTTTCTTAGCTTTTTAAAAAGCTCAAGGTTCAAAATCCCTTGGGTTTTAT
The DNA here is from genome assembly GCA_002364085.1 of Balneolaceae bacterium UBA3186. Lineage (GTDB taxonomy): Bacteria > Bacteroidota > Rhodothermia > Balneolales > Balneolaceae > Balneola. The sequence goes on along the minus strand of DEXK01000019.1, from coordinate 110,935 downwards.
CTGTAAATGGAAGTAGGCAGACCAAAATATTTGTTTCGTTTAAAAATGTATCAAGTTCATTCTCAACGAAAGAATTTATGCCTTCAACGTTCTTTTTTGAACGAGACCATGCATTCACTGAATATCCGTTTTTCAGTAAAACCTTAGCTACAGATAATCCCATTTCACCAAGTCCCATAATACCAACTACAGAATCTTTTTTATGAATCAAGGTGTGTTTATCCCAATATGCTTCTCTTTTTTGATCCACATATCGAGCTGTGTGATGGCGATATGATAAAACCGCTTGGAGTACATATTCGCCCATTTCTTCTTTTAAAGAAGGCGTAATAAGCCGGGATAAATTAATGTTCTCTGATATACTTTCATCGTCAAGCAAGTGGTTTACTCCCGCTCCAAGTGATGAGACCGCCTTCAAATTCGGGTAATTTCCTAGTACATTTTTAGGATGATTCCATGCAACAGCAAAGGTGACACGGTCTTTGTTTTCTACTTTTGGCCAAATATCAACATCAAGGTTGTGATCAAGTTTTTGAAGTTCTTCTGATAGTGGTGCTAAGTCTCTGTTTGGGGCAATTAGTAAAAGTGACATTTAGTTAGGACTATTTATGTTTAGTTAAAGTAAATACATCGTTGCGGGCGTAGTGTCCTACAGAGTCAAAATCTAGCTTCGATTTAGCAATTAATTTCATATCAAGTTCAACTGTAAGTATTCCTTCACAATCCCAAAGAGGACCTGCAATAGTGTTTCCAAGAGGGTCAATTATAACGCTACCACCTCTGCTCATAACTTCATCAAATGAGGATATATTTTCTCCAGGCAGTTCAGGGTAGTCATTTCGTTCAACGTACTGATTACAACCCAGAACAAAGCACCGTCCTTCAATGGCTATATGCTTTAAAGTATGTTGCCAATTTTGTCTTTGATCAGCAGTGGGAGCCAGATAAATTTGTACACCTTGTTCATAAAGATAAGTTCGTGCCAAAGGCATGTAATTTTCCCAACATATCAAGCCACTGATGAATCCAAAATCACTTTTATAAACGTCAAGATCAGAACCATCACCTTCACCCCATATAATCCGTTCTGCAGCAGTTGGTTTAAGTTTTCGATGCTTACCAACCAGTATTCCTATATCATTAAAATATAGAGTTGTGCAGTACAAAGACCCGGATTCACCACGTTCAATTACACCTACAACGATCCATACACTGAATTTTTTTGCCAGTTCGGAAATTACATCACAATACTTTCCCGGAACAGAAATAGAATTTTCCCAAAACATGAGCCAGGTTTCTCTACCGACTTCGCTTCTGTCACCGATCTTAGTTCCGAAAGTAAGCCCACGAGGATATCCGGGTAAAAAAGCTTCCGGAAATAAAATAAGATCCGGATTTTCTTTTGCTGATTTTTCTACCAGAGTGGCCATTTTTTTAATGGAGTTTTCTAGGTCAAAAAGAGCAGGGGTTGCTTGAATAACAGATATTTTGGGATTTTTCATACCAGAATGTATGAAAATGATAGCATACTTATAATTGCCAGATAGTAGGATATTTAACAGTTCCGCTTTTTTTATGTAATCCTTTAGGCACAAGCTCGATGCCCATAAAATTTTCTACGGGAACATCAAAAGGAGGGCTTATTTCCCATGTTGAAGTTGGTTCGAATCCAAACCGCGGGTAGTAGTCAGCGTGCCCAAGTAAGATCACCGAATCAAACCCCAGATCAGTAGCTTTTTCCAGTCCACTCATTATAAGTTTTGCTCCAATTCCATTCCGCTGAAATTTTTGAGCAACAGAAACCGGAGCTAATGCTAATGTTTTATAAGTAGTTTTGTTTGATTGAATTTCAATTTCAGAAAACAGAATATGTCCAACTATCTTTTTCTTGTGAACAGCAACTAATGAAAGTTCAGGGACATAGAATTTACTCGAACGGATTCGCTCGACCAACTCAGCTTCTTCAGAAGTTTCAAAAGCATCGAGCAGTACCTTTTTGACTGCTTCATAATCGGAAGCTTTTTCTTCCCTTATATTAATACTAATCATAACCCGTTACTTATTGCTGACAATATAATATTGATAATGAAAGTTCCGGTATAGGATTAGGGAAAAGTGAATTCGAATGAGTGATACAATATTTTTCTAGAGAGAACTTCTAATTCAAACCAAATAAAGAGCTTACAAATTGTTTAAAACCCATGATTTGAAGGTAGTTTGAAAGTACTCTGAATACATTGCTTCCTCGGCTTCTTCTTTTGAAGCACACATGCCGGCATTTTTTAAGTCGTGATTTGCTCCGGGGATTACTGAAAGTGTAAAGTTATCAGGTACTCCATCAGGAAAAGTTTCATTTAAAGTAGTAAGAGCCCAGCCCGGGTACACCATATGATCGTTTGATGCAAAAACAAAAAGAGCCGGATCAGTAATTCGTCGAAGATCATTGGCAGGATCAAAATCAGAAATTTCCTTTAGCTGTCTCCATGCTTTCTTTAATGGAAATACGGAGACCCAATTGATATCTGATTGAGCTTTTTTAGATGCTTTTTCAAAAGCTTTCTCCTTGGTTTCTCCTTCACATAAAAATTCACTGTTATAGATATTGGTAAGATGAAGTTCAGCATCGTATACAGGGCCTGCAATGGAAGCAATCGCTTTAACATCGTTTCTGTAAAGAGAGCCTACAACTTGAGCAACCCAGCCACCCTGACTGTGCCCAAATACCCCGATGCGGGAAGGATCTACACTATTTATTGTTTTTAAATAGTCGATTGCAGCCTTTGCGTCATCAGCTCTGTCATATATATTGGATCGTTGCCACCTTCCTTCGGAGTCTCCCACTCCACGTTTGTCGAAATATAAAATTCCGTACCCTTCTTCTATAAAAAGCGCTTCCAGATTCTTTTCAACAAAGTCTTTATAAATAGTGCGATGAGAAGAGTTCTCGCCGGAACCTACCAGAAAAATAATCATTGGAACACTATCGGCATTCTGTGGAAGAAGTAGCTCTCCGTGAAGTGTAAAACGACCACTCTCGAAAGTAATATTGGTACGGAGTAAATCCTGACCGAAAGTAGACAAGGGAATTAGTACAAAAAGTGTAAGTACTACCGAAAAAAATCTCATTAGTTATTTTTTATTTCTCAACGTATTAAACAAGGATAAAGCTTAATAATGAAATTAAAAATTTGGAAAATTATATTTTGTTTAAAGAAGTAAGTAATGCTTCAATTTGGTGAATATGCCGATTGGCATGAACAATGTTGAAATGAATCCATTCCTTTCTTGTCATATATCCAAACAAGGGATGTTCGAACTTCATGCATACTTCATCCGGATCTTGTTCCTTGATGAGTTGTATTACCATTTCTCTGGATTTGAGAAACTTTGCAATAAGTTCTTCTTTGTTTTTCTTTCCATCTGTTGGAAGTACAACACCAAAAGCCTGTAGTTTTTTGGATCTATCGGTAAACCGGGTTTTTATTTCCTTGATCTTGGATTCGCTATCTCTGTTAGGTTCTTTTTTAGTATCTGAGTTAAACAAACGTGCAGTTCCGAATTCTGACCGGATAATATGCTCTACATTTTCAGCTGCTGACCATGTATTTTGCTCAGGTTTTTTATTAAAATCGTCATCAGCTATTTCCTTTATAAAATGTACGAAAGCTTTTGTATTTAAATTGTACTCTTCAATTAGGTTCATAAGTTTCTTGTCTAAATTAGTCTGCAAGATTAACTAATTAACAGGAAAAAAAATAGGCAGCCATTTTCCAATGACTACCTATGATTGTGGGAAACATCTGCTCTCTAATTTTCTTTGAAGGGAGAACTGAATTTTTCATCTGATACGAGTTCCTGATCCGTTAATGTTTTCATAAAAGCAACTAGTGCTTCTTTTTCCTGATCGGATAGATTTAGTCTGCGGGGGGTATTCGAATTTCGTTGTTCCAGTCTGTTATCAAGAGTAGCGCTGGCTTGCACACCTGAATTGTAATGATCAATAACTTCTTCCAGGGTTTCAAATCTTCCGTCGTGCATGTAAGGTGCTGTTAACTCGATGTTACGTAACGAGCCTACTTTGAATTTTCCGTTATCATTAGCATTTCCGGTTACCGCTCCAAGACCGAGATCAGTAAGCACGGCATCTAAGCCGTTATTTCTGGCTTCATCACCAACAAACAGATCAGAAGTATGGCATTGGGCACAATCTCCGCGCCCACCAAAAAAGATATCTTTACCCAGATTTTCGAGATCTGAATAGTTTGGAAAATCCTGATCCGGATTATTTACCTGAGCTCTGCCCACATCGTATTTTGATTGATACGAAACAATAGAACGGACAAATTGAGCAAGGGCTTTAGAAATTCGATCAGGAGTAACTTCATTATCACCATAAACCTGTTCGAATAAAACGGGATAGTAAGGTTGTTGCCCTACTTTAGAAACGAGTTCGGTTAAAGTGAGTCCCATTTCAACTTCATCTTGTATCGGCATCAAAACTTGTTCTTCCAACGTAGCAGCTCGTTCATCCCAAAAGAAGTGACCGTTTTCATAATACATAGCATTGGAAATTCCCATTGAATTTCGTCCTGTTAGTCCACCTTCAAAACCTGCACTGAATTGGTCCGGATCAGAGAAGCTGGATTCCTGCAAATGACAAGAAGAACAGGAAATCGTGTTATTGGATGAAAGAATCTTATCATAAAAAAGAACACGACCTAAAGTAGCTCCCCAATCGGTCACAGCATTATCATTTGGAGTATTGTCTTGTTCAGTATTTGGTTGAAGATCGAAAAAGTCAGGTACGTCTATGTCCGAATAGTTATATGCGGAAGCGGGGATATTCAGATATTCACTGAGTTCAATAGTATCTATAATTTCTTCTTCGGATGAATCAAGTTCTTTGCAACCAGATAGTATAAAAATTAAAGAGATTATGATCAGAGAATATTTTTTCATAGCAACGTATTTAAAGAGAGTGTTTCCGGTATTACACGCTATAATTGGAGAACCCCTAACAAAACTTGGAAAAATTAAAGGACAGAAGAAATAATACCTTTCAGTTTTGGAACCAGATCGCTTTCAAACCATTCATTCTTTTTAAGCCAGATATTATTTCTTGGAGAAGGATGGGGCAGAGGCATAAACTCAGGCAAGTATTCATCATAATTACGAACAGTTTCGGTAAGCGTTCTTTTCATTTTATCCTTCAGATAATATTTCTGAGCATACTGTCCGATCAAAAGGGTGAGCTTTATTTCTTTGATGGAATCGAGCAGAGGTTTGTGCCAAAGCGGAGCGCATTCAGGTCTGGGAGGGAGGTCACCTGATTTTCCTTTGCCCGGATAACAAAAGCCCATCGGGATAATTGCCAGATTCTTGGGGTCGTAAAAGACATCATCCGTAATTCCCATCCACTCCCTGAGACGCCTTCCACTGGGATCGTCCCAAGGAATTCCTGTTTCATGAACAGCGGTGCCGGGCGCCTGACCAATTACAGCAATTTTACTGGATGGAGACGCAACGACTATTGGTCTTGGGCCAAGTGGAAGGTCTTTCTCACAAACCGTGCAAGCTCGTATTTCCTGAAGTAGTTTTTGCATGAAGGAATATATAAAAATATATATGTCATCAAGAACAATGTGCTGAACTTGATTCAGTATTGTTTCAGGATCTTAAGAAATGGCTTTGATCTGAAAGCTTGACTATGACTTGAATTACGAACTTCACAAAGCTCCCGAAATAAATTCGGGATGACGAAACCGAGGCTAACTCAATACCTAAAACTATCCTTCACTTCGTAGTGTTGAGATCGTTCCTCCCAACGCTTCAACACTTTTTGAGCGGCTTCAGGAACGTGAGCGACTTCGTAATCATCCCCCACAAACTGTTTGATGTGTTCCAAAGAATCGAAATACATTATGGTGATGAATTCGGTTTCATTAGAGTGCTTTCGTCGCAAAACCTCGATCTTGCGATAGCCTTCCATCTTATAACTTTCGATCTGAGGTATTACCTGCTCGGTAAGAACTTTGTAATAGGCATCCGCATTTTCGGGAGTTGTCCAGCCGTGCCAGATTCGGGCAATCATGGGTTTAGTTGTCTAATTCTTAGATTACGCGAAGTTAACACAGAGAAATTTTGGCGCATATTTTCTTTGTGTTGATTGATAGTTTTCAAGAAAAGATTAGTTTTATCGTACGATTTCATTCCTTCTAATCTTATCAAAAGTATCCCTGAATGTTTGAATTTTAACCTTATAACCAATTTGCCAAAATCTTTGTCTTCAGTTAAAAGAATAGCATTATGTTGAGCAGCTATACCTAAAACTTTAGTGTCTGACACACCTGAGAAATCTTCAAGTATTGAAATGACATTATAATTTTTATCTCGAAGCGTTGAAATCAGATTAAAATCTACACTTTCATCAGCTACGAATCAATCATGAAGCAACGGGGAATGTTGATTCTGATTTAAGATAATTTGCAGCAAATTGCAGACAAGCTTGTATTTGAAACTTATTTAAATGAGGATAAGATTCAATTAGTTCTTCTTCAGAACACCCATCACCCAATTTTTCTAAAATAAGCTCAACAGAAATTCGGGTTCCTTTAACTACAGGTTTTCCAAAGAGAATATCCGGATTTGATTCGATATGTTTTTCCCAATTCATGTAGGAATATAATCAAATCCTTTTTAAAATTTAATTCCCCACTGGAGTAAAAGACTGAATGCCTGTGATCTCTTCTCTATCTAATCCAAACCAAAAGTGAATGGATTTTCGGGTGGAACTAGATAAAAGATAGTTAATGAGAGCAAGAGCTCCTATTTGGCGTTCCCAAGCAGAGCTTAGAAACGATGAAAAAGTTAATTGATTCAATTACCAAATTGTTGAATAACTGCTCACGATTAACTAATAACTATTATCAATCATTTCCCTTCGGAGTAAACGACTGAATTCCCGTGATCTCTCTTCCCAAAATTAAACCATGAATATCGTAAGTTCCTTCGTAGGTGTTTACGGATTCCAGATTCATTACATGATGAATAACTCTGTAATCGCCAACAATTCCGTTCCCTCCATGCATATCACGGGAAATACGGGCTATCTCTAAGGCTCTGCCACAGTTATTTCGTTTAGCAAGTGATGTCATTGAAGGATGATCTCTACCTTCATCTTTGAGTTTCCCCAATCGGAAAGCCAGCATCTGCATATTGGTGATATCCGTGAGCATATTTGCCAGCTTGGTTTGGATCAATTGATTTGCAGCCAATGGTTTTCCAAACTGCTTGCGATCTAAAGTATATTGACGAGCTCTTTGGTAACAAAATTCTGCAGCACCAATGGTTCCCCAGGCAATTCCGTAGCGAGCAGAATTCAGACACATGAACGGACCTTTTAAACCTTTGATATCAGGGAATACATTTTCTTCAGGGATGAACACATCATCAAAAACCAATTCACCGGTTTCAGAAGCACGTAAACTCATTTTGAATTTGGTGTGTGGTGCTGAAAATCCTTCCATTCCTTTTTCAACCAAAAATCCACGAATTACGCCTTCATCATCTTTATTCTCTTTAGCTTTTGCCCAAACAACGGCAACATCAGCAATAGGAGAATTCGTGATCCACATCTTTGCACCGTTCATGATCCAGCCGCCATCCGTTTTAACAGCCGTGGTAACCATAGATCCGGGATCAGAGCCATGATCGGGTTCAGTAAGACCAAAGCAACCAATGATCTCTCCGGAGGCCAGCTTAGGTAAAAATCGTTGTTTCTGATCTTCAGTTCCGAAAGTAGAAATTGGATACATCACCAAAGAAGATTGCACACTCATGAAAGAGCGATACCCCGAATCTACTCGTTCCACTTCACGAGCAATTAATCCATAAGCGGTGTAGCTGGCGTCAGAGCCACCGTATTCTTCAGGAATGGTAACTCCAAGCAAACCCATTTCGCCCATCTCTTTGGCGATCTCGCGATCAAAATATTCTTCGGTATTTCCTTTGAGAGCACGGGGTTCTAGTTTGCTTTGAGCGTAATCCCGTGCGGTTTCCATGATCAAACGATCTTCTTCGTTTAGATCAGATTCAAAAAGAAGTGCGTCGTCGATGTTGAATAGGTTCTTGGCCATGAAGTGTAAAGACTGAGTTTTAAATTATGACTTTAATTTTGCCATAATTTAAAACTCATAAATCAACATTTATAATTATTTCTTCAGGAAAGCGTCTTTTTTAATTCGCGAGCAATTACTAATCTCTGAACTTCAGATGTTCCTTCACCGATGGTCATCAGTTTTGCGTCACGTAAGAATCTTTCCACATGGTATTCTTTGGTGTAACCATATCCACCATGAATCTGAATAGATTCCAAAGCAGCTCGCACAGATAGTTCAGATGCAAACAACTTAGCCATGGAAGCTTCCACTGTGTAAGGCTTGCCTTTATCTTTTAGAACAGCAGCTCTAAACACAAGCAATCTTGCTGCGTCGATCTCAGTAGCCATATCTACGATCTTTCCTTCCATGTACTGGAAGTTTCCGATGGCAGTACCAAACTGTTTTCTCTCCATAGAATATTTTAGAGCTTCCTCATAAGCGCCACGAGCGATTCCAACAGAAAGTGCTGCAATTCCAACACGTCCGCCATCCAGAACTTTCATCGTGTCGACGAATCCCATTCCTTCTTCACCTAATAGATTTTCAGCAGGGACTTTCACATTTTCAAAAACCACTTCGGTTGTGTCAGATGAATTCATTCCCAACTTATGCATTCCCGGTCCCGGATTAACTCCGTCCCATTTTCCTTCAACGATGAATGCACTAATTCCTTTAGTTCCTTTTGTTGGATCAGTTTTAGCCAGAACGATGTAAATATCACCAACAGAACCTTGAGTTATAAAGATCTTGGAGCCATTAATGATATAATGATCTCCATCTTTAACTGCGGTTGTTTTCATTCCTGAAGCGTCAGAACCAGAACCTGGCTCTGTTAAACACCAAGCTGCTAATTGCTCGCCAGAAGTGAGTGCAGGCATATATTTCAATTTCTGCTCATGTGAACCTGCAACAGCGATATGTCCCGTTCCCAATGAAGTATGAGAAGCTACGGTTAAAGCTAAAGAAGCATCCCAGCGAGCAATTTCTTCTAAAGCGAGGCAAAAGCTTACTACATCAAATCCGCCACCACCATATTGTTCCTCGTGATAGATGCCAAGCATTCCAAGTTCACCCAATTGTTTAACAATCTCATGAGGGAATTCTTTGCTGTTATCTCTTTCCATCACTGTGTCTGCGACGTTACGTTCTACGAATTCTTTTACGCTGTCACGAATCATTTTTTGGTCTTCAGTGAGGTCAAATGAGAGCTCTCTTTCTAATACAGTATCCATCTTTTTGAAAAGTCTTTAGTTATTGAAAAATCTTGTTGGAAACGCTTCCATAAAATAACGTTTTTGCGTACCAATGTTGTTTAAGAATGTGTAAAAAATTTAGTTTAAGAAGTGACATAGTTGCAAAGTTACAAAGCTAACTCTGTTACTTTGCAACTGTTTCACTCTGGACTTCTTTCTATCCAAAATTCCAGGTTACGCCACGACCAATTTCAGGGTCAGGATAATTCCAATCCACAGCTCCTTGATCACAGGCATACATACAAGTTCCGCATTCGATGCAATCTTCGACCTGAAAATGAACTTTCCCGGCTTCATCCATCGTGTAGCAATTAGCAGGACAAACCCATGTAGTGCATTTATGAGGACAAGTTGAGTTGCAAATATCTGTATCAACAATAATGTGGGGTTTTATCTCAGATTTAGCTTGGTTTCGGTAACTGACAAGTCCGAGTCGTTCTGGAAGGCTTAGTAATTTCATGATTCGAAAGTGAAAAGTGAAAAAGGTAAAAGTGAAATGTAAACGAAAAAAAGTGTTGTCATTGCATCATTTTTGAAAGCATTGCAAATACTTGGTTTGAAAGATCCGAAAGATGATCGATATCTTTTTCATTTAGATAATTAAGCGTTAACGCTATTTCAATTTGTGTATCAACCTCAACAAGTGAGGAACGAGCTATTTGCAGAAATCTTTTGCGTTCAGTATCAGATGATCGTGCAGAACCTTCAGCAATGTTTGAAGGAATTGATACAGAAGCTCTTCTTAATTGACTTATTAAACCAAAATTCTCTGAAGACGGAAAGGTTTCCGTCAGCTTATAAATTTCTTTAACTAAATCTAAGCTAAATTGATAAACAGTAAGTTTTTTGTGGTTCAGATTTATCATTTTTCACCTCTCACTTTTATCTTTTCACTTAAAGCGACTTCCTCGCTTTAAATCCTAATTTCGCTAGTTCCCAGAGAGATGAATGTCTTTTGATGGCTCCCAGTAACATTTTTTCAGATTTTGGAGTTGGCTCATTTTTGATACTAAAGAATTGTCTTCCAAAATCACATACCAAGTTTGGTACTTTATTCTGCATCACATCAGTATGTAATAAATGAACAGCATCCTGGAAACCTTTGATGTCTTTCATAATATAGCTGTCATCCATCTTTTTGCGGTATTCTTTTAATGTAGCAGAAGTGTAATCGTTTTTAGCTTTTGCTTCTACAATTGTTTCTGCAGCCAGAATTCCTGACCGCATTGCGTAATCCATTCCCTGAATCGCTTTTCCGGCATTCATCAACAAATTTGCAGCTTCGCCAACTAATAAGATTCCGTCTTTATACAACTCTTTAGGCATTACTCTGGAATCACCGGAAGAAACAACATGAGCCGAATATTCTACAACTTCACCACCTTTGATGGCATCGGCAATAGTAGGATGTTGCTTAAAATGATTTAGTACATCATATGGCTTTTGTTTCTTCTCCCGAAGATCTTTTAATCCTAAAACAAGACCGAGTGAAATAGTATCGCGGTTTGTATATAAGAATCCTCCGCCTTCGATACCGTTAGTAGCCCATCCGACAAATTCGTTACTCATTCCACTTAACCCATTAAGCTGGAAACGATCTTCCAATACTTTCTGATCGAAACGGATGATCTCTTTAATTCCTGTAAGCATATGATCAGCAGGAACATATTTATCCTGTAGGCCAACCTGACGAGTTAGTAGATTATTTACACCCTCGGCGATAATTACAGAGTCAGCAAAAAACTCATCTTCACCAGTTTTAATTCCAACCGCTTTATCATTCTCCATGATCACTTCATCCACCTTAATATCTGTGGCGATAAATGAATCCATAGCAAAATCACTGGCATCGATAGCTTCCTGAACTTTTCCGGCTAACCAGTTATCAAACTTTGAACGAAGAACAACAACGCCTGTATAAGGCTTTTCGTTGAAGTGTGAAGATTTAAAATCCAATGAAAATGATGACTGTTCATCCATGAACGTAAGCCGGCGATGATTTATAAATCTATCCCAACCTCCATCTTCCTCTTCCCAGTAATTAGGGACGAGTTTATTCAGATCACTTCCCCAAAGAACTCCACCGGACACATTTTTAGAACCGGGAAATTCTCCTTTTTCGATCAGAAGGAACTTCATGTTGTTACGGGCTAATGTCATTGCAGCGGCAAGGCCGGCAACTCCACCTCCGATTACGATACAGTCAAATTTATCTTCCATTAAAAAATTAGTTTTGAGTGAAAAGTTTTGAGTGTTTAGTTGAAGTTAAATTGCAAAATAACTCTAAACTTAACACTTATAACTCAACACTAATTAGCTTTTAATTTTCTTTATTTCTTCGATGAATGGTGGGAGTACTTTGTATAAGTCTCCAACAATTCCGTAATCCGCAACTTCAAAAATCGGTGCGTCGGGATCTTTATTGATCGCTACGATCACCTTACTGTTTGCCATCCCTGCAACGTGTTGAATTGCTCCTGAAATTCCAACAGCAATATAAAGCTGAGGAGAAACTACTTTTCCGGTTTGACCAATTTGCAAACTAGGGTCGTACACTCCGGATTCAGTAAGTGCTCTTGAGGCTCCAATTCCTGCTTTAAGTACAGAAGCCAGTTCTGAGATCAATGCTTTCCCTTCTTCGTCTTTAACTCCGCGACCTGCAGCCACAATTGCTTCAGCTTCGTTTAGGTCAATGGTATCTCCGGAAGCAGAAATGATTTCTCGTAGAGTTGATTTCATTTCAGAATCATCCATGCTGAAATCTATATTTACAACTTCTGCAGATTCAGGTGATTCATTCAGATCATAAGAACCGGAACGAACCGAAACCAAGACCTTATCAGATTTAGCTTCAGTATTATTCATGATCTTGGCTGCCATTACAGGTCGTTTTGCTTTTACTCCGCCATCGATCAATTCGAAGGAAGCAACATCAGCGATAACCGCAGCATTTTGATTAGCAGCTAAAGCTCCCAAAACATCTTTGGTTCCTTCTGTAGATGCAAAAGCAAAAACAGATGGATTTACAGAACCCATCACTTTTGACAAAGCTTTCAGCAAAGGTGTATTCATGTGATTTTTGAAGATAGGGTCTTCCACAACATGGACTTTAGAAGCTCCGTATTTTTGAATGCCATCCACAAAAGAAGAAGCCTTTGCATCAATAACAACAGCTTCACATGAAGCGCCAGATGCATCAGCCAGAGATTTACAATGTGATAATACTTCCAGAGAAGATCGCTTTAATTTTCCGTCTGAAATTGCGATATATGTTAAAATCGTGCTCATTTAATTCCTTTCAGTCAAATTTTGAATTTTGAGAGATGAATTTTGAATTACTTAATTCAAAATTCAGAATCCATCATTAATAATTTATTTAAAGTACGTTTGCTTCAGTATCCAATAACTGGGCTACTTCGCGAGCTACTTCTTCAGCTTCGCCTTCGTATTTCTTTCCGGCCTGACGCGCAGGTTTTTCTTCGTATGAAGTTACTTTAGTATCTGCTTGTAATTCAGCTTCATCAATTCCCAAAGATGAAATCTCAACCTGATCGATCGGCTTTCTCTTTGAAGCCATGATACCTTTCAGGTTTGGAATTCTCGGATCGTTCATATCATTAGAACAAGTAACCGCACATGGAGTTGGAAGTTCGATCATTTCCTGACCGCTGTCACCCTGGCGTTTAACAACCAGGTTTCCGTTTTCAACCTCTAAACCCACTGCATTAGTTGTATATGGAAGGCTCAAATGTTCAGCAACCATACTTCCGGTCAATCCTGAATCTGTATCCTGAGATTGCTTACCTAGTCCGATCACATCATATTCTTTATCTTTAAAGAAAGCAGAAAGTATTTTAGCATAGCTGGCTGAATCGTATTCTTCATCGCCTGAAGCAAGAATATGAGTAGCTTTATCAGCTCCCATAGCTAAAGCTTTTCGAATTGTTTCTGATGCTTTAGAGGGTCCGATACAAACAACTTCAACTTCACCGCCGTGTTTTTCTTTTAACACTAAAGCTTCCTCAACAGCAGATGCATCGTAGGCATTTAAAACCATTCGGTCTGCATCCATGATTAGCTCGCCTTCTTTGATCTGAAGTGGTGCGTAAACATCGGGCACCATCTTAATACATATATAAAATTTCATTCTTATGGTTTTGCAATTCGTAGTTATTAATGTAACCGCTTTTTTGGGTCGACAATATACAAAACCAAAAGAAAAGTATTTTAATTCTGTAGGTTAGAATACTCGGTTAAATGCCCCTGATCTGTTTCCAGGAGAATGCTATAGGCTTCGCGTCTCACCGGTGCTTCTGCTTCTCCAAAAATTCCGGCTATTTCTCTGGCTTTGGTATCAAAGAAAATATCGAATAAGTAATTACTTGTAGCACGTCGCTTGGAATCTCTTATCATTGTTAATGCATCAAGTACTTCTTGACGTGCAAGCTCAGGATCAGATGAGAATTGGTCTAGGCCGAGACGGTGATAAGAATAGTAAGCGGTTCTCAGTGGTTCATATGAAGCGTTCAGTAAATCAGAAACTAATGTGAACTTGTTTCTCCTGTTATTTGCGGCTCTTGTCCATCCCGGAGAAGCAGTAGTTTGTGCGAGATCCACAACTTGCTGAGCTTTTCTGAAATATTCAGTTCCCCCAAGTTCTGAGAAGCTGTCAAAATCATAACCAAGAATTATATTCATGAAGAAATCGAGAGTGCCGGTAAGATTATCAAATTGAAGCTCATCGTGTATTAAAGTGCGACCTTCCGGATAATTAAATCTCCAACTTTCGTCGGACAGAATAATAGAAGTTGTTTCAGTGACAGTATCATAAATGGGGCGACGTGCTGTGAAAATTACTCTGGAACCAAAATCAAAATTCGAATTTCCGGTTTCAATGATGAGTTGAATTTGGCAGTGTATTTTTTCGTGTTCCTGATATTGTATCTCTGTCCAGCTATAATCATTTATATATTCCTCGATACGCTCTTCCAATTCCGTTAAATAGGAATATGAGTTTCCTTCAAGTAAATCGTAGTTTAAATTTACTTCACACTCGAATTCCTGGGAAAATGAAGAGCTTGCCACGAAGCTCAATATTATTAAAAAGTAAAATCTTAGGTTTTGCACTTAGTTTTTTCCTTTATATGTAACATATTATATCAATTACTACCCAATGATACGAATACGAACATATCGATATATAATTACTTTTGTTCTAATTTTTGTTAGTACACCTGATATCATATTTGCCCAACTTATCATGGGTGCTGATGGTTTAGCAATGGGACAAGCAACTACAGCATTACAAGATAATAATTGGGCAATTTTTTCAAATCCGGCAACAATCAATAGTAACAAGAAAAGTGTTAGCTTTTTTAGCTTAAGAAATTATGGATTTACTGAACTAACAGATATTGCTGCAACTGGATCTATTCCAACTTCTATTGGAACTGCTGCATTCGGTTTCCACAGATATGGTGGGGATTTGTTTAATGAAACCAGGATCAGGTTTGGGTATGCAAATTCATGGAATAATTTAAAATTTGGTGCTGTATTAAACTACAATCATATTTCACAAGCTTCTCCATATGGATCTGGTGGCGCATTGGGGATGGATGTCGGAATAACAACCATGCTGACACAAGGTCTTTGGCTTGGCGCAAAAGCCACAAATTTAAACCAACCAAGCTATGATTTTGCAGCAAATGAAGAATCTCTTTCCAGAGAGTTAGCAATAGGATTGAGTTACAATTTGGATGAAAATGCATTATTTCTGTTTGATATTGTGAAAGATGTTCGATTCCCTGTTGCGTACAGAGGTGGAATAGAAGTAAAAGTTGTAGAAAATCTAAAAGGAAGGGTTGGAGTAACAACCGAGCCAAATACTTATTCATTTGGAGTGGGTTATGAGGCAACTCTCTGGGAAGCTAATCTGGTATTTCAGCGACACGAAACACTCGGGTTTAGTCCAGGAATAGGGTTGAATTTCTTTTTTTGAAATGAGTTGGTCAAAAAAAATAGTATTTCTGATCATAATCGGATGCTGCTCAAGTTTGATCTACGCCCAGGACAAAGATTCTGCAAAGGTTCAGATCGAAAAGCAGCTGGAAGAAGCCTTAGAAGAACAGGAGACAGAAGAAGGTGAGCTTGCGGGAGAACAACTGGCTCAATTTCTTGAAGAATTGGCAGCAAATCCTGTTAACATAAATTCTGCATCTGTAAACGATCTTCTCCAGATTCCAGGGTTCAATCTTAAACTAGCAAGAGCATTAATTGATTATCGAAAAGAAAATCCCTTCGTGGAAAAAGATGACATTTTAAAAGTTTCAGGAATTGGAAGAGCAACCTATACCAGAATGAGACCTTATATCACTGTTGGGGGAGTTTCGTCGCGATTTCGTGACCTGTTTACTAATCCAAACTATTGGTTGGATGGAAATTCATTTGAGTACATCACCAGATATCAACAGGAGCTGAATGATCAGAGAGGCTATGAAATCCCGGATTCTTCGGGAGGATATTTGGGAAGTCAGGGTAAATATTACCAACGGTTTCGAATGTCGAGCAGACATTTATCCATAAATCTTACACAAGAAAAAGACGCCGGTGAAACTCTGAACGGGCCAACAGGATTTGATTACAGTTCGGGTCATATTGCACTAACAGAAAACGGGAAACTAAAGGATCTCGTAATTGGGGATTATGCTCTGAATTTTGGTCAAGGGTTAGTTTTATGGACCGGAGGAGCTTTTGGAAAAGGGAGGGAAGTAGTGGGTACAACAAGTAAAAACGAACGTGGGCTACGTGCGTATGGCTCGGCTCAGGAAACAGATTTTTTCAGAGGAATTGCAACTACTTATGGCGAAAAGATCGAGACTACGTTTTTTTATTCAGATCGTCCGCGTACTGCATCTGTTATTCAGGGAGATACAACAAGATTTCCTTCGTCGTCAGGTTTTCACAGAACATTAAATGAAAAAGAGAGAAGGAATAATATTGACCAAAAAACATACGGAGGCCGAATCAGAATAGACACTCCGTTAGGTTTATTTGGTGCTACAGGATACCGCACAGAATTCAGCAGCTTTATAGACAAGGGAAATGGGTTATCTGATCTGTATGATTTTGAAGGAAGAAAAAACTCAGTGCTAGGAATAGATTATCGGGGATTGATTGGGATTGTACTTGCTTTTGGAGAAATAGCACAAAGCCGTAATGGTGGAGCAGGAGGAATTGCAGGAATTGAAAGTCCAATTGGTTTTAGAACAGATTTTACAATGGCATACCGGAATTACGCCAGAGATTTTCAATCTTTTATGGGGGATGGTTTTGGTGAAAGTTCATCTGACCCACAAAATGAGGAAGGCTTTTATGTTGGAATCAGACATGGGTTAAATGATAAAGTTTCACTTTCAGCTTATGTAGATCAATACAGGTTTGATGCACCAAGATCAGGAATTGATCAATCAAGCCAAGGATTTGATGTGCTTGGATTGATGGAGGTGGATTTTACTTCCGATCTAAATGGATACGTACTGTTAAGGTCAGAAACTAAGGATGATACATTTACAGAAATAAATGAACATGGGGTTGAGGAAGAATTTATTGGTAAACAAAGAAGATCAAGTATAAGAACTCAAATTGATTACCAGTTAAACAGAAGTATAAGGTTGAGATCCCGAATAGAACTTGTTGAAAGTCAGGGAGCCAATGAAGCTAAAGGGTATGGAATGCTTTTGTATCAGGATATCAGAATTCAAGCAACTCGTAAGCTTAAGGTCGATGCCAGAGTAACTGTATTTGATACAGATAGTTTTGATTCAAGAGTTTTCCAATTTGAAAATGATTTGCTGTATGTACTCTCAAATACAGGGCTCTCAGGTCAGGGCCAAAGATCGTATCTCGTTATAAATTATGAACCAACTGAATTTTTAGAACTTTGGTTTAAGTATTCTCTATCCGTTTTTGAAAATGTAAACTTTATCAGCAGTGGATTAAATGAAATTGAAGGGAATAGAAATAGTGATTTTGGGATACAGGCTAGAGTGAAGTTTTGATTAAGAAACTAAATTTTTTTTAATAAAAGGAAACTTTAGAATCCTGTTTTATTTAGTATATTTAAAATTGTAAAATTTTTGGGTATTAAATAAACGTTTGAATGAATTTAAAAAAACTTGGAGCGCTGGTACTAGGAACAATATTCTTTGTGACAGCAAATAGTTATAGTACTTATAATATTTATGCACAAAGTTCTGTGCAGGAAGAGTTATCGAAAAGAAACTTAACTTTATCTCAAGCCCGGCAACTCGCAAGACAAGCAGGTATAAATCCTGATAATCCGGATGAGTTAAGAAGATTTGCAAAAGCTAATGGTGTTTCTGATGAACAGATAGATGTCTGGTTAAAAGAAATGGGGATGGCTGGTAACGATTCAAATTCATCTGGTCAGATTCAGGATTTAAGAGATACCAGTGTGTCTTCCTTAGATATTGTAGAGACAGAGCCCGCATTAGTAGCTATACAACCACTACCGGAAGTAACTCCTCCACCTACGAATGATGGTTTACCCTATTTCGGATATGATATATTCCAAAATGTCCCGGATGCCTTCAGACCTTCCGCTATAGGTGCAGTAGACGACGGTTACGTTGTAGGGCCAGAAGATGAAATGAGACTGGTAATGTGGGGAGCCACTGAGTTACAATATGAAATAGCCGTAGATACTGAAGGAAGAATTTTCATTCCAAGCATTGGGCCAATTACTGTTGCCGGGCAAACCATTAAAGAACTCAGAGAATACCTGAAACTAAGATTGTCTAAGAGTTATTCGGGATTAGTGAGAGATCCACAAACCATATTTATGGATGTTACCCTAACACGTCTTCGCCCGATACGAGTTTTTGTAATTGGTGAACTGGAGAATCCGGGGGGATATTCATTTAGCAGTTATTCTTCTTTATTCAATGTGTTGTATGGAGTGGGTGGACCAACAGTAAACGGGTCTTTACGTGATATAAGGTTAATAAGAAACAATGAGATTGTCACAAGCTTTGATTTGTATGAATTCTTATTAAAAGGTATTGACAGCGGTTCTTTACGCCTTCAGAATAATGACAGAATTTTTATTCCAAGAAGAAAGAATGCAATTAGTGTTAACGGTCCGGTAGCCAGACCCGGGATTTACGAGCTTAAAGACGGCGAAGATTTCTCAGACCTAATCACATATGCCGGGAATTTGAAGCCTCAGGCTTACGGAAAAAGATTTAATGTGAACAGGATTATACCAATTGATGAAAGGAAAGATCCGAGCGTTGGAAGAGTAGTATTAAATTTTAATTTGGAAGACAATCTAAAAGAAAATGGAAACTATAAACCTACAGATGGAGATGAAATTTCTGTTTTTGATATCTCTGATAGACTGGAAAAAGTAGTTTATATTAGTGGAGCCGTGTATCAGCCCGGAGCATACGAATTGTCTGATGAAATTAGAACGGTAAAAGATCTTATTATCGCTGCAGACAGTTTGTTGGGATATACATTTTTAGGAAAAGCCGAGTTAGTCAGAACCAATGAAGACTTGACCAAAACATTTATATCGCTTGATCTGGAATCAATTTTAAATGATGTTCCACAAAGTAATATTGTACTACAAAGATTAGATGAAGTGCGAATTGTGTCAAGAACGGAAATTGAGAATGAATACACAGTTAGTATTGAGGGTGCTATAGATAATCCAAGTTCGTATCAGTGGAAGACTAACTTTAAAGTGTATGATCTACTATTTAAAGGGAAAGGTTTATTTGATTCTGAACAAAAAGAACGGGTTTTTCTTGAAAGAGCAGATTTGATCAGGAGAAACGAAGACGGACGCTCCACTACCATTACCCCCTTTAACCTGCAAGAAGTATTGGAAGGAAATGGAATAGCTAATATGCTACTGGAGCCTTTTGATAGAATCAGGATTTACGCAAACACAGTAAAGGAAATTACAAACCAGTTGGTACAAATTAACGGCTCTATAAAAAACCCTGATGTTTATGAGTATTCAAGGAATATGACATTAGGAGATCTGATCTATGCGTCAGGTGGTTTTACTGAGGATGCATTTTTAGGAGAAGTTGAAGTTACCAGACTTGTTAAACCGGAAGATGCGAATAGTAAATCAGTAAGATTCTTTGTACCACTTATTACCGATCCGAATGACAAAGAGGAATTTTACTCCCCGGAGATTCTGGATTCAATTATTATAGAGGCAAACAAATTTGAACTTAAAAGCAGAGATCAGATTTTTATTAGAAAGAATCCGAAATTTGAGCCTCAACAATTTGTTAGAGTAACTGGTGAAGTTGTATACCCCGGTACATATACTCTTTTAGATGAAAATGAAAAGCTTTCAAATATTTTACGTAGGGCGGGTGGTCTTACATTCGAGGGATACGCGCAAGGTGGTAAATTAACCAGAAACGGTTCTCAGGTTGTCATTGATATTTCAAAGGCGCTTACGGGTAAGGTGGTAGATGATATTGAATTATTGCCCGGAGATGAGATTTTTATTCCAAGAATTCCTAATACGATTCTTGTTACAGGTAATGTTGGTTTACAAGGACTTGTAAAGTACCAACCCGGTAAAAAAGTGTCCTATTATTTGGAGCGTGTTGGAGGAATGCAAAGAAATAGCGAAAAAAATGTATTGCTCACTCAACCTGACGGTTCAACCTGGGAAGTGAAAAGAAAAGGTTTGTTCAAGGATAATCCAAAAGTATTCGATGGAGCTACAATAAGAGTACTCATGAAGCCCGAAGAAGTGCGACGAGAGACGCTATCACCAAGAGAGTTTTTGCAAGAAACAACGGCGTTATTAACAGGAGCATTGACTGTTATACTATTAGTAGATAGAGTGTTTCTGAATTAAAACTTATATAAATTAAAGTTTCTGAGGAATGAATAAATTCTTATCATTAAAGCTTTAAAGAGGAATGATTTTGAGCAAGGATAATTTAATCGAAGAGAATGAAGAAAGCTTGTCAAACAAGACAAAAAATGATAAGATTCAGGAATATAAACTCATCCCAGTTGATTCGAGTGAGAATGATGTAGAGATTGATATTTTAGAACTACTTAGTATTGTTTGGAAGAATAGAAAAACAATTTTTAAGTTTGTGGGAGTTGGAATCGCAGTAGGTCTTTTTGTGGCTTTTTTTAGTCAAAAAGAGTACGAAGCATATTCAACTCTTATGCCTGAGTATAGTACTGAAGGTCAAGGTGGAGCCGCTAGTTTATTACAGCAATACGGAGGTTTAATAGGTCTTGGAAATGGCAGCTATAATTCAAATAGTAATGCAATAAGAGTAGATTTATATCCAAAAATCGTAGAAAGTATTTCATTTCAAAAAGACTTGATATATGAAGAGTTTTATTTTTCTGAATACGATACAACTGTTACAATCTTTGATTTTTTTGTTAAAGTAAAAGACCCCGATATCGTTTATCTTGCGAAATCATATACCATTAAACTGCCATTCACTATTTTAGGATGGGTTCTTTCGGAAGAACCAAAAGAAAAAGTTATAATTGAAGAGTCATCTCAGTCTAGTGACAATGAAAATTCAGAGTCAAATATACTATCCCTTTCTCAATTAGAGTCTGACATAATAGCTAATACAAAAGAAAGAATAAGTGTACAACTAGATCAGGAAAGTGGAATAATGTCTGTGAGCGTATTAATGCCGGACCCTGTTGCTGCTTCTCAAATAGCTGAGTTTACAATAAAGGAATTGACACGTTACTTAACTGAATACAGGACAGAAAAAGTGCTTACTGATCTGGAGTTTATTGAAGAACAATTGTCGAAAGCAGACGAAAGATTCAAAAAAACACAAATAGCTTTAGCTGATTTTAGAGATAGTAATCAAGGAAGTTTGACCGCTAAGGCAAGAACAGAAGAACAAAGGCTGAATTCAGAATATGATATCTCATTCAATCTTAAAAATTCTTTAACTCAAAGGTATGAGGAATCTAAACTAAAAGTACAAGAAGAAACCCCGATTTTTAAAACCCTTCAGCCCATTCAGGTTCCATTAGAAGAAAGCTACCCCAAAAGATCCTTAACAATTATTTTATATTTCATGATGAGTGGGTTTTTAAGCTTGATGTGGATTTTCGGAAAAAGAATTTGGGAATCACATATATCAAGCATTTTTGTTAAGGAAAAGTCATAAAAAAGAATTAAAAATAATAACATATCAATAATGAAACATAACTTAAAAGAAAAAAGAATATTAGTAATAGGTGGGGCTGGATTTATAGGTGCTTTTGTTGTGCGGGAATTGCTTAAACATCCTGTGAAAGAAGTGATAATTTACGATAATTTTACCAGAGGGAAAGAGGAGAATATTAAAGATTCCCTTAAGGATGAGAGATGTAGTGTTTTTCCATATGGTGGTGATGTCAGAGATATTGATATTTTAGATAAAGCGTTTGAAGGAGTTGACTATGTATTTCACTTAGCTGCAATGTGGTTGTTGCATTGCAAAGATTTTCCAAGAACGGCTTTCGAAGTAAATATTGCAGGAACTTTTAATGTATTGGAAGCATGTGTTAAACATAATGTTAAAAAACTTATCTATTCTTCTTCAGCATCAGTATATGGAGATGCAATAGAGGTACCAATGACAGAAGATCACCCATTCAATAACAAAAATTTTTACGGCTCTACTAAAATTGCAGGTGAAGCAATGTGTACTGCATTTAATGATAGGTATGATCTGGAAGTAATTGGGCTAAGGTATATGAATGTATTTGGAGCCGGTCAGGATCAACATGCTGTATACACAGGAGTGGTCCCAATCATGCTTAATAAAATTGAAGCAAATGAAGCTCCTGTTATTAATGGAGACGGATCGCAGGCGTATGATTTTATTTATGTTGAGGATGTAGCAAGAGCAAATGTATCGGCGTTACTATCTGAAATAAAACTTGGTTTTTATAATGTTGGAACAGAGGTGCAAACCAGTATTCGGGAACTTTGCGATACAATTTTAAGACTCAAAAAATCAAATTTAAAGGTTCAATATAAACCCTATTCTGAGGATGATGCAAGACAATTAGTTCAAAACAGAATTGGGTCTGCAAAAAAAGCTAAAGAGGAAATAGGTTTTCAATATAAATATAATCTGGAGCAGGGGTTACAAGCATTGATAGATTGGAGAGTTAAAGAAGGAATTGACAAGGGTTAATATGGAAAAAAGAAATATACCTATATCATTACCTGTGACTGGTGATGAAGAATGGCATGCTTGTAGAGAACCTTTGGTAACAGGCTGGATTACTTCAGGCCCTAAAGTTTCAGAGTTTGAAAAGCTTTTCGCAGAAAGACATAATGTTGACTATGCAATAGCTGTAACCAGTGCAACTACAGCACTTCATTTAGCGCTTGTTGCTGTTGGAGTAGGAACTGGCGATGAGGTAATTGTTCCGGCGTTTACCTGGGTTTCTACTGCTAATGTTGTTTTATATTGTGGTGCAAAAGTTGTCTTTGTTGACATTGATCCAACAACATTTAACTTAGATACTACTAAGCTTGCTACTAAGATTACCGAAAAAACAAAAGCCATAATTCCGGTACATTTATTTGGTCTTTGTGCAGATATGGACAAGATTAAAGAAGTGGCAGGTGATATTCCTTTAATTGAAGATGGGGCATGTGCAGCTGGTGCCGGTTACAAAGGAAAACAAGCAGGTAGTTTAGGAACAATTGGCTGTTTTTCATTTCATCCAAGAAAGTCAGTAACTACCGGAGAAGGTGGAATGTTAACAACTAATGATGAAGAAATTGCCTCAACATTGGCGATGCTCCGGAATCATGGCGCTTCTATTTCTGAGGAACAAAGGCATCATGGACCTAAACCTTTTATTCTTCCGGACTTTAACATGCTCGGATATAATTATAGAATGACTGATTTACAGGGTGCTGTTGGAGTGGTTCAAATTAAAAAGCTTGATAAATTCATTGATGAAAGAGCGAAGTGGGCTAAGTTTTATACTGATGAACTGAAAGAAATTGGATGGATTCAAGTTCCATCTTTTACTAATGATTATAGCCATGGATGGCAGTCTTTTGTTACTATTATTGATGAAGACAAGGCTCCATTTTCAAGAAATGAATTAATGGAAAAATTACAGGAGATGGGGATTTCAACCCGACCGGGAACTCATGCTGTTCATATGTTGAATTTCTATGCACAAAAATATGACATTAAACCAGAAGATTACCCCGGTGCACAAATAGCTAACGATTATTCTATGGCAATACCCCTTCATAACAGAATGGTTAAAGAAGATTATGAATATGTAGTTAATGCTTTAAAGTCTTTTTAATGTGTGGAATAGCCGGTGTATTTAATTTAGATGGAAGAAACTTCTCTATGACTTCATTAGTTGGTATGGCTAATGAAATTGCACATAGAGGTCCTGATGATGAAGGGTTTTATCTTGATGATAACATCGGGCTAGCCCATAAAAGACTATCAATATTAGATACCACTACTAAGGGAAGGCAACCAATGACTTCCAAAGATGGTGAATGGGTTATAGTATTTAATGGATGTATATATAATTTTTTAAGTATAAAAGAAGAATTAAAATCAAAAGGATACTATTTTAACTCTAATTCGGATACCGAAGTAATAGCAGAAGGTCTATGTGAGTATGGTCCCAAAATCTTTGAGAGATTTAATGGGATGTTTGCGATAGGCGCATGGAATACTAAAGAGAGAAAGCTTTATCTGAGCAGAGATCGTTTTGGCGTTAAACCTTTATACTATTGGTTTAATGGTAAATCTCTGGTCTTTGCATCTGAGATCAAAGCAATAATTAAACATCCTGATTTTAATGTAGAAGTAGATTTAGATGCTTTAAATGAATACTTCACATTTCAGAATCTTTTTACCTATAAAACCTTGTTTAAGGGTGTTGAGATGCTCCCACAAGCCAATACTGTCAGTATTGATTCGACGTCTACTTTTGTGAAACACCATTCTTGGTGGGATTATGATTTTTCGAAACCGGATTATAATATTTCATTTGAAGATGCCCGAGCTGAAACCAACAGGCTTTTCGAGCAAGCAGTACAAAGACAAATGATTGCTGATGTACCTGTGGGAACTTATCTGTCCGGGGGTATGGATTCAGGATCTATCACTGCAGTAGCTTCAAGACATGTAAACAGGTTAACTACTTTTACCTGTGGTTTTGATATGAGTGAAGCTACCGGAAGAGAAGCAAACTTTGATGAGAGAAGAGATGCTGAAATAATGGCAAATTATTTTAAAACGGAGCATTACGAACAAGTAATGAATGCAGGAGATATTAAATGGTCTTTACCCAGATTAGTATACCATTTAGAAGATCTCCGGGTTGGTATGTCGTATCCTAACTACTATATCTCAAGATTGGCATCTAAATTTGTGAAAGTATGTCTTCAGGGTACTGGAGGGGATGAATTGTTTGGTGGATATCCCTGGAGATATTATAAAGTATTTGACTCCCTTTCTCAGAAAGATTTCTTTAATCAATATTATGGTTTTTGGCAAAGGATGGTTCCTGATGATGACAAAGACCAACTTTTTACCAATTCAGTTTATCGTCAAATAGATACCAATGAGCCCAGAGAGATATTTGAACGTGTATTTACCTTTAATGATAAATTGAAATACGATACTCCGGAAGAACACATACAAAATTCTTTGTATTTCGAGATTAAAACTTTTTTAAATGGCTTGTTAATAGTTGGTGATAAGCTGTCTATGGCTAATGGATTAGAAGAGCGGTTTCCTTTTTTGGACAACGACCTTGTCGATTTTGCACAGCAGGTTCCGGTTAAATATAAATTAGGAAACCTTCAATCTGAAATTAATCGGATTAATGAAAATGCCCCAGCCAGTGTAAAAAGAAAGCTATCCTATCAAACATATGATGACGGAAAAAATGTGTTAAGAAAAGCGATGACCAATCTGATTCCTGAAAAAATCATAAACAGAAAGAAACAGGGTTTTTCTGCTCCTGAAGAAAGCTGGTACAGGGGAGAAAATGCAGAATATGTAAAAGAAATCCTGTTAAATGGAAATACCGTATCTTCAGATTATATAAACCGCGATTACATCTCAAAAGTGGTTGACGAGCATATTAACAAAAACCAGAATCACAGATTATTGATTTGGTCATTACTCAATTTTGAATGGTGGTGTAGAATTTTTCTAAACAAAGAGTATGTTTAAAATTTTCTCTTATTTTTTTAAAAGACAAAGAAAAAGACTCAAAAAAAAATTTAATAGAGTCGTTTCTGTTGGGGATTATATAAGTGATAGGTGGGATAAAGCAAGGTTTTTAGGGTTTGGGAAGGGCACCTCCGTTTACGACAGCTCAATCATATTAGGAGATGTGAGTGTTGGAATGAACACATGGATTGGACCTTTTACAATTCTAGATGGTAGTGGAGGGCTTGAGATTGGAGATAATTGTTCAATTTCTGCGGGGGTTCAGATTTATAGCCATGATAGTGTGAAATGGGCAACTTCAGGGGGGATATCAGACTACGAACATGCAAAAACTAAAATTGGAGATAATTGTTACATTGGTCCCAATGTAATCATTGCAAAAGGGGTTATTTTGGGGAGTGGCTGTATAGTTGGAGCTAATAGTTTTGTTAATAAGTCTTTTGATTCAAATTCGAAAATTGCTGGAAATCCAGCAAAATTAATACCTAATAAATGAAAGAAATCGACGGAAAAATTTGCACTCGTTGTATTTATGATGAGCAAGTCCCATCAATAGAGTTTGATGAAAATGGGGTTTGCAATTATTGTAGAATGATTGATGAACTTGTGGAACAATACCAAACCGGGAAACCCGGAGGGGAGAGCAGAATACAGGAGATCGTTGAGCAGATAAAAAAAGATGGAAAGGGAAAAAAATACGACTGCGTTATTGGAGTAAGTGGCGGAACTGATTCTTCATACATGGTATATTGGGCTATTCAGCAAGGGTTAAGACCTTTGGCAGTCCACTATGACAATACATGGAACACTTCAATCGCCACGGAGAATATTCGAAAAGTTTTAGGAAAGCTAAATGTCGACCTCTACACTCATGTTATTGACAATAAAGAGTCTGACGATATTTTTAAGGCGTTCTTTACAGCTGGGGTTCCTGAAATTGAAGCTTCAACTGACTTGGCATTAGCGGAAACCATGTACAGAGCAGCGTCTAAGCATAAAGTTAAATATGTTTTAGAAGGGCATTCTTTTTTGGCTGAAGGAATTACTCCCTTAGGAAAAAACTACTTTGATGGAAAGTATATCAAATCGATTCATAAACAATTTGGTAAGCGTCCGATGAAAACTTACCCATTAATGACCTTTTCCAAATTTTTAAAGTGGACTTTATTTCAACAAATAAAAAAGATTCGTCCGCTTTGGTATATAAAGTATAGTAAAGAAGAGGCCAAGGCTTTTTTAGAAAAGGAATTTGATTGGGAATACTACGGAGGCCACCATCTTGAAAATAGGATGACGTCTTTTTTCCATAGTATATATTGTCCGCAAAAATTTGGTATAGACTACAGAAATAACACTCTTTCTGCATCTGTAAGAGCAGGAATAATGCCTCGGAAAGAAGCTATAGAAGAGTATTATCATAAGTCTCCTTACATTGAGGAAGAACTACTTCAATATTTTAAAAAACGACTTAGCTTAAGTGACAGCGAATACGAACAAATAATGAATAAAGAGCCCAGGTATTGGTATGAATTCCCTACATATAAAAAAAGATTTGAACGATTAAGACCTTTATTTTATATGCTCATGAAAGCTGACTTGGTTCCACATAGTTTTTATATGAAATACTGTTTCCCCGCAGATAAAAATTCTAAGTAAGTGAACTGTTTTGCTTAAAATAAGAGTAATACCGTGTTTGCAATTAATAGATGATTCTTTAGTTAAGACGATAAAGTTTAAAAATCATGGTTATATAGGTGACCCGATCAATACCGTTCGAATTTTTAATGAACTGGAAGTTGATGAACTTTGTTTTTTAGATATACGTGCTACTTCTCAAAAAAGGGATCCAAACTTCCAGATTCTGGAACAAATAGCGAATGAATGTTTTATGCCACTCTCTTATGGAGGCGGTATAGACAGCCTTGAGACAGCACAAAAGATTTTTTCAATTGGGTTTGAAAAAATAGTTTTAAACACTGCCGCTATAAAAAATCCCTCACTAATCTCTGAGATAGCAGAAGTGTATGGAAACCAAAGCATTATTGTCTCAATTGATGTTAAAAAAGTCTTCTTAGGTGGTAAAAAAGTTATTTCATATAACGGAAAAGAAAAAACAAAGCTGGATCCGGTAGATTGGGCAAAAAAGGTCGAATCTTATGGTGCAGGAGAAATTTTACTCACTTCTATTGATAATGAGGGAACATGGGAAGGATACGATGTCAACTTGCTTAAAAGTGTTACTGATGCTGTAGAAATACCGGTTATAGCTCATGGAGGAGCAGGTAATCTTGATCATATTAAAGAAGCGATTTCGAATGGAAACGTATCAGCTGTTGCACTTGGTAGTATGGTTGTTTATCAGAGTAAAGGGTTGGGTGTTTTAGTAAACTTCCCAGACAGGAAGAAATTAGAAGAAACCATTAAAAATCAATAATCCTTAGTGAAAAAGATATATAGCTTATTAAATAAAGAATTTAAAAAGAAAGCCATTATTCTTTTGGTATTACTATTTTTTGGAATAGGATTAGAGATACTTGGTATCGGTTTAATTTTGCCCATTCTAACTATTCTATCCAGTAAAGATATAATATCTGATTTTCCCGTGCTGAACCCAGTTTTTGATTTTCTGGGAAATCCATCTCAAGCTACCATTACTTATGGGGCATTGTTAATACTGGTAATGGTTTATATTACAAAAGGGGCTTATCTTGTCTACCTTGCCTGGAAGCAAACCAGTTTTTCTTTTAGTTTATCAGAGGAACTATCTTCCAAACTACTTAAAGGATACATGTCCAAGCCATTTCAGTTTCATTTGAACAGAAACTCGGCTGATCTTATTCAATATATAACAAACGAAATAAGCCAATTAACAGGAGCAACAACCAATACTCTGTTATTGATTACGGAAGGTGCTGCTATAGCCGGTATAATACTGCTACTTATTGTAGTTGAACCCGTGGGTGCATTAAGTGTTCTTCTTTTATTTACAATAATGGGTTTGATTTTCTATAAAGCAACCCGAAAAAAGTTATTAGGATGGGGAAAGGAAAGACAGTACAACGATACATTCAGAATTCAATATTTGCTTCAAAGCTTCGGGGGAATAAAAGATATCTTATTGTTGGGAAAGGCTAAATTTTTTGCTGAGAAGTTTGAACACCATAATAGAATTTCTTTTAACCTTAATACCAAATACACTACACTCCAATCAGTTCCAAGATTATGGTTCGAAGTAATTGGTGTTATTAGCTTGGTATTATTAATATTTGTTCAACTATCCAAGGGTTTAGAATTGGCCTCTATAATTCCAACGTTGGCTGTATTTGTTGCTGCAGCTTTTCGAATTATTCCCTCTTTGAATAGAATAATGGCTTCAGTTCAAACTATAAAGTATGCAGGACATTCAATTGATATCATTCATAATGAGTTTAAGGATCTGGAGATTGACTTAACTGCGGAAGAGACTTCTAAACTTACTTTTAAGAATGAAATAGAACTCAAAAATATTAAGTTTAAATATCAAGGGGCAGACGAAAACACTTTAGATCTGAGTCTGAAGATTAAAGCCGGGGCTATGGTTGGGTTTGTAGGAGAAAGCGGAGCGGGAAAAAGTACAGTTGTTGATGTGATATTAGGATTACTAAAACCTGATTCAGGCGCTGTATATGTTGATGGAGTTGATATAGAAAATCAAAAGAGGAAGTGGCAAAATCAGATAGGCTATGTGCCGCAATCCATTTATTTTACTGATGATACACTAAGAAATAATATTGCTTTCGGGTTAAAAGACGATCAGATAAATGAGGAGCAAGTATCAAATGCTTTAAAAATGGCACAACTGGAAAAATTCGTGGCGAGTCTTCCGGATGGTTTAGACACTGTTATTGGTGAAAATGGGGTTCGCATTTCCGGTGGGCAACGGCAAAGAATTGGAATTGCCAGAGCGCTTTATAATAATCCGGCGGTTTTAGTTTTAGACGAAGCAACAAGTGCCCTTGACAACAAAACAGAAGATGGAATTATGAATGCTATAAATTCACTTCATGGTTCAAAAACTATCATTGTAATCGCACACAGACTAAGAACTGTTGAGCAATGTGATCATCTGTTCCTTCTTGAAAAAGGGAAAGTAAAAGAAGAAAATCCCAATCTCAGTGAACTTACTGAGAAAAGTGTAGAATAATATTTAATACTAAAATAAAGGTATGGTAACTATTATAGATTATGGTATGGGCAATATTGGTTCTGTACTTAATATGTTCAAAAGAATTGGTGTAGAGTCTAAGATCACTAAAGATCTTAATGAGATTTCTGAATCTGAGAAGATACTACTTCCGGGAGTCGGGGCTTTTGATAATGCCATGAAAAGAATCAATGAATCCGGTTTAAGAGAAGTCTTAGATAAAAAAGCATTAGAAGACAAAATCCCTATACTTGGAATTTGTCTTGGAATGCAATTGTTGACAAGAGGAAGTGAAGAAGGGACTATTCCGGGTTTAGGATGGATACCAGCTGATACATTAAAGTTTCCAAAAGAAAAAAAATTAAAAGTGCCTCATATGGGGTGGAATCTTGTGTATCCTGAAACTGAAAGTAAACTTACAAATGGTTTGCCCGATGAATCCAGATACTATTTTGTTCATTCTTATCATGTTAAAGTAGATTCAGTAGAGAACTCGATTCTAAAAACAAATTATGGGGTAATGTTTGACTCGGCTATACAGAAAGACAATATTTATGGTACTCAGTTCCATCCTGAGAAAAGCCATAAATTCGGGATGGAACTACTTAGAAATTTTTCAAAAATTTAGATAGTGTGCATAATTTTCATTTTACTTTCAACAATTTAAAGAGTCAGTACAAAAAAGCAATTGATCTTGGCTATCAAATTATCACCTGTTTGGAATATGCAAGAAATAAGGAAAAGTATTCTGATAGTAAAATTATTATAAACCGGGTTGATATAGATCTTTCATTAAAAAAAGCACGAAGGCTTGTTGAGATCTATAATGAGCTTTCGATAAAGGGATCTTTCTTTTTACGCCTGCATGCACCTGAGTACAATCCGCTATCTTTTGAATCGTATCTTATTGTCAAAGAAATGATAAATTCAGGTCATGAATTAGGGTACCACAGTGAAATAGTAGATCAATCGATAATTTGGAATGAGGACCCGGAAGATTGCCTTAAACGGGATATTAGTACCTTAGAATCATTTTTTGAGACTAGGATATTCGGAGTTGCCAGTCATGGAGGGATGACCGGATTAAATAATCTGGACTTTTGGAAATCCCATAAGCCAAAAGATTTTGGACTTGCATATGAAGCATATGATGAAGAACCTGAGTTCAACCTTTTTGCCAATTCTTTTTATATAAGCGACTCTGAATGGACAAGGTGGAAATGTTATAACAATGGAAAACTGCTTGAGGGTGACAACAGAAGCCTTAGTGATCATTTAGAAGATGGACATAGGTTAATTTATTTGTTAATTCATTCAGATACTTACTTTGACAGGCACTTTTATGAGTAACAAGGAAGTTAAAAGAATAAGAGTAGAATCCTTAGAATCTCAGCGAGCAAGAGTTTTAAAAGCAATTAAAAAAGGAGAATTAGCCGAAGGGGAAGCTAAAGAAGAACTTCAATCTGTTCTCTCTGAAAAGTTTAATCGCAAATATGTTCAGTTAGTGTCAAATGGGTTCTCTTCAATTTTTTTGTCACTTAAAGCAATAAAGGGTGAATACAAAAAGGTTTTAACTTCGCCTATAGGTACCTGTTTTGCTATGATAAATGCTATAAAAGCAAACGATCTTATTCCTCATTTATCGGATATTGATAGTAAAACAATGAGTAATGATTTTCAGAAAGCCATAATTGAAGGTAGTGAATTTGAGTCTGCAGTAATTCCGAATCACTTTGGGATTCAGGGAGAAATAAATCGTAAGGGAATAGCTGATAAATTTTTAATCGAAGATGCTGCACAATCATTTTCTACTTCTTATAAAAGAAAAAATAAATCTGATATAACTATTCTATCTTTTTATCCAACAAAAATAGTAAATGGTATAGATGGTGGCGCAATACTTACCGATGATGAAGATGTTTTTAAGTATATAAACAGAATAGTATCTTATGATGATCAGTTTAATGCAGAACATGAGGCCCGCTATAACTTTAAGATGTCCAATATTAATGCGGCACATACTTTGGGAAGTTTAGACCATTTACCATCTATAGAAGAGAAAATGGCACATAATTTTGAAAGAATTGCGAATGCATTACAAGAAAAGAAAGTGAATGTTATTAGTGGAAATGAAGGGGATTTTAAAACTAAAGTATTAATTAAATGCGATAGTATCCAAAGTCGAAATTTACTTGTAACTCATTTTTCTGAATCTGACATTGAAACTTCTTACGAACTAAATTGGCTTTGCGATGATAGCCACAGATCAAAATATCCAAATGCCAAGGAATGTGTTGAAACAACATTTTCAATTCCTTTCCATCCTTTTTTAAAAGATCAGGAAATAGAAATTATTCTAAAATCTATAAAGTCAATATGAAATTGAATCTTAGAAAAGCTGTTATAAGTGATAAAAAATTATTATACGATCTAGTATTAGAGCTTAGCAATCCCAAGATATTAAAGGAGACAATTTTCAACGATTTTTTTGAAAATATACTGGAACTAAAAAGTTCTGATATTTGGGTTTTTGAAAATAAAGAGGATATAATTGGTTATGCTTTAGTAAATAGGTCTGTGCAACTAAGATATTTGGGGTTTGTAGTAGAGATAGAAGAGATTGTTGTAAGTAAAAAATTCAGAAGAAAAGGATACGGAGAAAAATTTATTTATTTACTTAAAGAAGAATATAAGTCTGATCTCAATTGCAGAAAATTAGGGATTAAAACAAATGATTTGAATGGTTCTGCTCGTCTTTACCGAAGATTATTTGATGAAACTGACTTAATATATTTTCAAATTTTTTTAAACAGGATTTAAAATGATTGTCACAATCCATCAACCTGACTTTATGCCGTGGTTTGGCTTTTTTAATAAGATTAACAGAGCTGATAAATGGGTGTTGTTAGATCATACTGAAAATAATCCAAGAGAGGCTGCTTTTTGGGGAAGAAGAGTAAAAATATTGATCAATGGAGAGCCTCAATGGCTATCCATAACATTAGATAAACCTAAGGAGAAGGGGGTTGTGGGAATACCTATTAATGAGATGACCATAAATACCCAGAATCCCAAACTGTTATCCAAAAACAGGAAAACGATTCATCTAGCTTATAAAAAAGCCCCTTATTTTGAACAATTTGTGTATTTGATTGATAACTATTTTGATTCAAACGAGCTATCAATGATGAAACGAAATATGGCTTTCATCACCGAAGTCATGAACGTATTGGGAATTAATACTGAAATCGTAAAGAGTTCATCAATGGAAATTGACTCCTCAAGCACGCAGCTTTTAGTAGATATTGTTAAACATGAAAACGGTAACTCTTATTTATGTGGAACGGGCGCAGGAGGGTATCAAGACGATGCATTATTTGAAAAGAATAATATTGAATTACTATATAATGAATTCAATCACCCTGAATATGAACAGCTAAGATCAGATGTTTTTCATCCGGGATTAAGCATCATAGATATGCTATTTATGAAAGGGGATGAATTCATAAAGGAGAAATTGAATAGCTGATGCATATTCTTTTTTATTATCCAAGTACTAAGCTGGGAGGACAGCAAACCCAACTACTTCAGATCACTGAATCACTGGTAGAGCTTGGTCACAAGGTATCATGGCTATATCAATTTGATGGAGTTTTAAAGGAGAGAATAGCAGAGAATGCTGTTATTAAAAAAATTAAACTACCAACATACAATAAGAGTCGGTTTGGAGTCCTAAGGATTCTAAACCGGTGGTGCTATCATTTTTTTGGGAAAATGCAGATACAAAATTATTGTAAAGCAAACGAAGTTGATGTAATCCTTTCTTCAAATACTCCGGATTCAATAACATTAAGCAGAGTCTCAATGAGTTTGGGTATACCGCACTTCAGAATGCTGGGTGGTAGTATGGTTCAGGTTGAACCTCATTGGTTAGAAAAATATGAATCCCTCAATATAGATGGGTTTATCAATGGGTATTTTGGATGGCCGGCTGTATTTGATGAACTGAAAGAAGCGAATATCAGTAGTAGCAAGTTTATTGAAATGCCTTTTGCAGTAGATACAAACAACTTTTTCCCCTTAACAGCAGATGAAAGAACAAAAAAGAGATCGAAGCTGGGTATAAATGAGGATGATCTTGTAATTGGGTGGGTTGGACGTGTTGCAAAAAATATGCAGGTTTGGAACACAGTTGATCTTTTGGAGGAACTTTCAAAAAGAAACTACAAGGGGATTAAATTTTTATGTGTTGGAGGAGGAGATGATTACGAGCATCTTAAAGAAATACTTCAAAACAAAAAGTTAATTGATCGATCCATTCTAACCGGCTGGATACCATTTGATGAAATGAATGATTATATAAATTGTATGGACGTAATACCGCTGTTAGAAGAAGATCCGCAAGGAGGAAGTATTGTAAGGGAAGCCATGGCGTGTGGAAGAGTTGCTCTAAGTGTTGACGGCGTATCAGGCACTCAATCATTGTTTATGAAGCCGGATTGTACAATTTTGGTTAAACCGGAAAACTATATTTTTGATGCTGCCAATAAGATCGCTGAATTGATTGAACACAAAGAACGGTTAAAGGTGTTGGGCGAAAATGCCAGAAGTTATGTGGAAAAAGAATTACAATTCAAAAATCAGGCTCAGATAATCATAGAATGTGCTAGAAATTGTTAATGAACTTATTTGCGTTACATAAAAAACAGTTTTTGAAAGAAAATTCATTTGGGTTTGTTCTGGCATTTATCTATTCATTTTATGGGGTCCATGTAACTCATTTGATCATTATAAATGGGTCTAAAGGTATATTCCTATCTCCTATAGTTATACTGTTTTGCATTTTAATGTTCGCTTTATTTGCCAGTGATTTTTTAAAATCGATAGTTAGACCTGTATATAAGGACAGCACAAATATATTAATTGTACTATTTTTAAGTTATTACTTTATTAGTGTGCTATCTTTGGAAACTGATGATACAACCTATCATTTGAGGATTTTTTTAACTCAAGTAATCCCTTCTTTTCTATTGGGGATATTGGCGTTTACGAATTATCGTTCTTGGTCTACCGAGATAAAAAAACTAATTCAATTTTTATATTCTCCCAGTTATTACGTAAAAGTAGGAGTAATTTTGTCTTTACTACTTTTCGTATACTTTTTAGGAATAATTCCGATGCTTATCTCTTCATACATCTCAGATGCGAGTACAATTTTAACGATCAATACAGAGTTTTATCAAGTCGCAGGTGATTATTTTATAATTACTTATTTATTTCTGACTATTATAAAGGTAAATATTTATCAAATGAATAAGGTTAAAAGATGGTCTTATGTAATATTAGTTTTATTTACAATATTAGAATTTTTAATCTACACATCATATTTACAAATTCTGGGTTCAAATAAAACCCCTTTAATGCTTTTCTTTATCTCTGCTTTTATAATATTTATATATCGTCCAAAGCTAAGACTTTCAAAACAACAGATAATAATACTATTAGTAACCAGTCTGGTTTTAATAATATCAATGGGAGCCCTGGTATACTATTCACAGGATATTGATTTGTCAAAGATTCGATTCTTTAAAACGGAAGAAGGGAGTAGTGGTGTGGTCAATGACCAGAGTTTAACAATAAGAATTCAGCAGGTTTTAAATTCAGGATTAGTTCAGATAAATAAAGCACCTCTATTTGGTGATTTGAGTATTGTAGACTATATGCATTCAAGCTTGATTTCATCTCAAACTCATCTTGGAGTTATTGGGTTTTTACTATTATGGACTTTTATTCTTATTAAAATCCTGAAAAAGTTCATGAATGATAAAAAAGATATAGTAGTTTGGATTGCTTTTTCTGTTGTAGTTGTTTCAATTTTAAGTTCAGTATTTTATTGGGCGCCACTATGGTTTGTGATCGGAGGGTTGTATGCTGATCGACCAGGAGAAGTCAATAATAAGTTTATACTTAAGCGTATATAAATGAATAATGAGAAAATCTGTTTATTAGGAGTTTTAGATGAATTCTATACTAAAGTTGTGGCGACGAAATTTCAAGAGAGTAATATTCCATTTAATCTTATCCTGGTTAGTAAAAAGAGCTCCTACTCAAGACTTCCCGCAATATTTCAACGAATTTTAGGCACTATTCAGGAACTATACAGTGGAAGGTATTTGGCACTTTCTAAATTCTCATTTTTTACATACAAGCTTTATTTAAGTTCTATTATTTTTAATAGGTCTGCCCAAGCCAAAGAATTACGCAAGAAATACATGAATTTAGATCTTAAAGAAATTGCAGACTACATTGTGCCAGATATTAATCATGTTGCTGTTGACAGAATTCTTGCCAAGGAAAAGTATAGTATAGGTATTCTTGCGGGGGTTGGTATTGTCCATGAGGAGATAATTAATGGATTTTCTAATTGTTGTCTTAATGCCCATCCGGCACCATTGCCTGAGTGCAGAGGCGGAGGAGCAATTCAATTCACACTATATAATAACTATGAACCATCAGCTTCAGTTCATTACGCAACTCCGGAAATAGATGCCGGTTCAATACTTAAAGTGTCTTCGATTCCAATTAATAAGCAGGATTCTTTAGAAAGTCTGGCGTTAAAGCTTACCATCCATTGTGCTGAAGTTTTAGCAGAAACTACTCTTAAGATCAAGAATAAAGAATCAGTTGAAAAAACTCCAAATCACGGTTCACTTAATTATTGGAAAGATTGTTCTAAAGCTGTTCAAAAAAAAGCTATTAAAAATTTAGAGCAAAAAAAAAGACAGTTGAAACTACAATAAGGGATGACGAAAGAGCAGATATATTTAGAGATTTACGTTCCGATTCAGTTTAAGAATGAAATAGATTGGATTTGTTCTTGGTTATTTGGAAGAGTTTTTAATCTTGAGTATTTCATTAAAACGCATGATCTCAATATAATCTCGATATCAAAAGATGATAAACGCTTAGATCTTCCCTGTATTTTTTTTGAAAGAATCTCAAAAAAATGGTTAAGCCCTGAAGCTGTGCCTCAACCAATTGTAAATTACTGGGAATATGAGTGGCTAGATCTTAAAGCAAAAACCGGAGATTTTAAACTTCCAATATTATTTGGAGAGGGTAATTTTAATGAGACTTCAAAGAACAATTGGGAGCTCGGAGTAGATATTTTCGGCTCTTGTTTTTTTTGGCTTTCAAGATATGAAGAAGCAGTGATAGAGGAGCTTGATAAACATAACAGGTTTTCGGCACATTCCTCTCATTCCTTTAATAATGGATATTTAGAGCAACCCATTGCTGACTATTATGCTGAACTGTTATTTGCCGCAATGCGAAGAATCTGGAGTGGTATATATTTTGAAACTGATGATTATAGTTTCAAAATAAGTCATGATGTTGATAGTCCTGGTTTATATTCATTTAGATCTCCGGGACAAATATTGAGGAGTGGATTTGCAGATATTTTTATAAGGAGAGATTTTAGAGCTGCTTTTTTAAGTCCCTATGTTAAACTTTCAAGTAAAAGGAAAATAAGTAATCTGGATCCATATAATACTTTTACATGGATTATGGATTGTGTTGAATCTGCTGATTCCACAAGTATTTTTTATTTTTTAGCGGATAGTTTTGATCCTGATTATGACGGAGATTATAGAATTTACGACCCTAAGATTTTACAGTTAATGAATGAAATTTCTCGAAGAGGTCACCAAATAGGCTTACACCCAAGTTACACTTCAGGAGATCATTTCAATAGAATGAAAGGGGAGCTACAGAAGCTTAGAAAAGCTATATCAAAAATTGGAATTAAAAATCCTTCAATTGGCTCTAGAATGCACTATCTTAAGTGGTCTGTCCATAAAACCTGGACGATGCTTGATAAGCTAAACATTGAGCATGATTCATCATTAGGGTACGCAGATCATATTGGCTTTAGAGCAGGCACATGTCATGCATATAAGGCATATTCGGTAACAGATCGTAAAGTTCTTGATATGGAGATTCAGCCTTTGGTCGTTATGGAGGCTACTTTAATAGACGAATGCTATATGGGGCTTGGCACAGATAGTTCTGCTTTTGAAAAAGCTTCTGAAGTAAGAAGTAGTTGCAGAAGAGTTGGTGGAGAATTTACTCTTTTATGGCATAATTCAAGGCTTGTGTTAGAAGACGAACGAAATTTATTTAGAAAACTCGTAGAAACAATGTGAGTAGATACGGAAAATTAGCAACGGAATATGAATATTGGTGTAGTATTAGATTATGAAAGAGATTGGCCTCCGGGAATAAGGGCTGAAAAACAATCCATTGCATTTGCAGAAGCCGGGCATGAGGTATTTGTATTTACACCTAAGTACAAAAAAGAATTACCTGATTCTGAGTTTAATGAAGAGCTTCAAAGTACAATTTGGCGAGCAAGTGTAGACAAAACCCAATCATCGTATTTAAAAACTGCTATCAGAGCTTTGACAATTTATGATGGGAGATATTTAGAGCCGATTAAAGAGTTTATAAAAGCTAATGACATTCAGGTTTTGCATGTTCATGATATATGGTTAATTCCTGTTTCTCAAAACGCAGCAAAAGAGTTTGATATTCCAGTAGTAGCAGATTTACATGAAAATATGCCAGCTGCTATGGTCGCCGCTAGATCAGAAATGTCTTTGTTTAAGAAAATTATACATGGTTTTTTTTGGAATTATCGACTTATGCGATGGCATGAAAGGAGAATGCTTAAAAAATGCATTCATAATTTTGTGGTAGCAGAAGAAGCAACAGATAGATTAATAGAATATGGTATCGATTCTGATAAAATAAGCGTGGTTTCAAATACCGAAGATGAAACTACATTCGATTTCAAATCAGATACGGCAGACCCGATGATTGTAGAAAGATATACCAATAATTTCATGTGCAGTTATGTAGGAACAATCGGAGCTCATAGGGGTCTTGATACTGTTCTTAAAGCAATTTCAGAATGTACTGAATCAATTCCCAATCTAAAGTTGGTTATTGTTGGTGCTGATGCTACTAGCAAAGAAAAAATCAGATCTGAAATCGAAAGGTATAATATATCTGATTGGGTAGAATTATATGGTTGGCTTCCTTTTGAAAAGGTTCAAAGCTATATCAAGGCTTCAGATGTTTGCTTGGTTCCACATAATGATTTTGAGCATACGCAAACTACAATACCTCATAAGTTGTTTCAGTATATGATTTGTAGTAAACCTGTTCTGGTTAGTGACTGTAAGCCGCTTAAAAGAGTTGTGAGCGATTCTAATTGTGGTTTGATATTTCAAGCAAGCAATCATTCTAGCTTTGCAAATAAGCTTATTGAAATGTATGTAAATCGTTCAAAGCTTAATGAATTTGGTGAAAATGGAAGAGCTTCTGCTTTAGGAAAGTATGCCTGGAGAAACGATGCAAAAGTTCTAAAAGAAGTATATAGTAAGATTCAAGAGAATACAATTAATTGATCAAAAATAAAGCGTAGGTGATTTACCGAACAAATGGAGTTTATAAATTCAGTCTAAATGTATAATTGTAATTTACATATAACGCTTACACCTTTTAAAAATGAAACCAGAGTATTAAAACAAACTGAGAGTTTGGTATTAGAAGGTGTGGTAAAGAAGGTATACATTAGCGCTTTATTTGAAAAGGGAATGGAAATAGAAGAGAATATTGATTCTTCTAGAATAGTTAAGAGGCATGTTTTTTGGGTGAGAAAGTTCGCCAACAATTTTTTTACGCACCTTATAGCATATATTGAGTTGACCTTCCAATTGCTCAAGTATTCAAAAAAAATTAAGGCTGATTTAGTTAATGTTCATACTCTAGCTCTATTGCCCATTGGTTTTTTGATAAAGTATTTTACGAAAGCTAAGCTTGTGTATGATGCTCATGAGTTAGAAACTGAAGTTGAGGGCTTGAATGGAGTCAGGAAAAAAATATCTAAGTTAATTGAATCTTTTTTTATTAGAAAAACTGATCTGGTAGTTGTGGTCGGAGATCGTATTAATAAATGGTACAAGAGCAAGTATGATTTAGAAAACATTGTAACGGTGCTGAATTGTCCCAGATTAATAGAGCCTGAAAATTCAAATATTTTAAGAAAAGAATTTAAAATTGATACAGAGACAAAAATTTTACTATATCAAGGTGGGCTTAGCGAAGAAAGAGGAATACGGTTATTAGTCGAGTCTTTTAAAAAGCTAAGTGGAAGCCAGTATGCACTTGTTATTATGGGCTATGGGGAGCTCGAAGAGTACGTAGTATCAAATTCCAAAAAGCATGATAATATTTATTTTAGAGAGACAGTTTCGCCATCTGAAGTAATATATTATGCTAAGTCCGCTGATATAGGAGTTTCACTGATTAAAAACTCGTGTTTATCATATGAATATTGTTTACCCAATAAGTTATTCGACTATATGATGGCGGAAATCCCGATTATAAGCTCGAACTTGCCTGAAATGAAAAAAGTTATTTCTGATTATAAAATTGGAGTTACAGTTGAGAAGTGGACTACAGAATCTTTTCTAGATGCTTTTTTAGCGCTAAAGAGGCTTAATCATGAAAACATCAAGAATAACCTTAAAGTGGCAGCACAGGTTTTTAATTGGGAAAATCAAGAACTGAAGTATATAAATGCAATTAAAGAATTAGTTTGAATGGAAAATAAACAATCAGAATACCGTATCTGTAAAAGATGCATAATGGATACTTCGGACCCCGATATTGTTTTTAATGAAAATGGCGTTTGTAATCATTGTCTTGAGTATGATGAAAAAGTAGATAGCATTTGGAAGCCGGGGAAAAAAGGCAGAGAAGAATTAGAGCAGATTGTTAATCAAATAAAAGAAGAGCAAAAAAATCAAGAGTATGATGCGGTTATTGGGTTAAGTGGAGGAGTGGATAGTTCTTATTTGGCATATATTGCAGTAAAAGAATTTAATTTAAGACTCTTAGCTATACATGTTGATGGAGGATGGAATTCCGAACTCGCTGTTAAAAATATTGAAAATATAGTATCCAAATTAGGGATTGATCTTTACACAGAAGTCATTGATTGGGAAGAAATGAGAGAATTGCAAGTATCATTTTTGAAATCAAGTGTTGCAAACCAGGACGTTCCTCAGGACCATGCTTTTTTTGCCGCATTGTATAGAAAAGCTATTGAGCACGGCTTAAGACATGTGTTAAGCGGTGGAAATTATGCCACTGAATCTATTATGCCATTTGAATGGGCTTACAATGCCATGGATTTAACTCATTTGAAAGCCATCCATAAAAAATTCGGATCAATTAAACTCAAAACGTATCCAACTGTAAATTTCTACGACTACTATTTTAAGTTTCCGTATTTAAAGAAAATGACAGTTACAAGACCTTTAAACTACTGGCCTTATAATAAACAAGAAGCAATTGAAACACTTGAAAAGGAAGTAGGTTTCAGATACTATGGAGGTAAGCACTTTGAGTCCAGATTTACCAAATGGCAACAGCTTCAGTTTAGACCAGATAAATTTGGCTACGATGAAAGAAGAGCTTATTTGTCCAGTCTAGTTTTATCAAATCAAATGTCAAGACAAGAAGCTTTAGATGAACTCGAAAATTTTGAATATCCGAAAGAGGTCAGAAAAGAAGATGCAGAATATGTTCAAAAAAAACTGAACCTTTCCTCAGAAGAGTTTGAAAGGATTCTCGCTAAACCACCTAAAACATTTAGAGACTACCCATCTGAGTATGGCTTATTCCAAAAAAAGGAAAAGTTCAAAGAACTAATGGGAAATTTAGGTATTAAGTTCAAAGGTAAATAGCAAATGTGTGGTATAGCTGGCTATATTCCTTTAAAAAAGAATGAAGTTGATGCTTCAAGGCTAAAAGAAATGACAAATGTTATTTCTCACAGAGGTCCTGATGACGAGGGCTTCTTTATTGATGAATTAGTTGGCTTAGGTCATCGAAGACTGTCAATAATAGATCTTTCGAAAGATGGTCATCAGCCAATGTCAAACGATGATGGCTTAATTATAACGTACAATGGCGAGGTTTATAACTACATTGAATTAAGAGAAGAGTTAGAAAAAGAAGGAGAGATATTTAAAACAAAAACCGATACAGAAGTAATTTTAGCAGCCTATAAAAAGTGGGGTAGGGACTGTGTAAAAAAGTTCAATGGAATGTGGGCATTCGCTATTTATGACTCAAAAAATAAAATTCTGTTTTGCTCCAGAGACCACTACGGTATAAAACCTTTTTATTATACAAGAAAAGAAAATGTATTTCTTTTTGGTTCTGAAATCAGACAGCTACTCTTTTCTTTTGAAAAGCCAATAATGAACGAAGAAGTTGTTAGAAATTTCTTATTTGCAAGTGTAAATGAATCCGTTGATAAGACATTTTTTAAAAACATAGTTAAGCTACCCGGAGGGCATAATCTTACTATAAATCTAAAGACAGGAAAAATAGAAATAGAGGAATACTATTCTTTAGAAAGGGATTTGGCTCTTAGTACATTGCCAATGGAAGAATCTATAGAAAAATTTGGAGAGGATTTCTTAAAATCTATCAAAATACGTTTAAGGTCTGATGTTGTGGTTGGATCATGCTTGAGTGGAGGATTAGATAGCTCAAGTGTTGCAAGTATT
This sequence comes from Balneolaceae bacterium UBA3186, assembly GCA_002364085.1. Taxonomy (GTDB): domain Bacteria; phylum Bacteroidota; class Rhodothermia; order Balneolales; family Balneolaceae; genus Balneola. The sequence continues at coordinate 68,416 of DEXK01000019.1, read as the reverse complement.
GCTTCAAATATCTATAAAACTGATTCAGGTAGAAATTTTTCAGCCATTACAGCGGTAAGCGAAGAAGTAAAAAATGATGAGTCTGGTTTCGCGAAGATAGTAGCAGAAAATGGAGAAATGAACTGGATTACGGTAAAGCCTGATTACACCACTTTTAAAGAGCATTTACCTGAAATAGTTAAAGCTCAGGAAGAGCCATTTGGGAGTTGTTCGATAGTAATGCAGTTTTTGGTAATGAAATCAGCAAAAGAAAATGGAATTACAGTATTACTTGACGGGCAGGGAGGAGATGAAACGCTTCTTGGGTATGAAAGGTACTATGTTGGCTATTTAATAGGTATGTTTAAAAAACATGGATTTTTCAGAGGTATTTCAGAATTAAAAAACTCAAACAAAAATAATGCACTTTTTACTCCATTAACTTTACTGAAGTATCTGATTCATTTTTCTTCAGCTCGTTTTAGATACATTATCTATAGAAAACGGCATAGCTACTTAAAAAGAATGCCGGAATATCCTATGGGTATGAGATTCAGTGATGGCGCTATTTGGGATATCTTTGAAATGCAGAAAAAAGAGCTCATGGATTATAATCTGCCAAAGTTATTGAGGTTTGAAGATAAGAACTCTATGTGGTATTCAATTGAGGCCAGGTTACCTTTTTTAGACCCGGATCTAGTAAAAACTTCTTTATCCATCCCCGAGGAGTCTAAGATAAATGAGGGTTGGACTAAATTTGTGCTGCGAAAGTTCGTAAATAATATTCTGCCTAAAGAAATTACCTGGAGAAAAAACAAATTTGGTTTCGAAGCACCCGAAGATACCTGGATTAAAAAGCATAGCAATGAAATGATTAAATCTATTGAAGATTCAGATATACTGAGGTATCTTTGTAAAATGGATGAAATAGAAAAAAGTTATGATTCTTTAGAAAATGAAACCAAGTGGAAACTATACAGTGTTGCACTTTGGGAGAAAGAATTCAATGTTCAGCCTGGTGAGGGATATTAATGCTGAGAACGAGGGTAATTCCATGTCTTTTATTAAGAAATGGAGGGCTTGTAAAAACAGTCCAGTTTGACAATCCTAAGTATGTAGGTGATCCAATCAATGCCGTTCGGATCTTTAATGAGAAGGAAGTTGATGAAATTGCAATTTTAGATATAACTGCAACTCCTTCAAATAAAGAACCTAATTTTGAACTTATAGCTGATTTAGCTAGCCAAGCGTTCATGCCTCTTTCCTACGGAGGTGGGATTAATAGTACGGAGCAAATTGAAAAATTATTTTCGATCGGAATTGAGAAAATTATTCTGAATTCTGTATTAGAACATAAGCCGGAGCTTATTACTTCTGCAGCTAATATCGCTGGTAGTTCATCGGTCGTTGCAAGTATAGATGTTAAATCTAATTGGCTTGGGAAATATTCGGTATATACAAATTCAGGAAAGAAGGATATTAAAGTTGATCCTATTTCTTACGCAAAAAGATTAGAAAACCTTGGGGCAGGCGAGATAATAATTAATTCTATCGACCGTGACGGAACACAAAAAGGATACGATACAAAGCTTGTAGGAGCGATTTCAGATGCCGTTTCAATACCGGTTGTGGCTATAGGTGGAGCAGGTAAACTTTCTGATTTCAAGGAAGCAGTTGACGTTGGAGCTTCAGCAGTTGCAGCGGGTAGTTTTTTTGTCTTTCATGGAAAACACAGGGCGGTACTTATAACTTATCCTGAGTATTCTACACTTGAAGAATTATTTAATTAGCAGTTATTATTTTAAACCATATGAAAAATACCAGAGAATATCAGATTTGTAGTAGGTGTATAATGGATACTACTGATCCTGATATCCGATTTGATAGTGATGGAATATGCAATCATTGCTACAGATATGATGAGTTACTGCCTCAAAGAGTATTTGAAGGTAAGATAGCAAAGCAGAAACTTAAAGATTTAGTAGCCAACATAAAATCGAACGGAAGTAAAAACGATTATGATTGTTTAATCGGTGTAAGCGGAGGAGTCGATAGTACATATGTAGCTTATTTGACAAAAAAATTGGGTCTTAAACCTCTTGCTGTACATTTCGACAATGGTTGGAACTCGGAGTTAGCAGTCAATAACATTCGTAAAATGTTGGATCGATTAGATATAGATTTATATACTCATGTAATTGACTGGGATTCTTTTAAAAATTTACAACTATCTTTTTTAAAAGCATCAACGCCTGATGGGGAAGTTCCAACAGATCATGCTATCAATGCGTTATTATTTCAAATTGCCGACAAGCAGAACATTAAGTTTATAATTAACGGAATGAACTTCGCTACAGAATCTATGTCGGTTCCTTCTTGGGCATATGGGCATTCAGATTGGAAGTATATTAAATCTGTTCATAAACAATTTTTGAATACACCACTTCCAGATTATCCAAAATTTAACCTTTTTGATTTATTTAGGTATTCTGTTCTGAAAGGAATAAAAGTAGTATCCATTCTTAATTATGTGGAGTACAATAAGGATGAAGTGATGGGCCTTATTTCCAATGAGCTTGATTGGGTGTACTATGGGGGTAAACATTACGAGTCTGTTTATACTCGTTTTTATCAGGGGTATATTTTGCCGGAAAAATTTAATATTGATAAAAGACGAGGACACCTTTCAGATTTAATTAGGTCGGGACAGCTTAAAAGAGAAAGTGCGTTAATAGAAATACAAAAAGAAGGATATGAAGCCGACCTTTTAGCACAAGACAAACAATTTGTATTTAAAAAGTTAGGAATAAGCGAAGTAGAATTCGAAGAAATAATGGATTTGGATGTTAAGTCATTTAAAGATTATCCGAATAATTTTAAGAAGATTGGTAATATAAAAAAACTAGTCAATAAATTGAGATCAAAAGGATTGTATAGCAAGTAAAAGTGTTTAATTTAAATGTACATATATACCCTTCGAATCTTAAGAATGAATCACGTTTATTTAAAGAAGCTGATACATTAATATCAAATAAATTAGTTAAAAAAGTTGTTGCAGTTGGCATTAAGGACAGTAATACTGAGAAGTTAGAGATCAGAAGTGATAATATTGAGATTCATAGAATCCAAGTATGGGAATTCTTTAAGTCAACTTCTTTAAACTTTTTTTTAAAATATTTTTTCTTCCAGTTTTTTGTTTTGTTGAAACTTTCAAGGAGTAATATTGATGTAATCAATGCTCATAACCTATCAGTCTTACCGGTATCTGTATTACTTAAAATTTTTAAAAAATCTAAATTAGTATATGACCCCCATGAATTAGAAACCGAAGTACATAATTCAAGAGGGTTAAAAAGAAAGTATGGAAAATGGATAGAAAGAAAGCTAATAACATTTGCCGATGAAATTATGGTCGTGAATGAGAGTATCAAAAACTGGTACGAAAATGAATATGATATTAGCAATATTTATGTTGTAAGAAATGTACCTAATATTGAATTAAAGAAATCCGCTAAAGCACAAAACAAATTTAGAGAAGTATTTAATATCTCTGAGGAAAAGATAATTTTTCTGTATCAAGGTCTAATCTCAAGCGCAAGAGGAATAGATGTTATTTTGAATGCTTTTAAGGAAGTTAATGATGATAAAGTACTTGTGTTAATGGGGTTTGGGCCAGATGTTGACAGAATAAAAAAGGATTTCGTGAATAATGAAAATATTTTCTTCCATGATGCTGTTTCTAAAAAAGTACTAGGAACATACACAATGTCTGCAGATGTAGGTTTTAGCTTAATAGAGAACTCATGCTTAAATCACTATTATTGTCTCCCTAATAAGGCATTTGAATACTATTTTTCAAAAATCCCACAGATTACAAGTAACTTTCCGGAATTAAATAAACTTGTTTGTGAAAATAGTTTTGGTTGGTGTATTGAACCAAATTCAGATTCACTTAGTAACTTGCTTAATAAAATAAATAAGAAAGATGTAGAAGCTATTAAAAATAATTTACGCAATTCGAAGAAATTCTACAGTTGGGAAGAAGAAGAAAAACAAATAATTATGCTATACAGGGATTTAATAAATGATTAAAATTGCTACAGTAATTGGGGCACGACCTCAGTTTATAAAAGCTTCTACTGTCTCCAGAGTAATTAAATATTCACCTCATATACAAGAATTCATCATACATACAGGTCAACACTTTGACTCAAATATGTCAGAAGTTTTTTTTAATGAAATGGATATACCTAAACCTGCTTTTAACTTAAATATTAATAGTGTTTCTCATGGCGTAATGACTGCAAGAATGCTTGAAGGTATTGAAGAAATACTTTTGAATGAGCAGCCTGATCTAATGATCGTTTATGGAGATACTAATTCTACTCTTGCGGGAGCTTTAGCGGCAGTAAAGTTGCATATCCCGGTGGTCCACATTGAATCTGGATTAAGGTCTTATAATCTAGAAATGCCAGAAGAGTATAATAGAATAATTACCGATAGAGTGAGTAAAGTTTTGTTTGTTCCGAACCAAACTGGATTTGATAACCTTATTTCTGAAGGATTTGAAAATTTTGATTGTGAGATAATTAATTCCGGAGATGTAATGTTAGACGCTACTTTACATTACAGCAAAATGGAATCTCTTGTATCAAAAAATGTGAAGCAAAAAATTGATACTGAGGAAGATTATATTCTTGCGACCATACACAGGCAGGAAAACACAAATGATATCAATCATTTAAAGAACATCATAAATGCTTTAAATGAACTCCATGAAACATATAATTTAATTGTACCTTTACACCCCAGAACAAAACAGATTATTCAAAGAGAAAACTTAGATGTTAATTTTAATGTTTTTGATTCTCTAGGATATATAGACATGATGTATTTGATAAAAAACTGTTCTCTTGTAATTACTGATAGCGGAGGACTTCAAAAAGAAGCATATTTTTTGAAAAAATACTGTTTAACTTTAAGAAGTGAAACGGAGTGGGTCGAGTTAGTAAATCATGGGTTTAATTTTATAATTGATAAAGACTTTGATCTACTAAGAGTTCTAACAAAACAATATTTCGGAAAAAAAATAAAAGAAAATTTAAACTTTTATGGTGACGGTAAAAGTGCTGAGACGATTGTAAGTTCGATTAATAGAATATTCAACAAATAATATTTATGAAACAATTAACTTTTGCTATTATTGGATGTGGGCGCATAGCTCAAAGACATGCAGAGCACATATCTAATAATGGGAAGCTGGTAGCTGTATGTGATATCGAGAAAGAGAAGGCTGATGACCTTGGTAAAAAATATAAAGCAGAAATATTTTATACCATAGAAGATTTATTAAACTCAAAAATTGAAATAGATATTGTTTCTATTTGTTCTCCAAATGGTCTACACGCTGAACATTCTATCAAGTCTTTAAAAGCCGGGTTTAACGTTTTATGTGAAAAGCCAATGGCAATAAATGTTCAGGACTGTGGAGAGATGATCAAGCAAGCCGAAAAGTCAAATAAAAGGTTGTTTGTTGTCAAACAAAATAGGTTTAATCCGCCTATTGCAGCGGTTAAAGAAGCTATTGACGAAGGTAGATTCGGGAAAATATTGAGCGTCCAATTGAGTTGCTTTTGGAACAGAAATTTAGATTACTATCAAAACTCCTGGAAAGGAAGTAAAGATCTGGATGGAGGCACACTCTATACTCAGTTTAGTCATTTTATCGATTTACTTTACTGGATGATAGGCGACATTAGAAATGTAGAAGCGTTTACCGGTAATTTTACACATCAGGGAATTATTGAATTTGAAGATAGTGGAGTTGTAGCGCTTGAATTTTATAACGGAGCAATCGGAACAATAAACTATACTGTGAATAGCTTTGAAAAAAATATGGAGGGTTCTCTTACAATTTTTGGTGAAAAAGGAACTGTAAAAATTGGCGGGCAGTATCTAAACGAGCTTGAGTATCAACATATAGATAATTTTGAGTTCAAAGATCTTCCGGAGGGTAACATCGCGAATAATTACGGGAATTATCGCGGTTCTATGTCTAATCATGATAAGATATATGAAAACCTTGTCGATGTATTTGAAAAGGGAGATTCTATTTCAACCAATTCTTTTGAAGGACTCAAAACCGTTGAGATTATCGATAAGATTTATCAGTCAGCCTTGACTAAAAAATTATGAAAAACTTTCAAGTAGCTATCAGAGATGTTGTATATGGAGATAATTGTACAATCATTTCACCTTCAAATTTGTACGAGTGCGAGCTAGGGAAAAATTGTTTTGTAGGACCTTTCGTTGAGATCCAAAAAGGAGTAAAAATTGGCGATAAATGTAAAGTACAGTCTCATACATTTATCTGTGAGCTAGTTGAAATTGGGGATGAGTGTTTTATAGGTCATGGAGTAATGTTTATAAATGATCTCTTTAGTGACGGCAGTCCGGCAGGTGGAGATTCATCTAAGTGGAGATCAACTAAAATAGGAAATAATGTTAGCATTGGAAGTAATGCTACAATATTACCAGTAACAATTTGTGATAATGTAGTGATTGGAGCAGGGGCAGTGGTGGTTAAAAATATTGAAGAATCAGGAATATATGCTGGAAACCCGGCAAAAAAAATAAGAGGCTTATAATGAAAGTGCCTTTCGTAGATTTAAAAGCTCAGTATAAGTCAATAAAAGAAGAAATTGACGAAGCAATCCAATCTGTGTTGGATGAGACTGCGTTTATTGGAGGAGATGTAGTAGAAAGCTTTGAAAAATCCTTTGCAGACCTGTATGGTGTTAAACACTGTATTAGTACTGCAAATGGAACGGATTCGTTGTATATCATAATGAAAATGCTGGGTATTGGTCCGGAAGATGAAGTAATTACGGTTGCAAATAGCTGGATATCTTCTTCAGAAACTATTTCACAAACCGGAGCTAAACCAGTCTTTGTTGATATTGACCCCGTTTTTTACACAATAGATGAAAATGAGATTGAATCAAAAATTACGGATAAAACTAAAGCAATTATACCTGTTCATTTATATGGCCAAATGTGCCAAATGAATAAACTCATGGAAATATCTGAGAAATATAATTTGCCGATAATAGAAGATTGTGCACAATCTCATTTTTCTGAGTTCAATGGAACAAAAGCCGGATTATTTGGAGTGGCTGGTTCTTTCAGTTTTTACCCAGGAAAAAACTTGGGGGCATATGGTGACGCAGGATGTATTATTACGAATAATGAAGAGTTAGCTACAAAATTCAGAATGTTTGCCAGACATGGAGCCCTAAAAAAGCATCATCATGAAATTGAGGGAATCAATAGTAGATTAGATGGCATTCAGGCAGCGATACTTTCTGTTAAGTTGAATTATATTCACAAATGGACGGAAAGTCGAATTAAAAACGCTGAATTTTATTCAAAGGCACTGTCGAATATTAGACAGATTGAGATTCCTAAAGTAAGAAATAATACAAAACATTCATTTCATCTGTATGTAATCAGGGCTGAGAACAGAGATGAACTAGCTGCTCATTTAGAAAAGAGTGGCATAAGTACAGCAATACATTATCCAACTGCTTTACCTAATCTGCCTGCTTATAATTACTTAAATACTAATTCTGAAGATTTTAGAGTGGCATCGAAATACCAAAATGAGATTTTATCGATACCTATGTTTCCTGAATTAAATGATGATGAAATGACCTATGTTACTGAGGCCATAAAAAAGTTTTATTCTTAGAAAATGTCAAAAACAATTTGGTATGTTTCTAAGTATGCAAGCCCAGCTAAGTATGGCTTTGCGTCCAGGCACTTTTATTTTTGCAAAGAATTTCAAAAGAAAGGAATTAATACTGTAATAATAACTTCTGATTCTAATCATACTGCTTCTGTTCCGCTTTTTGACGACAATTATCAACATGAGACAATAGATGGAATTAAAACAATTTGGTGTAAGTGTATCAGGTATAATGGCACCTTCAGTATTAAAAGAATATTAAGTTGGTTACAATTTGAGTTTAGACTTTTAAAACTGAAAGATAAAATTTTGCCACGACCAGATGCTATTATAGTATCGAGCTTATCTCTATTTACAATCTTGAATGGAATTAGATTAAAAAGAAAATATAAATGTAAATTAGTTTTTGAAATAAGGGATATTTGGCCACTTACATTAACAAGCTTTGGGCATTTTTCTAATTCTAACCCGGTAATAAATTTTCTTGGTTGGGTAGAAAAAGCCGGCTATAGAAAATCAGATTTGATTATCGGAACTATGCCTAATTTAGAAGAGCATGTTCAAAAACAAATTGGAGAAGTAGATAAATGCTTTTCAATACCACAAGGTGTTGACCTAGAACTATTTTCCAACCCTGAACCCTTGAGCCGTGAGTATATTTCTAAATATATACCTAAAAATAAAATCATTGTTTGTTACGCAGGAAGCATAGGAATAACAAATGCGCTTGACACGTTGTTAGAAGTTGCAACTTCGATGCAAAATATAGAAATTCATTTTCTCTTTGTAGGAAATGGTGATTTGAAAGAGAAATACATTAAAGAATATAATAGTTATTCGAATATTACATTTGCTCCCCGTATTAAGAAAGAGCAAGTACAATCTCTTTTAAAAGAATGTGATATTTTATATGATAGTGTAAACAAATCTAAACTATATGATTATGGGCTATCTCGAAATAAATGGATTGATTATATGTATTCTGAGAAGCCGATCATAGCATCATTCAGTGGTTTTAAGAGCATGGTTAATGAAGCAAATTGTGGTGTTTTTGTAGAAGCTGAGAATCAAGAGATGCTTCATCAAGCCATAAACGAAATGGCGGATCTGAACAAAGAAGAAAGAGATAAAATTGGGAAAAAAGGCAGAGCTTGGTTACTTAAATATAGAACATTTGATATTTTGGCTGATAGGTATTTAAAAATAATTGATTTATGAAAAAGATTGCTGTTGTTGGAGCAGGTATTGTAGGGCTTTCAGTTGCTTATAAGATGCTATTGAAGCACAAAAATTTAGACCTTACTATTTTTGAAAAAGAAGATAAAATAGGGTCTCATCAATCAGGACGAAATAGTGGGGTTTTACATTGTGGTCTCTACTATAAACCAGGTTCATTGAAGGCCAAACTGGCGGTTGAAGGAATAAGGGAGATGACCACTTTTTGCATTGAAAATGAAGTAGAACATGATATTTGTGGTAAAGTAGTTGCAGCCTCAAATCAGAGAGAAGCCTTGATTTTAGATGGTTTATTTAAGAGAGGTGTTAAGAATGGTTTAAAAGGATTGAAATTTTTGGATTCAGTCGAATTGAAAGAAAGAGAGCCATTTGTGTCCGCAAAAAAAGCTCTTTTAGTTCCAGAAGAAGGTATAGTTGATTTTAAGTCTGTGATGAGAAAACTACTTTTTCATATTGAAAACATGGGAGGGAAAATAGTATATAATGCAAATATTTTAGACAAGAATTCTATTGGTTTCACTCATGATGAGTTGGATAATAGTTTTGATTGGATTGTAAATTGTACGGGGCTTTATTCTGATAAAGTATATGAAGCGCTTGCAAAGGAACGCAGACAGTTTAGGATAGTTCCGTTTAGAGGAGATTATTACGAACTAAAGCCAGAAGCAAAAGCATTAGTAAATCATTTAATATACCCTGTACCGGATCCGAATTTCCCTTTTTTGGGGGTTCATTTTACTCGAATGATTGATGGTAGAAGAGAGGTCGGCCCGAATGCTGTCTTAGCTTTTAAAAGAGAAGGTTATAAGCTTAATGATTTTTCTGCCGGTGAATTATTAGATAGTGTTTTATATAAAGGATTATCAAAGTTTATAGTTTCGAATTTCAAGTTTTCTATAAATGAATTCAAAAGTACATTATTTAAAAGTGTATTTTTAGAAAAAGCCAGAAAATTGATTCCAGATATTAATGAATCCGATTTAGTTAAGGGATCCTCAGGAGTTAGGGCACAAGCAATGAGCAAAGAAGGAAACCTTATTATGGATTTTAAGATAGAGAAGGTGGGGAATCAGGTACATGTTTTAAACGCACCTTCACCGGGAGCAACATCTTCTTTAGCAATTGCTTCGTATATTATTGAAAACTACTTGGATGATTAAATTAGGTTAATTTGCTAAAAAGAATACTAGATATAGTTGTATCATTTTTTGGGATAATAATATTTTCTCCTATCTACTTAATAGTAGCAGTATTACAGATTTATTATCATGGGTTTCCGATTTTGTTTAAACAAGAGAGACCGGGATTAAATGGTCACCCTTTTATTTTCCTGAAGTTCAGAACAATGTCTTTTGAAAAAGATAAAAAAGGAAATCTCCTTTCTGATTCACAGAGAATTACCCATTTTGGCAATTTTCTAAGAAAAACTAGTATAGACGAATTGCCATCACTTATAAATGTACTTAAAGGAGACATGAGTTTGGTAGGACCCAGACCATTATTAATGGATTACTTAGATCTTTATAATAAATTTCAAAGAAGGAGACACGAAGTTAAGCCGGGGATAACCGGTTGGGCTCAGATAAATGGAAGAAATACAATTAATTGGGAAAAGAAATTTGAACTAGATGTGTGGTATGTTGATAACTATAGCTTAGGAATGGATATTAAAATCTTATTAATAACCTTTTTAAAGGTATTAAAAAGAGAGGGAATTTCAGCTGCAGGAGAAGCTACAATGACATCTTTTAAAGGAAATAATGAAAAATGATCCTAATAGGAGCTGGAGGACATTCTAAAGTAATACTGGATATAGCCGATCTTTTAAATATTAAATTTAAATCGGTATTTGATAATAAATTTGAGCAGAGAGAGCTATTTAATGAAATCTCAGTAATATCAAAGATAAATAATTCAAAAAGCGAAAAAGCAATAATAGGAATTGGAAACAACAGGGTAAGATACCGTTTTGATAAAGAGTATAATAATTTAGAATGGGCAACTTTAATTCATCCTAAAGCTATTATTTCAAAGGATGTTGTGATTGGAGATGGTTCTGTTATAATGGCGGGTTGTATAATTCAACCGGGAGTTAGGATTGGTAAACACTGTATTATTAATACAGGAGCATGTATAGACCATGATGTTGAAATTGGTGATTTTGTGCATGTAGCGCCTAATTGCAGTCTTGCAGGAGGTATAAAAGTTCTTGAAGGATCTTTTATTGGTATAGGAGCTTCTGTAATACCGGAAGTAAGAATTGGTTCTTGGTCCACAATTGGAGCTGGATCTGTTGTTTTAAGTGATGTTGAAAATGAAACTATAGTAATGGGAATTCCAGCAAAGGTTAAATATGGAAAATAAACGAATATGGCTCTCATCTCCACATATGGGAGGACATGAAAGTGATTTTGTTCAAGAAGCATTCGATACTAATTGGGTAGCGCCACTCGGACCCAATGTAAATGGTTTCGAGAAAGATTTGACAGAATACGTTGGAATTAAGAGTGCTGGAGCACTTGCTAGTGGTACAGCGGCCATACATTTGGCTTTGATTTTATTAGGTATAAAAGAAGAAGATGAAGTTATCTGTCAATCATTTACATTTTCTGCGTCTGCAAATCCAATTTGCTATCAGAAAGCAACACCAATATTTGTAGATAGTGAGTTGGATACATGGAATATTGACCCTGAGTTACTCGAACAGGTAATCAAGAATCGGATAGAAAAAGGAAAAAAACCTAAAGCCATGATAGTAGTTCACCTATATGGTATGCCTGCAAAAATGGATCAAATAATCGGAATATCTAATAAATACAATATTCCGATTATAGAAGATGCCGCAGAAGCTTTAGGATCTTATATAAACAATAGAAAATGCGGCTCATTTGGGAAGTTGAGTGTATTGTCTTTTAATGGGAATAAAATCATTACCACGTCAGGTGGAGGCGCTATTCTAAGTAATGAAACAGAATTAATTGAAAAGGCAAGATTTCTGGCTACTCAGGCAAGAGATGAAGCACCCCACTATCAGCATTCAGCTATTGGTTACAACTATAGAATGAGTAACATACTTGCAGGTATAGGCAGGGGACAGATGAAAGTATTAGATGAAAGAATCAATAGAAGAAGGGAAATCCACCAACTATATTTCAATGAACTTGGAAAAACTTGGCTAGAAGTTAGCAATAACACAGGAGTCCCTAAAATTATAAATAATTCTACGACTAATATTTATTTTTTGAAAGAGCCGGAAAATTACTTTAGTAATAGATGGCTGACTACAATAATAATAGACAGTAAAGAGTGTGATGGGGTTTCCAGAGAAGATATCAGATTGGAATTAGAACGGAATAATATTGAATCCCGCCCTCTTTGGAAACCAATGCATCTACAGCCTGTGTTTAAAAACTTTCCTCATTATTCTAATAAAGTTTCTGATTGGTTGTTTGAAAAAGGTTTGTGCTTGCCAAGTGGAAGTAACATGGAGAAAGCTTCACAAAAAAGAGTCATTGAAATAATAAAATCTGTAATTAAATAAAAGATATGCTAATTGACCTAATTGCAGGTGCAAGACCAAATTTCATGAAGATTGCACCAATTATTGAATCTATTAAAAAGTTCAAGAAATCAGGGATAGATATTAATTATAGACTTGTTCATACTGGGCAACACTATGATAAAAATATGTCAGAAAGTTTTTTTAAGGAATTAAATATCCCTGATCCGGATTTGAATCTGAATGCAGGAGGTGGAACTCAGTCTGAGCAGACAGCTGCAATAATGATTGGATATGAAAAAGCGTTGGCAAATAAGCCTGATTTATGTTTAGTTGTTGGTGATGTAAATTCGACTATGGCATGTTCAATTGTAGCTAGGAAAAATGGAGTTAAAGTCGCACATGTTGAAGGTGGTATAAGATCGGGAGATATGAATATGCCTGAAGAAGTAAATAGGATTGTGACAGATAGTATTACTAACTATTTTTTTACTACGTCTGAAATAGCTAATAATAATTTGCTTAAATCCGGGATTGACAAAAAGAATATCTTTTTTGTAGGCAATACAATGATAGATACTCTGCTAAAAAATAGACATAGATTCAAAGCACCTTTAATTTGGTATCTTGATAAACTCCAAAAGAGGGAATATATAGTAATGACACTACATAGACCTTCAAATGTAGATCAGGAAATACAACTTAAACGAATAATTTTTGAAATAATTAATTCAACTGATAATCTAAAAATCGTTTTTCCTGTACATCCCAGAACAAAAAAAAATCTAATAGATCTAAACATAGTAGACGATAGATTGATTTATACGGATCCTTTGAGTTATTTGGAGTTTAATTATTTAGTTGAAAACTCTTATTTAGTAATTACGGATTCCGGTGGTATTACCGAAGAAACAACTGTTATGGGGGTTCCTTGTATTACTTTGAGAGATTCTACTGAAAGACCCGAAACTGTAACTATAGGTACAAACGAATTATTAGGAACTGATCCTAAAAGGATTAAACCAGCTATAGAGAAGCTTAAAAAAGGAGAATGGAAAGAAGGTAGGATTCCACACCTATGGGATGGTCAAGCCGCTAAAAGAATTATAGAAATAATTATTTCGGAGTATAATTTAAATTGACTTAAAAAGAATATGTTTTGATGAAAGCATAATAGGCGGTATATTTTACACCTTAAAACAATTGGAATTATGGTGTCAGTTTTACTAAAGTATAGGCAGTTTCTTAAATTTACTGCTGATGTTCTTCTGTGGTCAGTTATGCCTTTTCTTGCCTATTGGTTAAGGATTGAAAATAATGTTTTTGATTATCAATCCGATATAGTGTTGATAGTTTTTTTTACTATACCTGTAAAAATACTTTTTGTCTATTTTTTGAACCAAACAAAAAGATCATGGCAATTCTCTAGTACAAAAGAGATTTTCATATTGTCAAGCTCAATAACATTATACAGCACTATATACTTAATCGTTGCAATGATTGGTATTGAAGGGCTTTTTATTCCCTTGTCTGTTCCTTTAATCGAGGGGCTACTTTCAGTGTTAGTTTTAGGAGCATTAAGAATAACGGTTCGGGTTATTTTCAATGAAGATTTTTTCAAAAAGAAGGGGGAAGTAAAACAAAAAAGAATTCTAATTGCTGGGGCTGGGAATGCCGGGGCAATGATTGCCCGTGAAATGATTAGAAATCCAAGGTCTGGATATTTGCCAGTTGCTTTTCTTGATGATGCTATTATCAACTGGGGCCAAAATATAATGGGGATTCCTGTAGTTGGGCGAACATCTCAAATGTCTGAAATCGCAAGGAAATATTCGGTCGACGAATTAATAATTGCTATACCTTCTGTTGCAGGAGATGTTATCAAAAGATTAGTAGAACTTGCCAGATCTAGTAACCTCCAGTACAGAATTATACCCGGATTGTATGATTTAATTAAAGGTAAGGTTGAAATAGATCAGATTAGAAAAGTAGATGTAGAGGACTTGCTGAGAAGAGCCCCTGTATCATTAAATACGAATAAGATAAAAATATATCTTAAGGATAGAGTGGTTATGGTTACCGGGGCCGGAGGTTCAATAGGTTCTGAAATAGTAAGACAGGTTGCGAAATTCAGTCCTAAATTAATTATTTTATTGGGAAGGGGAGAGAATAGTGTATATAATATTCAAAGAAATATGCGAAAAGATTTCCCGGAAATTGAAGTAAAAGTAAAAATTTGTGATGTACGTGATTATAATACTCTAGCACAAATTTTTGAGACAACTCAGCCCGATGTTATATTCCATGCTGCTGCCCATAAACATGTACCTCTTATGGAAGAGAATCCATCTCAAGCAATTTTTAATAATGTAGGCGGTACTAGAAATCTGGTAAATCTTTCATTAGACTTTAAAGTTAAGCATTTTGTAAATATATCAACTGATAAAGCGGTAAACCCTACTTCAGTTATGGGAGCTTCTAAAAGAATCTCTGAGTATGTAGTCCAACAAGGGGCTAAGTTATCGAAAGAAGGTCAAAAATTTGTCTCGGTTAGATTTGGGAATGTACTAGGGAGCCGGGGTTCTGTTATTCCTATTTTTAAAGAGCAAATCAGAATGGGGGGGCCTGTTACAGTTACACACCCGGAGATGGTTCGGTATTTTATGACTATTCCTGAAGCATCACAGCTGGTGTTGCAAGCTGGGGCATTAGATAGAAACGGTGCAGTATTCGTACTTGATATGGGGGAACCTATGAAGATTGTTGATATGGCTCGAGAACTTATAAAACTTTCAGGGTTAGAGCCTGATAAAGACATAAAGATACAATTTTCAGGGATAAGAGATGGCGAAAAACTATTTGAAGAGCTACTAACAGCCGAAGAAGGTACTTCAATGACTCAGTTTGAGAAAATTATGGTTGCAAACAATAGTGGCTTACCAGAAAATTTACACGAAAAGCTAGACAATTTGTTTATTGTTGCAAAGTCTGGGAATGGGAGAATGATAAGGGAGAAAATTAAAGAGCTTGTACCTTCATATCACAAAAATGATGAAGAAATAAATATTACTAACAAAAAATTTAAGGAAACTATTTTATAATGATCGAAGAATTACTGGATAAAGTCCAAACTAAAAAATATAAAATTGGAATAGTTGGTTTGGGCTACGTTGGTCTACCCCTCATGTGGACATTTTTTAATGAGGGAATGCCAACAATTGGTTTTGATATCGATGAAAACAAAGTGAATAACCTAAATGAAGGGGTTCCATATATCAAACATCTTGGAAAAGATATGATGGAAAAGCTTTCAAAAAGTACGATTTGTGAATCAACTACAGACTTTTCGAGATTACCTGAAGCAGATGCAATATTAATGTGTGTTCCAACCCCGCTTGATCATCACCGGGAACCAGACATGAGTTATGTTGTTGAAACTACTAAAACAGTAGGAAGGTATCTTAGAAAAGGCCAATTAGTAATTTTAGAATCCACTACATATCCTCTTACAACTGAAGAGCTGATAACACCTTTATTAGAGGAATTGTCAGGTCTCAAGTCTGGCGAAGACTTTTATGTAGCTTATAGCCCAGAAAGAGAAGATCCCGGTAATCCAGATTTTAATACTGCAAAAATACCTAAAGTTGTAGGTGGTGATGGTGGTGAAGCTCTTAAACTAG
Organism: Balneolaceae bacterium UBA3186; assembly: GCA_002364085.1. GTDB lineage: Bacteria > Bacteroidota > Rhodothermia > Balneolales > Balneolaceae > Balneola. The sequence continues at coordinate 52,275 of DEXK01000019.1, read as the reverse complement.
CTTTAGCATTATATGATACAGCGATTGTTAAAACCGTGCCTGTTCAGAATACAAAAACTGCTGAAGCTGTAAAGCTGACTGAGAATATTTTTAGATCGGTTAATATTGCACTAGTTAATGAACTAAAGGTCGTTTACCATTCTATGGGGATTGATGTTCATGAGGTACTAGAAGCAGCTGCAACAAAACCTTTTGGATTTATGAAGTTTACCCCAGGCCCAGGGCTTGGCGGTCACTGTATACCAATTGACCCCTTCTATTTGACTTGGAAAGCAAGGGAGTATGAACAACATACAAGATTTATTGAGCTTGCAGGCGAAATAAATACCAATATGCCTGCTTATGTGATTGATCAGACAATGAAGGCATTGAATAAACACAGAAAATCAATTAATGGATCTAAAATTTTAATAATTGGTTTAGCATACAAGCCAAATGTGGATGATATGCGTGAATCACCTACTTTTAAGCTTTTTGATATACTTAATGATCTTGGTGCAGATATATCATTTTATGATAGTTATGTCCCTGTGATTACTCCTACAAGAGAACATGCTGATTGGACTGGTTTAAATTCAATAGAATGGAAAGAAGAAATTATAAGTTCGTATGATGCAGTAATAATATCTACGAATCATTCAGATGTTGACTATCATAAACTGGGAGATTGGTCAAACTGTATTATCGATACTAGAAATGCTATGAAAGACTACAAATCAAATAAAGAAAATCACATATTTAAAGCCTAAATGGATATTGCAGTCGCAGGTACTGGTTATGTAGGTTTATCTTTGGCTATTTTATTGTCTCAAAACCATAAAGTAATAGCTTTAGATATAGTTTCTGAAAAAGTAGACCTCATAAATGACCGAAAATCACCAATAAACGATCCTGAAATTGAATCTTTTTTAGCTGAAATGGATCTTAATCTTTTTGCAACTACCAATAGTGCTAAGGCTTTTAAAGATGCTGAAATTGTTATAATTGCTACCCCGACTAATTACGACCCGGAAACCAACCATTTTGATACTAGTTCTGTAGAATCTGTAATTGAACAAGTGCTATCCATTAATCCTAAAGCAGTTATGATTATTAAATCGACTGTTCCTGTGGGATATGTAAAAAAGGCCAAAGAAAAGTTTAATACTTCCAATATAATTTTTTCACCCGAATTTTTAAGAGAAGGTAAGGCTCTATATGATAATTTGTATCCATCCAGGATTGTAGTTGGTGAAAGATCAGAAAGAGCAAGGCTGTTTGCTAATCTTTTGGTTGAAGGTGCTGAAGCACCTTCAACAGAAATCCCTGTTTTATTTACTGATTCTACAGAAGCTGAAGCTATTAAATTATTTTCAAATACTTACCTTGCTATGAGAGTCGCTTATTTTAATGAGTTGGACTCATATTCAGAAACTCATGGTTTAAACACAGAGCAGGTGATAAAAGGGGTTGGGTTAGATCCAAGAATTGGAGATCATTATAACAACCCATCTTTTGGCTATGGTGGGTATTGTTTACCCAAAGACACAAAGCAATTATTAGCAAATTTTCAGGACGTACCAAACAACCTAATAAGAGCTATTGTAGATGCAAATACTACCAGGAAAGACTTTATAGCTAATCAGATAATAAAACTAAACCCTAAAATAGTTGGAATTTACAGATTGGTAATGAAGCAAGGTTCTGATAATTTCAGAGCTAGTGCTATACAGGGAATCATGAAGCGCATAAAAGCCAAAGGGATCGAAGTAATAGTTTTTGAACCATTTTTGGATCAAGAAGAATTTTATCATTCTAAAGTGATCAAAGATTTAAATGAGTTCAAAGAAATATCCGATGTAATTGTTGCAAATAGGATGATTGAACAAATTGAAGATGTTTCTGAAAAAGTGTATACAAGAGACCTTTTCGGAAAAGACTAAAAGAGAAAATAATTATTTATTTGAGGTGTTGAAAAGAGTATGGAAAAAGTGAGGTTTTCTGTAATAGGTTTAGGTAGAATCGGTATGAGACATGCGAAGATATCTGCTGAATATGAGGGGTCTAGTTTGATCTCTGTAACAGATATAGATAGCAATCAATTAAAGAATAAAGATGAACTTGGATTAGATGTAATTACTTACAATTCTATAAATGAATTCATTGAAAAAGATAATAATGCTTCAGATGTAGTCTGTATCTCGACACCAAATGGATATCATACAGAGTATTCTATTTTGCTTTTAAAAGCTGGTTATCATGTTGTTATTGAGAAACCGATGGGGCTCTCAACTTCAGAGTGTGAAATGGTAATCAGAACTATGGAGGAAACAGGCAACAGAGTTTTCGTAGTTAAACAAAACAGATATAGCCCTCCGTCAATGTGGCTCAAAGAAATAGTTAATAAAAAAATTATCGGTGATGTTCTAATGGTCCAAACAAATTGTTATTGGAATAGAGACGACAGATATTATTCAACTAGTAATTGGAGAGGAACAAGAGAGTTAGATGGAGGTGCTCTTTTTACTCAGTTTAGTCATTTCGTTGACATTATGTATTGGGTTTTTGGAGACATAAAGACCCCATTTGCACTTACAAAGAATTATACTCATTCTAATTTAAAAGATTTTGATGATTCAGGTTTTGCACAGTTTGAGTTTTTAAACGGTGGTATCGGAAGCCTAAATTATTCCACCTCTTGTTGGAACCAAAATATGGAAAGCAGTATTACTGTAATTGGGACTAAAGGCAGTGTAAAAGTTGGTGGACAGTACATGAATGAAATTGAATACTGCCATGTAGAAAACTACCAGATGCCTGAACTCCCCGAAACAAATCCTCCAAATGATTACGGACCATTTAAGGGAAGTGCAGCAAACCATCATTATGTAATAGAAAATGTTGTTGATACATTAAATGGAAAAGGAGAGGCTACAGCTACAGCATTTGATGGAATGAAGGTAGTTAGTATAATAGAAAAAATATATAAAGCATCAGGGTTTATAAAATGAGTAATGATTACTTTGAACATGAAACAGCTATAGTTGGTAAAGATGCCAATATAGGAAGCGGAACAAAGATATGGCATTGGGTCCATGTAATGAATAATGCAATAATAGGTGAAAATTGTGTTCTTGGACAAAATGTATTTGTTGGAAGTAAAGCGGTTTTAGGTAAAAATGTTAGAGTTCAAAATAATGTTTCTATTTATGATGAGGTAATTCTCGAAGATGATGTTTTTTGTGGACCTTCCATGGTTTTTACAAATGTAATTAATCCAAGAAGTCATGTACAAAGAAAAAACGAGTACAAAAAAACCTTCATAAGAAAAGGAGCTTCCATTGGAGCTAATGCCACAGTAGTATGTGGAAATGAAATTGGTGAGTTTGCATTTATTGGAGCTGGCAGCGTAATTACAAAACCGGTACCTGCATTTGCATTAGTAGTTGGAAATCCAGGCAAACAAATTGGTTGGGTTTCAAAGGCTGGGATAAGATTAGTATTTGAAGATAATTACGCAAGATGCTCAGAAACTAACGAGTTGTATAAACTTGAAAATAATACCGTTTATTTAGTAACACAGGATCAGAATTAAATGAATATTCCATTATTAGACCTATCAGTACAGCATAATGCCTTAGAAGAAGAACTAAAAGAAGCGATTTTTTCGGTATTGGAATCTCAAAACTTCATTATGGGAAGTCAAGTAAAGGATTTTGAAGATGAAGTAAACTCATATATAGGTTCAAATCATGCGTTCGGATGCGCATCCGGTTCAGATGCTTTATTATTAGCATTAATGGCTATTGATATCCAGCCGGGTGATTATGTCATTACTTCTCCCTTCACGTTTTTTGCTACAGCTGGTGCTATTTCACGCTTAGGGGCAATACCTATCTTTATTGATATTGAATTTAATAGTTTTAATATCGATCCTGATAAAATAAGAGCTTTTCTGGAAGGAAAAGATGAGCTGTCTAAAAAGGTCAAGGCTCCCATTGAAAAGATTAAAGCAATTATTCCGGTACATTTATATGGACAGATGGCTGATATGGACCCTATTATGGACATTGCTAAAGAATTCAATCTTGTAGTAATCGAAGATGCAGCTCAATCAATTGGGGCTGTTTATCGAAATAAAAATGCAGGGACTATAGGGGATTTTGGTTGTTTTAGTTTTTTCCCCAGTAAAAATCTTGGCGCATATGGAGATGCCGGATTAATAACAGTAAAGGATCCTGAACTTGCAGAAAAGGTTGATGTATTAAGACTACACGGAGCTAGACCAAAATACCACCATAAATATGTAGGAATAAACAGCAGGCTCGACACGATTCAGGCAGCCATATTGCAAGTCAAGCTAAAGCATCTTGATAACTGGTCTGATAAAAGAAGAGAAATAGCCGAATTGTATAATTCAGAGTTTGAAAAAGCAGGCATTTCTGTAGCATATTCAGGATGTGATGACAGCTGTTTAAGTTCAGGCAGTTCGTTGGAAAATGGAAAAATTGTTTTGCCTGTTGAGGAAGGCGGCTCTCCTAAAAGTAGTGGAAAACATATTTATCATCAGTATACGATCCGAATTAAGAATAGAGATGGGTTAGCAAAGTATTTAAGTTCAAAAAATATAGGGAACTCCATATATTATCCTGTTCCTTTGCATGTTCAGGAATGCTTTTCAGATTTGAATTACGAAGCAAAAGATTGCTCAAAAGCAGTTTGTGCTTCAAAACAAGCACTCTCACTACCTATTTTTCCTGAACTGACTAAAGGTGAAATAAAAAAGATAGTAAGCACAATAAAAGAATTTCTAGAAAACGAATCTTAATATTTAATTACTTCTTATCTGAAAAATAGTACTTGTCACAATAGCAGCCATAGAAACTATTGTTGAGAGAATTGCTATCCTTTCACTGGTCGAAATTTTTGACTCTATCGGTTTTCTGGGAACAATGATCTTGGACCCAGGCTCAACATTTGGATAATTTCGGAAAAAAAGAAACCTTTTTACTCTGTCTACTTCTCCATTTGCATATTTTATATAAGACTTCTTAGTATTTGCAGAATCGGTAGCACCACCTGCAGAGTTTATATAGTCTTTAAAGGATTTTGATTCATTGAATCTAATGTTGGAAGGTGCAAAAACATGCCCGTCAACAAGAACGGTTTCCAGTTTTTTCGGGATGTTCAAAACATCACCTGGTTGGAGCAATAGATCTATATCAGAGCCGGGAGAACGAAGAATTTTTTCGAGCTCAATTGCCACAATGCTGGTGCTGTCATTTATACTTGGTCTGTTAAGCTGAGCGCCTTTTGGATAGGCAAATTCAGTAGTCCCTCCACTTGATTTTACAAGGTCAGAAATTCTGTAGCCTCTGTTTTTCAAAGTATAAGTGCCCGGATAAACTACCTGTCCTTTTACAGATACATTTTTTTGAGATTCATAGGTAGGTGAACTACGAACAAAAACCTGATCATGTGGTCGCAGTCTAAATTCAGGATTGGACACACTTAGTATTAAACCCTCCCGAACATTGATTTGAAATATTTCGGCAAGCTCATTTCTTACTTCTCCTGATCCATCATCAAGTATACGTCTTGCTATTTCGATATTATAATTTGCTGCAGCGTCTGTGAAACCTTTAGCCTGAAAAATAAGATCTTTTAGAGTCATATCTTCAACAAAAGGAAAAGTACCGCCTTTTATCACTTCTCCGGAGATGTTAATAGTTTGTTCTTGTCTTAAGTCAAATATCGAAGATATCCTGATTATATCATCTTTTACTAACTTGATATCTTTATTTTCTGGATCTTCAAAAATTTCATTAAGGTTTACGGGAATAGCTCTTACCGTATAATTCGGATTGGTTCTGTAAATAATAGCTCTGTTCAAATAAGCATCACCTAATAATCCGTCTACATTTTCTAATAAAGTTAATAGAGTTGGGTTTTCTTCCAATTGATATTCACCTTCCCTATATACTGCTCCTTGAATTTCTACCCTGTTATCATAACGATCGAGTATTTTTCCAATACTTATTTCATCACCACTTTTTAAAATAGTTCCACTTTCTTCTGGGAAATCAATCTCTACAATACTTTTCTGGGAATCTGTATTCCTTCGAATCTTTATCTTTTTTGTATAAGCTTGTTGATTAAAGCCACCTGCATATGTTAGTAAATCAGAGAAAGTTTCGCCCGGCTTTGTTTCAAAAAGACCAACTCTTTTAGTTTCACCGTTTACTGAAACTCGGTTCAGGTAAAGATCTATTTTAACAATATCTTGGTCCTGAAGTACAACATTATTTTGTGTTGTTCCATTTACTAAGAAGTCATAAAGGTCGATCTCAGTAATCACATTATTGCTTCGGATAACTTTTATGGCTCTATACGTCCCATTTTTAGAGGGGCCTCCGGCGACATACAAAGCATTAAAAACTGTAGAAAGTGATGACACATTAAAAGTTCCGGGGAGTTTAACTTCCCCTATTATATGCACTTTAATGGAGCGTATTGAACCAAGAGTAACTTGAACAAATGTATCGGGATTGTTTCCTTTTAAACCTGAATATATTGAGGATAGTCGGGTTTTAATTCTAATCGAAGCTTCTTCTATTGTCAAACCACTTAATGGAATAGGACCTATATTACGTATCTGAATAGAACCTTCGGGAGAGACAGTTAATATATAGTTATCTTCAGCAGCTCCATAGACATCAATTATGACTTGATCTCCAGCTCCCAAGACATAATTTTTTGGTGTAGGTACATTCTGAGAGGGTTCGAAAGAAAGATTTTTACTTGTAAAAAGATCAGAGCCGAAGATTTTTTTTTCGGTATCAGATACAGATACTGTGTTTACCTTAGAGATTTTAGTATCGTCTTCATTCGTTCTTAACCTATTCTGGGTAGCTGTAATTTCAGCGATGGATGAGTTTTTATTATCAGGAATACTATTAAAGCGAGACCTCAATTTTGCAACTTCAGTTGGGGACATTCCTCTAGCAATAGCCAATGAACTTAACTCGTCTATTGAAAGACCTTGTTCTTGAGCTTGTCTATAAATTTGTGTGATTTGAGCATCAGAAAGTTCGTCAGACTTTAAGTTTTCGAAATCAATACTGCTTATACTTTGAGCAAGTATATTTAAGCTTATAAGTGCTAAAAATAATAATAGAGTTATCTTTCTTGACATTGAATAGATATATTAAATTTTCTTGAGAACTAAAAAATACATCAAAATATGCGCAAATTTAAATCTTAAAGCTCAAATGTTATAAAATGAAATCACCGCTAACAAAATTCATACTTAAAGCTGTAGGCTTTTTTTTAATATGGTATGTAATTTATGAACTTTGGCTATTACCGGAAGGTAGTTTGGATGAGTTTATCTCCCTAAACGTAATCAGTGTGAGTAAAGGAGTTTTAGAATGGTTTGGGTTTGAAATTTTCTCATATAGCAGAGTAATCGGAATTTTTGGAAATCCGGGAGTAGAAATTGTAGATGGCTGCAATGGTATTGCCGCTATGGGCTTATTCTTTGGTTTTATAATTGCTTATCCGGGTGAAGTTTATAAGAAGATCAGTTTCTCAATTTTAGGTATTTGTTTGATCTACCTCTCTAATGTAGCTCGGATAATTGCATTGGTAATTACTCAAGAAACAAATCCTGAGATCTTTGATTTTTTTCATGACTATACTACCACTGCGATATTTTACTTTATAATATTTGGTCTTTGGATGTTATGGGTTAACTATTCAAATAGCACTTTTAGCAATGAATAAAAAGACAGCATTTAAGTTGTTAAGCTTGGTTGTTTTTGTTTTGATTTACTTTAAGGCAGTCATCCCATTTAGAGAAATTTCAATGGAAGAAGTAAAATCTAAATTGACTGAAACCATCTCTGAAGAAATAAAAATATATGAACAAGGAGCCAGAGGCGTGACAGTTTATGCTGTTGGTTCTCCACAAAAATATAAAGCCAGAATTCCATTCGGAATGAATTTTTTTATTGGGATAATTGGACTTATTCTTATTTCAGCAACAAAAAAATTCTACTATATAGAAATAGGGGTTCAATTAATTTTTGGGCTAATAATTGTTCTTTCTTTTCTATATGGCGTAAAGGGCAATATATCGTTTCTAAGGATCTCGGATATGGCTAGTGTCTATTTTCTTCCGTTGTCTTCTCTTTTTATGGTAGTTCTTGCCTTTATAGAAAAGAAAACTATTAAAGTGAAGCTTATTAATGAAAGCTAAGTTTGAAACTCAACAAAAGCTACTTGAAATTATTCCTCAATTTTTGAAGGATGACTTGAATTCTACCGAGTTGAACTTATCATTAAGAGATAAAAAAAAGATTTGGCTGGTTGCCGTTGGTAAAGGTTCAGTTCAAATGGCTTCTCAAATAATGAAACAATATGACGGCCAGATACATGATGGAATTGTAATTTCTGATCATCAAGATTTTGTTTCCAATAAAATTCAGGTTTTTTGTGGAAGCCATCCGTTACCTGATTCAAATTCCGTTGCCGCTTCCTATGAGGTATTAGATTTTGTAAGTAATATCCCATCGGGGGGCACTTTAATTTTTTGTATTTCAGGTGGGACTTCATCATTGTTGACTATTCCACCTTTTGGGATTGAGATAGAAGAAATACAACAGCTTTATAATCTTCTTTTGAGATCAGGAGCTTCCATCCATGAAATAAATATCATAAGAAAACATGTATGTGAATTAAAAGGAGGAAAACTTGGTGAAGAGCTGGAGCACATCAACTTAATTTCGATAATAGAATCGGACGTTCCAGGAGACGATATTAGTACTATTGGTAGTGGACCAACAGTTCCGGATCCATCAACTTTTATTGAAGCCGTTCAAATTCTGAAGAACTTGAGGATTTGGGATAGAGTTCCTATTTCAATTCAGGAACATTTAATTGGAGGAATGGAAGGTTATATCCCGGAAAACCCTAAACCGAATGAGTTTAATTCTAAAAACCACAGAGTGGAACTCCTATCAGGTTCTATAAACCTGAAAAAAAGAATAACAGGATTTTTGGAAAAAGAAGGATATCAAACTTGGGTAAAAGAAGAATCGTATTCAGGCTCAGTTCAAAAGGTAGCCAAAGAAATTTGTGGTAAAGCAATATCAATATTGAGTGGAAATGATGATATAAATATACCAGCAGCTCTATTATACCAAGGAGAGAGCAGTGTTAAAGTTAGAGGTAGTGGAAAAGGTGGACGAAATCAGGAACTAGCCTTAATGGCTGCTTTGTCATTTGAAGGGCAGCATTCAATATCATTATTAAGTATGGATACGGATGGAATAGATGGACCAACAGATGTAGCTGGAGCAATAGTTAATTCAAATACAACATTGGGTGCTCGGAAAAGGGAAATAGAGCCCGAACAATTTCTATCAGATAACGATTCTTATGAATTTCATAAACAAATGGAGACACATATAAAAACGGGTTCGACAGGGATAAATTTAATGGATTTGCAAGTAGTTCTTATTGACTAAAATGTTGAGTTAAGAGTTTTAAGTGTTCATTTTTAATTTAGTTGTCTTAACGATAGAGGTTAAAATTCTTACCAATTCTTTACACTTTTGAATCTCATCATATAGCTTAATATCAATCAATTCACTTTCTTCAAGTAGGTGCAACCAATATAAAGTTTCCCGAGCTTCTTTTGAAGAAATGGCCATTTTATGAAGAAAGTCTTTTTTGGATTCAGCAGCAGAAGCCTCGTTTACATTTGCACCTATGCTTGTTCCTGACCGTAATATTTGTTTTGATATTACAAATTCATTTTTTGCTATCATTGCTTTGTACAGAGTTATGATAAGAAGGGAGAACTCAAAGCTTTTTTTGTAAACTGGGCCTTTGTTATTCATAATTATTTATTTTTTGTTGATTACTAATAAGACAGATTCAATAACAAATCCTTACAAAAAAAACTTAAAATTAAGCACTTAAAACTCTTAACTTGTATTCATGATTTGGGAATATCCAATTTTATTGTGGCTTTTGATCTTCATTCCGGTGTTGGTAGTAGGAGTCTGGTTTAGAACTAAGTCATTAAAGAAAAGAAGAACTCTCTTCTTTAATGAAGAATTGTTTTTAAAGCTAAGAAAAGGGTTCTGGAAACCCGGAGATGTTATCAGAACGGTATTTGTGATAATCGGATTATCCTTTTTATTACTTGCTTTTGCGGGACCTAAAATCGGCACAGAAGTTCGAGAGGTAAAACGTCAGGGTGTAGATATGCTGATTGCACTGGATCTTTCAGCGAGTATGAATGCAGAAGATGTACGACCAAGCAGATTAGAAAAAGCAAAGTTTGAAATTAACCGATTAATAGAGCGATTAAGAGGTGACCGTGTTGGACTTATCGTATTTACTGGAGAAGCCTACCTTCAGAGTCCAATGACGCTAGACTATTCAGCTCTAAAGCTATTTTTGGACATCGCGGATACCGATCAAATGCCAAGCTCGGCTACAGATTTCAAAGCTGCAATGGAAACAGCTCTAACGGCGTTTGAATCGCTGGAAGAAAATGAAACAGAAGCAGCTAAAGTACTTTTAATAATTTCAGATGGAGAGGACCACGGGCAATCTTATCAGGAATCACTTCAAAATCTGGTAGATAAAAATATATATGTTTATACATTAGGAATAGGAACGGATGCAGGAACAACCATTCCTATTTATGAAGAAAATTCTACAACTTTGATTGGCTATAAAAGAGACAGAACCGGCAAAGTTGTAACCACTTCGTTACAGAGTGATGAGCTAAGGCAAATAGCAAATAAAGGGAATGGTACTTATTATGCCATAGAAAGGGGAAATGACGGAATCGATGCGTTTCTTGCCAGAGTTGACGAATTGGAAAAAGGAGAATTTTCAAGCCAGGAATACGCTGATTATAAAAATCAATATCAATGGATGGGAGCGTTGGCTCTGTTCTGTTTTACATTTGCCTATCTTATTCCAACTTATCGAAAAGAAAAATAGATGATCAAACTTTTTATTACGGACTTGGACGGATGTATAAGTATGCCATTTATTCCGCCCAAATGGAAAGTTATTTCTGAGCTTAAAGAGTTAAACGAGCGGAGCAAAACTGATACAACCATTCCTCCGCTAACTATTTGTACAGGTCGGCCTATGCCTTATGCAGAAGCGGTATATCAATGGATGGGAATGTACAAGCCTTTTTTATTTGAAAGTGGTGGTGGAGTGTATGATATGGCTGAAAATAAACTCCATTGGCATCCAACTTTTGATAAAGAAAGAGAACGTGAATTAGGAGAATTAAAATATCATCTTCGTAAGAATTTCATTGAAAAGTACCCCAATACAATTCCAGAATTTGCAAAGTTTACTGACTCAGGAATTATTAATCAGGATCCGAAAGTGATTCATGAGATGTACCCCGAAATTAATGAGTATGTGGGTGAAAATTATCCAAATTTTGAAGTGCACTATACTGATGTTTCTATAAATGTAATCTCAAAAAGCACAAACAAAGGAGAGGGTATTAAATTTTTATGCCAACTTCTTGGATTAGGATTAGAGGAAGTAGCATTTATCGGAGATACAGGAGGAGATAGACCCGGATTAGAGATCGTTGGGAAGTCGTTTGCCCCAAATAATGCGATGAAGTCTGCTAAAGAAGTCTCAAATGTTATGGATGGTGAAGATGCAGACGCTGTTCTGGAAGCTTATAAAAAAGTGATTGATTATAATCGCAGCCTTTAAATAAGAGACCTTTTAATACAAGTTGTATGATTATTTAGAAGCTAACTATTTCTCTCTTGTATTTTTTTCAACAACTCAAAATAACGCTCTATCAGTTTTTGATAGTCTGGTGAATATTTAGTGAAGTTAGGGTCATTAAGTCTAGATCTTATCTGTTTTTCCAATTCTTCTAATGTGATATCTGAAGGGCTGGTTCTTTCAAAGTTTGCGGGGCTTTTTCCTTCTCGTTCTTTTTCTTCTTCATCACGTTCTTGCATTGATTTTTCAGCATCAAGCATGCGAGTTAATATATTCTGTTGACGTTCTATTAAGTTTGGGTCTACAGCGCCTCCTCGAAGATCATTTATGGTATCTTCCATATCCTCAATCATTCTCTGAATTTCGCTTCCGGCTCTGTCACCTTCAAGTCCTCCATTTTCTTGTAATTCCTGAAGTTGTTTCCGTATCCTGTTCTGTTGTTTAGCAAGTTCATTCAAACGCTGCATTTGATCATTAGATAATCGCTCTCCTTGCATATCGTTGATCATCTGTTGAAGCTGTTCATTAAGCTGCTGTTGATTGCCCTTCATTTCACCAAGCTGCTCTATCATTTGTTGAATTGATTGCGGTGTACCATTTCCACTTTGTCCTGAGCCGCTGTTATTCTGAAGTTGTTCTAAGAGATTAGCAATCAAAAACGCAATTTCATTAATGCCCCCAAAAGCCTGTCGGGAAGCAACTGTTGAATTCCTTTGATGTCGTTCAGCCATTTGTGAAAGTGCACGTTCTAGTTGTCCTTTTAATTCAATCGATTTTGTATTGATCTGATTCGAAAACTGTGGAATAGATTTAGAAAGGTTAAACAAAGTGTCTGAAAGAGCTCCAAAGATCTGCTCTACATTTCTTTGAACACGCGCAAGTTCAACATATGCAAGACTTCTGTCTTCAGTTTGTTGAGATAAATACACAAGATCTTCTTGTTCAGTAGAAAGAGTTAACAAAGAATGCATTACATATTGCAAGCCCGCAACATTGATCTGTTCTTGCTGTTGCCCCATGGCCTGCATTTGGCTTCTTGTTTTCTCAGCTAATTGCTGATATTGTTTTTGTAGGTTTGGCTGTTGGTTTTGTTGAGGCTGTTGTTGGCCATTTCTTTCACTGTCGGATTCACTGTCTTGATTTTGTTGTTCTTCAAGCCACTCTTTTATTTTATCTTCTATCTGTTTTTCAAGTTCTTCTTTGGCTTCATTCTGAAATTCCGAAACAGGCTGTTTTGTTTTGTCTGATGTATTTTCAGATAGATCATCTATGGCATCTTTTAGTTTTTCTATCTGTTCAAGATCTTCTTTTCGCTTATTTTCAGTTTCTTTATTAGATGACGGATTTTCGGCTAACTCTTGTTCTTGTCTCGCCTGATCTTCAAAAGATTTTGCGAGCTTTTCCATATCGGACATCAACTTAAGTTGCTTGAACAGTTCTATAGTTCGTTCAATTCTTTTTTTATAGTCTTCTTCATTAAACTCAACATCTTCCATAGCTCTGCGCAGTTGCTCAGGACTGAGTTGTTGAATGTTCTCTCTCAGCTTTTCTAGTGCTTCACGCAATCCGGGGTCATCAATTTCTTCCATCAGTTTTTTGAGCTCATCATAAGCCTTCTGAGTTTCTTCGCTTAAAAGATTGTTGTCACTCAGTTCCTTTTTTATTTCCTCAAACTTTTTATTTAGCTCGTCTATTTTTTTCTGAACCTCTTCTTGTTTATTTACAGCGTCTTCCAGTTGTCTCTGGTTTTCATAATTGATCTCGGGGTCTTGCTTGAGGCTCTCTTCAAATTGTTCGTAAGTTTCGCTCATTTCTTTAAACGATTCAGAAATCGATTCAAGATCTGTATCTACTTCCTCTTCTTTATCATTTAGTGATTCAAAATAATCGACCAAAGATGGAACTGTTAATACAATCTCTTGTGAGCGTGATGTTTTACGTCCATTGTAGCCATCGTTATCGGAAGCTTCAATCCAAAAAGTGAGTTCATCTAATGGAGAAAGGTCCAGTTCGAAAAGTTCCCAACTAAATCGCTGTAAAACTCCATTAACGGGCCGGTTTAGGTTTATTGAACCAGATATAGGGTTGTCTACATAAGCCTTTTTAAGTTCGTATTTAAGCTGAGCTCTGGTAATATTGAAGTCATCAGTAGCTTTATAAGTAAGAGTCAGGTTTTTTGGTTGAACCATTTCAAAAGAGGCAGAAGGCTCTACTAATTCCACAATTGGATGTTCATCGATAATTGGTTCAATTATAAATTGAAATGGATTTTTATTTTGTAGTCCATTTCCATCCTTCAAACTAAAAGAGATCGTATCAGGCTTGGAAACTAAAAATCGGGCAAATAATTTCTTTTGCTCTACGAAACTACTATCCAGACTATTACTACTCGATGAAATATCAAGTGCATCAATATCTTTATTTAATTCTCCGGTAAGATTAATTTCAGACCCCTGATAAGCACGTATTAAAGAAAAAGGATAGGATTGAGAAGAGGAGTCTAAACCAGTATAAGTAGGAGCGTTCACGATTGAAGTTAGTTCTGAAAATCTAGGTCTCAATTGTACAGACGCATTATATAATTCCGATTGGAATTCATCCATTTCTATATAATACTCGAGGTGGTTATATAAATTAAAAGGAATGGATATAAATCCTGAAGGTGAAGGATCCATATTCAAAGATCGAAAATCTTCTTCAACAGAAGTTTTAACGAAGAGGCTTACGGTTTTTGGTGTTTGATTATTTTCAAAATTAATACTTGCTGAAAATGGAGCTCCCTGCTCCAGAGTAACGTCACCGGGAGTAACAGTAAATGTGTAGGGATTTGGTTTTTCAAAAGTTTTCCAAATATAAAAAGCTCTCTTGGTTCCTTCAGGAAATGTAAAGGCTGTAATCAAGAAAAAAACTAATAAGCCTACTGAAAATTTCAGAGAGGTTTTAAAGAATTGAGTCTCATATTGTGATTCAGAATAAGCATCAAGCCGGTCCTTAAATTTTAGGAAATCAATAGAGGAAAGGTTTCTCTCGAGGGCTGCATTTACAAGAGAAGGATCGGCCAAGTCATCTTTTTCCAGATCCAGAAAGTAGTTTATTTCTTCAATATGTTCACTGTGAGCAAATTTCCTGTAAAAAACCTGAAAGGGGTCTAATTTATTTCTTGATCTCAACCAAAAAAATAAAGAAGCAGCCGAGGCAATACCCAAAAATAAAAAAACATATTTAGCTAGAGAACTTAGAAATTGAAACTCTTCTATAGTTATTAGCAATAAAACAACAAACAATAAAACAGATATACATGTAATTATATTTGATATAAAGAAACGACGATCAAGTTTATCAAAAGCTTGATGGAGTTCTTTTTTTATCTGTTCTGACTTAGAATGTTGATGGTTTTTTGCCATAATCTTAAGAAAAGGAAATCCTGCCTAATATGTTCTAAAAAACCGTAAATGAGAAGCTTTATTGTAGCTTATATTTCACTAAGAGTGAACGAATCTTTTACAGAGTATTTGTTGTTTTCTGAGTTAAGAGTGATAATCTCTTTGTAGTAATCATGTTCCAGATATAAATAAAAATCTTCCTTAACAGCACGTTCCAGAAAATTTTCTTTTTCTTTAAGTGTTTCAGCCGGATACATATCATATCCCATTACCCAAGGAAGAGGAACATGCACATGAGTGGGAAGAAGGTCAGCAACAAAACAGATCTTTTTTCCATCTCCTTCAATGAGTGGAAGCTGTTGACCGAGTGTATGTCCATTAACAATAATTGAAGACAGCCCTTCTTCATAAATGTGATCATCGTCAATCAGATTTAATTTGTCAGTCTCTTTAAGCGGTGCCATATTTTCCGAAAGAAAACTAGCTTTTTCGCGGGCATTAGGATTGGTAGCTGTTTCCCAATGAGATTTAGTTACATGATATTCAGCATTGGGGAAGGTGTATTGTTGATTTCCGGATTCATCATAGTATGAAGTCCCACCACAATGATCGAAATGTAAATGAGTAAAGATCACATCGGTCACATCTTCAAAACTAAAGCCATGTTCTGCAAAAGATTTTTCCATGGTATGCTTGCTGAAATCTACCTGATATATCTTCATGAGCTTTTCATTGAACTTTGTTCCAAGTCCATTATCAATCAAATAGAGCTTATCTGTAGCCTTTGATTTGATCAATAAGCAGCGCATGGTCATCTGAATTCGATTTTTTTCGTCTGCTTCAATACCTCGTGACCATAATGTTTTAGGAACAACGCCGAACATAGCACCGCCATCTAGTTTGAAGTCACCTGTTTCGATGGTATACAATTCAAAATTTCCCAGCGTGGTTTTTGATAAGCTCATAGATCAGTATTTTTTATTGTTGTGATAAAGTCATTCCTGCGGAGGCAGGAATCTAAATTGAGTTTTAAAACTCTATTTCTAAAAATGATCAAAATCCAGATTTCAGGCATTCGCCGTGAAATGACCTTTAAATATTACAATTTGTACTTTTTATTTCGAATAAACGAAACTCATTTTCGGAATATCTCTCCCAGAACCAGTTCAGCAACTTCTTGTTTGGTTCCGCTGAATTCAGTGTCAGAATCTTTGCTTATCAAGTGTACGTGATTAGTATCTACTTCGAAACCAGCGCCTTCTGTGCTTAACGAATTAGCTACAATCCAATCAGTATTTTTCTTTGAAAGCTTTTTCGTTGCATTTTTGATCAGATCTTCTGTTTCCATTGCAAAACCGATCAAAATTTGATTCGACTTCTTATTTTCACCAAGCCATGCCAGAATATCTGTAGTCTTTGAAAGTTCGATTGAATTTGAACCACTTTCCTTCTTCACTTTGTGTGAATATGTTTTTGAAGGAGTAAAATCTGAAACAGCGGCTGCCATTATAATTACATCAGCATCAGCTTGGGTTTTAACAGCTTCAAATAATTCGGCAGCACTTGTGATGGAAGTTGTGTGGATGCCTTCAGGTTTTGGAGCGGAAACAGGGCCGTGGATAAGCTTGACCTCAGCACCTAATCTTTTTGCAGCTTCAGCCATTGCAAATCCCATTTTTCCTGAACTTGGATTTGAGATAAAGCGAACTGGGTCAATAAATTCTCTGGTGGGGCCGGCGGTGACAACCACTTTCTTTCCCTTTAAAGGTCCCTCGATGGAGCCAATAATTTCAGACGCTTTTTCCAGGATATCTTCGAACTCAGGAAGTCTGCCTTTTCCTTCTAAACCACTGGCCAAAAATCCGGAAGTTGGCTCCAGCACATGATACCCGAATTCCTGAACTTTTGTAAGGTTTTCAGTTACAGTCGGAGACTCATACATCTCACCATCCATAGTAGGGCAGATCAAAATAGGCGAACGAGCTGCAAGAACTGTACTCGTAAGCATATTATCAGAAATTCCTGAAGCTATTTTTGAAAGAGTATTTGCTGTACAAGGAGCGATCACAAAAAGATCAGCCCATTCTCCCCAGTTTATGTGACGTGTCCAATCAGTTGATTGAGTATCATCGGGAAAAATTTCAACGGCAACTTCATTTTGAGAAAGGGACGCAAAGGTTTCTAAACCAACAAAGCGAGTGGCTGATGGAGTCATCGTGACTCGTACTTCAGCACCCGCTTTTTGAAATTCTCGTAGTAAAAAGACAGCTTTATAAGCTGCTATTCCTCCGGTGACACCGAGAACAATGCGCTTTCCGGAGAGCATTTTTATTCCTCTACTTCAGGACGACGGAAATAAGTTTTACCGGCTTCCATTTCAGCAATAGATCGTTGAACTGCATGAGGAAGTTTTTCGAAAGACTTTGAAATTTGCTCTTGTTCTTCATTGAATGAAAATTCATCTTCGTCTTCAAAACCTTCGAAATATTGTAGCTTTTCATCAAGCTCTAATTTTTCAGTTGCGGCAATTTGACGAGCTCTTTTAGACATGATCACAAGTAACTCATATTTGTTACCGGTTGTCTTTTTCAACTCTTCGATGTCAAGTGTACGAATTGGCATATTTTCTAATTTGAATTCATGAATTCGAGAACAGCTTGCTTTATTTGAGAGTAAGCAGTCTCTAGATCATCATTAATAATAACCCGATCAAACCGACCGGCATATGTAAGTTCTTCTTTTGCACGCTCAAGTCGCAAGGCAAGAGTTTCTTCATTTTCAGTGCCTCTGGCTATTAAACGCTGCTTTAAAACTTCGAGTGAAGGAGGTTGAACAAAAATGCTCAAGCACTCATCGCCGTATATTTCATTGATATTTACGGCTCCCTTTACTTCGATGTCAAGCAGAACAAAATAGCCTAATTTCAGGCTTTTATCAACTTCTGATTGCAAAGTACCGTATCTCTTTCCGCCATAGAATTCTTCCCATTCCAGAAAGTCATTCTCATCAATTCTGGCTTGAAATTCTTCGTCAGATAAAAAATGATAATGCTTACCATTTTCTTCGCCTTCACGGGGTGGTCTGGTAGTGGCAGAAACAGAAAATTTCAGATCCTCAAAATCTTTGAAGAGTCTTTTTGCAAGCGTGGTTTTTCCGGCTCCACTGGGAGCAACAAGAATTATAACTTTACCTTTCATATTAGTACCGAGTATTTAGTATTGAGAAAAGCGTCTCAATACTAAATACTAAAATCTAGTTTATTCAACGTTTTGTACTTGTTCCCTGATCTGCTCCAGCGTTTCTTTAGAACGAACTACGTGATGCGCAATTTCAGAATCATTTGCTTTAGAACCAATGGTGTTCAATTCACGATTCATTTCCTGAGTTAAGAAATTTAGTCTTCTTCCGGCAGGTTCAGCTTGTTCAATGGCCTCAATAAAGAACTTTAAATGGGCACGCATTCTCACAATTTCTTCAGTGATATCCATTTTATCTGCAATAACAGCTACTTCTGTTTCAAGGCGTTCTTTATCAAAGTTTTCGTCGTCAAATAACTGCTGAATTCGATCACGAAGCTTATTTCTTATTTCCTCAACTCTGCCGTTAGATACTTTCTCAATATCTTTCAGATTGGCTTCGATATTTTCAATACGCTCAATAAGATCATTTTTTAACTGATTTCCTTCTTGCGTTCTCATTGCAATCAGATTTTCCAAGGCGCTACTCAAAGCTTTTAAGGCAACAGACCATTTTTCAGCAAGAATCTCTTCATCATCTTCCTGAGTTATAAAAACATCCCCAAACCCGGTAATATTTCTTACGTTCAGACTGCCTTCAATTCCCGCAGCTTCCTGGACTTCTCGCAAAATACGGGCGTAAGCTTTTACTTTAACTTCATCTACTTTGATGTGTGGTTCACCGGAATCAGATTCAGTGACGTGAACATTAATATTCAATTTTCCACGACTGATGGTTTTCTGAACCAATTCTTTCAAAATAAGTTCTTTGTCCTGAAGCCGTTGTGGAAGCCGTATAGAGAGATCTAAATATCGGCTGTTTAAGGATTTGATTTCAACAGTAGCGGTTATGCCATTTTCAGTAGCTTCGCCCCGTCCAAATCCGGTCATAGAAATAATCATATATGAATCGCAGATGAATTTTTAAGAAAAACAAAGGTACAAAAGTAACAGACGGGAAGAAACTACTTGGCAAGTATTCCACGATTCGTATCTTCCTGCAATAATTTTACTTTTCGGATGAATATTCTAGGAATTTCTGCTTTTTATCATGACTCTGCCGCTTGTTTGATACAAGATGGAAAAATTGTGGCAGCGGCTCAGGAAGAGCGATTTACACGAAATAAACACGACGCTTCATTCCCGAAAAATGCAGTTAAATATTGTCTGGAACACTCCGGATTGAGCATTGATGAAATGGATGCCATTGCTTTCTATGACAAGCCTTTTCTTAAGTTTGAGCGACTTCTTGAAACATATCTGTCATTTGCGCCAAAAGGAGTTCGGTCATTTGTCACAGCTATTCCTGTTTGGCTGAAGGAAAAGATGTTCCTGAAGAAACTGATCTATGATTCTCTAAAAGAAATTGAAGAATATGACAAAGAAGATGTTACTCTGTTATTTCCGGAGCATCATTTAAGTCATGCAGCCAGTGCATTTTATCCTTCTAAATTTGAAGAAGCGGCTATTCTTACTATTGATGGAGTTGGAGAATGGGCAACGGCTTCTATCTGTCACGGAAAAGGAAATGAGATAAAAATTCTTCGCGAATTGAAATTTCCGCATTCGCTGGGATTGCTGTATTCAGCGTTCACATACTACTTGGGGTTTAAAGTAAACTCAGGAGAGTATAAACTGATGGGATTGGCTCCTTATGGGAACCCCGAATCGGAATTACTTCAGGATTACATCACTAAAATTAAATCCGAGTTGGTAGATATCAGAGCAGACGGTTCTATCTGGTTAAACCAAAAGTACTTTGATTACGCCACCGGATTGAGAATGGTGAAGGATAAAAAATGGGAAGAATTATTTGGCTTTCCCCGTCGCGAAGACGAAGCAGAACTTGAGCAACACGAAGCAGATCTGGCTTTAGCAATTCAAATGGTGACTGAAGAAGTTGTAATTTTGATGGCAAAAGAGGCTAAGAAATTAACCGGAGCCAATGCTATTTGTTTGGCGGGCGGTGTGGCACTTAATTGTGTTGCTAACGGAAAACTTCAGAACGAAGGAATTTTCGATGACGTGTATATACAACCGGCGGCAGGAGATGCCGGAGGAGCGGTTGGTGCTGCTCTTGCTGCTCAATACATATATTTCAAAGACGAGAGAGTTCCGGAAACTCCGGATTCAATGCAGGGAGCGTATCTAGGTCCTGATTATCATAAAATTGATGTAGAAAGATCTTTACGGAAGTTTAAACCTGTATTTATTGAGATATCAGGTTCCGAACTTTATGAAAAAGCAGCTGAGATCCTTGACAATGGAAATGTGGTTGGATGGTTTAACGGAAGAATGGAATTTGGTCCACGGGCATTAGGAGGAAGAAGTATTATTGCCGATCCGAGACGTGTGGACATGCAAAAAAAGCTGAATCTGAAGATAAAATACAGGGAGTCATTCAGACCTTTTGCACCATCAGTCCTTGCAGAACATGCAGCTGCTTATTTTGAGTTGGATTCTGATTCACCATATATGTTGCTGGTACAATCAATAAAAGAAGATTTAAAAAAACAGGTACCGAAAAATTATAACCAGTTGCCACTAAGGGAAAAACTTGCAGTACAAAGATCTGATTATCCTGCGATAACACACATCGATTTTTCTGCCCGGATACAGACTGTTCACAAAGAAACGAATCCTGAGTACTGGAATTTAATAGAGGCTTTCAGACAAAGAACAGGATGCGCAATGGTGGTAAATACCAGTTTCAATGTGAGGGGCGAACCGATCGTGTGTACACCTGAAGATGCGTATCGATGCTTTATGAATACAGAGATGGATTATTTGGTAATTGGTGAGTATGTTTTTGCAAAAGAAGATCAGCCTGAATGGACTGATAAAATAGAATTCGATAAAGATTGAATTACAACATTCTCCCTTTAGGTCATTGCGGACTTGATCCGCAATCTGGATCTTTATGTTGAATGAGATCCCGGGTCAAGCCCGGGATGACTATTAACAATGTAGTTTTTGAAGAAAAATGGATCTACTTAAAGACTTATGGCAGTTTATGAAGGAGCGGAAGAAATTCTGGTTAGCTCCTGTGATCATAGTTCTGTTGCTACTCGGATTTTTAATTGTGATCGGTGGCGGATCTTCAATCGCTCCGTTTATTTATACTTTATTTTGATGAAAGGAATGAATTTTCTTTATACTAAAATGCCTTTGAGTCATTCCTGCGAAGGCAGGAATCTAGATCGTGTTATGCAAAAGGATCTTCGACATATCAGCGATCGAGATTCCGGGCATACGCCGCGGAATGACCTGAAATATATCACGAGTGACATTTAGCAATGCTCCCCAAAAGAGATCTTAATTTTATAAAGACCGATCCTGAAACGCCCAAGACGCAATTGGTGATCGTTACGGGATTACTGGTTATAGCAGCCATTTTTCAGGATGAGACTTTTGCCTATATCGCATTGATCATCGGTGTATTATCCATTGCGATAAAACCGATTGGAGATCGTATTGTTTGGGGATGGTATAAGTTAGCCGAGTTGTTAAGCAAAGTGATGAACCCGCTGATTCTCGGGCTTCTTTATTTTCTTTTTATTACGCCCATTGCACTTCTGTTCCGTTTATTCGGAAACGATCCGTTAAGACTCAAAGATAATAAAGGGAGTCTATATGAGATTCGTGACCATACTTTTTCCAAAGAAGATTTAGAGAATCCTTGGTAGATTAAGCAACTAGAACATTACTTATTGCAGACATCTCAAATAGATAGTTTTCGAATCTAGTTTGTCTGGGATGGGATCGATAAATACTTCTCAAAAACTTTGCAGGTTTACTTTGATTGGGTCTGAGGCTATAAAGTGATACAATTTCATCATTGAATCTTTTTTTTGCATGAACGCTACGATGAGCAATAAAATTTCTTATTACTAAAATTTCATTATTTATTAAATTTTTTTGTGATACAGATAAATTTGTAAAAGTATGACCGTCGCGGAAAAATATTTTTGCTCTATTCGTAGTTCTATCATAGGGGAACCAATCAACATATTTTTTGCCTGAAAATATAATTTTACGAGCTAAGGGCTTGTTTGGAAAGATTTGTGTCTGTTTGGTTGTAGAGCTTCCTGAATAATTATCGCATGATAATTCTATGAATAGCTCTTCTATAAAGTTTTCAAAATAACTAACAGCTGACAAGAATAAACTATCATATACGAAGTCAATATCTCTATTAACGATTAAATTTTTATCGTATAAAGAATCAATTTTTTTTCGAGTATAATTGAGCCTTTTAAACTTGTTAATTAGTTTAGTTCTTAATTCAGGTGCAGGTTTAGTCATCTGAAAACTCTTTTACTAAAAAGTTTGTGATGATTCGTCTTGAGGATGCATTGTTGGTCGCCTTTGTTGAAGAATCAATAACATTTTGAGGTACTTCATCTTCTTTGAATTTTTTATCAATTATTTCAAATTTATGATTCATTGCCTTTGGCAATTTTTTTGGTTTTTTAGAATTTAACTCAGAACCTAAGCCATAGAGGAGTTCATAAATAGAAGCAAATAAAGAGTAGAACAAAGTCTTTTTCTTAAATACAGATTTTGATATGAGAACTGAAAAATTTTCATCAATAACTTCGAATGTATTCCGAATTCTTTTCTGAATTTCATCAGCTGATTCTAAATCTTCGTCATAATCTGTATAAATTTTGTTGATTGTAGCTTTTTTCTTATCAGAGATTCCTCTGATACATAATATCCCAAACTCACTGGTTAATTCTACTTCTTGCATTCTAGAGATATTATTTTCAGTAAATATTCTCCAATCTCTCCATCTATCGAGTTGTTCAGATGCAAGTTTGAACATTAATGATTTAAATTCGCCAAAATATTCGGCATTCCGGAGTTCTTGATCATTAAGTTTTTCTCCCGTTGCATTCATTCTAGCAAATATTTCTAGTACTTCTCTGTCTCCTACTTTTGAAGGAAGTATATGAACACTAAATTCGTAATCAAGAATTCGCTGTTTTTGTGATGCATTAAGTTCTGAAAAGGTTTTATTTGCTAATTCTTTATTGTGTGCCCGAGAAATTGTAAATGCATCTATGCTTGTATTAAAATCTTTAATTGAAGAAGGCTCAATAAATGATAACAATGTTCTTAATCTTTGTTGTCCATCAACAATTTCTCTTTTAGGTTCGAATGTGTCTAGGTCAGTATTTTGATCACGCATTATAATTACAGGTACTGGCAGTCCTCTAAGTATTGTATCAATTAAATAAGACTTAGCTCCTTTTCTCCAGACTGATCTTCTTTGAAAGCTTGGACTAAGTACTAAAGCACCTTGTCTTTGCCAAGATAGAAAGTCGCTTATTGAATATGTTGTTCTTTTTAAATCCCAGGTTTTCATATATATGTATCTATCTATTATTTATTATAATTTATCCAATAACCTTCGATGATAATTGATCTGCCCTAAATGATAGCTGAAATGACTGTATAAATGAATCAGGAAATATTCTGTACTCATTTCAAAACCGAAAGGTTGAAGAGGATATGTTTTTGAGAAGTCTTCCGGAGTAAGATTATCAAGTGTTTCACGAACTGACTTTCTGGAATCTCTTATCCTGCTGATCAGCTCATCACGATCGACTTTACCGTTGAATTCAAATTCACGATCGCGGATGTAACCACTATTATTGAGAATTGCTCCTAAAAAATGAGCGAGATTACCGGCTAAATGTAATCCCAGGTTGCCGGCACTGTTATTAATTCCGGGTTCTTTGATCCAGAGATTTTCTTCGGATGAGTATTCAAATATCTCGGATTCTAACTTTTCAAAATCACGAGCAAATAATTGAGCGAGCGTTTCAGTGTTCATGTTTTTCCTCTACTTTTTTAAGACTTACTGCATTAGCGCAATACCGAAGACCGCTTGGTTCAGGGCCATCGGGGAATATGTGACCTACATGAGAATCACAGACGTTACATGTTACTTCTACACGGATCATTCCATGAGAATCGTCTTTGTGATAGGCTATTGCATTTTCTTTAATCGGCTGATTGAATGAAGGCCAACCTGAGCCGCTTTCAAATTTTGTATTGGCATCAAAAAGGAGAGTGTCACAGCATACACAAGCATAAATACCGGGTTCAAATTTACTGCAAACGTCACTTGAGAAAGGTCGCTCAGTGCCTTTTAAACGGGTAACAGCAAACTGTTCGTCGGTGAGTTCTTTTTTCCATTCTTCATCGCTTTTCTCTACTGTGCGGTCCGGTTCAGGATTGCCGTTTCGTGCGTAGTTGAGAACATCCAGCCATTTGATCATAAACTGTATTTTTATTTTAAGAACGGTGTTTATTGGTAGAAAGTAAATAAGGAAATGATCTTGACGAACCCATCCCTGTCCCTTCCCTTTCCAAAGGGAAGGGAACTCTTTTACCGATAAAAATCCATTTAGAAAGTTTCCCTCCCTGATTTTAGGGAGGGAACAAGGGGGGGTCTTAATATTTTATTAAGCCAATTTATAGGATTCAGTTACTTTGTTCTGTGTACTTTTGTACCGATACTGAGCTTCCTCAGCACAGGCGCCAGTACCAAAAACTCCCGACAAGAATTATTGGCGCGAACTCCATTACATCGACTAATCATTACAAAAGGTCTTCGTTCATATGATACACATTCACGAATCAGCCAGAGTGTAATGATTGCTCCTTAGGAGCCGTCGATTTCATTACGTTCTTGGCTCGCCAATAATTCTAAAGGTCTGTGAAGGTGGAGGTTTTTATGAAATCCTGAGGTTCAATAAAAACCATCCATTTTTAGGTGAATTATCCCATATCTACTATTAATATGGATAACTGGCTTTCGGATTTGTAATATGATAAACAATCAAATCTCAACAGGTCTTGCGATCATGATCCCGGTATTCTTGGATTCAGGCTTTAGAAATGAAGAAATGGGCTCGTCTGAAATTTCTACTTTTAGTTTGGATTGTGATGCATGAAGAAGGTGTAGTTTTCCATCTTGTTCAACCAAAACGCCTACATGAGCGACATCAAGTCCGTTAATACTTGTTGTAAGTCCGATAATGTCTCCCTCTTTTAGCAGATGTTCATATTCAGCAATATTTTCTTTCGGAATAAAGAAATAGCTTTTTTCATTGATCTCTTTTTCCTGCTGCTCGATCACAGAAACATAATCCGGATTATTTTTCAGATGCTTGTAGCTGTCCGGGTTATTACTCATGAAACTCACTTTGTTTGGAAATGGGTTTCCAAAACTGTCAGCGGGAGTTGTTACCAAGTCATTTTCTTTGTTGTTGTAGATCCAGTCACTGAAGTAATGCAATCTGGATGGATATTCATCTCGTTTTCCGTCTCTGTATCGGATCTTTTCGATCTCTTTAGCAAATTGTTCAAATGTCTGGTTTTCAGATTTAATGGTTCTTGCTAAAGCCAACAGATTTTCAGCATAGGTTGTACAATCTAATTCCCGAAGATTCACGATTAGTTTTTCTTCCTCATTTACTTCCAGTGTATGAGCAACATATTCTTGTCCAAGAAAATACTTGCCGAGCTCAGGGATAAGAGTGGCGATAGGCTTGTCGGATTCATCTTTGTACTTACTGAGAATATCAGCAAAGATCTCTGCATCTTTTTCGGTGTAACTGATTTCAGAAGAAACTGATGAGGTTTCAGTTTTCTGATTTTGGGCACAGGCCTGAATCAGAAAAAATAGGCTGAATAAAAAGAGAAACTGCTTTTTCATAATTGAATGATATTAAAATTATAGATCAGAATAAATTTTTGACCTTTTGAGCAAAGGCTTTTGCTTCCTCAGGAGATTTTCCTTCCGTATAAATTCTGATGATAGGTTCGGTATTTGATTTTCTGAGATGAACCCAACCTTCTTCAAAATCTATTTTCACTCCGTCGACTGTATTTGGGTTCAGATCAGCATAATGACCTTTTACCAATTCGAGAACTTCGTCCGCTTCTTTTCCAAGCTCGTCTAGTTGGATCTTACTTTTGCTCATGAAATAATCAGGGTAAGAAGCACGAAGCTCTGATGAACTAACTTTCTTTTCAGCTAAATGTTGCAGAACACAAGCAATTCCAACCAGTGCGTCTCTTCCGTAATGCAGATCCGGAACGATAATCCCACCGCTTCCTTCCCCGCCAACAACGGCATTAACTTCCTGCATTTTCTTAACCACATTGATCTCTCCTACTGCAGATCGATGACATTTTCCACCGTGTTTTTCCGTGATATCATCAGCTACTCTGGAAGAGGATAAATTGGTAGCAGAATCACCGGATTTCTTCCCAAGAATAAAGTCGAATACCGTTGCTTGTGTATATTCTTCTCCAAACAAAGTACCGGTATTATCCACCAAAGCAAGACGATCAGCGTCCGGATCGGTAACCACTCCAATGTCAGCACCTGAACTGTTTACCAGATCACAAATCTCGGTCAAATGCTCAGGTAGTGGTTCTGGGTTATGTGGAAATAGTCCGTTTGGAGTGCAATGAATTGTATGAACCGTTTCAATTCCAAGTTTTTCCAGAAGTAGAGGAACTCCAACAGAACCGGCTCCATTTACAGCATCAACGGCAACAGAAAGTTTTGCTGCGCGAATGATCTCAGGATCGATGTAATCCAGTTTCAGAATCTCTTCAATATGATATTGAAGCAGATCGTTGTCTTCTGAAATACTTCCGATCTCATCATACATTTTGTAATTGAATTCTCCGGAATCTGAAATGGCGATCATTTCTTTTCCTTCAGAAGCTGTCATAAACTCACTGGTTCCGTTCAGTAACTTTAAGGCATTCCATTGTGCAGGATTATGGCTGGCGGAAATGATAATTCCTCCATCAGCATTATGACGTAAAACACCCATTGCAACTGTTGGTGTTGGAACAATTCCGACTTTGATTACATCACAACCAACACTTGCCAGCGTTGAAGCCACGATGTCTTCACAAATTTGTCCGGTTACGCGGGAATCTCGCCCAAGAACAACTGTACCTCCTTTTAGCCAGGTTCCGTAAGCCGCTGTAAATCGGGCTAAATTTTCAGGTGTCAAGTCAGTTCCAAAAACGCCCCGAATTCCGGAGACAGATATCATTAATGCCATTGTATTATTTCCTTGATTTAATAATTTGTTCTAATTGAAGCATCCAACCACGGAGCCCTGGAAAATTAGGGCTTAGTTCTTGAACTCTTTGAGCTGTTTCCATCGCTTTTTCAAATTGTTGATCTGTTCCATAAGCACCTGAAAGATTAAATAATGCCTGTGGGTCTTTCGGATTTATAGCTACTGATTCTTCCAAGAGTTGAATTGCCGTTTTTGCATTTCCTCTGTTCAGTTCTATTGCACCCAGCATTTTAGTGATAAACGGTTCTTCTGTATTGATGGAATAAGCTTTTCGTAATAACGGTTCAGCTTTGTCAAACTCATTGCGATCTAAGTGAAGTCTTGCTGCAAATACATAAGGTGAATCGTTCCATGGTTGATTTCTAATCAATCCATAATATTCTCCAAGTGCCAGGTCGATCTGCCCGGTATTCTCGTAATAATTGGCAACTTCCACTTTAGCTCTATCCCAACCCAGATTTTCATGAACCGAAGCATAAGCTAAACTGTCCACATAATCAGTGAAAGAATAAGAAAGCTGGTACGGAGTTGGCTTTGGGCCCTGAACAAAAGGAAAACCTTGTTTCAAAGTAGAAATCCTGTGCCATTGAACGCGGTGATCGAAGTATGTGAGATGCATTTTTTCGAAATAATAATCCCAATTCCTATTTGTTTCGGTAGTTATAGCTCCTTTCTTTTCCAAGTCGCTTAACAAGACTTGTGAAAAGGTTTTTCCAATCAAAAAGTACCCTTGTTGATTGGGGTGAAGATGTTCCAGCATTAGATCAAAGCCGATCAAACCTTCATCAGAGTTTTCTTCAAAAGCTTCATGAACAGGAACGTAAGTAGTGAGTACATTTTTTTGAGCTTGATCTTTAATGATCTCATTTATTTCAGAAGGCGCTCTGAATTTTAGTCCATCTAGATCTTTGGCTAGATTGAATTTTTCTTTTGCAGTGCCAAAGTCATCAATTTCCAAAGCATTTTGAGCTTCCTGATAAGTTGTAAAGGCAGATGGTTGTTCTCCATCTGTTATATCAACAAATGGTTCCTGATCTTTAACGTTGCTGGCTACGCTGCCTATAAAAACAGGGATTCCTTCATCTTCAAAAGTATTGATGATCGTAGAAATATTACTTTCGAATTGGATCATAGCCAGTTCGTATTTCGGGCTGTCTAATTCGATAGATCTGGAATCAACAATTCTCTCCATCAATGTTCCGTTTTCCAAAATCTCTTTATCCGAAAAGGTTGAGGCAAACCATTTGCCTGTGTCCACAATAATGGTTCTTAGAAAAAGAAAGGTTTTAAAACGTTGGAGTTTGAGGTAGAAGCGAACAAATCCCGGAAAAGCTCCCAGATTTTCATTTGAACCCACGCCAAGGGCACCATAGAATTCATTATGTCCGGCATAGATCATAACAGCATCAGGTTTATGCTCGATGATCTCGTCCAACTGGTCGTATAATGTATATGTGTTGACCGCAGAGATTCCTACATTCACTACTTCCACATTTTTATCAGGCATGGCATCTTGTAAAACATCGTCTACCACACGAGAAAATGTGCCATTAAATCCATAAGGATAGCCCGCGGCAGTTGAACCTCCCATTGCAAATATTCTGTAACTGTCTGCTGGTTTTTCTGCTAAAAAAACATCTATAGAAGGGTTTGGAATTACATTGGTGTAAAAGAAATATCTGGATGCAAAATTTGGATTGGGAATTCTGTATTCGTTGGTAGGAATATTTGGATCAATAAATAAATCGGTATTCCCTAAGTAATTGGTGCTTCTTAAAATCAGCTCGACAATTAAGAAGAATAGAACAGGAATTGAAAATGTAATTCCATAGAAGAGAATTTTCTTTTTCAATGGAAGAGGTACTTTGATCTCATCCAGATAAGTTTGTACTTCGGCTTCTTCAAGATTAAGATCTGAAGCTATTTTCTTGGCAGTCTTTTTCTTACTGTTTTTCTTGATGTATGACTTCTGCTTATTACTTAATGACATAGATCAGGAATTTGGCAACCATTTTGTTTCTTCATTTCCGGATTTTTTGTTCTCAAATCTTGCAAGGACGAACAGGAAATCAGAAAGTCGGTTCAGATATTTTATAGCCTCTTCAGAAATGTCATCTTCTTTTGAACATTCTACTGCTAATCGTTCAGCCCTTCGACATACTGTTCTGCAGACATGCAGATTTGCCCCTGCCGGAGAACCTCCAGGAAGAATAAAACTCACCAATGGCTCTAGGTGTTCTTCTAGTTCATCAATAGCTTGTTCAAGAAAAATGATCTCGGATTCCTGAATCCTATCGATCTTTATTTTCTTTGACGGAGGTGTAGCCAGATCAGAACCCAGTACAAAAAGCTGTTTTTGAATTTCATCCAAAAGTTCTTTTGATCGTTTATGAACTCCGTGTGATAACGAGATTCCAATAACAGAATTCAATTCATCCACAGTACCGTACGCTTCAATTCGTAACGAGCTTTTGGAAACTCTTTGTCCGCCAAACAAAGAGGTGTCGCCAGTATCACCTTTTTTTGTATATATCTTCATAAATAATCTTTAGCTGAAAATAGCTTTTTAAACATAAACATTCTGATTCAGCTTTAATAGATTTTGATGGTTCTTAATTCCTGAGATTACTACCATTCAGGTAATAAATTTAGTACATCTATTTATGAAAAAAATACTCCTTTCAATTCTATTTATTGTTACCCCTTTTATTAACGTTTTAAGTTTTCAAGCTAAGGAGGTTGAATCCGGAGTGGATGTGCTTTCAAAGATGCACGAGGAGTATAAGGGAAAGTGGTATACCAACTTTACTTTTACTCAAGAGACGATCTTCTATGGACAAAATGATGAAGTAGTAAGAACCCAAATGTGGTATGAGGCTATGAGTCTTCCCGGGAAACTAGCTATTAAGTTTGACGAAAAGAATTCAAACAACGGCATTCTGTTTAATAGTGGAATGCAATATGGATTTGTTAACGGGGAAAAGATACAAGAATTTCCGAGAGTGCACGATCTTCTGGTTTTGGGATTTGATGTGTATCATCAATCGGTTGACAGTACCGCTACCCAACTTTCAAGAATCGGCTATGATCTTGAAAAGGTTTACATAGATGAATGGCAGGGCAGAGACGTTTATGTAATTGGAGTGGACGAAGCAGATTCAACTACTCCTCAGTTTTGGATCGACGTTGAACGCTTAGTTTTTGTACGTAATATCACGGTAGGAAGAGCAAATACTTTACAAGAAGTTCAATTCAATAACTATGAAAAATTGGGAGAAGGTTGGGTTGCTCCCGAAGTGATCTTCAAAGCCAACGGAATGCTTGGTTTAGTAGAAAAATACACCGAAATGGAAATCCCTGATTCGCTTGATCCTGATATTTTTGATCCGGAGAAGTTTGTAGAGGTGGAGTGGGAGTGATTTCTAAATTGGTCATCCTGAGGATACCTCCGAAGGATCTGCACAATCAGCTAATAAGGATGGATGCTGTAATTCGGATGTGAACAGGATTAGCGCCTTAAACAAGCAAATCCTTTATCCGATCGGACTAAAGTCCTCTCTGGTAAACCTGATATAATTATAACTCGTAATGAATTAGGTTTACAAGCAAGAATCTTAATCCGCAGCAATAGCCGAAATGGGTTCTAAATTGAGAAAAGCTCGAAAGCGTCGAGCTGAAGTAGGGAATTTAACTTTGCTTTTAAAATACAGTAGGGGCGCATGGCGATGCGCCCCTACTGTATTTAATTATCAAGCCGAACAACTGGCTCCACCCAACACGCAGAACTGAGCGCAATATGGATGATTCAGATATACTTTCTGGAATGATTCCTTGAGTGTGGTACCGAGTTCAAACTGCTCATCATACGCAATTAACGTACATGGAAGTACAACCGGAGCATCCGTTCCTTTGCGTTTTACCACCATGCGTTCTGTTGCACACATTTGATCCGCAGCTTTGATGTTAAGAATATCCCAGCAATCTGTTGTGATCTCTGGTACATCCTGATCGGTAGTCATTTCAGGAAAGATCACAATGTTTTCACCGCCTGTTACTGTAATTCCAACTTCGTATTCATCCAAAATAGATTGATAACCTTCTAAAGCTTCGTCTCTGGATTCATTTTCTAAAGAACGTCCGGCAACTGCAAGTTTGAAACCCATTTTTGAAAGGGTATTCATCGTTGTAAGCGTTCTGTTAAAAGTCTTTGGACCTCTTTCTCGCTCATGAACAGATTCTGTGTGATGATCTAATGAAATACGAAGCGTTAGTTTTCCTGGATGCTTTTTATTCAGCACATCCAGTTCATTGAAATGTTTATCAATCGCACGGTATGCATTTGTTAAAACCAAAACGTTAAATCCTCGCTCTAAACATAAGTCCAGGATCGGAACCATGTCTTTATTCAGAAATGGTTCGCCACCGGTGAACGAGATCTGTTTTGTGCTCAGTTCAAGATCACGAATTTCATCCAGATAGGTTTTTACTTCATCGGTTGTGATGTATAACAACTCATCATTGGTTGGAGAAGATTCTATGTAACAGTTTTTACACTGAAGATTACACCGAGTTCCTGTATTGAACCAAAGCGTATCCAGATTGGTCAACTCCACATAAGCACGATCATCACCTTTACCCGTAGTTGTTGGTTCTCTGAATTTCCCCTTATCATGAAAATTCTGTTTTATTTCCTGTTCTTTAAGAGATTTCGTTTTCAAATCTTTTAGCAGCATGGAGCACCCTCGTCTGTATTAGTATTTTCTGTGTTGAAGGGAGCACTACCTCCGCACCCTTCAAAAATTCCGTAGTGGGTGGAAAAATCACCCCAAAAATCAAAATGTTCTTTAAATCGTGTATCGTGAAGCATCATATAGGTATTTCCGCAAACCGTTTTAATGCGTCCGTTTTCAAATAAATGATGATCATCCAGTTCAAAAGCATCTTTGTTATGATCTATGGTTCCTTTGTAGCGAACGGCCTGACCATAATCTTCGCAATCACTTTCCAGTTTTGGTAGTTTCATTAAGCGATAGGTAACGGAGTAGAAATTAATATTCCCCACCTTTTCCATCAGTTCTTCATCTTCAATGGTGATTCTGTTGGAACTGACTGTCCGGGGATCTAAAAAGCCAACATCTTTTGAAATGGTTAAAAAGTCGTTCCAATAAAGAGCGCCACTTAAACATTCTCCGTATAACACAGGGTCATCAACAAGATGCTGAGGCACTCTTCGATCAGAATAAACATCACTGAAATAGATCTCACCGCCTTCTTTCAAAAGGTCGTAAGCACCTTGAAGTACTGCTTTTTTATCTGTAGCCAAATTTATAACACAGTTAGAAATGACCAGATCAAGCGATTCTTTTTCAATATCCAGTTTTCCAAGTTCTTCGATGTTTCCTTTCTGGAATTCAACATTCGCAAAACCAAATTTTTCAGCATGATAATCATTGTGAGCATTTGCAACATTTAGCTGCTCATCAGTCATATCCACGCCAATAACGTGACCATCTTTGCCAACCAACTTGCTTGCTACATAACAATCTCTTCCGGAGCCGGAGCCTAAATCTAGTACTCTTAAACCATCAAGATTTGTAGGAATGGTAAGACCACATCCGTAGTACTTTGCCATGGTTTCATCGTGAAGCTGGCTCAGGATATCTTTGATGTGTTGTGGGTATTCTATATCAGTACAGCAGGCGTTTGTTTTAAGGTCATCAGATGTCTGCAGAGTTTCTCCGTAATAGGATGAAACCTGATCGTGAATATCGTTTTTCATAGTTGATCAATTTTGGCTAAAAAGTGAAATAAATTTTTCGAAAATACTTAAATAAAAGAACGTAACAACCAAGTTTCCGGATTGGTTCAATTGAAAATTATTATAGTTAAAAGGCTAGAGGTATATATAACTTTTATGTAACATTTTATGCGAAATGGAAAGATGTTCTAATGCCTCTAAACTATTTTTTAAAATGGAAATGTTCTGTATAGGGCAAGCAAATAGTTTTGAAACTTCAGCAAGATATTCCGCTGTCTGTTCTACAAGTTCATAATCGAGAATTAATTTATTGATCGCATTTTCTTGTGAGTAGGGATAAGTGACCTGCACAAATTGAACTAATTTTATCTCAAGCAGTTTTGCAGCGTCAATAGCTAATCGAATGGATTCACCATACGATTCAATCAATCCTGATTTTCCAAGTTTGGTTCCACCAAAATATCTAACCGAAATTGCTCCAACATCAACAAGTTCAGAAGACTTCAGTTGGTTTAGAATAGGAAGCCCTGCTGTTCCTGATGGTTCTCCGTCGTCGCTACTGAATTCAGTCGTGTCACTTGCACCGATTCGGTAAGCATAGCAATGATGTGAAGCATCCCAAAGCTCGGTTTTAAGTTTTTGAAGTTGCTCGTCAAACTCATGTTCAGACTTTGCAGGAAACAAATATCCAATGAACTTAGAACCTCGTTCTTTAAATTCGGAAGTAAATATGTCAGAAACAGTTTTCAGAAAAGATGGATTGGTTACCATGAAAAGGTAAAAGAATATTTATTCGAGTCCATACTTAATATTTAGAGTGAATCCACCTTGCCATTGAAAAGGGAAAAAGCGATTTTTGAATTCTATAAAAGCATAATTTAGTTTCACTTTAAATTGAAACTAAAGCTTGAACAAGCTTGTTTAACATTTTCAGAACTAACTATAAAAACCAGCATGCCCTCATTTATAAAAGCGATCAATTCGCAGGTAGGCCGCAAGATCATGACGGGAATCACAGGCATCGGTTTGATGCTGTTTCTCATTGGTCATATTGTAGGTAATCTAACTATTTTCGGTGCTCCTGAAGCCTTTAACATTTACACAAAAACTTTAGAAGATCTCGGTCCCTTGCTTTATGTGATTGAAGCAGGTCTGGCTTTTTTCTTTTTATATCATACCATTTTAGGTATCTCCATCTGGTGGAACAGAAGAAAAGCTCGCCCGGAAGGATACAAGAAGTATCAAACCAAAGGCGGTCCAAGTCATCAGTCTTTAGCTTCCAAAAGTATGGTTTATACAGGAATCATCATTTTAGTTTTTCTTGTGATCCATATCTGGACATTTAAATTCGGTGATACTGAAATGGTTAAGCTTGCATCGGGTGAAATGGCTCGTGATCTGAGAGCATTGGTAATCGAGAAATTTACTGAACCGTTATATGCATTCGGGTATACATTTGTATTGAGTTTATTGATACTCCATTTGTCACATGGGTTTTGGAGCGCTTTTACCTCGCTTTCTATGAAAAGCAAAGAAGCTTCAAAAAAAGTACAAATGGGTGCATACGGTTTCGCAATCGTAATTATGCTCATGTTCATCTTCATTCCGCTGTATATCTATTTCACCGGCGGTGAAGGCTCATTAATCTCATATTAAATTTAAATGCCACTAATTCACGAAAACACAAAAAAGTATGAGGCTATCCCTGATCGGTTAAATTTAATCGGGAAGGAAATAGTTGACTCCGCTTTTAAAGTGCATAAAGAATTAGGCTCAGGATTGTTGGAAAGAGTTTATGAAGTTTGTTTAGCACATGAGATTCAGAAAAGAGGATTTGAAGTAGAAAGACAAGTTGTTGTGCCTGTCAAATATGATGGGATTAGTTTTGATGAAGGATTTAGGTTAGATCTTTTGGTTGAAAAAGAGATTATCTGTGAATTAAAGGCAGTAGATAAAATGAATCCGGTTTGGAAAGCTCAGGTTTTGAGTCATTTAAAATTGACGAATAATAGATTGGGCTATCTTATTAATTTTAACGTAACAAATATTGGAAGAGGCATTAAGCGAATAGTAAATTAATTCGTGGTTTTGTGATTCCGTGGCAATATAATTATGAAATTAGATTCAAAAGCACCTGAAGGACCATTAGAAGAAAAGTGGCGCAAGCATAAAAAAGAAATGAAGCTTGTTGCTCCTAATAACAAGCGAAAGTATGAGGTTATCGTTGTTGGAACCGGATTAGCCGGCGGAGCTGCTGCTGCAAGTATGGCTGAGCTTGGATACAATGTAAAGAGTTTCTGTATTCAGGATTCTGCCAGACGCGCACATAGTATTGCTGCTCAGGGTGGAATTAATGCAGCAAAAAATTATCCGAATGATGGAGACAGTATCTGGAGATTATTTTATGACACCATTAAAGGTGGCGATTACAGATCCAGAGAAGCAAATGTGTACCGTCTTGCTGAAGTAGCAAACGAAATTATTGATCAGGCAGTAGCTCAAGGTGTGCCTTTTGCACGTGAATATAGTGGATTGCTTGCAAACCGATCGTTTGGTGGAGCTCAGGTTTCCAGAACATTTTATGCTCGTGGTCAAACCGGACAGCAGTTACTGTTAGGTGCTTATCAAGCGATGATGCGTCAGGTAAATGAAGGTGGAATTGAGTATCACCCACGCCATGAAATGCTTGATGTTGTGATCATTGACGGACAGGCTCGCGGTATTATTACCAGAGATCTGGTTTCCGGTGAATTGAAAAGATGGGAAGCCGATGCTGTTGTACTGGCAACCGGTGGATATGGAAACGTATTCTATCTTTCTACGAACGCAAAGAATTCAAATGTAACGGCAGCTTGGAGAGCTCATAAGAAAGGAGCCTTATTTGCAAACCCATGTTATGTGCAGGTTCACCCGACATGTATTCCGGTTTCCGGAGACTATCAATCCAAACTAACTCTGATGAGTGAGAGTTTAAGAAACGATGGTCGGGTTTGGGTTCCTCGTAAAAAAGGAGATGATCGTCATCCAAATGATATTCCGGATCAAGAAAGGTTCTATTATCTGGAAGAAAAATATCCGAGCTTCGGAAACTTAGTTCCCCGCGATGTGGCTTCCAGAAATGCTAAGATCGTTTGTGATGAAGGATTGGGAGTGGGACCAACAGGATTGTCAGTTTATCTGGACTTCCGTGATGTAATTAAGCGTGATGGCAAAGATACTGTAGCTGCAAAGTATGGTAACCTGTTTGATATGTATGAAAATATCGCAGGAGAAAATCCATATGAGCAACCAATGAGAATTTATCCTGCAGTGCATTACACGATGGGCGGCCTTTGGGTAGATTACAACTTGATGACCAACATCCCGGGATTGTTTGCAACCGGAGAAGCTAATTTCTCTGATCACGGAGCGAACAGACTTGGAGCCAGTGCATTGATGCAAGGTTTGAGTGATGGCTATTTTGTACTTCCAGCAACCATTGGTAATTATTTAGCTGATGTTAAACCGGGTACCCGTTACGGTACCGATCACAATGCCTTTATTGAAGCAGAAAAAGGTGCTCAGGATCAAATCGATAAACTTCTGAACATCAATGGAAAAAGAACCATTGTTGATTTCCATAGAACACTTGGTAAGATCGTTTGGGATAACATCGGTATTGCCAGAAACAAAGAAGATCTTGAAAAAGCGATCAAAGAAATTCAGGAACTTCGTGAGGAATTCTGGACGAATGTGTATGTACCGGGCGAAAAGAATAACTACAACAAGTATCTGGAATTTGCAGGGCGTGTAGCTGATTTCTTTGAGTTAGCTGAGTTAATGGCAAAAGATGCTTTGGAAAGAGAAGAGTCTTGTGGTTGTCACCTTCGTGAGGAATATCAATCTGAAGAAGGAGAAGCGATCCGTAATGACGAAGATTTCTCTTATGTAGCAGCCTGGGAATTCAAGGGTGTGAACGGACAGCTTCAGGAAGAGCTGCATAAAGAAAATTTAGAATTTGAATTCGTTGAACTAAAACAAAGATCATACAAGTAAAAGGTTTGCCACAGAATCACCAAGACACAAAAATTATTTAGTGATTTTGTGCTTTAGTGGCTGAACCAAAGGAAAAGATTATGAGCAAAGATATGACCATTCATTTGAAATACTGGAAACAAGCTGGACCTGATGTTCCCGGTCATTTTGAAGAGTATACTTTAGATACTGTAAACGAGCATATGTCCTTCCTTGAAATGTTGGATGTACTCAACGAAGAACTTCAGCTGCAAGGCAAAGAACCTGTTGAGTTCGATTACGATTGTCGTGAGGGAATTTGCGGTTCTTGTAACTTAGTGATCAACGGACAGGCGCATGGACCAAAAGCCGAAGTTGCTTGTTGCCAGTTACACATGCGTAATTATAAAGATGGCGACAAAATTACCATCGAACCGCCAAGAGCAGCTGCTTTTCCGATCATTAAAGATCTTGTTGTAGATCGTAGTGCTTTTGACCGAATCATTGAAGTAGGCGGATATGTATCGGTAAAAACCGGTTCCGCTCAGGAAGCTAATGCCTTGCCGGTAGAAAAAGAGAAATCAGATGAAGCTTTTGAATATGCTGCTTGTATTGGTTGCGGCGCTTGTGTGGCTGCTTGTCCAAATGCGTCGGCTTCCTTGTTTACAGGAGCGAAACTTGCTCATTTAAATAAATTCCCACAGGGAGAAGTAGAAAGAAGTAACCGAGCAGTTGCAATGGTAGACCAAATGAAAGAAGAAGGATTTGGTGACTGTTCCAACTTTGCAGAATGTGAAGCTGTTTGCCCGAAAGGAATTTCTATTTCAGCTATCGCTGAAATGAGAAGAGACTACATGAAGGCGTTGGTGAGCTGATCTAACCAAAACCAATATGTCATCCTGAGGATACTTCCGAAGGATCTAAAAGCCATCTCAATTTGGGATGGCTTTTTTTGTTGTAAAATCTTTCTTATCCCGAAGTATCGGGACAAAGGATCTGCAGAATTATCGAAATAACTCAAAGCTTTAAAGAGTAAAGATTGTAACTTTTAGATTGATCCTCCGTTTTGCAACTAGACTAGATAGCGGCCAATAAAAAGAAAGATTAATAAAAAAGACTCTTTATGAATAAGAAAAATGCATTGGCTTATGGGATAATTATCGGAACGGTGATTGGAGTTCTTACCGATAACTTAGCGCTTTGGCTTGCTTTAGGCGTTGCTTTTGGAGCTGCAGGAATGGCTAAGGCTTCCAAAGATGAAAAAAAAGAAACTCCGGAATAGTTTTCAGTTTTAATTTAAAAGCCATCTCATTAGAGGTGGCTTTTTTTTTGAATAGATAACCTCAATACTACTAATCCAGTAAGGGCGTATGGCGATACGCCCTTACTGGATTATCTTGTCATTTAGCCCGGAGGGAGAAATCTAAAGATGTACTTATGGGAAAATTCCAAATCTCTCACGTGCGTTCGAGATGACACAGAACACATGAAAATTTAGTGCCTTCGTGCTTTTTTGTTTGCAAATGTGGGATATCCCACCTATTTTAATTACGAACCATTATGTCTACTAGTAAAAATAAATACGAAGCAAAACTAGATTCAAAAAAACGGCTTACCATTCGTAGTCCGCGGACAGAGTACTATCATGTCACTGAAAAAAGTGATGGCACGGTTATTCTTAAACCCAGGATTTTAATCCATCCGGATGAAATCTCGAAGCGTTCTCTTGAAATGATGGATAAAGCTGTTAAGCACTTAAAAGATGGTAAAGCATCTGATTATGTTGACTTGAAAGAACTAGATGAGCTTCTGAAAAGCGAGTAGAGAATATGTTCAAAATAAGATTCGGCATTCCGGAAATGGAGCAGTTTTGGAATGATCTACTTTCTTCCAAAAAAGACGGATCGATTTCTAAAGAAGATGAAAAGCTCTTTAAGCTATTTGGAAAAGCAATACAATTTTTAGCTTCAAATCCGCGACATCCGGGATTGAACTCACATGAAATTGACTCTTTGACTAAGCGATATGGAATAAAAGTATTTCAATCATATCTAGAGAATAAGACACCTTCGGCGGGAAGATTTTATTGGGTATATGGACCGGATCAAAAAGAAATAACAATTATTGGTTTGGAGCCTCACCCCAAGGATAAAAAGAAGGGAGCATACGATCGAATTAAACTTTCTGATCTGCCAAACTCGTAATAGCTGTATTAGATAACAATCCTTACTGGATTATCTTGTCATTTCGCCTGGAGGGAGAAATCTAAATTTGGACTTATAGGAAAATTCCAGATCTCTCACATGCGTTCGAGATGACAAAGAACCAAATAAGAAAATTTAGTGCTTTCGTGCTTTTGTGGCAAACCCAAGGCATCAAGCTCTAAACTTCTCCTGCAAACCGGAAAGAAAATGTCGCAAGTACTGATCATTGCATTCCCGGTATTTACCGGAAGTGGGTTTTCTGAAAAAGGCACTGAGTTCGTGCGGACTGATGCTCTTGTCAACCAGATCAAACATTTCCAGTATGTCATCACTTTGAAGATTGTAAGCGATACGTAATTTTCTGAATACGATGTTGTTATTTAATACTTGTTCAGGAACAGGCTGTGGTCCATCTTTCTTGCCACGCTTTTGAATGATCAATCCATTCAGAAAAGTAGCCAAGGCAACATCAGGCATTTTTACAAAATCAGAATCTTCATCTTTCTTGAGCCAGGTTGTAACTCTAGCCTGATCAATAGGATCATTAGCCAAAGCAAATACCTCGGCCATTTTAAGATCGTTATAGCCTAGAATGTATCGTAATCGCCTGAAGATGTCGTTGCTGTCCATTTGGGAACTGAAGAATTAGTTTTTCTGATTAAAGATCAAGGTAACTAAAATTGTGCTGGAAAAAGGGTTTTTGAGTGATAAAGCAGTTCTTTTTGTTACTTTATTTGATACTATTTATAACATTTGATCCAAAGATGTAACTTAAAAAGACTTTACAGTGCACTTAAATTTTTAGAAAAGCGCTTTTAGTACTTGTTCATGTTTTTCTATTGCTATCATAAGCTAAAATCATTGAATATGGCGACTAGTAGTGGTATTTTCAGAGTCTGAAAAGAAAGTTATTTAATGGGTTGGTTCTGTAAATGATATCCGAATTGACCATCAAAAAAACAGGTATAAAATGTCAAAAATAAAAGTCGGAATTAACGGATTTGGTCGTATCGGTAGAATGGTTACCCGATCAATTCTTGCAAAGTATAGTGATAAAATTGATATCGTTGGGGTAAACGATTTAACAGATACTAACACTTTAGCTCATCTTTTCAAGTACGATTCATCTCAAGGGACTTTTGATGGAACGGTTTCAGTTGATGGAGATAAGATCACTATCAATGACATGAGTTTTTCAGTTACAGCTGAAAGAGATCCGGCGAACTTAAACTGGGGAGATCTTGGTGTTGATATCGTAATTGAATCAACAGGTTTTTTTGTAGACAAAGAGAGTGCGGGAAAACATATCGAAGCAGGCGCTAAGAAAGTGATCATTTCAGCACCGGGAAAAGGTGGAGTAAAAACAGTAGTGCTTGGTGTAAACGATGAAGTGATCGATGCTGAAACAGAGATCTACTCGAATGCAAGTTGTACAACAAACTGTCTTGCACCGATGGTAAAAGTATTGGATGATGCTTTCGGAGTTAAGAAAGGATTTATGACGACCATTCACGCGTACACAGGCGATCAAAGAATATTAGATGCACCGCACAAAGATCTTAGAAGAGCTCGCGCTGCTGCCATTAATATTATTCCTACTTCAACCGGAGCTGCAAAAGCAGTTGGTCTAGTGCTTCCGCATTTAGACGGGAAGTTAGATGGAGGAGCTGTTCGTGTTCCAACCCCAACAGGTTCATTAACTGATTTTGTTTGTGATGTGAACAAAGAAACTACTGCTGAAGAAGTGAACGCAGCATTCAAAGCAGCATCTGAAGGTTCTATGAAAGGAATTCTTGAGTATGCAACAGATCCATTGGTATCAACGGATATCATCGGTAACCCACATTCAAATATCTTTGATAGTGATCTGACTAAAGTAGATGGTAATCTTGTAAAAGTAATTGGCTGGTACGATAACGAAGCCGGTTATTCTATGAGAACCGCAGATCTGATCCTGAAAATAGCTTGATAAGCGAATCTTTAGCCCCGGCAGTTAACTCTGACCGGGGTTTTTAATTTCTTACAATTAATAAATTACGGTTTGGCAATTTTTTTTGGATTACTGAAGTTGCCATCCAAAATATTCATCAAAACATATTCTAATGAAGAAACTTATATATGGAGTTTTACTCCTTAGTGTAACTTATGCGTGTTCCCCAAAAACAGGAGACAATCTTTCAAAAGAAATGAAAGAGCTAGCTGCACAAACTCCAATTTCCACCTCAATTGACCTTGTAAATATTGATAATGACCGGGTTTGGGTGGAGATCGATCCCGGAATGTTTTCTCAAGACACCGTTACATACAGAATTCCAAGGGTTGTTCAGGGAACTTATGATATCAGTGATTTCGGAAGTTTCACAGAAGACTTGGTTGCTTACGATTATTCAGGAATGGAAATTGAAGTAAATCGACCGGATGAAAATACATGGATCATTCCAAATGCTCAGAAATTAGATAAGTTGGGCTACTATGTAAACGATACATTTGATATCGAGAACACAGAAAAACCTACACCATTCTCACCATCAGGTACAAATATAGCTGACGATAACTTTGTACTTAACCTGCATGGTTTTATCGGGTATTTTGAAGAGTTGAAAGACAATAGCTACAAATTAGCTGTTACCGCTCCTGCAGGAATGAAAAAATC
This sequence comes from Balneolaceae bacterium UBA3186, assembly GCA_002364085.1. Taxonomy (GTDB): domain Bacteria; phylum Bacteroidota; class Rhodothermia; order Balneolales; family Balneolaceae; genus Balneola. The sequence goes on along the minus strand of DEXK01000019.1, from coordinate 10,154 downwards.
ATCCGCGCTTCCTACAAGCAGTTCTATGGTTTTAGAAGGAGATTCAACAGTAGTAGATAATTATACAGCTGCCCGATATTTTGATATTACTGATAACCCGATGTTTTACGGGAATCTGGATATTGAAGAATTTCAGGTGGGTGACATTCAGATCGTGTTAAGTGTGTATTCACCAAACGGAGTGCATTCCGCAGCAAAGATCAAAGAGACCGTTTTTGAAATGATGCAGGCTCAAAAAGAATATCTGGGTGACCTAAACAGCACTCCGCGATATGACATCTATCTGTATTTGTCAGAAGGAAGTGAGACATCTCCACAAGGTTTTGGAGCACTAGAACATCAGACTTCAACCATTGTTGTACTCCCGGAGCAAATGCAGGAGCCACAGCTAAATCAGGCTATGATCGATGTGGTTTCACATGAGTTTTTCCATATTGTAACACCATTAAATGTGCACTCAGAAGATGTTCACTATTTCGATTACTATGAGCCGACATTTTCGAAGCATTTGTGGATGTATGAGGGAGTTACGGAATATTTTGCGAGTCACTTTCAGGCCTACGAAGATCTTCAACCTAAAGAAGAATTTTATAATAAGATTCAGAGCAAGATCTCAAGTTCATACACTATGGACGATTCTATGAGTTTCACAGTTATGAGTGAAAATGTAATTGATGAACCATATGCATCGAATTACTATAATGTGTATCAAAAAGGAGCTTTGATCGGGATGTGCATTGATATTCTGATGAGAGAAGAAAGTAATGGCGAAAGAAGTATGCTTTCGTTGATGAAAGAATTATCAGCAAAATATGGAATTGATAAACCATTCGAAGATGATAACCTGATCGCTGAAATAACCGAGATGAGTTACCCGTCAGTTGGTGAATTTCTGAGAACTCATGTTGAGGGAACTACACCTATCGATTATTCAGTATTCTTTGATAAGGTCGGTCTTGAAATGGGAGTAGAAGAGGTGCAGACAAATCTGTTTTTGATAAATCAGCAAGCAGCATTTATTAATGTAAATCCGGAAACCAGAGAAATTTATTTCGAAAATATGGACTTGAATACTTCACTGATAGAATTAGGAGTTAGACCGGGAGATATTCTGAAATCCATTAATGGATTAGAAGCTTCATTGCAAAATATTCAACAGGTTATCCCGCAGAGTTTTCAATGGACACCGGATACGGATATCTCAATGACTTTAGAAAGAAACGGAGAAGAGGTGAAACTACAAGGAAAAGTTGGAACGCCAATGTATCCACAGCAAAATTTACAGGAAGTTGAAAATGCTACAGATGAGCAAATTCAACTCAGAAGTTGGTGGTTGGAGAAATAATTTTTCATCAAACTATAAAAAACTAAGCCTTTCTGCTCGGGAAAGGCTTTTTTTATGCTGAATACCTTGTACCTTTGGTGTTCACAAATTCAGATATGACAGCAATTACTTTTATAGCCGGATTGGCGGCACTTATTGGCGGAGCAGAATTATTTTTAAGAGGTGTGGATCACTTTGGTGTGAAATGGAGAGTCTCACCTTTAATTATGGGATTGACAGTGGTCGCTTTTGCAACCGGAGCTCCCGAACTGGCGATCAGTTTGCAGGCAGCCATTGCAGGGAACGCTGATTTGGTTCTGGGAAATATTGTAGGAAGTAATATCGCAAATATACTTCTGATTCTTGGGATTAGCGCTATAATAAAGCCTTTAGCAGTAAAACTCAGAGTGGTCCAAATTGACGTTCCGATCGTAATAGCAGCAAGTGTATTATTGTACGTTATCGCCTTTGATGGCGAGCTTACAACACTGGACGGAGTTTGGTTATTATTGGGTTTAGTTGCGTATTCAGTATTTACTTTTTTTCAGATAAAGAAAGAAAGAGACAACCAGCCTGAAGAAACCGAGCTGGAAGCAAAGGCAAGGGAGCTTTCAACAGGTTGGTTTTTCTATGTTAAGAATATTGGGTACCTAATTGTTGGTATGGGATTGATTATTCAGGGATCAGATTGGATGGTAAAAAGTGCGGTTGAAATTGCTACAATATTAGGACTTTCTGAGCTAGTGATTGGTTTAACCATTGTATCGATAGGAACTTCATTACCGGAAGTTGCTACCAGCATTGCCACCATCCGAAAAGGAAATACTGATATGGCTGTAGCAAATGTGATGGGCAGTAATCTCTATAATATTTTGCTCACCCTTGGGCTAACAGTTGTAATAGCTCCGAATATATTAACAGTTTCTCCGGCTGCATTGGCATTAGATCTTCCTTTCATGGTTGCGGTAAGTATTATGTGTATCCCGATATTTATTGCCGGCTTTGATATTACTAAATTTGATGGAGCGATGTTACTGTTCTATTATGGTTCTTACCTGACTTATCTGGTTCTGGATGCCGTGGGTTCTGCTTTTGAGCCCACAATGGAATGGGTTATGCTTTATGCTGTTTTACCTTTAACTATCGCATATATAATTTGGCGTGTATATAAATACAGAAGACTCGTTAAAAAATTGATTTCTTAGGAATGGTGCATCGTAGTTTTAAGTTCTGTTTCAAAATATTGCTATGAGCATCTTATTTATACATATCGTAAAAACACTTACTACAGGTAGATCACAAAATTTTTTGTGTTGTCCTACAGCTTTATTTTTCCCATCTCAAAAGTGTCCTCAGCATCATTTTGAAGAATGTAGTTGATTTATAAAATCACTTTCTGCACTTTAAATAGGGATATACAAATCAACTTATTACAAAACACTACATTTTTAAAATTATGGAAAAGACTTCATCAAAAAAGCCTTTGGCACCAATACAAGAATTCATCAAAACAGAATCATTTTCAGGAATTCTTCTACTTTTTTCAGCAGTATTAGCTCTTATTGTAGCGAATTCACCACTTTCAGATTGGTACGTTCAATTATTTCAAGCCAAGCTTACCATAGGTTTTGAATCCGGAAATATTTCGAAACCACTAATTTTATGGATCAACGATGGATTGATGGCGATTTTCTTTCTATTGATCGGTTTGGAGATAAAACGGGAGATCAAATATGGGGAGCTTTCAACCGTGCAATCGGCTCTGCTTCCAATAATCGCTGCATTTGGAGGCGCTGTTGTTCCCGGATTGATCTTTTACGGATTTAATGCCGGTACTGAATTTATGGATGGTTGGGCCATTGCCATTGCAACGGATATTGCTTTTGCTTTAGGAATACTCGCTTTACTCGGAAGCCGGGTACCGGTTTGGGCAAAAGTGTTTCTTACAGCAGTAGCAGTAGTAGACGACTTAATTGCTGTAGTAGTAATCGCTCTATTCTACACGAGTAAAATATCATTGACTGCACTTGCAGTTTCCGGTGGTGCTATATTGGTACTAATGATTATGAATTGGGCAAATATCCGTTCAATAGCATTATATCTTTTCGTAGGATTAATTCTTTGGGTTGCCGTACTTAAATCAGGTGTTCATGCAACCATAGCGGGTGTGGTTTTAGGATTTATGATTCCGGCCAGCCCCCATAAAAACCGGGAAGGGTTACTGGATACCATTGAGAATGGAGTTAAATTGTTTCGAAATTCTCTTAACACCCCTGACAAAGAAGATGATGAAACAGCTCTTCACTATTTAGAAGAGGGCATAGAGAAACTTGAAAGTCCATTGCACAAATTAGAACATAAGCTACATCCGCTTGTAGCTTATTTTATTATGCCTGTTTTTGCTTTTGCCAATGCAGGAGTAGCACTTTCAGCCGAACAGACTGTAATAGCTTTTTCATCAACTTTGACCCTTGGAATTATCTTTGGTCTGTTTCTTGGAAAGCAGATCGGTATCATGCTTTCAGTATGGATATCAAGTAAATTAGGTATAGTTAAGTTACCCGATTCAGATAAAGTATGGACTATATTTTATGGAATTGCTTGTTTAACCGGTGTTGGATTTACCATGTCCTTGTTTATCGGAGGACTTGCATTTACTAATCAGGAATTCATAGAATACTCGAAAGTGGGTATTTTTGTGGGCTCTTTGTTGAGTGGGTTACTCGGTTATTTCTTTTTGAGATCTAAGCTTAGGCCTGTAGAATAAATTTAAAAGCCTCTTATTTTCAGAGGCTTTTTTGATCTTAACATATAAGACTTGTGGCGCTGATAAGTGTGAGTTCGAACTTGCATCAACTGCTCTATTATTAATAGGAACATATCATTTTTAATCTCTATTTAAGTGAGTGTTACCATTAATAAAAACTATTCAAGATGAACTTATTCAAGAGAGCAATAAATTTATTTACATTAGCGCTAGTATTAATCCTTTCGTTCGAGGTTAAAGCTCAGGAGGAAACAAATATTCTTGAGTTAACTTCTGAAACAGAGACGTTATCAACATTAGCTACAGCAGTAGAAGCAGCTGATCTGGAGGCAACATTTCAATCGGAAGGGCCCTATACAGTTTTTGCACCAACAAACGAAGCGTTTGAAAATCTTCCTGAGGGAGTTTTAAATGAACTACTGAAGCCTGAAAACAAAGAAAAGTTGGTAGCAGTACTTACTTATCATGTAGTTCCCGGTGAAGTAATGTCGGACGATGTTACTAAAACAATGAAAGCTAAAACAATTCAGGGAAGTAATGCATCCATAAAAAGTAATGGAGAAAGCGTTATGATCGAAAATGCTGAAGTAGTAAAAGCAGATATGGATGCCAGCAATGGTGTTGTGCATGTAATTGATGAAGTAATTCTGCCGCCAAGTATCAAAAAAGCACTGAATTCTTCAAAGAGTGATTATTAGGTCATTCTTTTAAACCAAACTAAGCCGATTGTGAATGCAGTCGGCTTTTTTATTTGTAAATAAATCATGAAAACTAATAAGTGATTTCGATCTATTTTAGTGTAGAATACAGTTACTACCTATCTGTTTTTTCTCTAGCCTTCTTCTCTTTTTCGCTGATGATCCAATTCACATATAAAAACTCCAATGCAGCCCCTTCAAATCCATTCCAATTTGAGATCAAATTTTGAAACTTCTTTTCACTGATGGTGTGCGGATTTTCACCATAACTGGCAATGATCCAACGGCGCAGTCCTTTTTCTTCATCTTTCTTTTTGTTGCTGGGAAAAACAGCATCCGGTCTGCCTCTCATCATCATAAGATCTTGTCCTGCAGTAGGACCAATACCTTTGATACTGGTTAGCAGATCATAAGCCTCTTGAGGATCACAATTTGTAATGTGCTCCATATCAACATTTCCGCCTACCATATCTGAAGCCAATCCCGTAAGATATTCGCCTTTTCTTTTGGTAGGGCCAAGCTTACGAATGCTCATTGGATCTGCTTTCATAAGCTGATGAGCTCGTGGCCATGCAGGGATACTTTTCCCGTTATGAACCAAAGCAGTTCCATATGCTTCACGAACTGCAAACATCATTTTCTTTGCAGTGGGCTTATGATTCATTTGCATCTCTACGATACGGTTTTGAATATCTTCGAATAAATTAGCTCTGGTCATTCTTTTCAGTCCGTACAACGAACTTAGTTTATCAGCTAAAAGTGGATCTTCTGAAGCCTGATCGTACAAAGGTCGGATATCCATTTCAGTTCCTAAGATCTTAGACAAACTTATATTGGCTTCAGCGATTTCTTCCTTTGATAAAGACTCTTTGGTTTCGATATGGAACTCAGGCGAATCAGGATCACCGTTAAAAAATACTGTTACGATCACATCTGTATCACCAATCGGAACGGGACGTGTAAATCCTTCTTCAAATATGGTTTCCACATCATGTTCATGATCGAAATAAGATTCAACGTCCAAGCATAGAAACCAGTCGTGTGGCGGAATAGATTTTAGCGTCCAGTTAGACATATAGTTATGAATAAGTAATATGAATATTCGAGATATTTTAACAGCTAAAATGTATTACTAATTCCATCAAGAGTTAAAAATAAACGAAGGATTTTTTCCCTGTCTTAATCTTTCTACATCAATTTTTTGCTGATACAACTGTTCCACATCTTTTAATGTGTCTGCATCGGATGGAGATAAATCCCAGCGAATGGCTTTGAATCTCGGGAAACGAAGCGTGTATTTCGCCTTGGTTCTTTTGTTGATCTGGATTTCTTCAAATTCCAGTTCGATGACTAGGTGAGGTTTAAGCAATAAAGTAGGACCGAACCTTTCAAGCGTGATATCCTTAATGAGCTTGTTCATCTTTTTCAATTCTTCATCAGAATAGCCGCCGTATGCTTTCCCGATTGGGATGAATTCTTCCTCATAGCGATCATCATCTTTTACTGAAATTCCCAGCGTAAAATCAGAATAAGTTCCACCACGTTTTCCGCTTCCGGCGTGAGCGTATAGCATAACAGTATCCAAAGAACCACTCGGCTTTTTAACTTTCAGCCAGGATTTTCTACGTTGACCGTATTCATACATCGAATCTTTTCGCTTCAGCATCAAGCCTTCATTTCCATGATCTAGTGCTCGCTGAAAAAGCTCTTCCACATCGTCCTGATTATCGATTTTCATCTGTGAGGTGATAGGAATAGAATATTTTTTTGAAAGCTTTTCGAGTTTATCCCGACGAACCGATAACAAATCATCAAATAACGGATTTCCATCTTTATACAAAATATCATAAGCGATAAATAGTACAGGAAACTCAGTTAGTAATTTTTTCGTAGGCTTTTTTACGCCCATTCGTTTTTGAAGAAGCTGAAAGGGAAGAATGGTGTCATCTTTGAAAACACATATCTCTCCATCCAAAACCAGATCAGGAAGCTGTTTATCAGAAAAGAATTCGATGATCTCAGGAAATGAAGAAGTGATCTCATTTAAGTCGCGGGAAAATAACTCGATTCTGCCATCAGAAATATGAGCCTGACAACGCATCCCATCAAACTTTTCCTCAGCAATATATTCTGAAAGATCGGTAACAGCTCTGCTTTCGATCGGGGAAGCCAACATAAAAGCTATCGGACTAAACATCTTAAATGTCGCTTCGCCGAGAGTATTGTTTTTTGCCATGATTGCTGTTCTGCCAATACTTCCGGAGATCATTCGGGCGTAGCGAACCGTTTCTAGTTCTTTGCTGTATGTTTTAGCAATAGCATTTTCAACACTTTTAGTTTCGAATCCAATTCTAAGTGAACCTTGCCCAAGAATTCGGATAAAATATTTTACTTCCAACGGCGACATTCTCTTCCATGCATCCAAAAGTATTTGCTGCTTAGCATCTCTTTTTGAAGTGATGTACAGCGATTCAAAGATCTCATTGATCTCTTGTAAAGTCAGATCTTCTGATTTCCACTTAGCTTTTGCTTCAGGAATATTTTCAAATAAACGCTGAATAGTTTCAGAAGAAGAACCGCTTGCCGTTCTGCTGGGCTTGAAGACCTTTTCATAATCGATCTCACAAAACTCCGCTGCTAAAGTCGCAATAGTTCGATGTCCCACAGATGCTCGCTTCCCGGAAACTGAAGAAAAAGCACCTTCACTTAAAAACTGAGTCGCTAATTCCACATCTTTGTCGGATTCCAGCTTGGATAGATAATCCACGAACAGCTTGATCTTCGCATTATTCCCACGAGTTGATGAGATGGATTGGGCGGTTTCGGCTAACAGCTTGAACGAGTTTGACTTAGTAATCATTTAAACATCCATTTTCTGTCATGTCGAACGAATGTGAGACATCTAAAAATATCTTTAATAACTCTGAGTTCTTTAGATTTCTCCCTATAGTCGAAATGACAAATAGTTTGGAGGATTTGTGGTTGACCCTCTCCTTTGTTTCCTCTCCCGAGAGAGGAAGACTCTTTGTTGTAGATTTATTACTAAACCAAAGAGCTTCCCCTCCATAGGAGGGGATTGAGGGGAGGGTCAACCTAGAACTACTCATGATCGCCCGCCTCCAAATCTAAAAATCCCGAAACAATCCCCAGTTCATCCAAATAATGCTGAACTACTTTAGGATTCGGCGTATGCGTGATCAATATTTTTTTCGGATGTAATTTTTTGCACAGATCAATCAGCTCAAAGAAATCTAAGTGATCAGATAGTGGAATCAGCTCATCTACCGCAAGCTGTGTTTGTCTGGATTCATTTGCTGCCCATCCCGAACAGTAGGCGATCCGCTTTTTCTTTACGTTGGATGCAAAGCCGTTCCCCAAGGCGGAAACGGGTGTGATAAGGATCTTTCCTTCACAATTTTCTCGCTGATAGGTTTCGTAGTCACCAAGTGGAAAACCAAAGTCTTCATAAACAGAACAAAGTTTAAATCCTGCGCCATGAATTTGCATAGGATGGTTTAACTCTTTTAAGATATACATCAATTCCTGAGCTTTGCCCAGATTATAGGCAGTGAAAATAGGAGTATATCCATCTTCCAGATTTCGGGTAGCAAAATTTCTAATTTGTTCAGCGAGTTCTTCTTCCGGTTTCCATTTGTAGATGGGGAGGCTGAATGTGGCTTCTGTGATAAAAGTATCGATCACTGCATCCGGAAGTTCAAATCCTTCGGTAGCAGGAGCGGATGGAGTTCGATAATCGCCTGTGTACAAAAGATTTCCCAGATAGCTTTCTACGAAGGTCATGGCAGAGCCGAGAATATGTCCAGCGGGATATAAAGTGATTTTCGCTGTATCTGTTTCCAGTGTTTGTTTGAACTCCAGGGGTTTTACTTCTCCGCCAAAACCACGCAATTTCATAAGTTTTGCAGTTGGTGGAGTAGCATACACGCTCAGTTTCTTATTTCTCGGGACATGATCGGCGTGGGCATGAGAAATAAAAATATGCTCGGCTTTGGTTCCCGAATAATCCAATCCTATTCCCAATTCGGGGAGGATTATTCCATGATATCCGGCTTTAGTTACTTTTAGCATTTTTGATCTTGTATCGCCTCTTTTTGCAAAGTCATTCTGAGTGAAAGCGAAGAATCTGCAAGGTTAAGTCATTGTGCAGATCCTTCGGAAGTATCCTCAGGATGACAACGCTCACTAAACTAATAAGAGGGGGTGACAGTTCGTGGCACAATATTTTACTCACTTTTTAAATTTCCTCAACCCCAACCCAGCGCAAGCGTCCCGCTTGTGCGATTAAAATCTCACCAACCTTGTAAGAAACTCATCCATTTCTGTCACTAATAAAGTAAAGAAACATGCAGGCTAAGCCTGTTCATCAAAGAGACTTTATTATGGTATTCAGAAATATCCTTCCATTGGTAATGAACCTTGAATCTATTTCTACAAAAGAGTTGAATGAGATTCTACCTCAGGAAAACGTTCATGTATTTGATATGAACGATCCCATGCGTTGGCAAACAACTCATATTCCCGGAGCTCAGAATTTAGATTCGAATTCATTTTCAGAAAGCGATTTAAACCTAGATAAAAATTCTACGCTCGTTTTCTATTGTTCCAATCCCATGTGCAGAAAAGCTCCCAATGCAGCTAAAAAAGTAAAAGGATTGGGATTTAATGATGTGAGGGTTTTATCCGCAGGTATTACAGGTTGGATGTCGGACGGGTATGAAGTGGAAGGGGAGAGTCGATCGATATTCAGTAGTTGATAAGGTTTGTGTACTTTTATCGGTACAAAAGTACATGAACATGTATAAATTACTAGATGGTTCTTAGAAACCCGGGGATAAATCCCCATCTAGCTTATGTTCTTGTCTTAAGCTCGTACATAAACAAGCAAGGACTTTAGTCCTGCTAACAACCGGAAAAGGATTGGTACCTACTTTTGTCTTGATACAAAAGTAGCAAAAGATCAAGCCGAAGTATTTAAGACGGGTTCACTGATCCTGCGCTGAATAATCCTAAAGGTCTTCGTTCGATCAGATGCAGTTCTAGGTTTTTCACCGGAAAGGATTATTTCTGCTTCGCAGACGCATCCGGATCATGCTCTCTTTTCCGTCTTAAATACTAAGGGCGAATTTTTCTAGAACTACCACTACTAAACTGTCAACGAATTACCTGACATCTACAATCCAGAATTTATTTCGGGATCTTTGCGGATGCTAAAAATAGAATGTGTGTCAAAAAACTTGGAACAGAGTCTTTTCTTAAGATCCTGACGATTTCAGAAAAAGCTTCCAACCAAACCGACCATTAGAATTATTGGCGAGCCAAGAACGCAATGAAATCGACGGCTCCG